>NZ_CAHJXN010000005.1 GCF_903645285.1 Streptococcus thalassemiae | reverse complement strand
CTTTATCATAGGCGGCTTTCTTCTCTGCACTTCCGTTGTAGTACTTCGCATCATTAGCTTTTGTGCTTTCCGCATCTGTAGATGTTGCTGTTGTTAGAGCTTCTTTATTGGTTTCTGCTCCATCTAATTTGCCTTTGGCATCTTCTATAGCTTGTTTTGCTGCATCTACTTCCGCTTGAGTTGCGTTCGCTTTACCTAAGACTCTCTTACCATCTTCTACGGCTTTATCATAGGCGGCTTTCTTCTCTGCACTTCCGTTGTAGTACTTCGCATCATTAGCTTTTGTGCTTTCCGCATCTGTAGATGTTGCTGTTGTTAGAGCTTCTTTATTGGTTTCTGCTCCATCTAACTGCTCTTTAGCTGTTTGGATAGCTTGTTTCGCTTCATCTACTTCTGCTTGAGTTGCGTTCGCTTTACCTAAGACTCTCTTACCATCTTCTACGGCTTTATCATAAGCGGCTTTCTTCTCTGCACTTCCGTTGTAGTACTTCGCATCATTAGCTTTTGTGCTTTCCGCATCTGTAGATGTTGCTGTTGTAAGTTCAGCTTTATTAGTTTCTGATCCATCTAACTGCTCTTTAGCTGTTTGGATAGCTTGTTTCGCTTCATCTACTTCTGCTTGAGTTGCGTTCGCTTTACCTAAGACTTTCTTACCATCTTCTACGGCTTTATCATAAGCGGCTTTCTTCTCTGCACTTCCATTGTAGTACTTCGCATCATTAGCTTTTGTGCTTTCCGCATCTGTAGATGTTGCTGTTGTAAGTTCAGCTTTATTAGTTTCTGATCCATCTAACTGCTCTTTAGCTGTTTGGATAGCTTGTTTTGCTGCATCTACTTCCGCTTGAGTTGCGTTCGCTTTACCTAAGACTCTCTTACCATCTTCTACGGCTTTAT
>NZ_CAHJXN010000004.1:304-469048 GCF_903645285.1 Streptococcus thalassemiae | reverse complement strand
GTCTCAACTCTTTTCTTTTCAATCTGAATTTCTCTGCGAGTGTATTCATTAAAGATAATAAACCTTCCTATTTGCTTAATTTCATTATAAAATTTTTAGTTCAAAATAGCAAGTTAAAGGAATAAATAATTCTTTATGGTAATAAATCCCGAAAAAAGTAAAAATAGACATAAAAACTTGACTGATTTTCATATGTGTGTTAGAATTAAGCAGAAAGAAAGGAGGTTCATAATATAAGATGAGGAGAAATCGTGGAATTAAAAAAATAGTTATATTTGTATTACTAAGTGTTCTTGCATTTGGTAATACAATTCCCTATCAACAGTTTGTTCAGAAGAATAGACAATTGGAAGTTCGAGTACAATCACAAAAAAATCGAATGGACTTGATGTTGGGAAGGCTGATTGATTTCGTATTACTTTAAAATTCAACTATTTAGAGAAAGGTATTCTTATGAGAGCTTGTAACAATACCAGATAGATATAAGAATGGAGATGTTTGATAAAATGCTTTCATAGCTAACCAACTGTTGAAAATTATGAGTTACAAAATCTAAAGTATTTAAGATTAGTTTATAAAATTAGGTCTCTGCCTGTAGAAAGGAACGTGCAGTTAGAAAGGAGGAAAAAATAGGATACTATAATTCAGACTGAGATTTCTAATTAAAATATGTAGTTGCATTTCGCTCATTTTCAGAATATTTCATTCAGAGGAGGAATAATATGTTAAAAATTAGATTTGATGCAGGATGGTAAAGAATAATTGAAGAAGATTCTTTTATCAATAGTTTAGTAAGCTTGTTAGTTTATAGAGGTCAGGGGTATTTCTGCCCTCCGTTTTAGAATAAGGAATGCACTATGAAAAAATTATTTATACTCATATCCAACCTGCTTGCTAGTTTGTTCTTTGTTTGGGTATTTACCATTTGGACTGATACATATGTCTCCCATTATTACCCCAACGTTGTTGTACATGATTCTTCCCCTGAAACAACTTTTCAGCATGTTGCTACACGCTTGGAAAAACTAGCAGAAGAAACAGATAGCTTTATTGCGATTCAACACCAAGATCCTAACTCAGAAGGTACTACAGTTTTTTCTTATACGACCTTTGGAGACGGAAAGTTGCCTGATGGGCTACAGGAAAAAAATCTAGAAGATGCTCAAAGTAGTAGTGTTGAAACAAACTATTTTGTATTCGATGGACACCTAGATATTCACTTGCTAAGGGAGGAGCTAAGTCAACTTGGCTTGACTAATATGCACCTGACAATTCCATCTAAACTATCTACGTTAATGGCTATCTTTAGTAACGGATTTCAGTTAATCAGTCTATTGATTTTCATCTTAACCTTTGGAGCACTGACTTTAATTAGTCAAATTAGCCAATTACGGTCGTCGGGCATTCGCCTCATTTCAGGAGAGAAACGGTGGTCCATTTTTCTTAGACCAGTTGGTGAGGATTTGAAAGGGATAGCTGTTGGTTTCAGTTTAGCTGGCGTGCTCACCATTCTTATGCAAAAAATTCTGTCGCTTCCAACGCAATCCCTAATGACCATAGGAGCAGGCTTGCTCAGTTATAATCTCATCTTGTTGTCGATCTCCCTGTTTTTCGCTCAACTCTTCGCAGTTGGGATAAAAAAGATACACCTGATACAGATTATAAAAGGGCAAGTGCCTGTCAGAGGAATCATTAGTTTGATTTTAATCGGTCAACTATTAGCGATTATTATTGTAACGCTGGGAATAGGGAGTAGCTTAAAGTATTCCCAAGCCTGGCAACAGCATCGGATTGGACAAGAGGCTTGGAGCCAGGAAAGGCAACTGATTACCCTATCAATCAGCCGTGAAGGAACGAGTCCTGGTTTTGATGAACAAGCTCAAAGGAAACTCAGAACTTGGTATCAATTGATGGATCTGGCTGTTTCAGAACAAAAGGCTTTCTTATCTAGACACCAGTTAATTGACCGTACTTTGCAAAATGGCATGGCTTCCTCCAAAAACTTTATAACCTCTACAGAATGGTACGATTACAGCCCGAATGGCAATGTCCTTATCGTCACACCGCAATACTTGGAGCGTCAAAACATTCCTGTAGATACAACTATTGAGCAAAAGATGAATCACCTTGATGTAGGGGAGTTTGTCTTATTGCTGCCTGAACACCTCCGTTCAGAGGAAGAACATTATAAATCTGTTTTTGAAGACGACTTAACCAGTCGCATGTCTAGTCAAGATGAACGACAGCAAATGACTGCTACGGTAGGTTATTTGGAATCAGGTCAGGATCGTTTTGTGTATAATACGACCCCTATTTCTTACCAACAATTTTTGAAAGATCCAATCATCATTGTTATAACACCCCAATCAACTGGTCCACAGTCCATTTTGTTTTGGATAGACGCAGTACAGAACTACATTCTCTTTAATCAATTGTCTGATGCCCAAGAGCTTATCCAGAGACAAGGCATTGAAAATTGGGTCTCAGAAATGCAAACAGGTTACCACAACTACATCACATTATTGGATAATATCCAGAGGGAACGTTGGGTAATGCTAGCAGGAGCTGTGCTTGGGATTGCAACTTCAATCTTGTTGTTTAACACTATGAATAGGCTCTACTTTGAAGAATTTAGACGTGCCATTTTTATCAAACGCATTGCAGGTCTCAGGTTCTTAGAAATCCATCGCACTTATCTCTTTGCTCAACTGGGTGTGTTTTTACTGGGATTTGTTGCGAGTGTATTTCTTCAGGTAGAGATACTAGTTGCTTTCTTAGTCTTGTTACTCTTTACTGGTCTATCTCTTTTACAGTTACATGTCCAAATGCAGAAAGAAAACAAGATGTCCATGCTTGTTTTGAAGGGAGGTTAATATGATTGAACTTAAACAGGTGAGTAAATCTTTTGGAGAACGAGAGTTATTTTCGAATCTTTCAATGACATTTGAGGCTGGAAAAGTCTATGCCTTAATTGGTTCAAGTGGTAGCGGAAAAACAACCTTGATGAACATGATTGGGAAATTAGAATCTTATGATGGGACGATTTTTTACCGAGGTAAAGACTTGGCCAATTATAAATCGAGTGATTTTTTCCGTCACGAATTGGGCTACCTCTTCCAGAACTTTGGCTTAATTGAAAACCAAAGTATTGAAGAAAACCTTAAGCTAGGTCTCATTGGTCAAAAGTTGAGTCGGTCGGAACAGCGGTTGAGGCAGAAGCAGGCTTTAGAACAGGTCGGCCTGGCTTATCTTGACCTAGATAAGCGCATCTTTGAGTTATCGGGCGGAGAATCGCAACGGGTTGCCTTGGCAAAAGTTATCTTAAAGAATCCACCCCTTATTCTGGCAGATGAGCCAACAGCTTCAATAGACCCAGCAACCTCTCAGTTGATTATGGAGATTTTGCTATCTCTTCGAGATGATAATAAGCTAATCATTATCGCAACACATAATCCGGCAATTTGGGAGATGGCTGATGAAGTGTTCACGATGGATCGTCTGAAATAAAAATCCTTGTTTTTAATTGCATGATGAGTTACTGAAATATTATCATGAATCAATAATTGGAGTTAATTTAGAATTGTACTTTATCAATATTGAGGTAACTTTTTCTTGATAAAGGAAGAAATAGTGAAGAGAAAGTTAGAATGAAAAAATTCGACAATTATATTATCGAGAAGTCTTGCGATTCTAATTCAGATAAACTGCAAAAAATCTTAATAATTGAAAGTTTGGTAGATGATATTTTGCAATTTTCTCTCAAAATCAATAATAGTGTAGGAGAGATTTTCCTCCTACAACCGTTTCAAAAGAAATATTTACCCATTGGGAGAAGATATTGCAGTGGATAATGTGTTACTCACTGAAAAATATAATTTTCAACTAAAAGATTTTGAAGGATTCATTTCAAAATAAACAATAATTAAAGAATAACAAAAATCCTCCGTTTCAAAGAGCAGGGAACTCTTTGTGACAGAGGATTTTTTCTATAGGGCTTTAGCAGCTGCAATTGCGGCTTCGAAGTTTGGCTCAGAATTGATATTATCCACGTATTCAACGTAGCGAATCGTATTGTCAGTATCGAGGACAAAGACTGCGCGTGCTAATAGGTGCCATTCGTTGATCAAGAGGGCATAATCGTGCCCGAAAGAATGGTCAAAGTAGTCTGAAAGCATAATGGCATTGTCAAGGCCTTCAGCACCGCACCAACGTTTTTGAGCAAAAGGTAGGTCCATTGAAACAGTCAATACGACCGTGTTGTCCAGTCCAGCCAATTCTTCATTAAAACGACGTGTTTGAGTTGAGCAGATGCCTGTATCGATAGAAGGAACGACACTCAAAACTTTTTTCTTGCCATCAAAATCAGCCAGAGATTTTTTAGAAAGATCTGTTGTAGTAAGAGAAAAATCAAGCGCCTTGTCGCCGACTTGTAGTTGTTTACCTGTAAAGCTCACAGGATTTCCGAGAAAAGTTACCATAGGATACTCCAATCTTTTTTCTTCCATTGTAGCTGAAACAGTCGAAATTTTCCAATGATTTGACCGGAAATGTGGGCATAGAAAAAACGCCAGCTCATATGAGAATGACGTTTTTCAGAGGCTTATTTTGCCAATCCTTCAGCAATCTTGTCAAGGTTGTATTTCATCATGTTGTAGTAGCTGTCGCCTTCTTTACCTTGTTCTGCGATAGAGTCAGTAAAGATTTGTGCGTAGATTGGGATGTTTGTGTCTTGTGAAACAGTCTTCATTGGACGGTCATCCACACTAGATTCTACAAAGAGTGAAGGAACTTTTGTTTGGCGAAGTTTTTCAACCAAGGTCTTGATTTGTTCAGGTGTTCCTTCTTCTTCAGTATTGATTTCCCAGATGTAAGCACTTGGGACACCATAGGCTTTAGAGAAGTATTTGAATGCTCCTTCGCTGGTTACAATGAGTTTCTTTTCAGCAGGGATGTTATTAAATTTATCCTTACTTTCTTTATCAAGTTTGTCTAACTTATCAGTATATTCTTTGAGATTTTTTTCATAGAATTCTTTGTTGTTAGGGTCTTTGGCGCTCAATTGTTTAGCGATATTTTTAGCAAAGATAATCCCATTTTCAAGGTTGAGCCAAGCGTGTGGGTCTTCTTTACCTTTTTCATTTTTTCCTTCAAGGTAGATAACTTCAACCCCTTCGCTGACTGCAAAGTAGTCTTTGTTTTCAGTTTTCTTGGCATTTTCTACCAATTTGGTAAACCAAGCATTGCCACCTGTTTCAAGGTTGATACCGTTATAGAAAATGAGGTCTGCCTCAGAAGTTTTCTTAACATCTTCAGGAAGTGGTTCGTATTCGTGTGGGTCTTGTCCAATCGGAACGATACTGTGAAGATCAATCTTGTCACCAGCAATATTTTTAGTAATATCAGCGATGATTGAGTTTGTAGCAACAACTTTTAGTTTTTGACCAGAAGCTGCATCTTTTTTTCCGCTAGCACATGCTACAAGAGCAATAACGGAAAGAAAGAGAACGAGTAATGTACCTAATTTTTTCATTAGATCCTCCAATTTATTGGGGTTTTGCCCCTTATTTTAACAAATGTTTATTTTTCAGTTTCAAATATCGTTGTTTAGGAGAGATAAAGAAACTGATTAAGAAGAAGCTAGCAGCTGTAAGTACGATGCTAGAACCAGCTGCTAAGTTTAAACTATAGCCAATAAAGAGTCCCAAAACTGAAGCTGTAGCTCCAAAGGTTGAGGAAAGGAAAATCATACTTTTCAGGCTATTAGCATACAGATAAGCAGTTGCAGCTGGGGTAATCAGCATGGCTACAATCAGGATAGTTCCAACACTTTGCATGGCTGTCACAGACACGAGAGTCAGGAGTATCATGAGGAGGTAGTGATAGAAATTGACAGGCATTCCCATGGCTTTAGCCAGAAGTTCATCAAAGGAAGTTATCAAGAGTTGCTTGAAGAAAATCCAGATTAACAAGAGAATGACCGCCCCTACGCCCATAGTGATAAACATATCCGTATCTTGGACGGCTAGAATATTACCAAAAAGGATATGGAAAAGGTCAGTTGAACTTTTAGCGACACTAATCAAGATGATACCGAGGGCTAAGAAAGAAGAAAAGGTAATGCCGATGGCGGTATCGCTTTTGATAATCGAGTTCCCCTTGATGTAGGTAATGATGATGGCAGCTAGCAATCCAAAGACAATGGCTCCGATAAAGAAGTCAACGCCCAAGATGAAGGAGAGGGCTACACCTGGCAAGACAGCATGTGAAATGGCATCTCCCATGAGTGACATCCCGCGTAGAATGATGAAACATCCTACAGCTCCAGCTACGACCCCGATGACAATAGCTGTTATCAAGGCATTTTGTAAGAAATGGAATTTTTGCAATCCATCGATAAATTCTGTAATCATAGGTCACCTCCATTGAAAAAGAGTCGATTACCGTAAGCTTCTTTGAGATTGGCTTCGGTAAAGGTTTCTTTGGTTGGACCAAAGGCAATCACTTCTCGATTGACAAGCAAGACTTGATCGAAGTAGTGGGCAACCTTGCTGAGGTCGTGGTGGACGATGAGAACCGTCTTCCCAGCTTTTTTCAAATCTCTCAGCGTATTCATGATGATTTCCTCACTGACAGAGTCAATCCCAACAAAGGGTTCATCCAAGAGGATATAGTCGGCTTCCTGAACCAAACATCTAGCAATCAAGACCCGCTGGAATTGACCTCCAGACAGTTGGCTGATTTGACGTTCAGCGTAGTCAGCTAGACCGACAATTTCAAGGGCCTCTTGCACTTTCTTCCAATGTTTAGCCTTTAAACTTCGAAAGAGAGGGATAGAGGGAAAGAGTCCTAGCGAGACACATTCCTTGACCTTGATGGGAAAGTTGTAGTCGATATTGATTTTTTGTTCGACATAGGCGATTCGATGTAAGGATTTTTTAACTTCCTTGTCATCGAGAAATGCCTGACCTTGATGTGGGATAATTCCCAGCATCCCTTTTAATAATGTTGATTTCCCAGCACCGTTTGGACCAATAATACCGGTAATTGTTGGTCCGTGGAGCACTAGTGAAATATCCTTAAGTGCCAACGTTTCTTTGTAGGAGACACTGAGGTTTTCGATACGTATCATAAACTTATATTCCTCCTGTCTCTTAATATACATTAAAAAAAAAATTAAGTCAAGTTAATTTTTGAAAAAATTAAAATAATAACTGAAAAATGATGGGAAACATCCGTTCATTTTTAATTGCATTCCCAAGCAATTTTTGTTAAGCTAAAAACAAGTACAAATGAAAGCGAGAACAAGATGACACGTTATCAAGATGATTTTTATGATGCTATCAATGGGGAATGGCAACAGACAGCTGAAATTCCAGCAGATAAGTCTCAAACGGGAGGTTTTGTTGATTTAGACCAGGAAATTGAAGACTTGATGTTGGCGACAACAGACAAGTGGTTGGCAGATGAAGAGGTGCCTGAGGATGCTATCTTGGCGAACTTTGTCAAATACCACCGCCTAGTTCGTGATTTTGACAAGAGAGAAGCCGACGGTATCAAACCTGTCTTACCACTTCTTAAAGAATTCCAAGAATTGGAGACTTTTGAGGATTTTACAGCTAAACTAGCAGAGTTTGAGCTTGCTGGCAAACCTAATTTCCTTCCTTTTGGTGTATCGCCAGACTTTATGGATGCCAGAATCAACGTTTTGTGGGCTAGCGCTCCAAGCACGATTTTGCCAGATACGACCTACTATGCTGAAGACCATCCTCAGCGCGAGGAGCTCTTGACTTTGTGGAAAGAAACCAGCGCAAATCTTCTCAAGGCTTATGATTTCTCTGATGTAGAAATTGAAGACTTGCTAGAGAAAAGACTAGAATTGGACCGCCGAGTTGCGGCAGTAGTGCTTTCTAATGAAGAAAGTTCAGAGTATGCTAAACTTTACCATCCATATGATTACGAAGATTTCAAGAAATTTGCGCCTGCCCTACCTTTGGATGACTTCTTCCAAGCCGTTCTTGGACAAGTGCCAGACAAGGTTATTGTAGATGAGGAACGCTTCTGGCAAGCAGCAGAGCAATTCTATAGTGAAGAAGCCTGGCCTCTTCTCAAGGCAACCTTGATTTTGAGTGTTGTCAATCTTTCAACCAGCTATTTAACAGAAGAAATCCGTGTCTTGTCAGGTGCCTATAGCCGTGCGCTTTCTGGAGTTCCAGAAGCCAAAGACAAGATTAAAGCTGCCTACCAGCTAGCACAAGGTCCTTTCAAACAAGCCTTGGGTCTCTGGTATGCCCATGAAAAATTCTCCCCAGAAGCTAAGGCGGACGTGGAGAAAAAAGTGGCAACCATGATTGATGTCTATAAGGAACGCTTGGCCAAGAATGACTGGCTGACTCCAGAAACTCGTGACAAGGCTATCGTCAAACTCAATGTTATCAAGCCTTACATCGGTTACCCAGAAGAATTGCCAGCACGCTACAAGGACAAGGTAGTGGATGAGACTGCTAGTCTTTTTGACAATGCTCTAGCCTTTGCGTGTGTGGAAATCAAGCACAGTTGGAGCAAGTGGAACCAACCTGTAGACTACAAAGAATGGGGCATGCCTGCTCATATGGTCAATGCTTATTACAATCCACAGAAGAACCTGATTGTCTTCCCGGCGGCTATTTTACAGGCTCCTTTCTATGACTTGCATCAGTCATCTTCTGCTAACTACGGTGGTATTGGGGCAGTGATTGCCCATGAAATTTCTCACGCCTTTGATACCAACGGAGCGTCCTTTGATGAAAATGGTAGCCTCAAGGATTGGTGGACAGAGAGCGACTATGCTGCCTTCAAGGAGAAAACACAAAAAGTTATTGACCAGTTTGATGGACAGGATTCTTATGGTGCAACCATCAACGGTAAATTGACTGTGTCAGAAAATGTGGCTGACTTGGGAGGAATCGCAGCAGCGCTTGAAGCAGCTAAGAGAGAAGCAGACTTCTCAGCAGAAGAATTCTTCTACAACTTTGGTCGCATCTGGCGCATGAAAGGTCGTCCAGAATTTATGAAACTTTTGGCCAGCGTCGATGTGCACGCGCCAGCCAAACTCCGTGTCAATGTGCAAGTGCCAAACTTCGATGATTTCTTTACAACCTATGATGTCAAAGAAGGCGACGGTATGTGGCGTTCACCAGAAGAGCGCGTGATTATTTGGTAATGCAAAAAATCTAGTCATCAGAAAAAGGCATCCAATCAGGTGTGAAAACCATGATAGGATGCCTTTTGTAATAGAAAGATTTGCTGGATAGTTTACTTAAATTGTGCTATTGATTGTCATCATTTTACTAGAAAAAAGGATTAAAGGTCTTTTCATGGGCGATGGTCGTAGCTGGACCATGTCCTGGATAGACATCGTAGTTTGGTAGGGTGAAGAGTTGAGTCTGGATACTATGGAGGAGTTGTTCCATGCTACCAGTTGGAAGATCAGTCCGTCCGATGGTTTCACGGAAAAGGGCATCACCAGTTAATACCAAATGAGCTTGCGGAAAGACGATAGAAACACCGCCGATAGAGTGACCTGGTGTTGGCAAGACAGTGAAACGAAATTCCTCCAGTTGGTATTCTTCGTGAAAGATAAAAGTGTGTTCTGCAGGTTTTGCGACTACATCTTCCATATCATCGTGGCGAGGGAGACCAGAGAGATTGTCGACAGGAGTGTAGAGCCAGCTGGCTTCGCTCTCTGCGATATAGACAGGAGGATTGCCAAAAGTCTCGCGAACCAAGTCCAGACTCATAATATGGTCATAATGGGCATGGGTCAATAGAATGGCACAGATCGGTTTGTTGATCTTCTCTATTGTCTGACGAATAGCTTCCCAATGGCTACCAGGATCGACAACGATGAGGTGATTTTCGCCTTCTAGGTAATAGGTGTTTTCATAGGCAACAGGATTCACGGTTTTATGGATTTTCATATTGGCTCCAATCACAAAGAATGTACTAAATTAAGTATAGCACAGTTAGGGAGAATAGGTAAGGATTTAGGATGAACTTAAAAACCAGCATGACTAGATGAAGACAGGCTGGTTATCAATTTATCACTATTGGAGAGGTGTCAATTGCCCTTCATAGGTTGCATAAACTCCGTCATTAGCTTGTTTGATAGATGTGATGTTTAGAGTGCCACCGTAGTTGGCTTCTCGTTTGTCACTATATTCACTATAAGTTATCCTATTGGGCAGGTTCTGGTCGTTAGCATAGTATTGAACGACTGTTTTTTTATAGCTTTGCTGGCTGAATAGGAACAGGCAGCAAACTCCTAACACTAGGAGAGAAAAGATAGAAATAGCAGTTTTTTTCATAGGCGTTCTCCTTATAAACTAAAGGATAAAAGAAAGCATCTTGAGGATTTTTAATTCCAAAATCCAGTCAAGGTACCATTGTATGTGACACGAGTTCCACCGTTTATCTTTCGTATCTTCAATGGAATTGGGGAAGTCAGAAAGTCTTTCGGTTACAATATGGTTTCCGTTCTTCTATCTCTCCTTCTATCACCTAAGTTTAAAATCTAACTTCGTAATATATTATAGACTAATAATTCAGAATTATCAAGCAATTCTGAATTATTTTTTTCTTATTCTGTTCCAATCTAGTTTTCATATTCTTAAAAAAGTGATAAAATGGTAGGAAGAATTGGAGAGTAGAGATGCCAAAAGAAGTGAATTTAACAGGCGAAGAAGTTGTCGCTTTAACCAAAGAATATTTAACGGAAGAGGATGTTCATTTTGTCCATAAGGCCTTGGTCTATGCTGTTGAATGCCACAGTGGCCAGTATCGCAAATCTGGCGAACCTTACATTATTCACCCTATCCAAGTGGCAGGTATTTTAGCCAAACTCAAGCTGGATGCTGTAACGGTAGCTTGTGGTTTCTTGCATGATGTGGTGGAAGATACTGATGCGACCTTGGACGATTTGGAAAGGGAGTTTGGTCCTGATGTGCGGGTAATCGTAGATGGGGTTACTAAGCTTGGTAAAGTTAAGTACAAGTCTCACGAAGAGCAATTAGCTGAAAATCATCGCAAGATGCTCATGGCCATGTCTGAGGACATCCGTGTTATCTTGGTCAAACTGTCTGACCGCTTGCACAATATGCGGACGCTTAAACACCTTCGAAAAGACAAGCAGGAGCGCATTTCCAAAGAAACCATGGAAATCTATGCCCCACTTGCCCATCGTTTGGGGATTTCCAGTGTCAAATGGGAATTGGAAGACCTGTCTTTCCGTTATCTCAATCCGACAGAGTTTTACAAGATTACCCATATGATGAAGGAAAAGCGCAGAGAGCGTGAGGCCTTGGTGGATGAAGTGGTCACAAAATTAGAGGAATATACGACAGATCGTCACCTAAAAGGGAAAATTTACGGTCGTCCCAAGCATATTTACTCGATTTTCCGCAAAATGCAGGACAAGAGAAAACGGTTTGAGGAAATCTATGACCTGATTGCCATTCGTTGTATTTTGGATACCCAAAGTGATGTTTATGCCATGCTTGGTTATGTGCATGAGCTTTGGAAACCCATGCCTGGTCGTTTCAAAGATTATATCGCTAACCGCAAGGCCAATGGTTACCAGTCTATCCATACGACAGTTTATGGGCCAAAAGGGCCGATTGAATTCCAGATTCGAACTAAAGCCATGCACGAGGTGGCTGAGTACGGAGTTGCGGCTCACTGGGCATATAAGAAAGGTGTTAAGGGGCAGGTTAACAGCAAGGAATCGGCTATTGGGATGAACTGGATCAAGGAGATGATGGAGCTCCAAGACCAGGCTGATGATGCCAAGGAATTTGTGGATTCAGTTAAGGAAAACTATCTGGCTGAGGAGATTTACGTCTTTACCCCAGATGGAGCTGTCCGTTCCCTTCCAAAAGATTCAGGACCGATTGACTTTGCCTATGAAATCCATACCAAGGTCGGTGAAAAAGCGACTGGTGCCAAGGTCAATGGCCGTATGGTTCCACTGACAACCAAGCTCAAGACAGGGGATCAGGTTGAAATTGTCACTAACCCGAACTCCTTTGGGCCAAGCCGTGATTGGCTCAATATGGTCAAGACCAGTAAGGCCCGCAACAAGATTCGTCAGTTCTTTAAAAATCAAGATAAGGAATTATCCGTTAACAAGGGTCGTGAAATGCTGATGGCTCAGTTCCAAGAAAACGGCTATGTGGCCAATAAATTTATGGACAAGCGCCACATGGATCAAGTTCTGCAAAAGACCAGCTACAAGACAGAAGAATCCCTCTTTGCGGCCATTGGTTTCGGGGAAATCGGTGCCATTACCGTCTTTAACCGTCTGACTGAAAAGGAACGCCGTGAAGAAGAACGTGCCAAGGCCAAGGCTGAGGCAGAAGAACTTGTCAAAGGTGGCGAGATCAAGGTTGAAAATAAAGAAACCCTCAAGGTTAAGCATGAGGGTGGTGTGGTCATTGAAGGAGCCTCAGGTCTCCTAGTGCGGATTGCCAAGTGTTGTAATCCCGTTCCTGGTGACGATATTGTTGGCTATATCACCAAGGGTCGTGGTGTGGCTATTCACCGTGTGGACTGTATGAACCTGCGTGCCCAAGAAAACTACGAGCAACGTCTCCTTGATGTGGAGTGGGAAGACCAGTACTCTAGCTCAAATAAGGAGTATATGGCCCATATCGATATTTACGGCCTCAACCGTACAGGACTGTTGAACGATGTACTGCAAGTTCTTTCAAACACAACCAAGAATATCTCAACAGTTAACGCTCAACCAACCAAGGATATGAAATTTGCTAATATCCATGTATCCTTTGGTATTGCTAACCTCTCGACGTTAACCACGGTTGTGGACAAGATTAAGAGTGTGCCAGAAGTCTATTCTGTCAAACGGACCAATGGCTAATTGGCCTAGCTCTTACTAGAAAGGCTATTATGAAAATCATTATCCAACGGGTTAAAAAAGCCCAAGTGAGTATCGAAGGTCAGGTTCAGGGAAAAATCAATCAGGGACTCTTATTGCTGGTTGGAGTTGGACCAGAGGACCAAGAGGAAGATTTGGACTATGCCGTGAGAAAACTGGTCAACATGCGGATTTTTTCAGATGCAGAAGGCAAGATGAACCTGTCTGTCAAAGATATTGAAGGAGAAATCCTCTCTATTTCTCAGTTTACCCTCTTTGCGGATACCAAGAAAGGCAATCGTCCAGCCTTTACAGGGGCAGCCAAGCCTGATATTGCATCAGACTTCTATGATGCATTCAATCAAAAATTAGCGCAAGAAGTGCCCGTTCAGACAGGTATTTTTGGAGCGGATATGCAGGTTGAGCTGGTCAATGATGGGCCAGTTACCATTATCCTAGATACTAAAAATAGATAAGAAAGACCAAGCCCAGCCGGCTTGGTCTTTCTCATCTATCATAAAATACCCCAAAATGAAATCGGTTCCTGATAGGCTTTTGGGAAGTCTCTTTTCAGGCTTTGGCTTATGTGATAGGAAAGTATGAGATGTCCTAGGATGAGGAGAGTTCCCTGAAGGAAAAGTGGGATGCTACTTAAACATATCAAGGAGAGAATCATCAGGCTATCCCAGAGGAGGATTTGTAAGGCAAATCGCCAGAATCTCGGTCTAATCTGAGAATAGAGTTGACTAAAGTGGTCACAAAGCTGGTTAGAAAGATAGGTCAATAGCACAGGATGAAAGAAAATGAGCCAACCGCTATAAATTAAAATCCAATCCCAAGTAAGCCCTTCTTTAAATGTCAAAAATGCCAACATGATTCCATCAATGACAAGGAGTTGAATAGTTTTGATGAAGATGATGTTTTTCATGATAAACCCTCCTGTTTTCATCTGTTGGTGACGTAATATTGTATATAGTTATTATACAATATTTAGTTAAAGAATGAAAGCGTTTACCATTGTTTTTGATACAAAAAATAGATAAGAAAACCCTGAAAATCAAACTTTCAGGGGTGGTAGGGGACTTGAGAAATTAGTTGATTTTTTCGACATAGAGTTGTTTTGCAATGTCCATACCTACTTGTAAATCCTCATCTTTACTAAGGATAGTGAAGGTGTTGCTGAAGCCATCAAACTGCTTGACTTGGAGCTGGTCACCGATGTGAAGTGAGTGCTTGTCCAGATAATGGAGAATGTCAAAACTATCGTGCACCCGAGTTAGGCGATAGGAGCCAGCTTCCTTGATGTCAGCTAGTGGCAGGGTATTGATTTCAACTAGGAGTTCTCCCTTGGCAGGAATGGTTCCTCCGTGGGGGCAGGTTTTAGGGAAACCTAGTAGTTTATCCAGTCTTTCCACGAACAGGTCAGAGACAGTATGTTCCAAGACCTCAGCTTCTTCGTGAATCTGGTCACTCGTATAGTCTAAATGATGAACTAGAAAAACTTCAATCAAGCGGTGCTTACGATAGAGCTCAGAGACCAGTTTGAGTCCGAGGTCTGTCAGTAGATAGCCACATTCCTTGTCCTTAAGGATGAGGTTTTCACTTTTCATCCGTTTAATCATTTCAGTTACGGCAGGGGGAGAGACTTGCATACGAGCCGCAATTTCCTTGTTGGTAATTTTATGCAGGTCTATGCCAATTTCATAAATACATTTTAGATAGTCTTCTTTATTCGGGGTCATTCGCTTCCTCTTGTCTAATATCTTTATCTAGTATATCAAAAAAAGCTAGATTTCTCTAGCTGTGACTTTTTATGTTATACTTATTGCAAGAGAAAAAACGAGGAGATGGATATGACGAAAATAGCTCTTCTTTCAGATATTCATGGGAATACCACCGCCTTGGAGGCTGTTTTGGCAGATGCTCGGCAGCTAGGAGTGGATGAATACTGGCTTTTGGGAGATATTCTCATGCCAGGGACAGGGCGTAGAAGGATTTTGGACTTGTTGGCTCAACTACCGATTACGGCTAGAGTTTTGGGAAACTGGGAAGACAGTCTTTGGCATGGTGTCCGTAAGGAATTGGATAGTACTCGCCCCAGTCAACGCTATCTCTTGCGCCAGTGCCAGTATGTTTTAGAGGAAATTTCCCTAGAAGAAATTGAACTGCTCCACAATCAACCTCTCCAGCTTCATCGTCAGTTTGGGGATTTGACGGTGGGAATTAGCCACCATCTGCCTGATAAGAACTGGGGGCGAGAGTTGATTCATACTGGAGCGCAAGAGGATTTTGACCGCTTGGTGATCAATCCCCCTTGTGATATTGCTGTTTATGGTCATATTCACCAGCAGTTACTTCGTTACGGGACTGGTGGGCAATTGATTGTCAATCCGGGTTCGATTGGGCAACCTTTCTTTTTAGATGCCCAGTTGCGGAAGGACTTGCGAGCCCAGTATATGGTTTTGGAGTTTGATGACAAGGGCTTGGTAGATATGGACTTCCGACGGGTAGACTACGATGTGGCAGCTGAATTGAAGTTGGCTAAAGACCTCAAACTTCCCTATTTTGAGGTTTACTATGAAAGTCTGGTCAATGGTATCCACCATACTCATCATCAGGAATTTCTGAGAGAATTGGCCCAGAAAGAGGGCTATGATAGGGAATTAGATGCCTGGTTGAAAAGTGGTAACGATTGACATTACAACTAAAAAGGGTATAATAATAGAAAAAGAAGAGTAGAGGCAGGGTAGCCTCGTAAAAAGGAGAAGAGGATGCAAATTCCAAGTAGATTTACCATTGCGACTCATATGCTGATAATCATTGCCCTAGAGGGGAAGGAAAGCAAGGTGACCAGTGATTTTCTGGCTGCTAGTGTCGGGGTCAATCCTGTCATTATCAGAAAAACCTTGTCCCAGTTGAAGAAGGCAGAGCTGATTTCAGTAGCGCGTGGAACGGGCGGAACAGAGATTGTTAAGGATCTTAAAGACATTAGTCTATTAGATGTTTATCAGGCGGTTGAGTGTCTTGGTAAGACTGGTCAACTCTTCAGTTTCCATGACAATCCGAATCCAAATTGCCCAGTCGGAGCTCATATTCATGAGGTTTTGGATCAAAAGTTGGAGAGAATCCAGCTGGCTATGGAGGCTGAGCTTGGTCAGACCAGTCTAGAACAAGTCGTGGCCGATGCAGAGAGTCAGATGAAGGAGTAATTTTTTCTTTAAAATAAAAAAGCTTATGAGAAGGTTTTTATACTCAATGAAAATCAAAAAGCAAACTAGGAAGCTAGCCGCAGGTTGCTCAAAGCACCGCTTTGAGGTTGTAGATAAGACTGACAAAGTCAGTCACATATATACGGTAAGGCGACGCTGACGTGGTTTGAAGAGATTTTCGAAGAGTATTACCTTTTCATAAGCTTTTTACCTATTTTTCCAGGCTTGGTAACGGGTATCAATCAATAACTGGGTGAGGCGTCCCATGGTTTCCCTTTCTTCTGGAGTGAGGGATTGCGCTTGGACAAAGAGATGATGAATGTGTTCAATCGCCTTTAAGGAAGCCAAGTCATTGATAGAGGTGATACCAGCATCAAGAATGGTGCCAAAGAAGAGGTCGAAATAGAGCTGGAGTTCCTCATCAGGGACTGTGGCCACCCACTCCTTGAAGGTTGTGTCAACTTGTTGGCTATCACTGTTGGTCTTGTCCAGTTGAATGAAGTGTTTGTCCTCAATCTGCCAACTAAATGTATCGTGCTGGGCGATACCACCAAAGGCAGTACTGTGCACGATGATTTGGTGGTTAGGGATTTCCATCATCATACCGATAATGGAACCTTGTGGGATGAAGACCTTGGTTCTATCCATTATCCTTTGATAGTCCTCAGTTTGTGTCAGTTCTTTGTGGAGACCAGGCGCATCAAAGGTATAAACTGCTGTGATTTGATCCTGCAAACTTTGCTCAATTTGGCTAGCAGCATAGATGGCTAGATTTCCTCCCTTGGAATGCCCAGCCAGAATGACCTTTTGCTTAGGATGTTGGGCAAAAAAGTTCTTTAAATAGCGGAGAGCGTGCTTTTGAGCAGGAATTTCCTTCATATAGGTCAGGTGAAAATCTTCCTTCCAGCCAATGATACTGTCATCAGTCCCACGAAAGACAATCAGATAGGTATCGAGAGTGAGGCGGTAGGTCATAGCCGCAAACTGCTTTTGCAGCTCAGGGTCGATGTCGTTGATAAAATGGGAGAGTTTGCAATTTTTGAAGCGCTTGTGTTGAGATAGCTCATCCAATAGTTGGAGGCGATTTTTGTTGGTCAACATGTTGGGATCCCTTGGAACCTGAGGTGCCAGGTCTAAAAGTCGCTGAGGACTTGTGGAGATCAGATTATAAAAGGGTAAGTAGGTGGTTTCTGTTAAGGCTAGAATGTCTAACTCATTCAATGGAAGGTCGTAAAAGGAAGCGTGTGCGACATCTTTCAGATAGTCAAAAATATTGGTCATAAAAGCTCCTTTCTTTTTATTTATCTTATCAAATTTCCCTCAAATTAGCTACTAGGATTGCCTCACTATGTTGGCTAAAAACAAGCTATGTCAAATTCAGTTTCTGGCCTTCTAGCATGGAAAAATCTGTTATAATAATAGCAAAGGAGAATCAGATGCACAAGATTTTATTAGTAGAAGATGATCAGGTTATTCGTCAACAAGTCGGAAAAATGCTCTCTGAATGGGGATTTGAAGTGGTCTTGGTAGAAGACTTTATGGAAGTTTTGAGTCTATTTGTTCAGTCGGAACCTCATCTGGTCCTCATGGATATTGGTTTGCCCTTGTTTAATGGCTATCACTGGTGTCAGGAAATCCGCAAGATTTCCAAGGTGCCTATCATGTTTCTGTCTTCGAGAGACCAGGCTATGGATATTGTCATGGCAATCAATATGGGCGCGGATGACTTTGTGACCAAGCCTTTTGACCAGCAGGTTCTTTTAGCCAAGGTTCAGGGCTTGTTGCGTCGTTCCTATGAGTTTGGGCGTGACGAGAGTTTACTGGAATATGCCGGTGTTATCCTCAATACCAAATCAATGGATTTACATTATCAAGGGCAAGTCTTGAATTTGACCAAGAACGAATTCCAGATTTTACGCGTTTTATTTGAGCATGCGGGCAATATTGTAGCGCGTGATGACCTGATGCGGGAGCTTTGGAACAGTGACTTTTTCATTGATGACAATACGCTCTCTGTCAATGTGGCTCGTTTGCGTAAAAAATTGGAAGAGCAGGGCTTGGTAGGATTTATCGAGACCAAGAAAGGGATAGGGTACGGACTGAAGCATGCTTGATTGGAAACAATTTTTTCTAGCCTATCTGCGCTCCCGTAGTCGTCTGTTTGTCTATCTGCTTTCTTTGACGTTTCTGGTCTTACTCTTTCAGTTTTTATTTGCCAGTTTAGGAATTTACTTTCTCTATTTTTTTCTCTTGTGTTGCTTTGTAACCATCTTATTTTTCACTTGGGACATATTGGTAGAAATGCAGGTCTATCGCCAGGAAATTCTCTATGGAGAGAGGGAAGCCGAATCTCCTTTGGAAAGAGTTTTGGCTGAAAAATTAGAAGCGCGTGAGATGGAACTCTATCAGCAGAGGTCAGATTCAGAAAGAAAACTGACTGATTTGCTGGATTACTATACCTTGTGGGTCCATCAGATTAAGACCCCCATTGCAGCCAGTCAACTCTTAGTTGGAGAAGTGGTCGATCGCCAACTGAAGCAGCAATTAGAACAGGAAATTTTCAAGATTGATTCCTATACCAATCTAGTTTTACAGTACCTGCGTTTAGAAAGTTTCCATGATGATTTGGTCTTAAAGCAGGTTCAAATCGAGGACTTGGTCAAGGAAACACTTCGTAAATATGCTCTTTTCTTTATTCAAAAAGGCTTAAATGTCAATCTACATGACCTTGATAAAGAAATCGTGACGGATAAAAAGTGGCTGCTAGTGGTCATTGAACAAATCATCTCAAATAGTCTCAAGTACACTAAGGAAGGTGGTCTGGAGATTTATATGGACGGGCAAGAGCTTTGTATCAAGGATACGGGAATCGGGATAAAAAACAGTGATGTCCTCCGAGTCTTTGAACGTGGCTTTTCAGGGTATAATGGACGCCTAACCCAGCAGTCATCTGGACTTGGCCTCTACCTATCTAAGAAAATTTCTGAAGAACTGGGTCACCAGATTCGCATCGCGTCTGAGGTCGGAAAAGGAACGATAGTAAGAATTAAGTTTTCCGATATAAATCTGATAATTGAGTGAGAAGAGACAATGAGTTTTTACCCAATCTCTTTTTGCTATATTTCAGGATATTTGAAGACTGTTTTTTACAAAACCAATAATAGAATTTTTAATACGGAATATAGTATAAATACTGGTTCAAAGTGAAGTTTTGTATGCTTTATACTTTTGTTGAGTATAAAATCTATAAACTAAGGGTGAATTACAAAAATTAATTTGAGATGAAGTGAATTGTAGACTTGGGAAATGTCTCCTATTCGATTTCAGAATGAATCGTTGATACAGGATTAAAAGAACTGCAGCTTTCTTTTTATTTTGAATGAGATAGGTGTATATAGATTTGTGTAACTGGTGTAGAACTGTTTCCAAGAATTTATTGAATGTATCGAATACACACATTCTATTGATTTTGAACCAGTTTTTAATTTCTAAATGTTGATAATAGTTTTATCAAGTAAAAGGAGACTGCCATGATTGGAGACAATATAAAATTCTTACGAAAATCACATAATCTGATATAACCAGAATTTTCACGGATTGTGGGTGTGTCACGAAATAGCCTAAATCGTTAGAAAAACTGAAAAAGCTTACTTTCAATAGAAGTATTGGAAATATTCATTTTACATCTATCAAAGAAACATGGGATAGACCTATATTTTACAAAATAGCAAATTATATTTTGAATGATAGTAAAAACGGCAGTACTTGTGTGATTTACAATTATTGCACTCAATGTCCGAGTATCGCACTATCTGAAATAGGGAATAGTAGAGATTGTTCTGCGATATGTAAAAAAAACGCATTAGCAAGGAGTATCGTATATGCTACCATATCTTAAAACTATTAGATGGTATCTCTTCTTTAATTTTCTTTTTGGTGTAGTATCGAATATCTGCACAGCTTTGTTACCGTATTTCACGCAGGCATTAATCAAAGGGGATTATCAAGTAGCTCTATATGGTTACTCTATGTCAGTGGCAGGCTATTTGAGTTGTAACTATATCCAAATGATACTTGATTGGAAGCAGGGGATTATCTTTTCGACTACTTTGAAAAATGAGTGGTTTCGTTCACTTCTGGGACTCAGTCACCACGATTTTAAGCAGAAAACAGTAGCAGAGTATATTTCCTATCAATCTAATGACCTAGATTCGTTGGAAAAGGATTACCTTCCTCCATTGATGAGTTTTATCAAACAAATTTTACGTATCATCATTTACGCTTTCATTATTAGCAGAACAATTAATCCTATTGTATCACTGATTTTAATCTTTTCTACTGGAATTAGTATTCAAATTCCTAAAATCGTTGGGAAGTTGACCGCTAATCGTAGACAGGTTTACTTGAAAAAACAAGGAGATTACTATCGAACTTTGGAGGATTTGCTCATGGGACATCATTTGGTAAATAAACTAACTATGTCGCATTTTTTGAATCAACAAAAGAGTTCTCTAAAGAATTTGCAGGATAAGTATTTTAAGTATGGTTTGACAAAAATTACAGGCATCTTATTGACAGGTGTTTCTTTTGAATTCATTAGTCTTGTTCTGTTTATTTATTTAGCCTACTCTCTATCTCACCAGCAACTCGGTATTCCTGAGGTGGTGGCGAGTTTCGGATATATTAATGCTTTTTCTGAACCAATACAGGAAATCCTTTATGATTTACAAATGTTAGAGTCCGTAAAGCCTGTAATCAAGAGTTTTCAAAACATTGTTGGGAGACCCGTTTCAGTTCAAGCACCTCAACATTCTTTTGATACGATTACTTTGAAAAACATTTCCAAACAACTGGGAGAATCAAAATTGATAATTACTTCAGCTACGATTCAAAAAGGGGATAAAATTGCGCTTATTGGTAAGAATGGGTCTGGAAAAAGTAGTCTTCTCAACATTTTAAATGGAACAGATGAAGATTTTGACGGACAAATTGTGCTAGATGGGCTTGTTTTGGACCATCTTTGGGGAAGATTCGGTATGATTCTGCAACAAGAACATACATTTATTTCGAGTTATGAAAATAATGTAACGCTATTCAATAGTTTCAATGAAAAATTTAGAGAAGAAGATTTTGAAAAAATTCCACCACAATCCCTGTCAGGTGGTCAGCAACAACGAATGTATTTAAATCGTGAGAAAAATCGTAAAAATCCATTGCTTATCCTAGATGAACCTTTCTCTGCCTTGGATACTAATCAGTTTAAAATGGAATTGGAAAGAGTTCTGGAACTACCAAGTGCCGTCATTGTTACTTTACATCGCCAAAACGAATTATTAAGTAAGTTTGACCAAGTTTGGGAAATTAAGAATGGAGAACTTGTAATTTTGAAATAGCTAAATTATAAAGAATAAAACGCATAGTATCAAGGTTCAACACCTGATATTATGCGTTTTTCTGATTTTAAGGACTTTTTACTAGGTTCTTATTTCTCAACGCGTGATTTGTTGGCAATATCAGCTAGGATAGCTTGAACAAAATCATCTACTGAGACAGTTTGTGTTTCTTTTTGTCCGTAACGACGAACGTTGACTGTTTCGTCTTCCATTTCCTTGTCTCCAACAATCAATTGGTAAGGAATCTTGCTGGTTTGTGAAGCACGGATCTTGAACTGCATTTTTTCATTGCGCTCATCTACGTCTGCACGGACACCGCGGTCACGGAGTTTTTTCGCCACTTCCCATGCGTAGTCCACGTGTTTTTCGTTAGATACTGGGATGAGGGTTACTTGGTGTGGTGCAAGCCATGTTGGGAAGGCACCCTTGTAGTTCTCAATCAAGATAGCTGTGAAGCGTTCCATAGTTGAGATAACTCCACGGTGGATCATAACTGGACGGTGCTCTTCACCATCAGCTCCGATGTATTTAAGGTCGAAGCGTTCTGGAAGCAAGAAGTCAAGTTGGATAGTAGAAAGAGTTTCTTCTTTTCCAAGAGCGGTCTTAACTTGAATATCTAATTTTGGACCGTAGAAGGCTGCTTCACCTTCGGCTTCAAAGTAGTCAACACCCATTTCGTCAAGGGCTGCACGAAGCATGGTTTGAGCATTTTCCCACATCTCATCGTTATCAAAGTACTTATGAGTATCTTGAGGGTCACGAAGAGAGAGGCGGAAGCGGTATTCATTCAAGTTGAAGTCTTCATAAACATCGATAATCAACTGAAGGGCACGTTGGAATTCTTCTTGGATTTGTTCTGGAGTAACGAAGAGGTGACCGTCGTTAAGAGACATTTCACGTACACGTTGAAGACCAGTCAGGGCACCAGATTTTTCATAGCGGTGCATCATACCGATTTCAGCGATACGGATTGGCAACTCACGGTAAGAGTGAACATGGTGTTTGAAGACTTGGATGTGGTGCGGACAGTTCATTGGACGAAGGACAAATTCTTCCCCGTCACCCATGTCCATAGTTGGGAACATGTCTTCTTGGTAATGATCCCAGTGACCAGAAGTCTTATAAAGCTCAACAGAAGCAAGTGGTGGAGTGTAAACGTGTTGATAGCCAGAAGCCAACTCCTTGTCAACGATATAGCGTTCCAACTCACGACGAATAGTCGCACCATTTGGCAACCAGAATGGCAAACCTTGACCAACTTCTTGAGAAATCATGAAGAGGTCAAGCTCTTTACCAAGTTTACGGTGGTCACGTTCCTTAGCTTCTTCACGCATTTGGAGGTAGTTTTTCAAGTCTTTCTTGTCAAACCAAGCTGTACCATAGATACGTTGCATCATAGCGTTGTCGCTGTTTCCACGCCAGTAAGCACCTGCTACATGGAGAAGGTGGAAGATTTGGATACGGCCTGTTGATGGGACGTGAGGGCCACGGCAAAGGTCTACATATTCACCCTGACGGTAGATGGTCAAACCGCCTTCGTCTTCAGAGTGTTCTTCAATCAATTCCAACTTGTAAGGGTCGTTCTTGAAGATTTCACGTGCCTCGTCTTTAGTAACTTCTTCACGGATTGATGGGAAGTTTTCTTTGACAATTTTTTGCATTTCTTCTTCGATACGAGGAAGGTCTTCGTTAGAGATTTGACCAGCTGTGTTGTCAGTATCGTAGTAGAAACCATCTTCGATGGCTGGACCAACTCCCAAGTGAATGTCTGGGAAAAGACGACGAGCTGCTTGGGCGAACAAGTGAGCAGCTGAGTGACGCAAGATTGGAAGGGCATCTTCGTGATCAGGTGTCACAATTTCGATGCTTCCATCTTCAGTGATAGCACGAGTAGTGTCGATGAGTTTGCCGTTGAATTTACCAGCCAAGGCCTTTTTAGCTAGAGAATTGCTGATAGATTGGGCAATTTCAAAAGTTGTAACGCCAGATTCGAATTCACGAACAGCGCCATCTGGGAAAGTAATGTTAATCATGATGTTCTCCTTACTTATATTATTGACGAATGTGTTAACCCTATTCTGAAAACAGGGACAGAGGATTGTGAAAGCTAGAAAAACAAAAAGCGACATCCTCAAAAGGACGTCGCAACGTGGTTCCACCTTCATTTATGTTCCTCAAAAAAGAGGGACACCTCTGATTGGCTCTAACGTGGCCACCGTCTTATGTTTGCATAAAAACTCAAGAGTAGTATCAGTTTAGGCCTCCTATGCGTTTCCAGCAACCACGCACTCTCTAGTATAAAGGGACTAAGTGACTTGTCTCTATGGATTATTATAGCATGATTGTGAGATTTTTCAAGGATTTTGTGAAAGTTTTTTGTTTTTCATTTTTGTAGAATATGCTTGATGCCAATACCGGAAGCCATGCCCACCAGAGCCAAGGTTTCATAGATTAGCAAGTAAATTAGTATAAACTCACCAAAAGTTATGATAGTAAAGCAAAAGAGCAGTCCGTTACCAATTAACCACCAAAGTGAGAAACGTAAACGGTAGCTATAGAGTAGCGATATAATCAAGATTACCAGAGGTGTAAAGAAGAGAATATTATTTACGTAGAGACTCTTGAGCAAAAGGGGGTCAGAAATGATTAGTGATAACAACTCATAAAATGGCCAATAAAAGAAAAATACGACCAAATAGTAGGGGACATGGGAATAGAATCTAGGCATGATAATCACCTCGTTTAAAAACAGATAACTTGGATTTCTTGCTATGATTATTATAGCATGTTTAAAACAAGAAAGTAAATCTGTTGACAAAGAAGTTAGTTATTGGTAGAATAGGGATTGTCGTAAAGACAAATAACTTCTTCTTGGTTACAGGCATGCCAACCTGTCACTCGGATGAAGCCAAATAAAAAGGAGAAACATCATGGCAATCTCAAAAGAGAAAAAAAATGAAATCATCGCACAATATGCACGTCACGAAGGTGATACAGGTTCAGTAGAGGTTCAAGTTGCTGTCCTTACTTGGGAAATCAACCACCTTAACGAACACATCAAACAACACAAAAAAGACCACGCTACTTACCGTGGATTGATGAAAAAAATCGGTCGCCGTCGTAACTTGCTTGCATACTTGCGTAAAAACGACGTTAACCGTTACCGTGAGTTGATCAACTCTCTAGGACTTCGTCGCTAATCTGCTTTATTTTCCACTTACATTGCGTTGTCACCTTACCTCGATATACTCAAGTATAATCTTCGGTTACGGTTCCTAGCACTGTAAGGTAAAATAAACCAGAATGATCTCTCTTCGGGGAGATTTTTTGTTTCACTAAAAATTTTGTACAATCTTCGGCTTACCGCCTAGTCTATAAACGGTTTATCCAGCAAGAATTATGATGCTAAGGGCATAAGAAATCCGTATGAAAATAGGGAAATGACACAGTGTTCGATGAACACAAGGAGTTTCATCTTTTTCACTAGGATTTTAGCCCGGGCTCAAATCAGCTCTCTGACTTCAGAGGGCTTTTTTATTGAGGTTTTATCGGTCACAATTTTGGAGACTACAAAAACCTCAAATGGTATCAGCTAATTACACCATAAGGGTGCGTAGCTACTCGGCTTGAAAAGCCGAGTAGCTGTCTGCAAGCCCCCTCGGAGAGCCCACACTTTACGAAGTAAAGTATAGTATGTTATACTTTACATGGAAGTAGTCACCGAATTCCAGTTAGAAATTACTTTGTAACTACGTTTTGAGGAGGAGTAAAATGCTTTCCTATGTTCGAAATTACCCACTAGCGATAGCTAAATTAATGTGTCTGTGCTCTCCTAAAATCTGCTGATTTATTACTGACCAATACAGGAGGTTTTTTATGGGACAGACAATCATATCTGCTATTGGTGTTTATATTTCCACCAGTATCGATTATTTAATTATTTTATTTATTTTATTTGCACAGCTATCACAGAATAAACAAAAATGGCATATTTATGCGGGGCAATATCTAGGCACAGGCTTACTTGTAGGGGCGAGTTTAGTTGCTGCTTATGTCGTTAATTTCGTGCCTGAAGAATGGATGGTTGGATTGCTTGGTTTAATCCCTATCTATTTAGGGATTCGCTTTGCAATTGTTGGAGAAGGTGAGGAAGAAGAGGAAGAAGAGGAAGAAATTATTGAAAGATTAGAACAAAGCAAGGCAAATCAACTGTTTTGGACAGTTACATTGCTAACAATTGCGTCTGGCGGAGATAATTTAGGTATCTATATACCTTATTTTGCTTCGTTAGATTGGTCACAGACCCTCGTGGCCTTGCTTGTGTTTGTAATCGGCATAATTATCTTATGCGAGATTAGTCGGGTGTTATCCTCTATTCCCTTAATATTCGAGACAATTGAAAAATACGAGCGAATCATTGTGCCCTTAGTATTCATTCTACTTGGACTATACATCATGTATGAAAATGGCACGATAGAGACTTTTCTGACCGTGTAGATTTTTTGTTTCACTAGGATTTTATCCCGAGCTCAAATTGG
This sequence comes from Streptococcus thalassemiae, assembly GCF_903645285.1. GTDB lineage: Bacteria > Bacillota > Bacilli > Lactobacillales > Streptococcaceae > Streptococcus > Streptococcus thalassemiae. The sequence goes on along the minus strand of NZ_CAHJXN010000004.1, from coordinate 443,001 downwards.
CTCTCTGATTTTCAGAGGGCTTTTTCTTTTTCTCAACTTACTTAGACTGAGTTCAATTAGATGGACAATCTTAAAGTTACTCTATTATAGAGTGGCTTTTGATTAGGAGATTCTTATAAATATAAATGAAAAACCTTGGCTGTTTGACCAAGGTTCATTTCTTCTATGCAAGTTTTTCTCTCTTTTTATCTGGATTCCAGATGAAGCTTGCGATAAAGCTAAAGATGATGGTTAGGATAGCGAGGATAATGGCAAGGATGAGGGCAGGAATGCGGATAAACCACCAGAGTGGATTTGGTTTTTTATCATTGTGCCATTGTTTCGTTTCGTCGTCCAGACGTTGGAATTCTGTTTGGATACGATTGGCGACTGTTTCAATGCCTTCATCATTCATTTTCTTGATATCTGAGATATCGATTGGATTTCCAAAGTTCATATCAACACGCTCACGGCTAACCAAGCCTTTCAAGGTCATAGGACCTGTATAGGTAACCGGCATGATACGGACCTTGGCCATTTTGGCAATCAGAGCTACGCCCCCCTTGACATCGTTTGAGTGACGGCTCCCACTTGGAAACATGATGAGAGAGCGGTCACTTTTTTTGAGAACGTTGATAGGATATTTGATGGCTGAGGCGCTGGGATTTTCACGGTCGATGGGAAAGGCGCCACACATACGAATCCACCAACCAAAAATACGGTTGGTAAAGAGTTCTTTTTTGGCCATAAAGATGAACTGTTTTGGCTTGGTCGCAAAGGCCATGTAAACAGGATCCCACCAGGTGCGATGAGGCGCAACCAGAATATAATTTTCATCTTGATTAGGAATTTTATCAGTATTATGATAGTGGGCATTGCCATTGATGGACCATAGGAGCAGGACAACCAATCCACGTAAATAAGTATAAAACATGCGATCTCCTTCGATTGTTTTCTTGTTATTATTATACCTTATCAAAGGAGGGCTGGCAAACTTTTCCCTTGACGGTAAATTCCCAAACTAAGTTCCACTGCTAATCCAAGTGGAAGTTAGTCTGATAAAAATCCTAAAAACCAGTGGAAATCCGTGTCAAGGTAAGTTCCACTGGTTTTACTCATGCTTGATTTCATCGCTTTTGTAACCAAAATGAATCGAAAAAAAGAGCGCACAAAATCCCCTCATCTGAAAGCGTTTCAGATTAAGTTCCGCTATGGTGGAAGTTAGTGTGAGACGTTTAAATGGGGTTAAAGGTTAGTTTTTAGATTTTATGTTGGAGTAATTTAGAAGACTGGCAGACGTCTTCTGCAGTATTTTAGAAATGCCGAGAAGCTTAGGAATCTCTTCTCCATAGGTAAAGGCAAAGAGTTCATAAGCTGACTTTCCATTTAAAGCAGCGCGTTTGACGCTGTTGACATGAGAACAAACGAGATTGATGTCCTCTTGAGTTAAGTTGTCAAAAGAAGTTCCTTTAGGTAGAATGTCGCGAATCAGCGTGTGATTTTTCTCAATTCTGCCTTTCTGGTCAGAGCGATTAGGGTCACAAAAGAAGAGTTTACTCTCTCCTCGCACATCCATTTCGATATCATCGACCCTGGCAAACTCTCCACCATTATCGGTGAGAATGACAGGGAAGAGTTGGAAGAAATCTTTGTCAGCTTGGTGAAGAGTGTTCTTGATGTCATAGAGGTGTTTGGTAACCTCAAGGGCAGTTTTATTATCCAGAAGTCTAGCGAAGATAAAGTTACAGAAAGAGAGATTGAAGGTGAGTAGGAGTTTACCTCCCATCCTGCCCATAACTGTATCCATTTCCAGCCAAGAGTCTAGTTGATTCAGTACTAAATAGTTTTGGAAATCCTCATAGGAACGGTCTTTTTTCGCTTCTTTAGGGATGGAAGGTAGCTTACTTTTCCATCTTTCTTTGAATTTAACGGCTCTGGCTAGGTCAATAGGAGCGATAGATAGGTACCCTTTTCGGATGTGCCGATAGACAGTTGAGGAGCTGACATCAAGGTTGTGAGTTTTGAGGATATGATAGATGTGTTGCCCCTTTTTAACCCCATCAGAGATGACTTTGTCCATGTCCCAGAAGGTCTTGGAATTGAGGGGAGTTCCTTCACGAGCTTCTACAAGAGTTTGTTCGTATTGTTTTTGAGCTTGTTTAGCGAGGTAGAAGATCTTCTTATAGCCACAATTCTGTCTTCTTTTAGGGCAACCATTACAGACAAAGGGAGCTTTGTCGAGTAGAGGGCAAGGAAGGTTGTTAGAGGTAGAGTCTCTAATTTGTTTATTTCGTTTGACTTCTTTAGAAACAGTGGTTGGGTCTTTTAGAATAAGTTGCCCGATAGCTTTGAAGGTTTCGCCGCGCTCTAAGCCTAATTGGATATCATTACGGTCTGAAAGGGTAAGATGTTTATGTTTTGTCATAGTAGACCTCATTTCTAACTCAAACGTCTCACACTTAATTCCACCATAAAAATCCGTTTTAGACTAATTTCCACTTTGGTCAGGCAAGTGGAAGTTACTTTGAGAAGTTAGCCTTTTCCCTTGACTAGGTGCATATTTGGGATGAGATTAGAATTCTTTTAGAAAAAATGATATGATAGAATTTATGGATAAAAATAAGATTATGGGATTAACCCAAAGAGAAGTCAAGGAAAGACAGGCTGAGGGCTTGGTCAATGATTTTACTGCTTCGGCCAGTACCAGCACTTGGCAAATCGTTAAACGAAATGTCTTTACCCTTTTTAACGCTTTGAACTTTGCCATTGCTTTGGCACTAGCCTTTGTGCAGGCTTGGAGCAATCTGGTCTTTTTTGCTGTTATCTGCTTTAACGCTTTTTCTGGAATTGTGACCGAGCTGCGGGCTAAACACATGGTGGACAAGCTCAATCTCATGACCAAGGAAAAGGTCAAGACTATTCGTGATGGTCAGGAAGTTGCTCTTAATCCTGAAGAATTGGTGCTAGGAGATGTCATTCGTTTGTCTGCAGGAGAGCAGATTCCTAGTGATGCCTTGGTTTTGGAAGGCTTTGCGGAAGTCAATGAAGCCATGTTAACGGGGGAAAGTGATTTGGTGCAAAAGGAAGTGGATGCCTTGCTTTTGTCCGGAAGTTTCTTGGCTAGTGGGTCAGTTTTAGCTCAAGTTCACCATGTCGGTGCAGACAACTATGCTGCCAAACTCATGCTGGAAGCTAAGACAGTGAAACCAATCAACTCTCGTATCATGAAATCGCTGGACAAGTTAGCAGGTTTTACTGGAAAGATTATCATTCCCTTTGGTCTGGCTCTCTTGCTAGAAGCCTTGATGTTGAAAGGCTTGCCCCTTAAGTCATCCGTTGTAAATTCGTCGACAGCCCTACTGGGAATGTTGCCAAAGGGAATTGCCCTTTTGACCATTACTTCGCTCTTGACTGCGGTGATTAAGCTGGGTTTGAAAAAGGTCTTAGTGCAGGAGATGTACTCTGTTGAGACCTTGGCACGCGTGGATATGCTCTGTTTGGACAAGACGGGTACCATCACCCAAGGAAAGATGCAGGTGGAGGCTGTTCTTCCTTTGACGGCAACTTATGGTGAAGAGACTATTGCCAGCATTTTGACTAGCTATATGGCCCATAGTGAGGATAAGAATCCAACTGCCCAAGCCATTCGACAGCGTTTTGTGGGAGAAATTACTTATCCTATGATTTCGAATCTCCCCTTCTCAAGCGACCGTAAGTGGGGTGCTATGGAATTGGAAGGTCTGGGGACAGTTTTCTTAGGTGCACCTGAGATGTTGCTGGATTCTGAGGTTCCAGAAGCCAGAGAGGCCTTGGAGAGAGGGTCACGTGTCTTGGTCTTAGCCCTCAGTCAGGAGAAATTAGACCATCACAAGCCAGAGAAACCATCTGATATTCAGGCTCTGGCCTTGCTGGAAATCTTGGACCCCATTCGGGAGGGAGCAGCAGAGACGCTGGACTATCTCCGTTCTCAGGAAGTGGGGCTCAAGATTATCTCTGGTGACAATCCAGTTACGGTATCCAGCATTGCCCAGAAGGCTGGTTTTGCGGACTATGACAGCTATGTAGATTGCTCGAAAATTACGGATGAGGAATTGGTTGCTATGGCGGAGGAGACAGCTATTTTCGGACGTGTTTCCCCTCATCAAAAGAAACTCATCATCCAAACGCTGAAAAAAGCGGGTCATACAACGGCTATGACAGGGGATGGGGTTAATGATATCTTGGCCCTTCGTGAGGCGGATTGTTCCATCGTGATGGCTGAGGGAGATCCTGCGACTCGTCAGATTGCTAATCTGGTTCTTTTGAACTCAGATTTTAATGATGTTCCTGAGATTCTCTTTGAAGGTCGTCGCGTGGTTAATAATATCGCCCATATCGCACCGATTTTCTTGATTAAGACCATCTATTCTTTCTTGCTCGCAGTTATCTGTATCGCCAGTGCTCTTCTGGGACGATCTGAGTGGATCTTGATCTTCCCTTTCATTCCGATACAGATTACCATGATTGACCAATTTGTGGAAGGTTTCCCACCATTCGTTCTGACTTTTGAGCGAAATATCAAACCTGTTGAGCCAAATTTCCTCAGAAGATCTATGCTTCGTGCCCTACCGAGTGCTCTCATGGTTGTCTTCAGCGTTCTTTTTGTGAAAATATTTGGAGCGAGTCAAGGCTGGTATGAGTTAGAAATCTCAACCCTACTCTATTATCTCTTGGGGTCAATTGGTTTCTTATCCGTATTTAGAGCCTGCATGCCATTTACCCTATGTCGTGTCCTCTTGATTGTCTGGTCAGTAGGAGGCTTCCTAGCCACAGCTCTCTTCCCAAGAATTCAAAAACTGCTTGAAATTTCAACCTTAACAGGACAAACATTACCTGTTTATGGTGTCATGATGTTGGTCTTTACCGTGATTTTCATCTTGACTAGTCGCTATCAAGCTAGAAAATAAAGAAAGGCTGCAATCTGTGGTTGCGGCCTTTTTAGGTACAAGATTGCCAGCTGAAATGTGGTATAATAAGAGGTAATAGAGTGTGGAAAGTGAGAGAGAATGATTTCAAAGAGATTAGAATTAGTGGCTTCCTTTGTGACACAGGGAGATATTTTACTAGATGTGGGGAGTGACCATGCTTATTTGCCTATCGAGTTAGTCGAAAGAGGAAAAATCGAAAGTGCCATTGCAGGTGAGGTCGTAGAAGGTCCCTACCAGTCCGCGGTTAAAAATGTTGAGGCTCACGGCCTAAAGGAGAAAATCCAGGTTCGTTTAGCCAATGGCTTGGCAGCTTTTGAAGAGACTGACCAAGTGTCTGTCATTACCATTGCTGGTATGGGTGGTCGTTTGATTGCTAGGATATTGGAAGAAGGCTTGGACAAGTTAGCTAATGTAGAACGATTGATCCTCCAGCCCAATAATCGTGAAGACGACTTGCGTATTTGGCTACAAGAGAACGGATTTCAGATTGTAGCTGAAAGCATCTTAGAAGAAGCTGGCAAGTTTTACGAGATTTTGGTGGTGGAAGCAGGACAAATGAAACTATCAGCCAGTGATGTTCGATTTGGATCTTTCTTGTCCAAAGAAGTCAGCCCAGTCTTTGTCCAAAAATGGCAAAAAGAAGCTGTTAAGCTAGAGTTTGCCCTCGGACAAATCCCAGAAAAAAATATAGAGGAGCGTCAAGTTTTAGTAGATAAAATTCAAGCCATCAAGGAGGTTCTCCATGCTAGCAAGTGAAGTAATTAACGCATATGAAGCCTTTTGCCCTCAGGAATTTTCCATGGAGGGAGACAGCCGTGGTCTGCAAATTGGCACTTTGGACAAGGATATCCAAAGGGTCATGGTGGCTCTCGATATTCGTGAAGAGACGGTGGCAGAGGCCATTGAAAAGGGTGTGGACTTGATTATCGTCAAGCACGCGCCGATTTTTCGTCCCATCAAGGATTTGGTAGCTAGCCGTCCACAAAATCAGATTTACATTGATCTCATCAAGCATGACATCGCAGTTTATGTCAGCCATACCAATATTGACATCGTTGAAAATGGCCTCAATGATTGGTTCTGTCAGATGCTAGGTATTGAGGAAACGTCTTATCTGCAGGAAACAGGCCCAGAACGTGGAATTGGTCGTATTGGGAATATTCAGACTCAGACATTTGGGGAATTGGCCCAGCATGTCAAGCAAATCTTTGGTTTAGATAGTCTTCGAATGGTGCATTATCAAGAGAATGACTTGCAGAAACCTATTTCAAGAGTGGCCATCTGTGGTGGAAGCGGGCAGTCTTTCTATAAGGATGCTTTAGCTAAGGGAGCTGATGTCTATATCACTGGTGACATCTACTACCATACTGCTCAGGATATGCTGTCTGATGGTTTGTTGGCATTGGATCCAGGTCACTATATTGAAGTGCTTTTTGTGGAAAAAATTGCAGAGCTTCTTAATCAATGGAAAGGAGAAAAGGGCTGGACAATCGATATTGTACCTAGTCAAGCATCGACCAATCCTTTCCACCATATCTAGTTAGAAAGTGAAAACAATGAAAAAAGTTGCTATTATCGGAGCAGGAATTGTGGGAGCAACAGCTGCCTACTACCTCTCGAAAGAAAGTGACCTAGAGGTGACCGTTTTTGACCATGGACAGGGTCAGGCAACCAAGGCTGCAGCAGGAATTATCAGTCCTTGGTTTTCCAAACGCCGCAATAAAGCTTGGTACAAGATGGCGCGCTTGGGGGCTGATTTTTATGTGGATTTATTGGCTGATTTAGAGAAGTCAGGACAAGAGATCGACTTTTACCAGCGTTCGGGAGTCTTTCTCCTGAAAAAGGATGAAACTAAGTTGGAAGAACTCTATCAACTAGCCCTCCAGCGCAGAGAAGAATCTCCCTTGATAGGGCAATTAGCCATTCTGGACCCAGCATCAGCTAATGAATTATTCCCTGGCTTACAGGGATTTGACCGCTTGCTCTATGCTTCTGGTGGAGCGAGAGTAGATGGTCAACTCTTAGTGACTCGTTTGCTGGAAGCCAGTCAGGTTAAGCTGGTCAAAGAAAAAGTGACTCTGACACCTTTAGCATCAGGTTACCAGATTGGTGAAGAGGTGTTTGATCAGGTTATTTTGGCGACGGGAGCTTGGTTGGGGGATATGTTAGAACCCTTGGGTTATGCTGTGGATGTCCGTCCTCAAAAAGGACAACTCCGAGATTATCAGCTTGCCCAAGATATAGAATCATACCCTGTTGTTATGCCAGAAGGGGAGTGGGATTTGATTCCTTTTGCAGGTGGGAAATTGTCTCTAGGTGCTACTCATGAAAATGATATGGGATTTGATTTGACGGTGGATGAAATCTTACTCCAGCAAATGGAGGAAGCTGCCTTGCCTCACTACCCAGTTTTAGCTAAAGCGACTTCAAGGGCTGAGCGTGTGGGAATCCGAGCCTATACCAGTGATTTCTCGCCCTTCTTTGGGCAGGTGCCAGAATTGGCAGGTGTCTATGCTGCTAGTGGACTAGGTTCATCAGGACTCACAACTGGTCCTATCATTGGTTACCACCTAGCTCAACTGGTCAAAAGCAGGGAAATGACCTTAGACCCAGCAAACTACCCAATTGAAAACTATGTCAAACGAGTAAAAAGCGAATAATACTCAATGAAAATCAAAGAACAAACTATGAAACTAGCCACGGGCTGCTCAAAGCACTGCTTTGAGGTTGTGGATAGAACTGACGAAGTCAGCTCAAAACACTGTTTTGAGGTTGTGGATAGAACTGACGAAGTCAGTAACATATATATGGCAAGGCGAAGCTGACGTTGTTTGAAGAGACTTTCGAAGAGTATAAGAATTTTACTGAAATTTTAGCCTCCCCCCTAGGATTGTAAATGACATTCCCTATCAAAAATGGTAAAATAAGAAAAAATCCGAGAATCGAGGAAAAAAGATGCAAGAAAAGATTTTGGTAACGGGTGGGGCAGGTTTTATTGGAACCCACACTGTTATTGAGTTGATCCAAGCAGGTCATCAGGTTGTTGTGGTGGATAACCTTGTTAATAGTAACAGAAAAAGTTTAGAAGTTGTTGAGAGAATTACAGGAGTTGCAATTCCTTTTTATGAGGCTGATATCCGTGATACAGATACCCTCAGAGACATTTTCAAACAAGAAGAACCAACAGGTGTTATTCACTTTGCTGGTTTGAAGGCTGTTGGAGAATCTACCCGTATCCCTCTTGCCTACTATGACAACAATATCGCTGGAACTGTTAGCCTTTTGAAAGTTATGGAAGAAGCCAACTGTAAAAACATCATTTTCAGTTCTTCTGCGACAGTTTACGGAGATCCTCATACAGTGCCCATCTTGGAAGATTTCCCACTTTCAGTGACCAATCCATACGGTCGTACTAAACTCATGTTAGAGGAAATTTTGACGGATATCTACAAGGCAGACTCAGAATGGAATGTTGTCTTGCTTCGTTACTTTAACCCAATCGGAGCCCATGAGAGTGGTGATTTGGGAGAAAATCCAAACGGTATTCCCAACAATCTCTTGCCATATGTGACTCAGGTAGCCGTTGGGAAATTAGAGCAAGTGCAAGTGTTTGGAGACGATTACGATACCGAAGATGGAACTGGTGTTCGTGACTATATCCACGTTGTCGATTTGGCTAAAGGTCACGTCGCAGCTCTGAAAAAAATCCAAAAAGGTTCAGGTCTAAACGTTTATAACCTTGGCACAGGTAAAGGCTACTCAGTTCTTGAAATTATCCAAAATATGGAAAAAGCAGTTGGACGCCCAATTCCTTACCGCATCGTAGACCGTCGCCCAGGGGATATCGCATCCTGCTATTCAGATCCTGCAAAAGCCAAAGCAGAATTAGGCTGGGAAGCAGAATTAGGTATCACCCAAATGTGTGAAGACGCATGGCGTTGGCAAAGCAAGCATCCAAATGGATTTGAAGACTAAGATGGTGATGTCAATCATTGTCCCCTGTTTAAACGAAGAGGAAGTACTTCCTCTTTTTTATCAGGCTTTGGAAGATTTGGTTCCTGATTTGGGAGCAGAAATTGAGTATGTCTTTGTCGATGATGGATCGAGTGATGGGACCTTGGAACTTTTAAAGGCCTATCGGGAACAAAATCCGGCAGTGCATTATCTTTCCTTCTCTCGAAATTTTGGAAAAGAAGCAGCTCTTTATGCAGGCTTGCAATATGCGACAGGAGATCTGGTGGTGGTAATGGATGCAGACCTCCAGGATCCTCCTAGTATGCTGCTTGAGATGAAAGCCTTACTAGACCAGAATGCAGACTTGGACTGTGTTGGAACAAGGAGAACTAGTCGGGAGGGAGAACCCTTCTTTCGCAGTTTCTGTGCTGAACTCTTTTATGGCTTCATGAAAAAAATTAGTCCAGTAGCCCTGCCGTCAGGTGTCCGTGATTTTCGCATGATGAGAAGATCCGTAGTGGATGCCATTTTAAGCTTGACTGAGTCCAATCGTTTTTCAAAGGGGCTCTTTGCCTGGGTCGGTTTTAAAACCCACTATCTGGACTATCCAAATGTCGAAAGGCAGGCTGGTAAGACCAGTTGGAGTTTTAGGCAACTCTTTTTCTACTCCATTGAAGGGATCGTGAATTTTTCAGATTTTCCCTTGATTATCGCCTTTGCGGCTGGTCTCCTATCTTGTTTCATTTCTCTGCTGATGACCTTTTTTGTTGTAGTTCGGACTCTCATTTTGGGCAATCCGACATCAGGTTGGACTTCTCTGATGGCTGTTATTCTCTTTCTTGGAGGCATTCAACTCTTGACCATTGGGATTCTCGGCAAGTATATCAGTAAGATTTATTTAGAGACTAAAAAAAGACCACTTTATCTCATCAAAGAAAAAAGTGACCTTCCTGATTTTACAGAAAAAAATAAAGTGAAAAGACTATAATTTTACATGGAAATGTGCTAAACTAGAGGGAGTGGATTATCGCCATTGATTTAGGCTTCTTGGTTTCCAATCAGGGCGCGAGTTGGGCAGTTTTTAACAGCCTCTAAGACATCCTGACTAGGAGAAATTTCTTTTTCCAGTTGGTCAGGGTCATCGTAAAAACGCACGATTCCATTATCGTGGTAATCAAATAAATCAGAATAAGTTTGGCAAAGTCCACAGGCGATACATCGTTCAGGTATAAGTGTGATTTTCATGTTCATGTTCATATTTATATTGTAATAAGAAAAGTAAAAAAAAACAAGGAGTAGGGTATGGAAAAAGAACCGTGGCAAGAAGATATTTATGATCAAGAAGAATCAAGAGCAGAGCGTCGTAAGAGAACTCAAGGCAGAGATGTGGTGGCCAATCGTGTCTTGACGATTTTAGCTAGTATTTTCTTTGTGATTGTAGTCGTGATGATTATCGTTCTCATCTATCTATCATCGGGGGGGAGTAATCGCACAGCAGCCTTAAAAGACTTTCATGATTCTGATGCAAGTGTAGTACAGATTTCATCTTCTAGTAGTTCAGAGCAGGCATCTTCTAGTTCAGAGGATAAGGAAGAATCATCTACTAGCTCAGAACATTCAACAGATCCAGAAGGAACGATAAAAGTTTTGGCTGGAGAAGGGGAAGCAGCTATTGCCGCTCGTGCAGGAATCTCCATTGCTCAGTTAGAGGCCTTGAATCCTGGGCACATGGCTACAGGGTCTTGGTTTGCTAATCCAGGTGATGTTATAAAAATAAAATAGGAGTTGATATGAAAACAATTCAAATTGCTATTGACGGTCCTGCTTCCAGTGGTAAGAGTACAGTCGCAAAGATTATTGCCAAGGATTTTGGTTACACCTATCTAGATACAGGTGCCATGTATCGTGCGGCAACCTATATGGCTCTCCAAAACCAGTTAGGAGTAGAAGAAGTCGAAGCCCTTCTAGCCTTGTTGGACCAGCATCCAATTAGTTTTGGGCGTTCAGAAACTGGGGAACAGCTTGTTTTTGTAGGGGATGTGGATATTACCCATCCTATCCGTGAAAATGAAGTAACCAATCATGTTTCTGCTATTGCAGCAATTCCTCAAGTGCGTGAGAAACTAGTTTCTCTCCAACAAGAGATTGCCCAACAAGGCGGGATTGTCATGGACGGTCGCGATATTGGGACTGTTGTATTGCCACAAGCAGAATTGAAAATTTTCCTAGTAGCTTCGGTAGATGAACGAGCAGAGCGTCGTTACAAGGAAAATGTTGCCAAGGGAATTGAAACAGACCTTGAAACTCTAAAAGAGGAAATTGCTGCGCGTGACTACAAGGATAGTCATCGAGAGACTTCGCCTCTTAAACAAGCAGAGGATGCTGTCTACCTTGATACAACTGGTTTGAACATTCAAGAAGTAGTTGAAAAAATCAAAGCAGAAGCTGAAAAAAGAATGTAAATGTAGAAAAGCCGATAGATGGATATCGGTTTTTTTCTAAATTTGTCAAAATGCTGATTTTAGGGTATAATAGTTGCTGTTCGAGAAATTTTGATTTTCAAAGAATAGTGAATGATGATAAGGAGAAACCATGAACAACCTACCAAATTGCCCACAATGTAACTCAGAGTATGTCTACGAAGACGGTGCCCTACTGGTTTGCCCAGAGTGTGCTCATGAGTGGAATCCTGCTGAAGTTGCAGAAGTAGAAGAAGGTCTTGTCGCTATCGATGCCAACGGAAATAAATTGGCTGATGGTGATACTGTTACCCTCATCAAGGACTTGAAAGTAAAAGGTGCGCTAAAAGATTTGAAACAAGGGACGCGCGTGAAAAATATCCGCATCGTAGAAGGCGACCACAATATCGACTGTAAAATTGATGGCTTTGGTGCCATGAAACTCAAATCAGAGTTTGTGAAGAAGATTTAAGTATGTCAAAACACTATAAACTTGTATTTTATAGCCGTATCTTCTTGTTTCTAGCGGCTTTTACGGGAGTTTATCTTGAAATTACCAAGCATGGTGGTTTTGGGATGCTTCTCTATTACACGGTTCTGTCCAACCTCTTGGTAACTATCTTTACCCTTTATCTTCTAAAGGTTATGAGCCGTGTAGGTGAAAACTGGCAAAGACCAAGTCTCTTGCGCTTAAAAGGTGGGGTCACCATGAGTATCATGATTACCTGTGTGATTTACCATTTCCTCTTAGCGCCTATTGCGACTAATTTCTATACTCTGGAAAATTTCCTTTGCCACTATATCGTTCCCCTTTGGTTTTTCGCAGATACCCTCTTTTTTGACAAACAGGGTCAATACAAGATTTGGGATCCAATTGTGTGGACGATTTTACCCTTGCTGTATATGATTTTTGCTCTTTTTAATGGCTTGGTTTTAAAACTCAATATTCCAAATGCCAAGGATAATCCTTTCCCTTACTTCTTTTTGAATGTGAATAAGGGTTGGGATGTCGTGTTCAAGTGGTGTCTGATTATTTTTGTTGCCTATATGGTGGCAGGATTTATCTTCTACTTTATTAAGCAAATCAAGAGAAAGTCATCCTAAGACACAAGGGATTCATTTTCGAGTTTGAGAAGGGGTCTGTATACTAATGAGGCTTCTTCTTTTCTTGCTTGTTTGCTAACTATCAAAAAAGTAGAAGATTAAGAGAAAGATAGAAAGAGATTTCATGAAACAATTTTTAGAACGGGCCAGTATTTTGGCTCTCTCCCTCGTTTTGATTACGTCCTTTTCGATTTCAAGTGCCCTGCCAGCCATGTTTGACTATTATCAAGGTTATCCTAAGGAACAAATTGAGCTTTTGGCGAGCTTACCTTCCTTTGGAATCATGATGATGTTACTGCTAAATGGTTTCTTAGAAAAAATATTTCCTGAGCGCTTACAAATTAGTTTGGGCTTGCTGATTTTATCACTGAGTGGAACGGCTCCCTTCTGGTATCAAGCCTATCCTTTTGTCTTTGGAACACGGATTCTTTTTGGTTTGGGTGTTGGGATGATCAATGCCAAGGCTATTTCTATTATCAGTGAACGCTATCAAGGAAAAACGCGAATTCAGATGTTAGGGCTACGTGGTTCTGCAGAGGTTGTTGGAGCTTCTCTCATTACCTTGGCAGTCGGCCAGTTGTTGGCATTTGGTTGGACAGCTACTTTCTTAGCCTATAGTGCTGGATTTTTGGTGCTGACCCTTTATCTGTTCTTTGTCCCTTATGGAAAATCAAAGAAAGAAGTCAAGAAAAAAGCGAAGGAAGCAAGTCGCTTAACTCGAGAAATGAAAGGCTTGATTTTTACCCTAGCTATTGAAGCGGCAGTTGTAGTTTGTACCAATACGGCTATTACCATCCGTATTCCAAGTTTGATGGTGGAAAGAGGGCTTGGAGATGCCCAGTTATCTAGTTTTGTTCTTAGTGTCATGCAGTTGATTGGGATTGTGGCTGGGGTGAGTTTTTCTTTCTTGATTTCTATCTTTAAGGAAAAGTTGCTCCTCTGGTCTGGTATTACCTTTGGCTTAGGGCAAATTGTGATTGCCTTGTCTCCATCCTTGTGGGTGGTAGTGGCAGGAAGTATTCTGGCTGGTTTTGCCTACAGTGTAGCCTTGACGACGGTCTTTCAACTGGTCTCTGAACGAATTCCAGCTAAACTCCTCAATCAAGCCACTTCATTTGCGGTTTTAGGCTGTAGTTTCGGAGCCTTTACGACCCCATTTGTTCTAGGTGCAATTGGCTTACTAACTCACAATGCTATGTTGGTCTTTGCCATTTTAGGCTCATGGTTGATTGTAACCTCTATCTTTGTTATGTACCTACTTCAAAAGAGAGCTTAGGATTGGTTTCCTAAGTTTTTCTTTTTGTGAATTTTGTACCCAGACAATTATAGATTTTATACCTTGTTACTAGACTATTTTCTTGATAAAATAGAGGTTATGACGAGATATAAAGCAACTATTTCCTATGATGGTTACGCCTTTGCTGGTTTTCAGCGCCAGCCTCATGCGCGTAGCGTTCAGGAAGAAATTGAAAAAACCTTGACCAGGTTAAATAAGGGGCAAGCTATTACTGTTCACGGTGCTGGTAGGACTGATAGTGGGGTTCATGCCCTGGGACAGGTGCTTCATTTTGACTTGCCTTATCAGATGGATGAGGAGAAGCTCCGTTTTGCTTTGGACACCCAGTCCCCTGAAGATATTGATGTGATTTCGATTGAGCTTGTGGCAGATGATTTTCATTGCCGCTATGCTAAGCATAGCAAGACTTATGAGTTTATTGTGGATAGGGGCCGTCCCAAAAATCCCATGCGCCGTCACTATGCCACCCACTTCCCTTACCCACTTGATGTGGAACGGATGCAGATTGCAATCAAAAAGCTAGAAGGAACCCATGATTTCACTGGCTTTACAGCCTCTGGGACTAGTGTAGAGGACAAGGTTCGCACCATCACAGAAGCTAGTCTCAGGGTTGATGAGACAGGCCAGTTTTTGACCTTTACCTTTTCAGGAAATGGTTTCTTGTATAAGCAGATTCGCAATATGGTGGGGACACTGCTCAAAATCGGCAATAACCGCATGCCAGTAGAGCAGATTGACCTCATCTTGGAGAAAAAGGACAGGCAGCTTGCAGGTCCCACTGCAGCACCAAATGGTTTATATTTAAAGGAGATTCGTTATGAAGAATAATCGTATTTTAGCACTTTCTGGAAATGATATTTTTAGTGGTGGTGGTTTGTCAGCTGATTTGGCTACCTATACCTTGAACGGCTTGCATGGCTTTGTAGCAGTGACTTGTTTGACAGCCTTGACAGAAAAAGGATTTGAAGTCTTTCCAACTGATGATACCATTTTTCAACATGAATTAGATAGCTTGTGTGATGTGGAGTTTGGGGGAATTAAGATTGGTCTCCTTCCTACTGTCAGTGTGGCTGAGAAGGCCTTGAACTTTATCAAACAACGTCCAGGAGTGCCTGTGGTTCTGGATCCTGTCTTGGTCTGCAAGGAAACGCACGACGTAGCAGTTAGTGAACTCTGCCAAGAGTTGATTCGCTTTTTCCCTCATGTCAGTGTGATTACGCCTAACCTCCCAGAAGCAGAATTATTAGCTGGTCAAGAAATCAAAACCTTGGAAGACATGAAGGCTGCAGCACAAAAATTGCATGACTTAGGAGCGCCAGCAGTCATTATCAAGGGAGGCAATCGCCTTAGTCAGGACAAGGCTATGGATGTCTTTTATGATGGACAGACCTTTACTATCCTAGAAAATCCTGTCATTCAAGGGCAAAATGCTGGCGCAGGTTGTACCTTTGCCTCTAGTATTGCCAGTCATCTAGTCAAAGGTGATGAACTTTTGCCAGCAGTAGAAAGCTCTAAGGCTTTCGTTTATCGTGCTATTGCACAAGCAGATCAGTATGGAGTGAGACAATATGAAGCAAACCAAAACAACTAAAATCGCCCTTGTATCCCTATTAACCGCCCTCTCTGTGGTTCTAGGCTATTTCTTAAAAATTCCAACACCGACAGGCATTCTAACTCTTTTAGATGCGGGTGTCTTCTTTACGGCCTTCTACTTTGGTAGTCGTGAAGGGGCTGTAGTCGGAGGACTGGCAGGTTTCTTGATTGACCTCTTATCAGGCTATCCTCAGTGGATGTTCTTTAGCTTGGTCAACCATGGCTTGCAGGGATTTTTCGCAGGATTTAAAGGAAAAACTCAGTGGTTAGGTCTTATCTTAGCAACGATTGCCATGGTAGGGGGTTACGCCTTGGGTTCTACATTGATGAATGGCTGGGCTGCAGCCCTACCAGAAATCCTACCAAATTTCATGCAAAATATGGTAGGAATGATTGTAGGATTTATTCTTAGTCAAAGTATTAAGAAGATTAAGTAAGAGGCTGTGGAGAAAGTCCTAAAAATCAGAAAAAACGCATAGTATCAGGTATTGAAAACCTTGATAGTATGCGTTTTATTGTGGGAAGATTTTTCTCATTTTTAGTGAAATTGAACTTTTTCTAACATCTTTTTATAGATTACTTCTTAATCAATTATCATTTCCATTGTTGTTTCTTGGGGTTTCATCCCTTGTCTTTGATAAAAGCGGAGAGCACCCTCGTTATCATTCCAGACACTTAGGGTTAGATTATGGCAGCCAATTTCTTTAGCATAATTGAGAGCGAATTGATAGAGTTGATCACCAATTTTTTGACCACGAGCATTTTGATCTACACATAAATCTTCGATAAAAAGGGTTTTGATTTCTTGGAGAACAGGATTATCTGTTTTATCTTTTATGGTACAAAATAGGTGTCCGAGAACTTGTCCCTTCTCATCTTCAAAAACAAAAATAGGGGTATGTTCTTGAGAGAGAATGGTTTGCAACTCAGAGGAACTATATTTAGTCCCAGTTTGCTTAAAAATATCTGGTCGAGCTTGGTGGTGAACCGTAAGGATTTGTTGTAATAAATCGAGTAATTTAGGAATATCTTCTTGTTTAGCTTTTCGAATAGTCATGAAATGTATCCTTAATTAAAAATATTTTTATTAGTTTAGCATAATATCAGAAAAATGATAATAAAATAGCCCCTAGATATTTTTAAAGGAAAGCATAGGGGCTATATAGTTTAATCAAAATAAAGCAAGTCTTTGCTGGTGCTTGTAAAGAGGTCAAAGCCGTCCTTGGTAACAACACCGCAGTCTTCGATACGGACACCGACTTTACCCGGGATATAGATACCTGGTTCAACAGAGAAGCACATGCCTTCTTCGATGACCATGTCGTTTCCTTCCATGATAGATGGGAATTCGTGGACATCCATACCGATACCATGACCAAGACGGTGGTTGAAGTACTCGCCGTAACCAGCTTTTTCGATGACCTCACGGGCAGCGCGGTCCACTTCATGGGCAGTCACTCCCGGCTTGATAAAGTCAAGAGCAGCTTGTTGGGCTTCGAGGGTCAAGTTGTAAATGTCTTTCTTGAATTGGTCTGGTTTACCAACAGCGACTGTACGAGTCATATCTGAAGCATAGCCGTTGACTAGAACACCAAGGTCAAAGAGGAGAAGAGCATTATTTTCAACCTTGTTTGCTGCTGGAATGCCGTGTGGATTTGCAGCATTATCACCAGTCAAGACCATGGTATCAAAACTCATTTCATAGCCTTCACGTTTCATAGCAAAGTCAATTTGGGCGATGATATCTGTTTCTGTCTTATCAAGAGAAATATTGTCAAAACCAACCTTAACAGCCTTGTCCGCATAGAGACCTGCAACCATCATTTTTTGCACTTCGTCAGCTGATTTGATGAGGCGCATGCGTTGGATACGAGGTGTGAGGTTTTCAAACTCAGCAGTTTCAAAAACGATTTTCAAGCCATGATATTTGGTCAAGATGAGATTGTCAAACTCAACAGCGACACGTTTGAAATCAAGCTGTGGAAGAGCGTGTTTCATTTTTTGCCATGGATTTTCAGAATCCACATAGCCCACAACTGGGAAGGAAACAGTGCTAGTAGCACGCTCAACTTCAAGGGCTGGGACAAAGAGGAGGGGTTCTTGTTCCGCTAGGACAAAAAGGAACATTTGGCGTTCATGGGGATCACTGTAAAAGCCAGTGAGGTAATTGATTGTGACGGGGTCAGATACGACAGCGACGTCTAGTTTTTCTGATTCAAGATATGTTACGATTTGTTGTAATTTAGACATATGCTACCTTCTTTCTACCCCTCTATTTTGGCAAAAAAAGAGAGAAAATGCAAGGGAGAAGGGTAAAAGAACAGACAAAAAAACTCCGACAAGATAACGGAGTTCTTTGATATAGTTTCACTTTGTTTAAGAAAAGTCAGCCTTGCTTTTGACGTCGCTGTATTCTTCAGCGATTTCTTGACTGAGAATATCTTCATAGGCAGGGAGTTGGATGTCCTGACCGTATTTCTTCTTGAGAGCAGTGATGACTAGGCGATAAGCTAGATTGGCATTGCGAGAGAGGATAGGTCCGTGGAAGTAGGAACCAAAGACATTCTTATAATGAACCCCTTCGCCGACTTTTTCTTCGTTATTTCCATTTCCATAGACAACCTGTCCCAGTGGTTTTTGGTCATCAGAGAGGAAGGTACGGCCTTGATGATTTTCAAAACCATAGTAGGTTTCATTGAAATCTTCATTATGAATCTTGATGTCACCGATAAAACGGTTATTGGTCTGGTTGAGCGTGTAGTGGCCCATGACCCCTAGTCCTTCGATGCGTTTGCCTGAAGCTTCAATATAATATTGCCCCAATAGTTGGAAACCACCACAGATAGCCAGAACCACACCGTCGTTTTGGATGTAGTTGTCAATGCTCTCTTTTTTAGCAGGTAGGTCGTCTGCAATAATACTTTGTTCAAAGTCTTGGCCGCCACCGAAAAAGGCGATATCATAGTGGTTTTCATCAAAATCATCATGGAGAGAAACGATGTCAACCGTCACATGGGCTCCCAGCTTTTCAGCCACATACTTGAGCATGAGAATGTTTCCATTATCTCCGTAGGTATTCATGAGATTTCCGTAGAGGTGGGCAATGTTGAGCTGATAGGGGTAATTGCCAGCTTTTGAGGAAAGTGAAGTATAAACCATTAGTTCATCTCCTTTCTAACAATCTGACGACTAGCCAGCAGTTCGCGGAATTCCAGCATAGCAGTATAGGTAGCCAGGATATAGGCATGTTTGCAGTCTTGGTTCTCAATTGTTTTGAGAACTTGTTCTAGACTACTTGTTTCAGTGATTTTATCAGCTGGATAGCCTGTCACTCGGAGACGGCGTGCGATTTCAGAATGACGAACACCGCCAGCGTTGATTTCGGGAATGTCCATGTCAGTGATTTGTTCAAAATCAGCATCCCAGATCCAGCTGGTGTCAATACCGTCTGCATAGTTAGCGTTAAGAAGAACAGATAGACTAAATGGATAAGGAGCTAGTTTGATCATTTCGATAGCTTGGGTCGCACCGACTGGATTTTTAATCAAGACGAGGGTACATTCCTTGTCACCGATATGGAAGGTTTCTTGGCGTCCAAAGACTGCACGGCTCTTATCAAATCCCTGCTTGATGAGTTGTGAATCTGCACCAAGGAAACGGGCGATAGCAACCGCAGCTAGGGCGTTGTAGATATTGTAAAGACCACCGATTTGAATACCGTATTCTTGACCGTCAATGACAAAGCGTGAGCGATTGTTGGTCAACTCAACCAAGTCTGTCAAGCGATAGTCCAGATCAGGACGTTTACATCCGCAGCCTTCACAGATATAGGCACCCAAGTTTGCATAGGTATTATGCTCATATTTGAGGATTCCTTGGCAGTCAGGACAGAGAATTCCTTCGGTATTATAGTGAGCCAGCTGGGCTGGACCTTTCTCCAAGTCAAAACCAAAATATTTTACAGGATTTGGAATAGCTGGCTTGTAGAAAAGTGGACTGTCTCCATTAAGGAGAACAGTGGCAGTAGGCACCTTACGAATAGCATCCAAAATCATCTTGTAAGTTGTGTAAATCTCACCATAGCGGTCCATCTGGTCACGGAAGATATTAGTGATAACAAATAAGCTTGGCTGGATATAGTCGCAGATACGAGATAGACTGGCTTCATCGATTTCTAGAACGGCAATATTTTTCCCAGTTTTTGAAGATTTGGCTGTTAAGAAGGTTGTAGCAATTCCTGTAATCATGTTGGCACCGCTTGGGTTGGTCAGAACTTGACCATAAACCTCTTTTAAAATACCGACAGTGAGGGCAGTTGTTAGGGTTTTTCCATTTGTTCCAGTGACCACGACAATCTCGTAGTTCTTAGCTAGGTTTTGTAAAATATCTTTATCAAATTGAAGGGCGACTTTTCCTGGGAGCGTACTTCCTCGGCCAAGACGGCTTAAAACGAAGTGGGAAGAGCGCCCAGCAAGAAGGCCCAAAGTAGTTTTTAAGTTCATGTTTCTATTATATCACAAAAGAGGGAAAAGACAGATTTGGTGTTTCGCAGAAGCAAAAACAGCCCGAAGAGGGCTGTTCGATACGATTAAATCTCAACTTAAATCGCAAACAAGTCATTCAAGTTCTCAGCCAAGGTTGGGTGAGTGAAGATTTGTTTTGTGAAGTAAGTGTAAGGAATCTTGTTGTCCATAGCAACAGTGATGATGTTGATGATTTCTTGAGAACCTTCTGAGAAGATGCTTGCTCCAAGAATTTCTTTTGTTTCAGTATTAACAACAGCTTTGAAAGCTCCGCGAAGATCTCCGTTTACGTGACCACGAGGCATTGCTGCAACAGGGATTTCTTTCACTGCGTATGGAAGTTTCAAATCAGCCGCTTGGCTTTCAGTCAAACCAACTTGTGAAAGTGCAGGTGTGATGAACATAGTATTTGGCACATTGAGACGGTCTTCAAGTGTGTAGCTGCCATCTCCAGCAAGGTAGCTGTAAACAACACGGAAGTCATCAAGTGAAATGTAAGTAAATTGAAGGCCACCGTTGACATCTCCAACTGCAAAGACACCAGGAACGTTTGTTTGACAATGTTTGTCTACTTTAATAGCACCACGTTCAGTTAGTTCAATATCTGTATTTTCAAGTTGAAGTGGTTCTACATTTGGTTTGCGTCCAGTTGCGTAGAGAAGGGCATCGAAACGGTAAGTTTCATTTTCAGTTACGACAAGGACTTGGTCACCATCGTTTTTAATTTCAGTAGTACGGATATTTTGAAGCAATTCAATACCGTCTTCTTCCATGTATTGTTTAGCAAGAGCTGCGATGGAAGGTTCTGCACGAGGTAGGAATGTATCCAAGGCATCTAGGACTGTAACCTTGCTTCCAAGTTTGTTGTAAAGACCGGCAAATTCAAGACCGATATTTCCACCACCAAGGACTCCAAGATTTTCAGGCAATTTGTCCAAGTTTTGGATACCTGTTGAGTCAAAAACGTTCTTGCTTGTAGCAAGTCCAGGGATTGGCAAGACGTTTGAAACAGCACCAGTGTTGATGACGATTGTTTCAGCAGTCAGTTCTTTCTTTTCATCACCAGCTTGGATTTCGATGACTTTATTTGAAAGGAAGTGAGCTTCCGCATCAAAGATATCTACGCCTGTACCAGCAACAGTCGCATAGTTTTTACCGTTAAGGCGACCAGTGATCGTGTTTTTGGTAGCAATGACTTCTTCAAAAGATAAGTTCTTCTCAGCAGCAACTAGCAAAGTCTTAGTTGGGATACAACCAATGTTGATACAAGTTCCACCGTACATAGCTTTGCTACGTTCAACGAGGGCAACTTTTTTACCAGCTGAAGCCAATTTACCTGCTAGTGTTTTACCAGCTTTACCAAATCCGATAACGATTAAATCATAAGTTAACATTTAGAGTTCCTCCTATTCGCATTTCATTCTAGCACAAGAAAAAAACTTTTGCACAATTCTGCTACGAAAAAGACAGAAAAAGATAAAAACGCTTTCCAGACAAAAAACTAGTAATTTTTTGACAAGCTTGATAAACTAAAATCCTATCTATTTTTATATAAGATAGAATAAATGTTCGAAAATAGGAGGTTTTATGAAATCGAATCGTTATATTATTGCCTTTGCTGGGGTCATTTTACACTTAATGCTGGGTTCGACTTATGCTTGGAGTGTTTATCGCAACCCTATTATTGAAAAAACGGGATGGGATCAGGCTTCTGTTGCCTTTGCCTTTAGTCTAGCAATCTTTTGTTTGGGCTTATCGGCTGCATTTATGGGGCGTTTGGTAGAAAAATTTGGTCCGAGAGTCATGGGGAGTCTATCTGCCTTTCTATACGCAGGTGGAAATATCTTAACAGGATTTGCAATAGACCGTCAGGAACTGTGGTTGTTGTATCTCGCTTATGGTATTTTAGGTGGGCTTGGTTTGGGAGCCGGCTATATTACTCCTGTGTCAACGATTATAAAATGGTTTCCTGATAAACGTGGTCTCGCAACAGGTTTAGCGATTATGGGGTTTGGTTTTGCTTCTCTATTGACTAGTCCCATAGCGCAACATCTTATCGCAGGGGTAGGGCTTGTAGAAACTTTTTATATTTTAGGTGCAAGTTACTTTATTATCATGCTCCTAGCTTCACAATTCATTAAGCGTCCAAATGAGCAAGAGCTTGCAAGTTTATCTGTTTCAGGGAAAGAAAAAACAGACTCTCTGACGCAAGGGATGACTGCAAATCAGGCTCTAAAAAGCAATCGGTTTTATATGCTTTGGATTATTTTCTTTATCAACATAGCTTGTGGTTTAGGCTTAATTTCAGCGGCATCGCCAATGGCACAGGAGATGGCTGGCTTGTCTACAAGTCATGCAGCAGTAATGGTGGGTGTTTTGGGGATTTTCAATGGATTTGGTCGCTTGCTCTGGGCGAGCTTATCTGACTATATCGGTCGCCCCCTAACCTTTAGTATATTACTGCTTGTCAATCTTTTCTTTTCTCTCTCACTTTGGCTCTTTACAGATTCCGTTTTATTTGTAGTCGCTATGTCTATTTTGATGACTTGCTATGGAGCTGGTTTTTCATTGATTCCAGCTTATCTCAGTGATATTTTTGGAACCAAGGAATTGGCCGCTCTGCATGGTTATATTTTAACAGCTTGGGCAATGGCTGGTTTAGCAGGACCTATTTTATTAGCAGAGACTTATAAAATGGCTCATTCTTACACACAAACCTTGTTCGTTTTTATCATTTTATATAGTATCGCCTTGGCTTTGTCTTATTATCTAGGTCGTTCCATCAAAAAGGAAAGTCAAAAACCGCTTACATGATTTTCTGTAGAAATGGGGCTATCTTTTGCTCAGGTCTTGTGTTATACTAGATAGGTTGCAAAGAAAACAGTACTTTTCTTTTGTGGAAAAGAAGCAACACGATTTTGTATCCAGTATATGAAAATACGTCATAAAAAGAAAAGTATACACTAAGCCCTATAGGGTGGCTTCGCACCACCTTTAGAAAGAAGAAAAACGTGAAATTTAATGAATTAAACTTGTCTGCTGATTTGCTAGCAGAGATTGAAAAAGCTGGTTTTGTAGAAGCCAGTCCGATCCAAGAACAAACCATTCCCTTGGCCCTGGAAGGCAAGGACGTTATCGGTCAAGCTCAGACTGGTACAGGAAAAACTGCAGCCTTTGGCTTGCCTACCCTTGAAAAAATCCGTACAGAAGAAGGGACTATCCAAGCCTTGGTCATCGCTCCAACTCGTGAACTAGCTGTCCAAAGTCAAGAGGAACTCTTCCGCTTTGGTCGTAGTAAGGGAGTCAAGGTTCGCTCAGTATATGGTGGATCAAGCATCGAAAAACAAATTAAGGCTCTTAAATCTGGTGCCCATATCGTGGTGGGAACTCCTGGTCGCCTCTTAGACTTGATCAAACGCAAGGCCTTGAAATTACAAGATATTGAAACGCTTATCCTTGACGAAGCGGATGAAATGCTCAACATGGGCTTTCTTGAAGATATTGAAGCCATTATCTCCCGTGTCCCTGAAAGCCGTCAAACTTTGCTTTTCTCAGCAACTATGCCAGATGCCATCAAACGTATCGGTGTTCAGTTTATGAAAGAACCTGAGCATGTCAAGATTGCTGCTAAGGAATTGACCACAGAATTGGTTGACCAGTACTATATCCGTGTCAAGGAACAAGAAAAATTTGACACCATGACTCGTCTCATGGATGTGGAGCAACCTGAGCTTGCTATCGTATTTGGTCGTACCAAACGTCGTGTGGATGAATTGACTCGTGGTTTGAAAATCCGTGGCTTCCGTGCAGAAGGAATTCATGGTGATTTGGACCAAAACAAACGTCTTCGTGTCCTTCGTGACTTTAAAAATGGCAATCTTGATGTTTTGGTTGCGACAGACGTTGCAGCGCGTGGCTTGGATATTTCAGGTGTGACCCATGTCTATAACTACGATATTCCACAAGATCCTGAAAGTTATGTTCACCGTATCGGTCGTACAGGTCGTGCTGGTAAGTCAGGTCAATCGATTACTTTTGTTGCTCCAAATGAAATGGGCTATCTCCAAATCATTGAAAACTTGACTAAGAAACGCATGAAAGGTCTCAAGCCTGCAAGTGCAGAAGAAGCCTTCCAAGCAAAAAAACACGTAGCTCTCAAGAAAATTGAACGTGATTTTGCAGATGAGACTATCCGTGCTAACTTTGAGAAATTTGGTAAGGATGCTCGTAAGCTAGCTGCCGAATTTACTCCAGAAGAATTGGCTATGTATATCTTGAGTCTGACTGTTCAAGACCCAGATAGTCTTCCTGAAGTGGAGATTGCGCGTGAAAAACCACTGCCATTTAAACCATCAGGTAATGGCTTCGGTGGTAAAGCTAAGGGAGGTCGTCGTGGAGATGACCGTCGTGATAATCGCAGAGGAGACAACCGTCGTGGTGGTCGCCGTGATGATTTCAAAAAAGGAAGTCGTGGCAATGATCGTTTTGATAAGGAAAAACGTTACCGTAAGGATAATAAAAAACCACGCAATACTTCAAGCGAAAAGAAAACAGGCTTTGTTATTCGTAACAAGGGCGATAAATAAGAAAAAGCGGTTCAAAATGAATCGCTTTTGTTATATAAGGAGACCGAATGTGAAAAAAGATAAATAAAATTGTTGTATTATCTTTTTATAATGTTATGATACACAAAAATAGGCAGCTTGTCAATAGAAAAGGGAAAATTTAATTAAAAATATTCTTGTTTTTAAAAATTGCAAGTCAATAAGGAATTTTCAGATAATTATTGAAAAAGAGACGTTTTTATGTTATAATGATAGCGATTAAATTCGAGGTGAAAAATGGCACATTTATTAGAAAAAACAAGAAAAATTACATCAATTTTGAAGCGCTCAGAGGAGCAGTTGCAGGATGAGCTGCCTTACAACGCTATTACGCGTCAGTTAGCGGATATTATTCATTGCAATGCCTGCATTATCAATAGTAAGGGACGTCTGCTTGGCTATTTTATGCGTTATAAAACAAATACAGATCGCGTAGAGCAATTCTTCCAAACTAAGATCTTCCCAGATGACTACGTTCAAGGGGCTAATATGATTTACGAAACAGAAGCAAACTTGCCTGTTGAGCATGATATGAGTATTTTCCCTGTTGAGAGTAGAGACGATTTTCCAGATGGCTTGACGACTATTGCACCGATTCATGTATCGGGGATTCGTCTTGGTTCTTTGATTATTTGGCGTAATGATAAGAAATTCGAAGATGAAGACTTGATCCTTGTTGAGATTGCCAGTACCGTTGTTGGGATTCAGCTTCTTAACTTCCAGCGTGAAGAAGATGAGAAAAATATCCGTCGCCGTACTGCTGTTACCATGGCGGTTAATACCCTTTCTTACTCCGAACTCCGTGCTGTTTCAGCAATTTTAGGAGAATTAAATGGAAATGAAGGGCAGTTAACTGCGTCTGTAATTGCAGACCGTATTGGAATTACCCGCTCTGTGATTGTCAATGCCCTTCGTAAACTTGAGTCCGCTGGGATTATTGAAAGTCGCTCGCTTGGAATGAAGGGAACCTATCTTAAGGTCTTGATTTCAGATATTTTTGAAGAAGTGAAGAAAAGAGATTACTAATGACTAAGGCTTTGATTTCGATTGACTATACGGAAGATTTTGTTGCTGATAGTGGTAAATTGACAGCAGGGGCTCCAGCTCAGGCTATTTCGGATGCCATTAGCAAGGTGACTCGGTTAGCTTTTGAACGCGGAGATTACATCTTCTTTAACATTGATGCGCACGAGGAAAATGATTGTTTCCATCCAGAAAGTAAACTATTCCCTCCTCATAATCTGATTGGGACGAGCGGACGGAATTTATATGGAGATTTGGGGACCTTTTATCAAGAGCATGGTTCAGACAGTCGTGTCTTTTGGATGGATAAACGCCATTACTCAGCTTTTTCAGGGACTGACCTGGATATCCGTTTGAGAGAGCGTCGAATTTCTACCGTTATCTTAACAGGTGTCTTGACGGATATCTGTGTCCTACATACAGCTATAGATGCCTATAATCTAGGATATGACATCGAGATTGTTAAACCAGCTGTTGCTTCCATCTGGCCTGAAAATCATCAATTTGCCCTAGGTCATTTCAAAAACACACTTGGAGCTAAGTTAGTAGATGAAAATCTAAATGAAATTTTAGAGTAATTTGGTTAATGAAATGAAAAAATTTGAAAAAAGTGTTGACAAGTATCCCAAAAGTTGATATACTAGTAAAGTAATCGACGCGGGGATGGCGGAATTGGCAGACGCGCAGGACTAAGGATCCTGTGACCGCTTTAGGTCGTGAGGGTTCAAGTCCCTCTCTCCGCATAGGATAAGAGTTAGCTTAGGCTAGCTCTTTTGTATTTCTCTAAAAAATTGGAATCCAGTCAAATGTAGTGGAAAATCAGCGAAAATATGGGAAAGCTAATCTTTGTTTCTGCTTTTGTCATAGAAGAATAATAAAGATTATCTTTTTCAAATTCTCCGATCTTCTCTAAAGTTTTGTGCAAGTTGCACAGAACTTTTTTATTTTTTTGGTCATCTTGCCATAGAAATGTAAAGCGTTTTCATCTATAATATAATTATCAAAAGACAAAAGGAGTTCACCTCATGGTAGAATTAAATCTTAAAAATATTTACAAAAAATATCCAAACAGCGAACACTATTCAGTTGAAGATTTCAACTTGAACATCAAAGATAAAGAATTTATCGTTTTCGTAGGACCTTCAGGATGTGGTAAATCAACAACTCTTCGTATGATTGCTGGTCTTGAAGACATCACAGAAGGTACTGCATCTATTGATGGCGTGGTTGTCAACGACGTAGCTCCAAAAGACCGCGACATCGCCATGGTATTCCAAAACTACGCTCTTTACCCACACATGACTGTTTACGATAACATGGCTTTCGGTTTGAAATTGCGTAAATACAGCAAGGAAGATATCGATAAACGTGTGCAAGAAGCAGCTGAAATCCTTGGATTGAAAGAATTCTTGGAACGTAAACCAGCTGACCTTTCAGGTGGTCAACGTCAACGTGTTGCCATGGGGCGTGCAATTGTCCGCGATGCAAAAGTGTTCTTGATGGACGAACCTTTGTCAAACTTGGATGCTAAACTTCGTGTATCAATGCGTGCTGAAATTGCGAAAATCCACCGTCGTATCGGAGCTACAACTATCTACGTAACTCACGACCAAACAGAAGCGATGACACTTGCAGACCGTATCGTTATCATGTCAGCAACTAAGAACCCTGCTGGTACAGGTACTATCGGACGTGTTGAACAAATCGGTACTCCTCAAGAAGTTTACAAAAACCCAGTTAATAAATTCGTAGCAGGATTCATCGGAAGCCCAGCAATGAACTTCATCAACGTGAAATTGGTTGGAAGCGAAATTATTTCTGATGGTTTCCGTTTGAAAGTTCCAGAAGGAGCATTGAAAGTTCTTCGCGAAAAAGGCTACGAAGGTAAAGAGTTGATTTTCGGTATCCGTCCAGAAGATGTGAATGCAGAACCTGCTTTCCTTGAAACATTCCCAGACTGTGTTGTAAAAGCGACTATCTCTGTATCAGAACTGCTTGGTTCAGAATCTCACCTTTACTGCCAAGTTGGTAAAGACGAATTTGTTGCTAAAGTTGATGCTCGTGACTACTTGCAGACAGGTGCAACAGTTGAGCTTGGATTTGACTTGAACAAAGCACACTTCTTTGATGTAGAAACTGAAAAAACAGTCTATTAAAATAAATAAAATTCAAAGCACTACAAGAAAAGATATCTCTTTATCAATTGTAGTGGAGAGATATCAGTTAATCTAGGGAGAGAAACAAAATGCTTCTCTCCTTTTTGTTAGGGAAGTCATATTATGCATCTATCTTGTGATACTCCTTGAATAAAAATGGTCATCTTGTTTGGCTTATAGGGTGATTAGCAGATGAAATATTGTTTTCTCTTTCTTCTTTACTAGAAAATATGGTATAATAGGGAGTAAAAAACTTTGAAAGAAAGAAAAAGATGAATTTAAAAGATTACATTGCAACAATTGAAAATTATCCGAAGGAAGGGATTACTTTTCGTGATATCAGTCCTTTGATGGCTGATGGAAATGCTTATAGCTATGCTGTTCGTGAAATCGTTCAGTATGCTACTGACAAGAAAATCGACATGATCGTAGGGCCTGAGGCTCGTGGATTTATCGTGGGCTGTCCAGTTGCCTTTGAGTTGGGAATTGGTTTTGCTCCTGTTCGTAAGCCAGGAAAATTACCACGCGAAGTCATTTCTGCTGACTATGAAAAAGAGTACGGTGTTGATACCTTGACTATGCATGCTGATGCCATCAAGCCAGGTCAACGTGTTCTGATCGTAGATGACCTCTTGGCAACAGGTGGAACTGTTAAGGCAACTATCGAAATGATTGAAAAACTTGGTGGTGTTGTAGCGGGTTGTGCCTTCCTTGTTGAATTGGATGAATTGAACGGTCGTGAAAAAATCGGTGACTACGATTACAAAGTTTTGATGCATTATTAATGAAAAACAGTCCCTAGGGCTGTTTTCTCTACATTAGGATATAAAAATAGACTATAGCTAGTTAGAGAAAAACTATAATTGAAAACTATATCTTCTTGCAGTATAATAAAAGGACTAGGTGTTTGAGATTTGGCTTCAAACATATGCAATGATTCCTGAAAGAATACAGTTAGGAGAGGGTTATGCCGATTCGAATTGATAAAAAATTGCCAGCTGTTGAGATTTTACGGACAGAGAATATCTTTGTCATGGATGATCAACGTGCGGCCCACCAAGATATCCGTCCTTTGAAGATTTTAATCTTAAATCTCATGCCACAGAAAATGGTCACAGAAACCCAGCTGTTGCGCCATTTGGCCAATACGCCCTTGCAACTGGATATTGATTTTCTCTATATGGAAAGCCATCGTTCTAAGACAACTCGTTCAGAGCACATGGAGACCTTTTATAAAACTTTTCCTGAAGTTAAGGATGAGTATTTTGATGGCATGATTATCACGGGTGCTCCAGTTGAGCATTTACCATTTGAGGAAGTGGACTATTGGGAGGAATTTAGCCAGGTGCTTGAGTGGTCCAAGACCCATGTCTATTCGACCCTTCATATCTGTTGGGGGGCTCAGGCTGGGCTTTATCTGCGCTATGGTGTAGAAAAATACCAGATGGACAGTAAGCTATCAGGTATTTATCCTCAGGATACTTTAAAAGAAGGGCACCTTCTCTTTAGAGGCTTTGATGATAGCTATGTATCCCCTCATTCTCGGCATACGGAGATTTCTAAGGAAGAGATTCTGAATAAGACCAATCTCGAGATTTTATCAGAGGGACCTCAGGTTGGGGTTTCGATTTTGGCTAGTCGGGATTTGCGTGAAATTTATAGTTTTGGGCATTTGGAATATGACCGTGATACCTTGGCAAAAGAGTATTTCAGAGATTGTGATGCAGGTTTAGCTCCTCATATTCCAGAAAATTATTTTAAGGATGATGATGTTAATCAGACGCCTTGTCTTTGTTGGTCTTCATCGGCAGCCCTCTTTTTCAGTAACTGGGTGAACTATGCGGTCTATCAGGAGACGCCTTTTGACTGGAGAAAAATAGAAGATGATGCATCCGCATTTGGGTATTTATAAGAGGAATTATGACATATTTAGACGCTTTTAAATCAGGGAACTTGGTTTTACCGAGTACCCTGCTCTTGCATTTTAAGGAACTCTTTCCTTCCAGCGATGATTTTCTGGTCTGGCAATTTTTCTATTTGCAAAATACGACAGGTTTGGAAGAAATGTCGCCCAGCCAGATTGCTGAAAGGATTGGAAAGGAAATTTCGGATGTCAACCAGTCCATCTCTAATCTGACGGAGAGGGGACTGCTTCAGTACCGTACTATCGAATTAAATGGTGAAATCGAATTGCTTTTTGATGCTAGTTTGACTTTGGAACGTTTGGATGATTTGCTTGGAGTCACTCATTCGAGTTCAGACCAGTTGACACCTCAAAATCAGCTCAAAGATTTGGTAGAAACCTTCCAACAGGAGTTGGGACGCTTGTTGACACCTTTTGAGATTGAGGATTTGACCAAGACACTAAAGGAAGATGAAACCAGTGCTGACTTGATTAAGGAAGCTCTTCGTGAAGCTGTTTTAAATGGAAAAGCAAACTGGAAGTACATTCAGGCGATTTTGAGAAACTGGCGCCATGAAGGTATCAAAAGTGTGGCTCAAATTGAGGCTAAGCGGGCAGAAAGAGAAGCAAGCAATCCTCAGTTGACACAGGTATCTGCAGATTTCAGAAATGCCATGGATCTCTGGAAGGATTAATCGTTGGCAGCAGGCTTGAAATTCGAGTAAGATTTGCAAGCTGTGTTTAATTGTGATAAAATAAATAGAAAATAAATTGAAAAAAGAGGTATGTGAAATGTCACGTAAACCATTTATCGCTGGTAACTGGAAAATGAACAAAAATCCAGAAGAAGCTAAAGCATTCGTTGAAGCAGTTGCATCAAAACTTCCTTCATCAGATCTTGTTGAAGCAGGTATCGCTGCTCCAGCTCTTGATTTGACAACTGTTCTTGCTGCTGCAAAAGGTTCAAACCTTAAAGTTGCTGCTCAAAACTGCTATTTTGAAAATGCAGGTGCTTTCACTGGTGAAACTAGCCCACAAGTTTTGAAAGAAATCGGTACTGACTACGTTGTTATCGGTCACTCAGAACGCCGTGACTACTTCCATGAAACTGACGAAGATATCAACAAAAAAGCAAAAGCAATCTTTGCAAACGGTATGCTTCCAATCATCTGTTGTGGTGAGTCACTTGAAACTTACGAAGCTGGTAAAGCTGCTGAATTCGTAGGTGCTCAAGTATCTGCTGCACTGGCTGGATTGACTGCTGAACAAGTTGCTGCATCAGTTATCGCTTATGAGCCAATCTGGGCTATCGGTACTGGTAAATCAGCTTCACAAGACGATGCACAAAAAATGTGTAAAGTTGTTCGTGACGTTGTAGCTGCTGACTTCGGTCAAGAAGTTGCGGACAAAGTTCGTGTTCAATACGGTGGTTCTGTTAAACCTGAGAACGTTGCTTCATACATGGCTTGTCCAGACGTTGACGGTGCCCTTGTAGGTGGTGCGTCACTTGAAGCTGAAAGCTTCTTGGCTTTGCTTGACTTTGTAAAATAATCAGTAGCAAAAGCTAGGTGGAACAGCATTCAGGTGCCTGTTCCATTTTTTATAGGAGAGGAAAGATTGAAAACAAAAATTGTATGTATAGGGCTAGCAAGTCTCTGCTTACTTGGCGCAAGAGTTTCAGGAATTGCGGCAGATGAAACAAGTGGAAGCACAGTTTCAGAAAAATCTAGTCTATCAACAGGGACTTCATCAACTAGTAGCAATGAACAGAGAAACAGTGTCTCTGCCCACTGGGATGGGGATTATTATGTAAAGGCTGATGGTTCTAAAGCACAAAGTGAATGGATTTTTGACAACTACTATAAGGCTTGGTTTTATATTAAGTCAGATGGTCGTTACGCGCAGAATGAATGGCATGGAAATTACTACCTGAAATCAGGTGGCTATATGGCCCAAAACGAGTGGCTTTATGATAATAATTACAAGAGTTGGTTTTATCTCAAGTCAGATGGGGCTTATGCTCATCAAGAATGGCAATTGATTGGAAATAAGTGGTATTACTTCAAGGAGTGGGGTTACATGGCTAAAAGCCAATGGCAAGGAAGTTATTTCTTGAATGGTCAAGGTGCCATGATGCAAAATGAATGGCTTTATGATCCGGCTTATTCTGCTTATTTTTATCTAAAATCCGATGGAACTTATGCCAACCAAGAGTGGCAAAAAGTGGGTGGCAAATGGTACTATTTCAAGAAGTGGGGCTATATGGCTCGGAATGAGTGGCAAGGCAACTACTATTTGACTGGAAGTGGTGCCATGGCGACTGACGAAGTGATTATGGATGGTGCTCGCTATATCTTTGCGGCCTCTGGTGAGCTCAAAGAAAAGAAAGATTTAAATGTCGGCTGGGTTCACAGAGATGGTAAACGCTATTTCTTTAATAATAGAGAAGAGCAAGTGGGAACCGAACATGCTAAGAAAGTCATTGATATTAGTGAGCACAATGGTCGTATCAATGATTGGAAAAAGGTTATTGATGAAAATGAAGTAGATGGTGTCATTGTTCGTTTGGGCTATAGTGGAACTGAGGACAAGGAATTGGCTCATAATATTAAGGAGTTAAACCGTCTTGGAATTCCTTACGGTGTTTACCTTTATACTTATGCTGAAAATGAGACCGATGCTGAGAATGATGCTAATCAAACCATTGAACTCTTGAAAAAATACAAGATGAACTTGTCTTACCCTATCTACTACGATGTTGAGAACTGGGAATATGGCAATAAGACCAAGAGGGCTCCAAGTGATACTGGAACCTGGGTCAAGATTATCAACAAATATATGGCAACAATGAAGCAGGCGGGTTATCAAAATGTGTATGTCTATAGCTATCGTAGTTTATTACAGACGCGTTTAAAACACCCAGATATTTTAAAACATGTAAACTGGGTAGCGGCCTATACCAATGCTTTAGAATGGGAAAACCCTCATTATTCAGGAGAAAAAGGTTGGCAATATACCTCTTCTGAATACATGAAAGGAATCCAAGGGCGCGTAGATGTCAGCGTTTGGTATTAAGCGATGATTTGAAAGAGGGATGTGATACTAGCACCCTCTTTTTCTTTGTTTTATGATAGTTTATCCTCGAGTAAATTCAAGAACTTGCTCGGAAATGAAGTTTATGTTTATATAGTATATTGAAGTTAGAATAGTACACCTTGACTTCTAAAACATTGTTAGAAATTGATTTGACTATCCTAATCAATTCGTCTTATTCTTATTTCATTTTACTATAGATTGAATATAGACCAGGACATTGCGGTTGCTAAAACATTTTTAGAAATTCATTTGTCTTTCCTAATCGACTTGGTTCCCTCTTATTTCAATCTATTATAGTCTTGGGGAATTTCTTCAAACCACATCAGCGTGCTCAGTTCTACCTGCGACCTCAAAACTTGTGCTTTGGTCAAGATGGGTTTGGCTTCCTAGTTTGCTGATGGATTTCCATGGACTATAAGCATCCAGACCTCTTTTTCGTCTTCTAAAGAATTCTTAAATTATCAGTCTATTGCAACTTTTCTCATGTGGGTCATTTGGCTTGCTATTATCTTTCCTTAGTAGTATACTAAGGTAGTAATCATTAAGAAGTGGTTACATAAAAATAATGAATGAGGTAAAATAAAATGGTAGAATTGAAAAAAGAAGCAGCAAAAGATGTCGCAACATTAACAAAAGCAGCGCCAGTAGCATTGGCAAAAACAAAGGAAGTTTTGAATCAAGCAGTAGCAGATTTGTATGTAGCGCATATTGCTCTTCATCAAGTGCACTGGTACATGCGTGGACGCGGCTTTATGGTATGGCATCCAAAAATGGATGAGTACATGGATGCTCTTGATGGTCATTTAGATGAAATCAGCGAACGCTTGATCACACTTGGTGGAAGCCCATTCTCTACTTTGACAGAGTTCCTTCAAAACAGTGAAATCGAAGAAGAAGCTGGTGAATACCGTAATGTTGAAGAAAGCTTGGAACGTGTTCTAGCTATTTATCGCTACCTCATCACTCTTTTCCAAAAAGCGTTGGATGTGACTGACGAAGAAGGCGATGATGTTACAAACGATATTTTTGTTGGTGCTAAGGCTGAACTTGAGAAAACAGTTTGGATGCTTGCCGCAGAACTTGGACAAGCACCTGGTTTGTAAGAAACAAGACAACATAGATAAATCTGTAGGAAATTTCTTACAGATTTTTTCTATTTTGTAAGCTATTCCAAACCAGTCTTTTTTTGAGTTTTTTGATAAAATAGTACTATCAGTGAAAAGGATGGAAGCATGACTAAGAAAATCGTAGCTATTTGGGCCCAGGATGAAGAGGGTGTGATTGGTAAGGACAATCGTCTGCCTTGGCATTTGCCAGCAGAACTACAACACTTTAAAGAAACAACTCTGAATCATGCTATCTTGATGGGGCGGGTAACCTTTGATGGAATGGGGCGTCGCTTGCTTCCACAACGGGAGACCCTGATTTTGACGCGTAATCCGGAAGAAAAGATAGATGGGGTTGCTACTTTTCAGGACGTCCAGTCTGTTCTCGACTGGTATCAGACTCAAGAAAAGAATCTCTACATTCTCGGTGGGAAGCAGATTTTTCAGGCTTTTGAGTCCTATTTGGATGAAGTGATTGTCACTCACATTCATGCTCGGGTGGAGGGAGATACCTATTTTCCTGAGGAGTTTGACTTATCTCTTTTTGAGACAGTTTCAAGCAAATTTTACGCCAAAGATGAGAAAAATCCTTATGATTTTACCATCCAATACCGCAAGAGAAAGGAAGTCTAATGGAACGGAGTTTATTTGGTTTATTCACGGCTTTTCTGTGTTTCATCTGCCTTCTGGCAGGAGCACAGGCTTTTCGTAAAAAGCGTTACGGGCTTTCTATCCTCCTTTGGTTAAATGCCTTTACCAATCTGGTCAATAGTATTCATGCCTTTTACATGACCTTATTTTAGATAGAATGACAGTATAGAATGGAAGGAAATCATGTCTACAAATAGAAAAAATGATATGATGGTTTATTGCTCATTTTGTGGCAAAAACCAAGAAGAAGTACAAAAAATAATCGCTGGCAACAATGCTTTTATTTGTAATGAATGCGTGGAGTTAGCTCAAGAAATCATTCGAGAAGAATTGGTTGAGGAAGTCTTGGCAGACTTGTCTGAGGTGCCAAAACCAATTGAACTCCTCCATATCTTGAACCACTATGTAATCGGTCAAGATCGTGCCAAACGTGCTTTAGCAGTAGCAGTATACAACCACTACAAACGCATCAATTTCCACGATACGCGTGAAGAGTCAGAAGATGTGGATTTGCAGAAGTCAAACATTTTGATGATTGGGCCAACTGGTTCAGGGAAAACTTTCCTTGCCCAGACCTTGGCTAAGAGCCTAAATGTGCCTTTTGCGATTGCGGATGCAACAGCTCTGACGGAGGCTGGTTATGTAGGTGAGGACGTGGAAAATATCCTCCTCAAACTCCTGCAGGCCGCTGACTTTAATATCGAGCGTGCAGAGCGTGGCATTATCTACGTGGATGAAATTGACAAGATCGCCAAGAAGAGTGAGAACGTGTCTATCACACGTGATGTTTCTGGTGAAGGGGTGCAACAAGCCCTTCTCAAGATTATCGAGGGAACTGTTGCCAGCGTACCGCCTCAAGGCGGACGCAAACATCCGCAACAAGAGATGATTCAAGTGGATACCAAGAACATTCTCTTCATCGTGGGTGGTGCCTTTGATGGTATTGAAGAAATTGTCAAACAACGTCTGGGTGAAAAGGTTATCGGCTTTGGTCAAAATAACAAGGCGATTGATGAAAATAGCTCTTACATGCAAGAAATCATCGCAGAAGATATTCAAAAATTCGGGATTATCCCTGAGTTGATTGGACGCTTGCCAGTCTTTGCTGCTCTTGAGCAATTGACGGTCGATGACTTGGTTCGCATCTTGAAAGAGCCAAGAAATGCCTTGG
Source organism: Streptococcus thalassemiae (assembly GCF_903645285.1). GTDB lineage: Bacteria > Bacillota > Bacilli > Lactobacillales > Streptococcaceae > Streptococcus > Streptococcus thalassemiae. Next base: position 407,415 of record NZ_CAHJXN010000004.1, on the reverse strand, counting down.
TCAAACAATACCAAACCTTGCTTTCTTATGATGATGTTGAATTAGAATTTGATGACGAAGCCCTTCAAGAAATTGCTAATAAAGCCATAGAACGGAAGACAGGGGCGCGTGGACTTCGCTCCATCATAGAAGAAACCATGCTAGATGTCATGTTTGAAGTACCGAGTCAGGAAAATGTGAAATTGGTTCGCATCACAAAAGAAGCTGTCGATGGAACGGATAAACCAATCCTAGAAACAGCCTAGAGGTGACTATGGAAATCAATACACACAATGCTGAAATCTTGCTCAGTGCGGCTAATAAGTCCCACTATCCGCAGGATGAACTACCAGAGATTGCCCTAGCAGGGCGTTCAAATGTTGGTAAATCCAGCTTTATCAATACCATGCTGAACCGTAAGAATCTGGCTCGTACGTCAGGGAAACCTGGGAAAACTCAGCTGCTCAACTTCTTTAACATTGACGACAAGATGCGCTTTGTGGATGTTCCTGGCTATGGCTATGCCCGTGTTTCCAAAAAGGAACGTGAAAAGTGGGGGCGCATGATTGAGGAGTACCTAACGACTCGAGAAAATCTCCGTGCGGTAGTCAGTCTAGTTGACCTTCGTCATGACCCGTCAGCAGATGATGTGCAGATGTACGAATTTCTCAAGTATTATGAGATTCCGGTTATTATCGTTGCGACTAAAGCAGACAAGATTCCTCGTGGTAAATGGAACAAGCACGAATCAGCAATCAAAAAGAAATTAAACTTTGACCCAAGTGACGACTTTATTCTCTTTTCATCTGTCAGCAAGGCAGGGATGGATGAGGCTTGGGATGCAATCTTAGAAAAATTGTGAGGAAAAGAAAATGGCAAAAACAATTCATACAGACAAAGCTCCAAAGGCTATCGGACCATATGTTCAAGGAAAAATCGTTGGCAATCTTCTGTTTGCTAGTGGTCAAGTTCCCCTATCTCCTGAAACTGGAGAAATCGTTGGAGAAACGATTCAAGAACAGACAGAACAAGTCTTGAAAAACATTGGTGCTATTTTGGCAGAAGCAGGAATAGACTTTGACCATGTTGTCAAAACAACTTGCTTCTTGAGCGATATGAACGACTTTGTTCCTTTTAATGAGGTTTACCAAACGGCCTTTAAAGAGGAATTTCCAGCTCGTTCAGCTGTGGAGGTAGCTCGTCTTCCTCGTGATGTAAAAGTCGAAATTGAAGTCATCGCAGAGATTGGATAAGCTAGTTGAAGTTTGGTGTTGCCAAACTTCTTTTGATATAAGGAGAAAAAGATGACAAAGAAACAACTTCACTTGGTGATTGTGACAGGAATGAGTGGTGCAGGAAAAACAGTTGCTATTCAGTCCTTCGAAGATTTGGGTTATTTTACTATTGATAATATGCCGCCAGCTCTCTTGCCTAAGTTTTTGCAGCTGGTGGAAACAAAGGAAGACGACCATAAGTTGGCTTTAGTAGTGGATATGCGTAGCCGTTCTTTCTTCTCGGAGATTCAAGCTGTTTTGGATGAGTTGGAAAATCAAGATGATTTGGATTTCAAAATCCTCTTTTTGGATGCAGCCGATAAGGAATTGGTCGCTCGTTACAAGGAAACCAGACGGAGTCACCCACTAGCAGCAGATGGACGGATTTTGGATGGAATCAAGCTGGAACGTGAACTCTTGGCACCTTTGAAAAATATGAGCCAAAATGTGGTGGATACAACTGAACTCACTCCGCGTGAGCTGCGTAAAACCCTTGCAGAGCAGTTTTCAGATCAAGAGCAAGCCCAGTCTTTCCGTATCGAAGTCATGTCTTTCGGCTTTAAATATGGAATCCCGATTGATGCAGATTTGGTCTTTGATGTCCGATTCTTGCCCAATCCCTACTACCTACCAGAACTGAGAAACCAAACGGGTGTAGATGAACCAGTGTATCACTATGTCATGAACCATCCAGAGTCCGAAGACTTTTATCAACATTTGTTGGCCTTGATTGAACCGATTTTGCCAAGTTACCAAAAGGAAGGGAAGTCCGTTTTGACCATTGCCATGGGATGTACGGGTGGACAACACCGTAGTGTGGCCTTTGCTAAACGCTTGGCGCAGGACTTATCCAAGAATTGGCCTGTTAATGAAGGGCATCGCGATAAAGACCGAAGAAAGGAAACGGTAAACCGTTCATGAGAAAACCAAAGATAACGGTGATTGGTGGAGGGACTGGGATACCCGTCATTCTTAAAAGTCTGCGGGAAAAAGATGTGGAAATCGCTGCTATCGTAACTGTGGCGGATGATGGTGGTTCATCAGGTGAACTCCGAAAAAATATGCAGCAATTGACACCGCCAGGTGATCTTCGCAATGTCCTTGTGGCCATGTCGGATATGCCTAAGTTCTATGAGAAGGTCTTTCAGTATCGCTTTTCTGAGGATGCCGGAGCCTTTGCTGGCCATCCATTGGGAAATCTCATTATCGCTGGCCTGTCAGAAATGCAGGGTTCGACCTATAATGCCATGCAGTTATTGAGCAAATTTTTCCATACCACTGGGAAGATTTATCCTTCCAGTGACCATCCCTTGACCTTGCATGCAGTCTTTCAGGATGGGACAGAAGTGGCTGGAGAGAGTCATATTGCAGACCATCCGGGCATGATTGACCATGTCTATGTGACCAATACCCTCAACGATGATACGCCTCTGGCCAGCCGTCGAGTAGTGCAGACCATTCTTGAAAGTGACATGATTGTCCTAGGGCCTGGCTCTCTCTTTACCTCTATTTTACCTAATATCGTGATTAAGGAAATCGGGCAGGCGCTTTTGGAAACCAAGGCAGAAATCGCCTATGTCTGCAATATCATGACCCAACGTGGGGAGACGGAACACTTTACAGATAGTGACCATGTGGAAGTCTTGCATCGTCACCTTGGTCGCCCTTTTATCGACACTGTCTTGGTGAATATTGAAAAAGTGCCTCAGGAATACATGAATTCCAATCGCTTTGATGAATACTTGGTCCAGGTGGAACATGATTTTGCTGGTCTTTGTAAGCAAGTTCCGCGTGTGATTTCATCCAACTTCCTTCGTCTGGAAAATGGGGGCGCCTTTCACGATGGAGATTTGATCGTGGACGAGTTGATGCGCATTATACAGGTGAGAAAATGAGTTTCACAGTAGCAGTAAAAGAAGAAATCCTAGGTCAACACCATCTCAGTCGACATGAACTATCAGCCATTATCAAGATGTCCGGTAGCATCGGTCTCTCGACTTCGGGCCTAACCTTGTCTGTCGTGACAGAAAATGCCAAGCTGGCTCGGCACCTCTATGAGTCCTTTCTCCATTTTTATGAAATCAAATCGGAAATCCGACACCACCAGAGAAGTAATCTTCGTAAGAATCGGGTCTATACCGTTTTTACAGATGAAAAGGTGCAGGACTTGTTGAGTGATTTACACTTAGCCGACTCTTTCTTTGGCCTGGAAACAGATATTGATGAGGCGATTTTATCAGACGAGGAAGCAGGTCGTTCCTATCTCTGTGGCGCTTTCTTGGCAAATGGAAGTATTCGTGACCCTGAATCGGGTAAGTACCAGTTGGAAATTAGTTCTGTCTATCTGGACCATGCGCAAGGGCTTGCCTCCCTTCTCCAGCAGTTTTTACTGGATGCTAAGGTGCTTGAGCGTAAGAAGGGGGCTGTGACCTATCTCCAGCGTGCCGAAGACATTATGGACTTCTTGATAGTGATTGGGGCCATGCAGGCGCGTGATGATTTTGAGCGGATTAAGATTTTGCGAGAAACCCGTAATGATCTCAATCGGGCAAATAATGCCGAGACAGCTAATATAGCTCGGACAGTTTCTGCCAGCATGAAGACTATCAACAATATCAGCAAAATTAAAGATATCATGGGCTTAGAAAATCTGCCAGTGGATTTGCAGGAAGTAGCGCAGTTGCGGATTCAGCACCCAGACTACTCTATCCAGCAGTTAGCAGATAGCCTCAGCACTCCCCTGACCAAAAGTGGTGTCAATCATAGACTCAGAAAGATAAATAAATTAGCTGATGAGTTATAAAGATATAAAACAAGCCCTTGAATTATCAGTATGATTGGTTGATTCCATTTTTCTAACAGCCTGATGTCGCTAGTTTACAAAATATTAACCTGTTTCTTGACAATTGAATAGAGCATGTGAGATAATAAAGGGGAATTGAGAAGTTCTAGCATTTTAGTGCTAACAGAAATCCCCTCGGTACTGCAATACCGAGGGGATTTTTTCTGGGTTAGATAGCACTAACCATGAAGGTTACTTGTCGAAGTGATCGTCTAACCAACGAGTCACCAGCCATGAGATGATACTCTCGATGACTGCGATAAGTACTATTCTGAGAAGTTCTAGCATCTGTAATACCTCCTTTTCCAAGGCGTATTGTTAGTGCCGTCCCTATTATATCACATGTTTTATCAGTTTGATAGGCATTTTTATTTTTGTTAAAGAAGGGGGAAATATGAGCTAACAAGATAGCTGATGAATTATAAAACCACGAATCCTATGTGACTCGTGGTTCTTTTTTATAAACTAGTAGAGTGTTTTGGTTGTACTTTTTGTTCAGGGTCTATGTAGTTGATAGCATTATTGACAGCAGTTGGAGCTTCTCCGAGACCTGTCGCAATCAAGTCAATTTTTCCGTCATAGTAGCAGCAGTCACCGATAGCATAGATACCTGCTTGGCTGGATTCCTGTTTGCTGTTGACGATAATCTTGTGGCGGTTGAGGTCGAGCCCCCAGCTTTTGAGGTTACCGACAGAAGATTTGAAACCATAGTTAACAAAAAGGTGGTCTAGGTCAATCGTTTCGGTTTCATCAGATTTAACTTTTGTGATTTCAAGTTTATCAAGCGTTTTTCCATCTCCAAGGAGTTGGCTAGGGATGAATGGTGTTTTAATGCTTACAGATGATTCTTGCAAGGCTTGAACACTGTGCTCCAAGGCACGGAAATTATCTCTGCGGTGAACAAGGGTAGTTGGTGCAATTTTTTCAAAAGCCAAAGCCCAATCAACAGCTGAGTCTCCCCCACCAAGAATCGTCACTTTCTTACCAGCGTATTGCTGAATGTTAGAAACGTGGTAGTGGATATTTTCATATCCCTCAACCCCTTCAAGTTCCAGCGGACGTGGTTTGAAGGCACCGCCACCCATTGCGATGATAACTGTTTTAGTCAGGTGACTTCCTTTAGAAGTGGTAATGGCAAAGCCTTCTTCTTGTTTTTCAATTTCAAGCACCGTTTCATTGAGATGGATAGGGGTATCAAATCCATTTAGCTGTTCAATCAAGCGGTTAGTCAACTCTTCTCCAGTCAGGTTTGGGAAACCTGGTACGTCTAGGATTTCCTTTTCAGGGTAGAGAATAGCAGGTTGTCCACCTAGCTGGGGAAGAGAGTCGATGATTTGGACCTTGGCTTGGCGTAGGTGGGCATAGAAGGCTGCAAAAAGCCCGACAGGACCACCACCTACAATGGTAATATCATAGAGTTGAGACATAGTTTCTCCTTTGTTTTTTCTAGTCAGTTTATTGTATCATATTTTTGCTCAATGTAAAATGAACTAGGATAGGGAAAAAAATGCCAGAAAATGGTATAATAGGACGAAAGTGTTTTGATAGGGAGGATATCAGGGATGAATTTTCAACAATTATCCAATCTGCAATATTGGACCAGTTTGTTTGCAAGTCCATGGACGATAGCTATCAATCTGATTGATATTTTGATTGTTGCTTATATTTTATACCATTTTACAAAAGCTATTGCAGGAACCAAGATTATGATTTTGGTACGTGGAGTTTTGGTGTTTATTTTAGCTCAAATCCTTGCAAATATGATTGGCTTGACTACGATTTCTTGGTTGATCAATCAAATTATTACTTATGGGGTTATTGCGGCGGTTGTTATCTTCTCTCCAGAGATTCGGACTGGTTTGGAACGTTTGGGAAGAGCGACAGATTTCTTTTCCAATGCCCCTATTAGTGCTGAGGAACAGATGATTCGTGCCTTTGTTAAGTCTGTTGAATACATGAGTCCTCGTAAAATCGGTGCCTTGGTTGCTATTCAGCGTGTACGTACCTTGCAGGAGTATATTTCGACAGGAATTCCCTTGGATGCTAAGATTTCTGCAGAACTTCTCATTAACATTTTTATTCCCAACACTCCCCTACATGATGGTGCGGTGATTATCAGAGAAGAACGTATCGCTGTGACGTCTGCCTATCTGCCCTTGACAGAAAGTACAGGAATTTCCAAGGAATTTGGGACCAGACACCGGGCGGCTATCGGTTTATCAGAAGTCTCAGATGCCTTGACTTTTGTCGTATCAGAGGAAACGGGAGGAATTTCGATAACCTATAATGGAAGCTTTAAGCACAACCTAACACTTGATGAATTTGAAACAGAATTACGTGAAATCTTACTTCCAAAAGAGGAAGCAGGTCTTAGTTTTAAAGAACGATTGCTAGGAGGATGGAAACATGAGAAAAAATAGTTTATATATTATATCCTCACTCTTTTTTGCTTGTGTCTTATTTGTCTATGCTACGGCGACGAATTTTCAAAACAGTACCAGTGCTAGGCAGGTAAAAACGGAAACCTATACGAATACAGTAACAAATGTCCCTATTGACATACGCTATAATAGTGATGAGTATTTTATTAGCGGTTTTGCTTCAGAAGTATCAGTGGTCTTGACTGGTGCAAATCGCCTATCGCTAGCTAGTGAAATGCAAGAAAGCACACGTAAATTCAAGGTTACTGCTGACCTAACAGATGCCAGTGTTGGAACGATTGAGGTTCCTTTGAGCATTGAAGATTTACCCAATGGGCTGACCGCTGTGGCGACTCCGCAAAAAATTACAGTCAAGATTGGTAAGAAGGCTCAAAAGAATAAGGTAAAGGTTGTACCAGAGATTGACCCTAGTCAAATTGATAGTCGGGTACAGATTGAAAATGTCACGGTGTCAGATGAAGAAGTGTCGATTACGAGTGACCAAGAGACATTGGATAGAATTGATAAGATTATCGCTGTCTTGCCAACTAGCGAACGCATAACAGGTAATTACAGTGGTTCAGTACCTTTGCAGGCAATTGACCGCAATGGTGTTGTCTTACCGGCAGTTATCACTCCCTTTGATACAATAATGAAGGTGACTACAAAACCAGTAGCACCAAGTTCAAGTACATCAAATTCAACTACAAGCAGTTCATCGGAGACATCTTCGTCAACGAAAGCAACTAGTTCAAAAACGAATTAAAAATAGAAAAAGGATTTTATAAAAATGGGTAAATATTTTGGGACTGATGGAGTCCGTGGAGAAGCTAATGTAGAACTTACTCCGGAATTAGCCTTTAAACTAGGACGTTTTGGAGGCTATGTTCTCAGTCAACATGAAACGGAAGCACCGAAAGTCTTTGTAGGACGTGACACACGTATTTCAGGGGAAATGCTAGAATCTGCCTTGGTGGCAGGTCTTCTATCTGTAGGAATTCACGTATACAAACTAGGCGTTTTGGCAACACCAGCAGTAGCTTACTTGGTTAAAACTGAGGGAGCAAGTGCCGGTGTCATGATTTCTGCTAGTCACAACCCAGCCCTTGATAATGGAATCAAGTTCTTTGGCGGTGATGGCTTCAAACTAGATGATGAAAAAGAAGCAGAAATTGAAGCCTTGCTAGATGCTGCGGAAGATACTCTTCCTCGTCCAAGTGCAGAAGGCTTAGGAACCTTGGTAGATTATCCAGAAGGCTTGCGTAAGTATGAAGGATACCTTGTTTCAACTGGAACTCCTCTTGAAGGAATGAAGGTTGCCTTGGATACAGCCAATGGTGCAGCTTCTACAAGTGCCCGTCAAATTTTTGCAGATCTTGGTGCTCAATTAACAGTTATCGGGGAAACACCAGATGGTCTTAACATCAACCTTAATGTTGGTTCAACCCACCCAGAAGCCCTTCAAGAAGTGGTCAAAGAAAGTGACTCAGCTATCGGTTTGGCCTTTGACGGAGACAGTGACCGTTTGATTGCTGTTGATGAAAATGGTGAGATTGTTGATGGTGACAAAATCATGTACATCATTGGGAAATACCTTTCTGAAAAAGGACAATTGGCCCAAAATACAATTGTGACAACTGTGATGTCCAACCTTGGTTTCCACAAGGCCTTGGACCGTGAAGGTATTAACAAGGCAGTAACTGCAGTTGGCGATCGTTACGTTGTTGAAGAAATGAGAAAATCAGGCTACAACCTTGGTGGTGAACAGTCTGGTCACATCATCTTGATGGACTACAATACCACTGGTGATGGTCAATTATCTGCTGTCCAATTGACAAAAATCATGAAGGAAACTGGTAAGAGCTTGTCAGAGTTGGCAGCAGAAGTAACCATTTATCCACAAAAATTAGTCAATATCCGAGTGGAAAATGCCATGAAGGAAAAGGCTATGGAAGTGCCAGCTATCAAGGCTATCATCGAGAAGATGGAAGAAGAAATGGCAGGGAATGGCCGTATCCTAGTACGCCCAAGTGGAACAGAGCCCCTCTTGCGTGTCATGGCAGAAGCGCCTACAACAGAAGAAGTAGACTACTATGTTGATACCATCGCAGACGTAGTTCGAGCTGAAATCGGGATTGACTAAATCCGAGAAAACTAGATGAAAATAAAAAATTATGGTACAATAGCTTATAATATTGTAGCCGAGGGAGAAAGACATGAATCTTAAACGTGAACAAGAATTTGTTAGTCAGTATCATTTTGATGCGCGTAATTTTGAATGGGAAAATGAAAATGGAGCTCCTGAAACTAAGGTGGATGTGAACTTCCAATTGCTCCAACATGATCAAGAAAATCAAGTGACTTCCTTGATTGTCATCTTGACCTTTATGATTGTATTTGATAAGTTTGTCATCAGTGGAACCATTTCACAGGTAAACCACATCGATGGCCGTATTGTCAATGAACCAAGTGAATTGAGCCAAGAAGAAGTGGAAACTTTGGCTCGTCCATGTTTGAATATGCTCAACCGTTTGACTTACGAAGTAACTGAAATTGCATTAGACTTACCAGGAATCAATTTGGAGTTCTAATATGAAATTAGCTGTTATCACAGATTCCTCTGCCTATCTCAGTGCAGAGACCTTGCAAAGAGAAGATTTATTTGTCTTGGATATTCCTGTCAATATTGATGGTGAGGAGTATGTCGAAGGCATCAATCTGACTGCTGAGGAATTTTACCAAAAAATGGCTCAGGCTTCTGAACTGCCTAAGACTAGTCAACCAAGTATTGCCAAGTTAGATGAAATCTTAACTTCGCTCAAAGAACAAGGTTATACACATGCCTTGGGACTTTTCCTATCTTCTGGAATTTCAGGTTTTTACCAAAATATCCAGTATATGATAGATGAATATGAGGGCTTAACCATTGCTTTTCCAGACACTTTGATTACAAGTGCTCCTCTGGGTATCATGGTTGAAAGCGTCTTTAATTGGAGTGACCAGGGCGATGATTTTGCTATCATTCAGGAAAAGCTAGCCATTCAAATCAGCCGTACGTCAGCTTTTATCATGGTAGATGATTTAGATCATTTGGTAAAAGGTGGGCGCCTTTCAAATGGGGCTGCCATTTTGGGCAATCTGCTAAGCATTAAACCGATCCTTTATTTCAACGACCAAGGTGTGATTGAGGTTTACGAAAAAGTTCGTACTGAAAAGAAAGCAACCAAGCGCTTAATTGAGATTATCAAGGAAACAACAGCTTCAGGCCAATACCGTATCATTGTCATTCACGGGAATGCTCCCGAAAAGGCTGAGGAATTGCGCCAGCACTTGCTAGAATCTGGAGTGGGTTCGGATATTTCACTTGCTACATTTGGTAGTGTCATTGGAACACACCTAGGTGCAGGAAGTATTGCTTTAGGTTATATTCCAGTGATTTAGTTGGCACTTTTAGACTAGTTAAGAAGTTAGCAGTTGAACACGCCTGGAACCCTGTGTGAAAAAGATAGATTTTCCAAGGAGTAGACACTTCTTGATCAAAACTCCTATTTTCACTTTGTGTTCCTACAGGCTTTGTATCTTAGACAGGAGTAGAGATGAGTATTCGAGTAATTATTGCTGGTTTTAAGGGAAAGATGGGCCAAGCTGCTTGTCAGATGGTCTTGGCTGATCCAGACTTGGACTTGGTAGCAGTTTTGGATCCCTTTGAGTCTGAGTCAGAATGGCAGGGTATTCCTGTTTTCAAGGATAAGGCTGATTTAGCAGGCTTTGAAGCGGATGTCTGGGTAGATTTTACTACACCAGCTGTTGCCTATGAAAATACACGTTTTGCTCTTGAAAATGGCTTTGCTCCAGTAGTTGGAACGACTGGTTTCACAAGTGAAGAAATTGCAGAGCTAAAATCATTTTCCCGTTCCCAAGATTTGGGTGGTTTGATAGCTCCAAATTTCGCCTTGGGTGCTGTTTTACTCATGCAATTTGCAAAGCAGGCTGCCAAATATTTCCCAAATGTGGAGATTATCGAGCTCCATCATGACAAGAAAAAGGATGCTCCGAGTGGAACAGCCATTAAAACAGCTGAGTTGATGGCGGAAGTTCGAGCGTCTATTCAGCAAGGTGCGCCTGATGAAGAAGAATTGATTGCAGGTGCCCGTGGTGCTGACTTTGATGGCATGCGGATTCACTCAGTTCGTTTACCAGGCTTGGTAGCACATCAGGAAGTCATCTTTGGCAATCAGGGAGAAGGATTGACTCTCCGTCATGACTCCTATGATCGCAGCTCCTTCATGACAGGGGTGAATTTGGGAATTAAAGAAGTTGTCAAGCGTCATGAGCTTGTCTATGGATTAGAACACTTATTATGAGATTAACGCAAATGCCTTCTGAATTTCAGAAGGCTTTACCAGTATTAGAAAAAATTAAAGAAGCAGGCTTTGAAGCCTATTTTGTTGGGGGTTCTGTTCGAGATGCCCTTCTCAATCGTCCCATCCACGATGTGGACATTGCGACGTCTTCTTATCCAGAAGAGACCAAGCAGATTTTTCCGCGAACAGCCGATATCGGAATCGAGCATGGAACTGTCTTGGTTTTAGATGGGGATGAGGAGTATGAGGTAACCACCTTTCGGACAGAAGATGTCTATGTGGACTATCGAAGACCCAGTGCTGTTTCCTTTGTGCGCTCGCTAGAAGAAGACCTCAAGCGCCGTGATTTTACAGTCAACGCCTTTGCCTTGGACGAGACAGGGGAAATCATTGACTTGTTCCATGGGTTAGAAGATTTAGAAAATCAAGTTTTGCGAGCAGTTGGGGAGCCTAGTGAACGTTTCAACGAAGATGCTCTGCGGATTATGCGTGGTTTCCGTTTTCAGGCTAGTCTTGGCTTCGAACTTGAGCCAGAAACGTTTAAAGCTATGAAGACCTTGACGCCCCTTTTGGAGAAAATTTCTGTAGAGCGTACTTTTGTTGAGTTTGATAAACTCTTGCTGGCTCCATTTTGGAGAAGGGGCTTGGCTTCCATGATTGAGAGTCAAGCTTATGACTATCTCCCTGATATGGCATCTAGCCAAGACAAGCTCAACAGATTGTTTGAGTTGGGGACTGATTTCACCTTTGAATCCTCTGAACAAGCTTGGGCGGCTCTACTGTGGGCTCTGGAGATTGAAAATGCGCAGTCCTTTTTGAAAGCTTGGAAGACATCACGCCAGTTTGCCAAGCAAGTTCAGGATTTGCTGACTATTTTGGCTCTGCGTGAAAAGGGAGAATTGAGCAAGCGCGATTGTTATCGCTTTGACTTGGATTTACTTTTACAGGCTGAAAATCTTCGTCAGGCTCAAGGAAAAGAAGTTAATCCACAAGTGATTACAGAAACCTACCAGAGTTTGACCATTCATGATAAGAAAGAAATCCAAATCAACGGTAGTATTTTGATCAAGGAATATGGTTATCAACCAGGTCCAGATTTGGGAGAGATTTTAACAGAGATTAAATATGCCATTGTCGATGGAGAATTGGAAAATGACCGTCAAGCCATCCATGCTTATCTGAGGGAGAAAAAATGAGTGATTTTATCGTTGAAAAACTAAATAAATCCGTCGGTGATAAGACCGTTTTTAAGGATATTTCCTTTATTATCCATGACCTAGACAGAATTGGTCTGATTGGTGTCAATGGAACGGGGAAGACCACCCTTTTGGATGTCCTTTCTGGTGTTTCTGGCTTTGATGGGGATGTCAGTCCTTTTTCAGCTAAAAATGATTACCAGATTGGTTATTTGACTCAAGATCCTGATTTTGATGATAGCAAGACGGTCTTGGATACGGTTCTTTCCAGCGACCTCAAGGAAATCCAGCTCATTCGTGAGTATGAGTTGATCATGCTCAACTACAGTGAGGACAAGCAGGCTCGTTTGGAACGGGTCATGGCTGAAATGGACTCTCTCCAAGCTTGGGAAATCGAGAGTCAGGTCAAGACTGTTCTCAGCAAGCTGGGGATTCAGGACTTATCTACTCCTGTTGGGGAATTGTCAGGTGGTCTAAGAAGACGGGTCCAGTTGGCGCAAGTTCTTCTTGGTAATCACGACCTCTTGCTTTTGGATGAGCCGACCAACCATCTGGACATTGCGACCATCGAGTGGCTGACCCTCTTTTTGAAAAATTCTAAGAAGACAGTTCTCTTTATCACCCACGACCGTTATTTCCTAGACGCTTTGTCAACACGTATTTTCGAGTTGGATCGAGCAGGCTTGACCGAGTATCAGGGCAATTATCAGGACTATGTTCGCCTCAAGGCGGAACAGGATGAGCGCGATGCGGCTCTTCTCCACAAAAAGGAACAACTTTATAAGCAAGAATTGGCCTGGATGCGTAGACAACCGCAGGCGCGTGCGACCAAGCAGCAGGCTCGTATCAATCGTTTCCACGATTTGAAGAAAGAAGTTTCAGGTGGCGTTGCTGAAACAGACTTGACCATGAACTTTGAAACCAGTCGGATTGGGAAGAAAGTCATCGAGTTTCAGGATGTTTCCTTTGCCTATGAAAACAAGCCTATTTTGCAAGATTTTAATCTCTTGGTGCAGGCTAAAGATCGTATTGGAATTGTTGGGGACAACGGTGTTGGAAAATCAACCCTCCTCAACTTGATTGCAGGAAGTCTTGAGCCGACAGCAGGTCAAGTTGTGATAGGGGAAACTGTTCGCATCGCCTATTTCTCTCAGCAAATTGAGGGCTTGGATGAGAGCAAGCGAGTGATCAATTACCTGCAGGAAGTAGCAGAAGAAGTCAAGACCAGCGGTGGTTCTACGACTTCGATTGCAGAGTTGCTGGAGCAGTTCCTCTTCCCACGTTCGACGCATGGAACCTTGATTGAGAAATTGTCTGGGGGAGAGAAAAAACGTCTTTATCTCCTCAAACTGCTCTTGGAAAAACCAAATGTTCTCCTTTTGGACGAGCCAACCAATGACTTGGATATTGCAACCTTGACAGTCTTGGAGAATTTCTTGCAAGGCTTTGCAGGGCCTGTCTTGACAGTTAGTCACGACCGTTATTTCTTGGATAAGGTAGCGACCAAGATTCTGGCCTTTGAGGATGGTAAGATTCGTCCATTCTTTGGTCATTACACCGACTATCTTGATGAAAAAGCCTTTGAAACAGAGATGGCCAATCAAGTGCAAAAGGCCGAAAAGGAAAAAGTCGTCAAAGTCCGTGAAGACAAGAAACGCATGACCTATCAAGAAAAGCAGGAGTGGGCAAGCATTGAAGGCGATATTGAAGCCTTGGAAAACCGTATCGCTGCTATTGAAGAGGAAATGCAGGCCAACGGCTCTGACTTTGGTAAGCTGGCTACTCTCCAAAAAGAACTGGATGAGAAAAACGAAGCACTCCTTGAAAAATACGAACGCTATGAGTATCTCAGTGACTTTGATAGCTAGAAGAATAGAAAAATCCCGTCTCATGACAGGATTTCTCTATTCTTTTTTTGTTTCTTGGTGAAAGATATTTTGCCAAGTTTCGTGGCGACGCCAGATACTGGTATGGACGATACCATCTAACTCATAGCAGATGAGTTTTGTTTTCTGACTGATGGAAGTGATTTGGATATCCTTGATAGCAGAATTCAAGTCTTTTTCGGCTTTATAGGCCTCTTTATCCATCTGTTCTCCGTCTTGACGAATATAGACAAAATCGTCAGCTAAGAGTTCTTCCAGTTGATTTCCCTGATCAATCAATTGCTCGCGCATAAGCAATTTTTTGTAGACATTGTCTAAAATTTCATCCTCAGGGATAGGTGCTGGTTCGATATGGACATCGGTATCAAAGACTCCAAAACGTTCCTCCAGCATAGATTCGACTTGATCCGCAATCTCATGACTTTCATAAACTGACAAGTCTGGATTCATCTCCAGCGTGATATCCAAGTAAATATTGCTGCCGTAGGTACGACCTCTTTGGGACTTAACCTTGCTGATTTTGGGAATTTCCATAATGGCTTTTTGATAGTCCTCAAGCAGGCGGTCGTCGAAGCCATCTGAAAGACTAAAGGAAGACTCGATAAAGATATCATAGGCAGTTTTCAAGATAAAGAAAGTGATGATGATAGCAACCAGTTTATCCACAATGGGATAATCGAAACTACTAGCTAGGATGGCAATGGTAGTACCAAGAGAGGTAACAGCATCAGAAAGATTGTCCTTGGCAGCTGCCTTCAGCGCCTTGGAGTTGGATTTCTTACTGAGGCGAGTATTGTAGAGATAGACCACAAACATAATCGCTGCAGAAATGATTCCTAGAGTTGCACCCAGAGGATCAATGACCGTTTCTTCATGACTGAGAATCTTCTGAATGGTATCCTGAAGTACATCGAAACCGACATAAAACATGATGATGGAAGTAATTAAGCTAGCCAAATCCTCAATCTTCCAGTGACCAAAACGGTGGTCTCGGTCAGCAGGTTGGCGTGCCATTCGAATCCCAATCAAGAGGGCCACATTTCCAATGATGTCCGACACGTTGTTAAAACCATCAGCCACCAAACTGGATGAATGCAGAAGATGACCAGCTGCTAATTTTGCTGCAGACAAGATCAAATAGGTTGAAATGCTGATAATGGCCCCACGCTCAGCTAACTTGAGATTTGAGATAGATTGCTTCATTCAACTTCCTTTCTAGTCACATAGCATTCTACCATTATACTGGTTTTCAAGGGAAAATTCAAATAGGACGGATAAAACTAAGAAAATACAAAGCAGAAAATGCTTTTTTTTTTTAGGAAACGTGATAAAATGATATCTGGAAGTTTATGCTTTTTTATACAAAAATATTAGCAAATACCAAAGGAGATTATATGAAAACATTGATTGTTATTCCTGCCCTAAATCCTCCACTTGATTTGATTCAATACATAGAAAAATTAAGGCAATCTGGTTTAGAAGATATTCTAATTGTAGATGATGGAAGTAGGTCAGAATGTGGTTATATTTTTGAACAACTAAGAGATAAACAAGGATGTCAGATATTAACCCATGCAAAAAATTTAGGAAAGGGTCGTGCCTTAAAAAATGCTTTTAACTATTTTCTGACAATGCCAAATGTAGAAGAATATAACGGGATTGTCACTGCTGATTCGGATGGACAACATAGGGTTGAAGATGTCTTATCTATGGTAGAGACAATTTCTAATTATCCTGACTCACTCATTTTAGGTTGTCGTGATTTTGATTCTGAAAATGTTCCACCAAAAAGTAAATTTGGGAATAAGCTTACAAAATTAGTATTTAAATTGCTTTATGGTCGAAAAATTACAGATACTCAGACTGGACTTCGAAGCTTTCCAAAGGCAATTTTACATGAAATGTTGGAGATTTCAGGTGAACGATTTGAGTATGAGACTAAAATGTTAATCCATACATTTGATAATTCAATTCCCATCAAAGAAATAAGGATTGAAACTATTTACTTTGATGGGAATGCTGAAACTCATTTCAATCCTATTAAAGATTCATTGAGAATTTACAAAGTAATCTTTGCATCATTCTTTAAATATTTGTTATCTTCTCTTTCTTCCTTTTTAGTTGATATTGGATTGTTTCAGTTGTTCCTTTGGCTTTCCCTATCTGTAGGAATTCATAGAGGAGCATTGTTGATTCTACTATCAACCATTTTGTCAAGAATAATTTCATCTTATTTTAATTTTACAATAAATAAGAATTTTGTCTTTGATGGTGAAAAAAGGATTCATAAAACGATTGTGAAATACTATAGCTTGGCTGCTTTCCAAATGTTCTTGTCTGCAGCAATGGTGACAGTTGTTTGGAATATGTTTTCTGGTTCTGAAACAGCTATTAAAATAGCAGTCGATACAATCTTATTTCTCGCCAGTTATCAAGTTCAAAGAAGGTGGGTGTTTAGAGAGAAGGAGTTACCATGCTAATTGTTTTTAGAATGCTCTTATTATTTTTATCAATTTTTGGATATTTCAGTTTTTTTAGATTAAAGACGAAGATAGAAGTTTCTTTTATTCCAGTTGTGGTTTTTTCAGGTATTGGGACAATCATCTTTCTTTCAGGTCTTTTGAATATATTGAAGCTGACCTCGATTGTTCTTTTTTGTATAGGAATCTTTCTGAATAAATATTCTCTTTATTTGATAACTGATAAAAAATATATTCAGCAATCCTTTTGTTTTTTTCTTGCTATGATATTCTTATTTATCCTTTTAAAAGATAATTTATGGATTCATTATGATAATTTTTCACATTGGGGGATAGTAGCTAAAGAAATTGTAACATATAATCAATTTCCTAATTTTCAATCTGACCTAATACAATTTCAAAGTTATGCGACAGGTAGTGCCAGCTTTATTTACTATATGTCAAAAATTACAGGTCTTCATTCTGAAGGATTTATGAGTGTTGCCCAATCTTGGCTAGTACTTAGTGCATGCTTTACATTTTTTGTATGGATTTCTAGAAATTCGAAAAAGTATAGTATCCCAGTCATAATGTTTATCATACTACTCTTTATAGTAAATATTCAGCCCTATGATTTACTTGTAGATACATTGTTGACATCATTAGCATTGGCTACTATCAACATAATTGTCTTTTATCAAAAGAGTTTACAAAAAATAACTTATCAGCTTAGTTTAATTTTTTTATTTTTGATATCTGTAAAAACAAGTGGTATATTTTTTGTAATTTCTGCACTATTTCTCATGATTTTCTATTCTTTTAGGATGAGAAAAGAATTACGGTTTCATATTTGGTTACAAACATTCTATGTAGTTGTTGGGATTGTCTTTGTAAACATTTTATGGAAAGCACATGTTTCTTATGTTTTTATTGCAGGAAATAAGTCAAAACATTCATTTAGTTTAGTGAGTTATAAGGAGAATTTGTTAGATAAAGGAAAAAGCAAAATAATTGAGATAATGTTTCAATATGCTCAACGAATTTTTTCATTTGATAATATTATTTTAATTTTGCTTGTGCTAATAGGGGGAGTTTTAATCTATTGTATTTTAGCTAAAAAGAAAATATTGGGAATAGAGTTAGTCGTTTTTCCTAGTTTAACTTATATTATTTATCATCTTAATTTGTTAGCTATGTACATTGTATCAATGCCCTATGATGAAGCAAAAAATTTAGATAGTTTCAGTAGATATAATATGACAATTGTATTATTTGTTTTGGGGATTATGCTCATTTATTCTTTAAAATACTCAGTACAGCTTTCTAAATATTTTCTCTATATGCTTTCTATTGTATTGATAGCTGTTGCTTTTATCAATAAAGAGGCATTTAATCAATTTATTACAAGTAAATTTACAGCAGATCGTTATAGAATAGAGGAAAGATTAAGAAGTGTATCCTATAAGAAAGACATTCCTACAGTAGTTCAAATAAAAAGAAAATCACTATCTAAAGGATATTTATGGTTTCTATTGCGTTATGACTTGCATACAAAAGATGTTAGTATAGACTATCTTGATGAAGAAGTTTCGAATAATAGAGAAAGTGTTCAAGTATTAACTATTGATTATTGATGAAATAGTAATGATTAGTCATGATAGTTTGACTGTCTAAGATGATTCAATTCCTTGAATTTTCTTCAAAATTTGGTATAATAGTACTACTCAAGGGAGTAGCTGGCAGAAACCTGTGATAGTGTCGTCATTCCGAATTTTATACTGAAAAGTATGCTTTCCGGCACTATCTTAAACAGCGAGACTTGTTATGATTAACAGGTCTCTTTTTGTTTGTCGTGAAAAGATGCGATGAGGAAAAAGAGAGTCTGTTTTGCACACAATGTCAAGGAGGAGACACATGTCAAAAGAACAAAAACGCCAAGCGTTTTACACTCAAAGTCCTGAAGAGGTCTTGCAGGCTGTGGATGCGACCGAGCAAGGTTTGTCATCAAGTGAGGCGGAAAAGCGCCTTGCAGAATTTGGCCACAATGAACTCGAAGAAGGCGAGAAACGATCAATCCTGGTCAAATTCATCGAGCAATTTAAGGATTTGATGATTATTATCCTAGTTGCGGCAGCAATCTTGTCAGTCGTGACTTCTGGTGGGAAAGATATCGCAGATGCCATTATCATCCTAGCCGTGGTTATCATCAACGCTGCCTTTGGTGTTTACCAAGAAGGAAAAGCAGAAGAAGCCATCGAAGCCCTCAAATCTATGTCAAGTCCAGCTGCTCGCGTTCTTCGCGATGGTCATATGGCTGAGATTGATTCTAAAGAATTGGTACCAGGTGATATTGTTGCCCTCGAAGCAGGTGACGTGGTGCCAGCAGACCTACGTTTGCTAGAAGCCAACTCTCTTAAAATCGAAGAAGCAGCCCTGACAGGTGAGTCTGTTCCAGTCGATAAAGACTTGACAGTTGAGCTTGCTGCAGATGCAGGTATTGGTGACCGTGTCAATATGGCCTTCCAAAACTCAAATGTGACCTATGGTCGTGGGATGGGTGTTGTTGTCAATACAGGTATGTACACTGAAGTTGGTCATATCGCTGGCATGCTTCAAGATGCGGATGAGACAGATACACCACTCAAACAAAACTTGAACAACCTTTCTAAGGTCTTGACCTATGCTATCTTGGTCATTGCCCTTGTTACTTTTGTAGTTGGTGTCTTCATCCAAGGGAAAAATCCACTTGGTGAGTTGTTGACTTCTGTTGCGCTTGCCGTTGCAGCTATTCCAGAAGGACTTCCTGCTATCGTGACCATCGTTCTTTCCCTTGGAACTCAAGTTTTGGCCAAACGAAACTCTATCGTTCGTAAGTTGCCAGCAGTAGAAACACTTGGTTCAACTGAAATCATCGCTTCTGATAAGACTGGTACGCTGACTATGAACAAGATGACAGTCGAAAAAGTCTTCTACGATGCAGTCCTACATGACTCAGCTGATGACATTGAACTGGGTCTTGAAATGCCGCTACTTCGTTCAGTTGTTTTGGCCAATGATACGAAAATTGATGTTGAAGGCAACCTGATTGGTGACCCAACCGAAACAGCCTTTATCCAATATGCCTTGGACAAGGGCTACGATGTCAAAGGTTTCTTAGAGAAATATCCTCGTGTGGCTGAGTTGCCATTTGATTCTGAACGTAAGCTCATGTCAACAGTTCATCCACTTGCAGATGGACGCTTCCTCGTAGCTGTTAAAGGTGCGCCAGACCAACTTTTGAAACGTTGTGTTCTTCGTGACAAAGCTGGAGATATTGCTCCGATTGACGAGAAGGTTACAAACCTCATTCACACAAACAACTCTGAAATGGCTCACCAAGCCTTGCGTGTCCTTGCAGGTGCTTATAAGATTATTGATAGCATTCCAGAAAACCTTACTTCTGAAGTGCTTGAAAATGATTTAATCTTTACTGGTTTGATTGGGATGATTGACCCTGAACGTCCGGAAGCTGCTGAGGCTGTTCATGTGGCTAAGGAAGCTGGAATTCGTCCGATTATGATTACAGGTGACCACCAAGATACTGCAGAAGCGATTGCCAAACGTTTGGGAATCATTGATGCAAACGATACAGAAGGCCACGTTTTAACTGGTGCTGAGCTCAACGAACTGTCAGATGAAGACTTTGAAAAAGTAGTTGGTCAATACTCTGTTTATGCCCGTGTGTCTCCAGAGCACAAGGTTCGTATCGTAAAGGCTTGGCAAAAACAAGGTAAAGTCGTTGCCATGACAGGTGACGGTGTCAATGATGCGCCAGCCCTGAAAACAGCAGACATCGGTATCGGTATGGGAATCACTGGTACAGAGGTTTCTAAGGGGGCTTCTGACATGATTCTTGCAGATGATAACTTTGCGACTATTATTGTTGCAGTTGAAGAAGGACGTAAGGTCTTCTCAAACATTCAAAAGACTATTCAGTACCTACTTTCTGCAAATACTGCTGAAGTATTAACCATCTTCCTATCAACCTTGTTTGGTTGGGATGTTTTGCAGCCAGTTCATCTTTTGTGGATCAACTTGGTAACGGATACCTTCCCAGCTATCGCTCTAGGTGTTGAGCCAGCTGAGCCTGGTGTCATGAACCATAAACCACGTGGACGCAAGGCAAGCTTCTTCTCAGGTGGTGTTTTGAGTTCTATCATCTATCAAGGTGTACTCCAAGCAGCCCTTGTTATGAGTGTTTATGGTCTTGCCCTTCTTTACCCAGTTCACGTGGGTGACAATCATGCCATTCATGCGGATGCCCTTACTATGGCTTTTGCAACACTTGGTTTGATTCAGCTCTTCCATGCCTACAATGTCAAGTCTGTTTACCAATCCATCTTGACAGTTGGTCCATTCAAGTCTAAGACATTCAACTGGTCCATCTTGGTATCCTTCATCCTTCTTATGGCAACAATCGTCGTAGAACCGCTTGAAGGAATCTTCCATGTAACCAAACTAGACTTGTCACAATGGGGAATCGTTATGGGCGGAAGCTTCTCAATGATTATTATCGTCGAAATTGTTAAATTTATCCAACGTAAACTCGGCTTTGACAAGAATGCGATTTAAAAAGAAAAAGTCATCTTCGGATGGCTTTTTGTTATAGTTGAGGGAAAGGGCTTGCAGTTATCAGCTTTTGTGCTATAATTGCTATAATATAGTAAAAAGCAAGAGGAGTGTGAGGAAGTGGAAAAGAAAATTGTAAAGGATATCTTATTTTTATCTCAGGTATCTCAGCCGGCAAGTCAGGAAGACCTGCATCTTGCCAGAGATTTACAGGATACACTCTTAGTAAATCGTGAGACTTGTGTCGGTTTGGCTGCCAATATGATTGGGGTGCAGAAGCGCGTGATTATCTTTAATCTGGGCTTGGTTCCTGTGGTCATGTTTAACCCAGTGCTCCTGTCCTCTGAAGGACCTTATGAGACAGAAGAAGGCTGTTTGTCCTTGACAGGTGTGAGACCTACTAAGCGTTATGAAACCATAAGGGTTGTCTATCGAGACAGCAAGTGGCAGGAACAGACCATTACCTTGACAGGCTTCCCAGCTCAGATTTGCCAGCATGAACTGGATCACTTGGAAGGACGAATCATTTAGGAGGAAAGCAAATGAAACGGATAATCTTTGAACTTATTTTTATAGCAACGACCTGGTATATCTTTTTACCGCCCCTTAACCTGACCAGCTGGGAATTTCTCTTTTTCCTCTGTGGGCATTTGCTGGTTGTAGCAGTCTTATTTGGCTTTGGCAAGGGGATAAACCTTGTCAAAACGGTTCATGTGCGCCACGGCAAGGCGGAAGCTGCCTTAAATCTTGAGGGTTTCAAAATCAATCGGTTAGGGAAAATCCTTTTAGCTTCTATTGGAGGAATTCTTCTCTTAGCAGCCTTGGTTTCCTTGGTGACTTCTAGCATTTTTCAGGCTAAAAATTATGCCAATGTAGTTACGGTCACGGAAAAAGACTTTACTGAATTTCCTAAGACTGACACCAGTAAGGTTCCTATCTTAGATAGAAGTACTGCTGAAAAAATTGGCGACCGCTACTTGGGTTCCCTAACGGATAAGGTGTCGCAGTACGTAGCGGCAGACACCTATACCCAATTGACGATTGATGGGAAGCCTTATCGGGTCACACCACTAGAATATGCAGATCCTATCAAGTGGTTTAACAATCAAGCCAAGGGAATCGGCGAGTATATCAAGGTGGACATGGTAACTGGTAATGCGGACTTGGTGGACTTGAAGACACCAATCAAGTATTCGGACTCGGAGTATTTTAACCGTGATGTCAAGCGTCACCTGCGCTTGAAGTACCCAACTAAAATCTTCAAGACTCCATCTTTTGAGGTGGACGATGAGGGCAATCCTTTCTATGTAGCGACGGTTTACCAAAAGCAATTTGGACTGGCGGTTCCTCGTCCTGTTTCAGTCATTATCTTGGATGCTACAAATGGAGAAACCAAGGAATACAGCTTGGCAGATGTTCCGGAATGGGTGGACAGGGTTTATCCAGCTGAGGAAACCATTGAGCAAATCAACTACAACGGCAAGTACAAGGACGGTTTCTGGAATGCCATGATTTCCAAGAAAAACGTGACCCAGACTACCAAGGGATATAATTATTTGTCTATCGGCAATGACATCTACCTCTACACAGGCGTGACATCGGCCAATGCAGATGAAAGTAATCTTGGTTTCATCCTAGAAAATATGCGAACAGGAGAAATCACTAAGTACAGCTTGGCTTCTGCGACAGAAGAATCAGCCCGTGAATCAGCCGAAGGTGCTGTTCAGGAGAAATCCTACAAGGCGACCTTCCCAATCCTCATCAACCTCAATGACAAGCCTCTCTATATCATGGGCTTGAAGGACAATGCTGGCTTGGTCAAAGAGTACGCCCTGGTAGACGCAGTCGAGTACCAAAACGTTATCGTAGCTACGACAGTGGAAGAGCTACTCAGCAAGTACGCCAATAAAAACGACCTTGAAATTGACAATGCAACAACAGAAAGCATTAAGGGAGTAGTAGCAGACCTCAAATCAGCTGTTATCAAGGGAGACACCGTCTACTTCTTTAAAGTTGATGGCAAGATTTACAAGGTCAAGGCCTCTGTATCGGATGACCTTCCTTACCTTGAAAATGGTAAAACCTTCGAAGGTCAAGTAGGAAAAGACAACTATCTCAAGACCTTTAAAGTCCAGTAAAAATAGCTTTATTTAAGAAATATATGTTATAATAAGGTAAATTAAGCCTAATGGAGGACAAAGAAATGGGTTTTTATGTGATGGTTGCTTCAATGCTACTTGGATTGTTTGCTTTGAAGCTAGGTTTTTCTCAGTTCAAGGAGAAAAAAGATAAATTCTTATCTATCTTAACAAGTTTAGCTGGCCTAGCCCTTGTTCTCGTGGCTGTCTGGTTAGGATGGCCCAAATAAATAGAGAAGCCTCGGTTAAACCGAGGTTTTTCATACTCTTCGAAAATCTCTTCAAACCACGTTAGCTTTATCTGCAACCTCAAAGCTGTGCTTTGAGCAACCTGCGGCTAGTTTCCTAGTTTGCTCTTTGATTTTCATTGAGTATCAGATGAATTTCTTGGTTGTGGCTAAAAAATATGCTACACTATCAATATGAAAATTTTAATCCCAACAGCAAAAGAAATGAACACAGACTTGCCAAGTATCGAGGCAACTCCTTTAAGACCAGAAAGTCAGGCCGTGCTGGCCGCCTTGGCTCTCTATTCTGCTAGTCAATTGGAGAGTTTTTACAAGGTATCAGTTGAAAAGGCAGAGGAAGAATTTCAAAATATCCAAGTTTTGAAAAGGCAAACTGCTCAACACTACCCAGCCTTGAAACTTTTTGATGGGCTCATGTATCGTCACATCAAGAGAGACAAACTGACCGAGGCGGAACAAGATTATCTTGAAAATCATGTCTTTATTACTTCGGCCTTGTACGGTGTTGTTCCAGCCTTGTCACCTATGGCACCTCACCGTTTGGACTTTTTGATGAAGTTGAAAGTCGCTGGTAAGACTTTGAAGAGCCATTGGAAGGCAGCTTATGATGAAGCTCTGAAGAAGGAAGAAGTGATTTTTTCTCTCTTGTCGTCCGAGTTTGAGACGGTGTTTTCTAAGGAAATCAGAGAAAAAATGGTGACCTTCAAATTCATGGAGGATAGAGGTGGTCAGCTGAAGATTCACTCAACCATTTCCAAGAAAGCGCGTGGTGCCTTCCTAACGTCTCTGATAGAAAATCAAGTGCAGACGGTGGAGGAAGTTCGTCGCTTAAGCTTTGCAGGATTTAGCTTCCGAGAAGACCTGTCCCAGCTACAGGAATTGGTTTTTGTAAAGAAAGTATAGAAATCAGATATTTTGTATTTGGCAATATGTATCATCAGCTATTTTAGTTTATAAATGAGAAAAAAGCGAACAAGCTAGGCTTCTGAGTGTCAGAAAAGTAGTCTTGTTCGCTTTTATTATGTTAGTTACTTGATCGCATTGATCAAATCTTGAGCTTGTTTTTCAATTGATTTTAGGACTGTTTCTTCGAGAACCAATTTTCCGTCTGCCCAAGCAGAGTCATTAACACGTGCAGCAGTGAAATCGCCAACGATTTGTGTACGGATAAATGGCAAGAGGTCTTTGTAAATAGCAAAGAGTTGATCGTGACCGGCATTGGCTACAGATGACACTGTGACAAACTTGTCTTGGAGGGCAGAAGCGCCACGTGTATCAGACAAGTCAAGGGCACGAGATAGCCAGTCAAGCAAGTTTTTCACTGTACCAGGGATAGAGAAGTTGTAGACTGGAGAGAAAATCCAGATGGCATCTGCAGCCAGAACTGCTTCACGAGCAGCCGCTACAGCTGGATGAGTTGGAACTTCCAAATCTTGGCTAAAGAGAGGAAGGGCTGAATAATCAAGGTAGCTAACTTCCGCTTTACCAGCAAGTGCTTTCTCAGCTTCGAGGGCCATTTGGTGGTTAAAAGAGCCTTGACGTAGTGATCCGACGATAAATAATACTTTTTTAGACATGATGTGTCTCCTTTTTCTTAAATTTCCGAGAATCCTCTCGTTGTTATAATGTATATTACAACAAAAGAAAAGGACTTGCAAGAAATCTGCTCAGAGTTTATTTTAAAATTATAAAATTGTAGAAACTTTAGTTACTTGCGACTGGAATGTATTTGATTTTAGATGAGTATTCCTATATTCTCTTGTAATATGATGACATAAGTGCTAAAATAAACAAGAAAACTCGCAATAGAAACCGCAGAACAGCTATTTTCCGGTATCATTTCATAAATCATTAAAGGAAAAATAATGGCATTGAAGAATGCTTCTAAAAGGGGTGGAGATTATGTAAGGCAAAGATTAACAAGTGACGGACAAAAGAAATAATAATACACTTGTTAAAGGAGAAAAGATGTTAATAAGAAATTATCGGAAAAATATTGGCCTGATGGCAGGAGTTGAGTTTTTTGCATTTCTAGGGATTACCAGTTTTTGGATTCTCTTTCTCAGTCAAAACGGCATGTCTCTTTGGCAGATTGGACTTCTGGAGAGTATTTTTCATACTACCAGTCTTCTCTGTGAAATTCCATCTGGTATGTTAGCTGACCGCTATTCCTATAAGACCAACCTTTATTTAAGTCGAATAGCAGGAATTATCTCTTCTATTCTCATGTTGGCTGGTCAGGGAAATTTTTGGATTTATGCACTAGCTATGGCGGTAAGTGCCTTGTCTTACAATTTTGATTCAGGAACAAGCGCAGCAATGGTCTATGACTCGGCTGTAGAGGCTGGACTAAAGGAGCGTTATCTATCCATTTCAAGCTTCCTATCAGGAGTAGCAGAAGGAACTCGGTCTTTGGGGACAGTGTTGGCGGGATTTTTTGTCCATGGCCAATTGCACCTGACCTACTATATCATGATTGCCACTTCTATCATAGTTCTTTTCCTGATTTGGATGCTGAAAGAACCTAGTGTCAAGCTAGAAAAAGCTAATAGTGTGACTATGAGACAGATTATTTGGACTGTTAAGGATGAGTTGAAGCGAAATCCCATGCTCTTCAACTGGATGATTTTGTCTCAGATTGTTGGTACACTCATGTGCATGTTTTATTTTTACTATCAAAATCAGTTACCAGATTTAAGTAGTTGGCAAATTTCAGCAGTTATGCTACTTGGAAGTCTCCTGAATATCCTTGCAGTCTATCTAGCGAGTAAGATTGGAAAGAACTATGCTGCCTTGAAGCTTTTCCCTATTCTCGTCCTGCTGACTGGAGTTACCTACCTGCTGTCCTACTTTGGAACACCTCTAATCTATATTTTGGTTTATTTGATTAGTAATGCTCTATATGCTCTTTTTCAGCCGATTTTTGACAATGATTTGCAAGAGCGACTTCCAAGTGAAGTAAGGGCAACCATGCTAAGTGTCTACTCTATGATGTTTAGCCTAAGTATGATTGTCTTCTTCCCACTGACAGGGTGGTTGATTGACAATTTAGGCTTTGTGCTAACATTTCTTTATCTAGGATTATTTTTAGTCTTGATTAGCCTTCTACTGGCTATCTTTTTAGGAAAAATGGCTAAAAGAATGGATGATAAAGTGATTCTATAAAGTAAAAGAACTTACGAAAACTTGAGTACCAAAGCTCAGGTTTTTTAATAGGTTGATTTTGGAGCTGTCTTTACTTTTCTTGCTCGGTTTTAATCAAGAAAAATCGGTTTACTTTGAAGGAAGAAATAATATAGGTTTGTTCTTGCATTCGCTTGTAATAAAGCCCAATAGATGGTAAAATAGACGAGTGAAAAAAAGACAAAATAAAGCAAAAAATAATCTACTGTGGCAGTATGGTCTAGGGATGACGATTTTGCTTGTGGTTATCAGTGCTTCCTTTCTGTATCTGGTTTCTCTTGGCATGAAACCTTATCAAACAGCTAAAAGTGAAGGAGAAAAATTAGCTCAGCAGTATGCAGGATTAGAGCAGGCTGATCAGGTTGATTTATACAATGGCTTGGAATCTTATTATAGCGTTCTTGGTCGTAATAAAAAACAAGAAGCACTTGCTGTCCTGATTGGAAAAGATGACCATAAGATTTACGTTTATCAGCTAAATCAGGGTATTTCACAAGAAAAAGCAGAAGCTGTTTCTAAGGAAAAAGGAGCTGGCGAGATTGACAAAATTACCTTTGGTCGTTATCAAGACAAGCCAATCTGGGAAGTCAAGTCAGGAACTAATTTTTATCTAGTAGATTTTGAAACAGGAGCATTGGTCAATAAGGAGGGCCTATGAAACTATCCAACCGTGTTTTAGAAATGGAAGAAAGTGTCACTTTAGCTAGTGATGCGAGAGCAAAGAAGTTAAAGGCTGAAGGAAAAGATGTACTTTTCTTAACTTTAGGTCAGCCCGATTTCCATACTCCCAAAAATATTCAAGATGCAGCTGTTGTAGCCATTCGAGATGGACGTGCTTCTTTCTATACGGTAGCTTCAGGTTTGCCTGAGTTAAAAGCAGCAGTCAATACCTATTTTGAGCGTTATTATGGTTATTCCGTAGCGGCCAACGAAGTCACATTTGCTACCGGTGCTAAGTTCTCACTCTATACTTTCTTTATGGCTGTGGTCAATCCAGGTGATGAAGTCATCATCCCAACCCCATATTGGGTTAGTTATGGAGATCAGGTCAAGATGGCAGAAGGTGTGCCAGTCTTTGTTCCTGCTAAGGAAGACAATCACTTTAAGGTGACCGTAGAGCAGTTGGAAGCAGCTCGCACAGACAAAACCAAGGTTTTGGTGCTAAATTCGCCATCTAATCCGACTGGTATGATTTACACTCGCGAGGAACTCTTGGCTATCGGAAATTGGGCAGTTGAACATGACATTCTCATCCTAGCAGATGATATTTATGGTCGTTTGGTCTATAACGGGAATGAGTTCGTACCAATATCTAGTCTATCAGAAGCCATTCGCAAGCAAACCATTGTCATTAACGGTGTATCAAAAGCTTATGCCATGACAGGTTGGCGGGTAGGTTATGCAGTGGGTGATCCAGAAATCATTGCTGCTATGAGCAAATTGACAGGTCAAACAACTTCTAACCTAACTGCTGTTTCACAATATGCAACTATCGAAGCCCTAACTGGACCGCAAGATTCTGTGGAAGTTATGCGTCAAGCATTTGAAGAACGTCTCAATACCATCTATCCACTCTTGTGTGAAGTCCCTGGTTTTGAAGTTGTCAAACCACAAGGAGCTTTCTATCTCTTTCCAAATGTCAAAAAAGCTATGGAGATGAAAGGTTATAGCGATGTAACAGCATTTACGACGGCTATTCTTGAAGAAGCCGAAGTTGCCTTGGTCACAGGAGCAGGATTCGGAGCGCCAGAAAATGTGCGCCTCAGCTATGCGACAGACCTAGACACGCTTAAAGAAGCAGTTAACCGCTTGAAAGCATTTATGGGGAGTGAGAATGATTGATCATTTTGAAATTAAGGTAAAGGATTTACAAATTTCAGAAGGATTTTATAGGAGTTTTCTCGCTCCTTTGGGCTATAAATTGGCTTTTAAGACCACTTCTCTAATCAGTTTTCTTGCCCCAAACAGCCCTCATCCTGGTGGTGATTTTTGGCTGGCTCAGGGGACACAAAATCCTATTCACTTTGCTTTTTTAGCAGAAAATAAGGAAGAGGTTCAGGCTTGTTATGAGGCTGGTTTAGAGGTAGGTGGGCGAGATAATGGGGCTCCTGGTTATCGCAGTGAGCAACCGATTTACTACGCTGCTTTTATGATTGACCCAGATGGGAACAATATAGAAGTGGTTTGCCATAAAGAATAAAAAAGAAAAGGAAAAACAATGACAAAACGTGTAACGATTATTGATGTAAAAGACTATGTTGGTCAAGAGGTGACGATTGGAGCTTGGGTTGCCAACAAATCTGGAAAAGGGAAAATCGCCTTCTTACAATTGCGTGATGGAACAGCTTTCTTCCAAGGTGTGGCCTTTAAACCAAACTTTGTCGAAAAATTTGGTGAAGAAGTGGGGCTTGAGAAGTTTGATGTCATCAAACGCTTGAGCCAAGAAACTTCTGTCTATGTGACAGGAATTGTTAAAGAAGACGAACGTTCTAAATTTGGTTATGAGTTGGACATTACAGACATCGAAGTGATTGGTGAATCTCAAGACTACCCAATTACACCAAAAGAACACGGAACAGACTT
Organism: Streptococcus thalassemiae; assembly: GCF_903645285.1. Taxonomy (GTDB): domain Bacteria; phylum Bacillota; class Bacilli; order Lactobacillales; family Streptococcaceae; genus Streptococcus; species Streptococcus thalassemiae. Next base: position 378,235 of record NZ_CAHJXN010000004.1, on the reverse strand, counting down.
CTTGATGGACAACCGTCACTTGTGGCTTCGTTCTCGTAAGCAAGTGGCCGTGATGCAAATCCGTAACGCTATTATCTATGCAACTTATGAGTTCTTTGACAAGAACGGTTTCATGAAATTTGACAGCCCAATTCTTTCAGGAAATGCGGCTGAAGATTCAACAGAACTCTTTGAAACTGACTACTTCGGAACACCAGCCTACTTGAGCCAATCAGGTCAGCTTTACCTAGAAGCTGGTGCTATGGCTCTTGGTCGTGTCTTTGACTTTGGTCCAGTTTTCCGTGCTGAAAAATCAAAAACGCGCCGTCACTTGACTGAGTTCTGGATGATGGACGCAGAGTACTCCTACTTGACACACGATGAATCACTTGACTTGCAAGAAGCTTATGTAAAAGCTCTTCTACAAGGTGTTCTTGACCGTGCGCCTCAAGCCTTGGAAACCTTGGAACGTGATACAGAACTCTTGAAACGCTACATTGCAGAGCCATTCAAACGTATCACTTACGATCAAGCCATTGACCTCTTGCAAGAGCATGAAAATGATGAAGATGCTGACTACGAGCATCTTGAGCATGGTGATGACTTTGGGTCACCACACGAAACGTGGATCTCAAACCACTTTGGTGTGCCAACATTTGTCATGAACTATCCAGCAGCCATCAAGGCATTTTACATGAAACCAGTTTCTGGAAATCCAGAGCGCGTGCTTTGTGCAGACTTGCTTGCTCCAGAAGGATATGGAGAAATTATCGGTGGGTCTATGCGTGAGGAAGATTACGATGCCCTTGTCGCTAAGATGGATGAACTTGGTATGGATCGTACTGAGTATGAATTCTACCTTGACCTTCGTAAATACGGTACAGTTCCTCACGGAGGATTTGGTATTGGTATCGAGCGTATGGTAACCTTCGCAGCAGGAACAAAACACATCCGTGAAGCCATTCCATTCCCACGTATGTTGCACCGTATTAAACCGTAAGAACAGGAAAACGCCCATGTGGCGTTTTTTCGAATTCCAGAGTTTTTACTTGCGTAAAAAATTTTTTTCTAGTATAATAGTTTATTGTGAGCGAACCTCACTTACCCCTTGCAAAGTCTTGGGGTCATTAGACCAAAAGGAGGAACATATCAATGGCTAAATACGAAATTCTTTATATCATTCGTCCAAACATTGAAGAAGAAGCTAAAAACGCTTTGGTAGCACGTTTTGACTCTATTTTGACTGACAACGGTGCAACTGTTGTTGAATCAAAAACTTGGGAAAAACGTCGTCTTGCATACGAAATCCAAGATTTCCGTGAAGGACTTTACCACATCGTTAACGTTGAAGCAAATGACGATGCAGCTCTTAAAGAGTTTGACCGTCTTTCAAAAATCAACGCTGACATTCTTCGTCACATGATCGTCAAAATTGACGCGTAAGAAGGTAAACTATGATTAACAATGTTGTACTTGTAGGGCGTATGACACGTGACGCTGAGTTGCGTTATACCCCATCAAATGTAGCAGTTGCGACTTTTACTCTTGCAGTAAACCGTACATTTAAGAGTCAAAATGGCGAACGTGAGGCTGATTTTATCAATGTCGTTATGTGGCGCCAACAGGCTGAGAACCTTGCTAATTGGGCTAAAAAAGGCTCACTTATCGGGGTGACAGGCCGTATCCAGACTCGTAGTTACGATAACCAGCAAGGACAACGTGTCTACGTGACAGAGGTCGTGGCTGAGAATTTCCAAATGTTGGAAAGCCGTAGTGTGCGTGAGGGTCACACAGGTGGAGCTTATTCTGCACCAACTGCAAACTATTCAGCGCCTACAAATTCAGTACCAGACTTTTCACGTGATGAAAATCCATTTGGAGCAACAAATCCATTGGATATTTCAGATGATGATTTACCATTCTAATGGACAACTAAAATTATAAAGGAGAAAAAACATGGCTCAACAACGTCGTGGCGGATTCAAACGCCGTAAAAAAGTTGATTACATCGCAGCAAACAAAATTGAATATGTTGATTACAAAGATACTGAGCTTCTTAGCCGTTTCGTTTCAGAACGTGGGAAAATCCTTCCTCGTCGTGTAACAGGAACTTCAGCTAAAAACCAACGTAAAGTAACAACAGCTATCAAACGCGCTCGCGTAATGGCTTTGATGCCTTTCGTAAACGAAGATTAAAAAAGAGGTCCGGGTGGACCTCTTTTTCAGACCCCGACGGGTCTTTTTTTCAGGTCCGGGTGGACCTCTTTTTCAGACCCGGTTGGGTCTTTTTTCAAGAGATAGTTTTTTTCTGACCTTGGCGTGCTATAATGGTAATAGAAAGAGTAAAGGTGGGTAAGTCAAAGATGAATTGTACGATTAGAAATATGATTAAGTCTGATATTGAATCCTTATCTCATGGATTTATGAATCAAGGTTGGCCTGGTAGAGAGGAAATTTTGGCTAGATATTTTCTGGAACAGGAAAGTGGGGAGAGAGAAGTCTTAGTTGCAGAGATTGATGGTGCTGTAGCGGGCTACGTTACCATTTTGCTCTCTGCTAAACATGGTCCTTTTGCAGAAGTCTATCCAGAATTATCAGATTTTAATGTGTTTAAGCCTTTTCGAAATCAAGGGATTGGGAGTCAACTGCTAGAAGAGGCAGAAAATCGAGTTAAGTTTTTTTCAGACAAAGTGACGTTGGGTGTAGGTTTGCACTCAGGCTATGGACCTGCCCAGAGATTGTATATCAGACGGGGCTACATTCCAGATGGGACAGGTGTCTGGTATCGAAATCAACCCTTGGAAATGAATGCTACTATTCAAAATAATGATGATTTAGTTCTGTACTTATCAAAGAAGTTCGAATAAGAGATGGCGAATTTCTTTGAAAATAGGGGATTTAGCTACTTTATGGTATAATGGAAAGAGTTAGATTGAAAGAGGTAGTGAGATGGATGCGAAATTAAGATACAAGGCAAAGAAGATAAAGATTGTCTTTTTTGATATTGATGATACCTTGCGAAATTCAAAGACAGGTTTTATTCCGTCTTCAATCCCAGTTGTTTTTAAGCAATTACGTGAGAAAGGAATTTTGACAGGTATTGCTTCTGGACGAGGGATTTTTGGTGTCGTGCCAGAGATTCGTGAGCTCAAGCCTGACTTTTTTGTAACTTTGAATGGGGCTTATATCGAAGATAAAAAAGGTCAGGTCATTTATCAGCATCAGATTGAGAAGTCAGATGTTGAGGAGTATATTTCTTGGGCTAAGCAAGAGGGAATTGAGTATGGTTTGGTTGGGAGTCATGCTGCCAAGTTGTCGACTCGCACCGATATGATTAGTGAGGCTATCAATCCAATTTATCCCGATTTAGATGTAGATCCAGATTTCCATGAAAAAGAAAATATCTATCAGATGTGGACTTTTGAAGATAAAGGAGATGACTTACGCTTGCCTGACAGTCTCTCAGACAAACTTCGCATGGTTCGTTGGCATGAGCATTCGTCTGATGTTGTGCCGATTTCAGGCTCCAAAGCGACGGGGGTGGAAAAGGTTGTGGAACACCTTGGCTTGAAACCAGAGAACGTCATGGTTTTTGGAGATGGACTCAACGACTTGGAACTCTTTGATTATGCTGGAATCAGCGTTGCCATGGGAATTTCTCATGATAACATCAAAGAAAAAGCGGATTATATTACAAAAACACTAGAAGAAGATGGCATTTTTGATGCCTTAGAAGGATTTGGTATGGTAGAAAAAGAATTGCATTTTCCACAAGTAGACATTGAAACAGTAGAGGGTCCTATCGCGACTATTAAGACCAATCATGGAGACTTGCGGATCAAGCTCTTCCCTGAACATGCTCCTAAAACAGTGGCTAACTTTGTTGCTCTTTCAAAAGATGGCTACTATGATGGGGTCATTTTCCACCGTATTATCAAGGATTTTATGATCCAAGGTGGAGACCCAACTGGAACTGGTATGGGTGGCGAGTCAATCTACGGGGAATCATTTGAGGATGAATTCTCAGAAGAACTTTACAATATCCGTGGAGCTCTTTCCATGGCTAATGCTGGTCCAAATACCAACGGAAGCCAGTTCTTTATCGTCCAAAATCAACACCTGCCTTATTCTAAGAAAGAAATTGCTCGTGGTGGTTGGCCAGAACCGATTGCGGAAATCTATGCTAACCAAGGTGGGACACCTCACCTAGACCGCCGTCACACGGTTTTTGGTCAGCTAGCTGATGAAGCATCTTACGCTGTCTTGGATGCCATTGCTTCTGTTGAGACAGGGGCTATGGACAAGCCAGTTGAAGATGTTGTGATTGAAACCATTGAAATCGAGGACTAAGATGAAAATCGGTGATAAGCTAAAGGGCCGTATTACAGGGATTCAGCCCTACGGTGCCTTTGTTGAGCTAGAGACGGGTGATACGGGGCTGATTCACATTTCAGAGATTCGGACAGGCTTTATTGAAAATATTCATGACGCCTTGAAAGTCGATGAAGAGGTTCAGGTTCAGGTGGTGGATTTAGATGAATTTACAGGGAAAGTAAGTCTTTCTATCCGCACTTTGGAGGAAGAAAAGCACCAGTTTCCGAGACGGAGACGCTTTTCAAGCGACCGCTTTAACTACGGCTTTGCGCCCTTTCGACGAATGCTACCAATCTGGACTAGAGAGGCCCTGCACCATTTAAAAAAGAAGAAGTAGTTTAGAATTTTATATTTTTTGTAATGTTAATATAAATCTGCTATAATAGAACCATGGAAGAAGAACAATTATTAAAATCAGGGGAGCGAATTAACCAGCTCTTCTCAACAGATATCAAAATTATTCAAAATAGAGAGGTTTTTAGCTATTCGGTGGATAGTGTTCTCTTGTCACGCTTTCCACGTTTTCCTAAAAAGGGCTTGATAGTGGATTTCTGCGCTGGGAATGGAGCAGTGGGGCTATTTGCTAGCACTCGGACTCAGGCACAGATTTTGGCTGTTGAGATTCAGGAGCGTTTGGCGGATATGGCTGAACGCTCTGTCCGTTTGAATGGCTTAGAGGAGCAGATGCAGGTCATCTGTGATGATTTGAAAAATATGCCTGCTTACATTCAGGGAAGTAAGGTGGATATGATTTTGTGTAATCCGCCCTATTTTAAGGTGGATCCTCACTCCAACTTGAACGAGAGCGAGCATTATCTCTTGGCGCGCCATGAAATCACGACCAATTTGCAGGAAATCTGTCGTAGTGCCCAGAGTATTCTCAAATCTAATGGGCGTTTGGCCATGGTTCATCGTCCTGATCGACTTCTGGATATTTTGGATACGTTACAACGGCATAATCTAGCCCCTAAGCGTCTGCAATTTGTCTATCCAAAAAAGGAAAAGGAAGCCAATATGCTTTTGATTGAGGCTATCAAGGATGGCTCGACAAGTGGCTTTAAGGTCTTGCCACCTCTCATTGTTCACAATGATGATGGCTCTTATACGCCGGAACTCGAAGAGATTTATTATGGATCATAAGGCTTATATGTACGTGCTGGAGTGTCGTGATGGTTCCTACTATACGGGTTATACGACTGACGTGAGAAAACGCCTCGCTGTCCACAATAGTGGGAAGGGAGCCAAATATACACGAGCACGCTTGCCAGTCAAACTTATCTATGCTCAAGGTTTTGCCAGTAAGGAAGAAGCCATGTCGGCAGAAGCCCTTCTCAAGCGTAAGAAGAGGCCACAGAAGGAGCAATTTTTATCTGAAAATCAAGATAGAAATTTACTTATACTCAATGAAAATTAAAGAGCAAACTAGGAAGCTAGCCGTAGGTTGCTCAAAGCACTGCTTTGAGGTTGTAGATAAGACTGACGAAGTCAGCTCAAAACACTGTTTTGAGGTTGTGGATAGAACTGACGAAGTCAGTACCCATACCTACGGCAAGGCGAAGCTGACGTGGTTTGAAGAGATTTTCGAAGAGTATCAGTTATTTTGAAGAATCGTGAGGAGTCCTTTGACTCCTCTTACTTTTGTCAAAAAGCGAAAAAAATGCTACAATAAAGAGAATAAACAAAATGAGGTATTATCATGTCTAAGATTCTAGTATTTGGTCACCAAAATCCAGACTCAGATGCCATCGGGTCATCTGTAGCTTTTGCCTACCTTGCAAAAGAAGCTTACGGTTTGGATACGGAAGCTGTTGCCCTTGGAACTCCAAATGAAGAAACAGCCTTTGTCTTGAACTATTTTGGTGTGGAAGCACCGCGTGTCATCACTTCTGCCAAAGCAGAGGGGGCAGAGCAAGTTATCCTGACTGACCACAATGAATTCCAACAATCTGTATCAGATATCGCTGAAGTAGAAGTTTACGGTGTTGTAGACCACCACCGTGTGGCTAACTTTGAAACTGCAAGCCCACTCTACATGCGTTTGGAGCCAGTTGGTTCAGCGTCTTCAATCGTTTACCGTATGTTCAAAGAACATGGTGTGGCTGTGCCTAAAGAGATTGCTGGTTTGATGCTTTCAGGTTTGATTTCAGATACCCTTCTTTTGAAATCACCAACAACACACCCAACAGATACAGTCATTGCTCCTGAATTAGCTGAATTGGCTGGTGTCAACTTGGAAGAATATGGTTTAGCTATGTTGAAAGCTGGTACAAACTTGGCTAGCAAATCTGCTGAAGAATTGATTGACATCGATGCTAAAACTTTTGAATTGAACGGAAATAATGTCCGTGTTGCTCAAGTAAACACAGTTGACATCGCTGAAGTTTTGGAACGCAAAGCAGAAATTGAAGCTGCAATGCAAGCTGCTAACGCAGCAAACGGCTACTCTGACTTTGTCTTGATGATTACAGATATCGTCAACTCAAACTCAGAAATCTTGGCTCTTGGTGCCAATATGGGCAAGGTCGAAGCGGCTTTCAATTTCAAACTTGAAAATAACCATGCTTTCCTTGCGGGTGCCGTTTCACGTAAGAAACAAGTGGTACCTCAATTGACTGAAAGCTTTAATGCTTAAGATTTTGGGTGTCAGTTCAAAATCGGAAAGTCTGGTTTGACTTATATCGAAAGGAGTTTCGGCTCCTTTTTTTCTAGGAGTGAAGCATGTTAGAAAATGGTGATTTGATTTTTGTGAGAGATGAGTCAGATATGGGACAGGCCATCCAGACTTCCACAGGCAACTATAACCATGTTGCCATTTATTTGGATGGGATGATTTATCATGCTAGTGGAGAATTTGGTGTGGTCTGTCAAGAACCAGCAGACTTCTTTGAGTCCAATCATTTGTACGATCTCTATGTTTACCCAGAAATGGATATCCAGTCTGTGAAGGAAAAAGCTAGCAAACATCTGGGAGCTCCTTATAATGCTTCTTTCTATCCAGATGGAGAAGGTTTTTACTGTTCCCAGTACATGGCAGAAATCCTACCGATTTTTGAAACCATTCCCATGAAATTTGGTGATGGGAAGCAGGACATTAGTGATTTTTGGAGAGAGTATTATAGAGAACTGGGTCTGCCTGTGCCTCTGAACCAAGCTGGGACCAATCCCAATCAATTGGCAGCATCGCCTCTGTTAGAATGTAAAGAAAGGAATCTTCATGATTCAGATTTTTAATCCATCTCGTTTGACGAGACAGCCTTTTTTTGGAGAATTGATCCGCTATCTGGACCAGCATGATGATGTGATTTTACGGGAAATTAAGGCCAAGTTTCCAGATGTAGCAGTTGACAAACTCATGGAAGAGTATATAAAGGCAGGCTTGATTCTACGGGAAAATAAGCGCTATTACCTTAATCTTCCTATGCTTGAGTCCCTTGATAGTCTTGAACTGGATCAAGAGATTTTTGTTAGAGAAGATAGTCCGATCTATCAAGCCTTGTTAGAGCAGAGTTTTGAGACGGAATTATGCAATCAAACCAATGCAGCTATTTTAGTTGAAAAGACGGACTTTGCGCGAACAAAAATGACCCTGTCTAATTATTTCTACAAGGTCAAACATCAGTATCCTTTGACAGAAAAACAGCAGGAACTCTATGCCATTTTAGGAGATGTTAATCCTGAGTATGCCCTCAAGTATATGACGACTTTTTTGTTGAAATTTCTCAAAAAAGACCAGCTTATGCAGAAACGCCGTGACATCTTTGTGGACAGTTTAGTTGTCCTAGGTTATATTGTCCAAAATGCAGATGGAAAGTATGAGTTGGCTATCGATTTTGATAAGGAAAGATTAACTTTCTATTTAGTGTGATTGCTTTTTCTGAGCACATTGTTTGACTTTCCTTAGTATTCAGTATAAACTATATGTAACCGATAACACATATCGGAATAAGACTAAAGGAGACAATCATATGTCACTTGAAAACAAATTGGAACAAGCAACAGGCGCTGTCAAAGAAGGTTTTGGTAAAGTTACTGGAGACAGCAAGACAGAACTTGAAGGAGCTGTTGAAAAAACAGTTGCTAAGGCAAAAGAAGTAGTTGAAGATGCTAAAGGTGCTGTAGAAGGTGCCGTTGAAGGTTTGAAAAACGCTTTTAAATAAAGATAGAAAAAATCAAGGGTTTCATTTCCCTTGATTTTTTTCTATCTTATAAATAATTTTCTGCGACGGCTGCATCTCCAGGATAGGCTTCTTTCTTGCCTTGGACGATTTGGTAGCAATCGGCTCCCTTACCAGCAATAATAACTGCATCTAATTCGTGATTTGTGATAGCCATAGCTGCCTTGATGGCTTCTTGGCGATCCGCAATTTTTTCAACAGGATGATTGATATAGCTACTAATTTCATCTGCAATGGTCATTGGGTCTTCATAGTTAGGGTCATCAGCAGTCAGAAAGACTTGAATCTCTGGGTGTTGATTAAGGAGGAGGCCAAAGTCCTTACGACGACTTTCTCCCTTATTTCCTGTCGAACCTAGAACCAGAGCAATTTTTCCAGTTTGATGAGTTTCAACCACATTGATGAGTTTTTTCAGACTATCCCCATTGTGGGCGTAGTCGATGAAGACCTTGGCGCCATTTTTCTGAGTGAGGACTTCCATACGACCAGGAACGCGGGTTGCAGCGATTCCTTTTTTGATGTCCTCAAGACTTGCTCCGAGACGGAGGCAGGCAAGTCCAGCAGAAACGGCATTTTCTTGGTTGAAGTGCCCAATTAACTGGATGTCATAAACACCAGAGAGTTTACCTGTAGCTGAAAAGCTAAAGGCTTTGGAGTTTTCGATTTGGTTGCTCGACTGGCTACCGTAGAAATCATGGTCTTGATCTGCCACTTGTTCTTTCAAGACAGAAAAGTGGTCCATGTCACTGTTAATGATGATTGCTCGGCTATTTTCCATCAAGAGACGTTTGTGGTAGAAGTAGTCTTCAAAGCTAGGGTGTTCAATAGGGCCGATATGGTCTGGGCTGATATTGAGGAAAACTCCCACATCAAAGGTTAGACCATAGACACGTTTGACCAGATAGGCCTGACTGGATACTTCCATGATGAGGTGGGTACGGTCATTTTGCACAGCTTGATGCATCATATCAAAGAGGTCAATACTTTCAGGGGTTGTCAATGCAGACTTAAAGAAAGTCTTGCCATCAAGAGTTGTATTCATGGTCGAGAGCATAGCAGGTCGGTGCCCTTGAGATAAAATGTTATAGGCGAAATAGGCTGCTGTTGTCTTACCCTTAGTACCAGTAAAGGCAAGGAGTTTGAGTTTTTCCTGTGGATTTCCATAAAATTCCATAGCAATCAGACTCATAGCTTTCTTAATATCGTTCACGATAATGGCAGGAATACCAACCTCATAGTCTTTTTCAGCAACATACCAACCGAGTCCTTGAGAGATTGCTGAAAGCAGAAATTCCTTCTTAAAGGCAGCACCTTTGACGAAAAAGAGGCTCTTTTCTTTGGCCTTGCGGCTGTCATAGCAGATGGTGTCAAAGACGACATGGCTATAGTTGTAGTGGTAGTGTCCTTGGTCGATAATCTCACGAAAAAGGCCATCTTTCTTTAAAATATTTAATACGGTTTCAATCTTAATCATACTTTCTATTGTAAACCGAAAGTCACAAATTTACAAGTAACAAGGAAAAGTTTATAATGGAAGATAAGGAGTTTTTCCTAGTTATCAAAATTGAATGAGGAATCTATGTCGCACGAAAACAATCACCAGCAGGCCCAGATGTTACGGGGGACTGCTTGGTTAACGGCTAGTAACTTTATCAGTCGCCTGCTCGGGGCTATTTACATTATACCTTGGTACATCTGGATGGGGTCTTATGCGGCTACGGCTAATGGTCTCTTTACCATGGGCTACAATATCTATGCCTGGTTCTTGCTGGTTTCAACAGCAGGTATTCCAGTTGCGGTGGCCAAGCAAGTTGCCAAGTATAATACCATGCGAGAAGAAGAGCATAGCTTTGCCCTGATTCGGAGCTTTTTAGGATTTATGACAGGACTTGGCCTCGTTTTTGCTTTAGTCTTGTATGTCTTTGCTCCTTGGCTAGCAGACTTGTCTGGCGTGGGTAAAGACTTGATCCCAATCATGCAAAGCTTGGCTTGGGGAGTCTTGATTTTCCCATCTATGAGTGTTATCCGAGGATTTTTCCAAGGGATGAATAACCTCAAACCTTATGCCATGAGCCAAATCGCTGAGCAGGTCATTCGTGTTATCTGGATGCTCCTAGCAACCTTTATCATTATGAAGCTCGGTTCAGGAGATTACCTAGCAGCCGTTACCCAATCCACCTTTGCTGCCTTTGTCGGTATGGTAGCCAGTTTTGCAGTTTTGATTTATTTCCTTGCTCAAGAAGGCTTACTCAAAAGAGTCCTTGAAACAGGGGATAAGATTAACAGCAAGCATCTTTTGGTCGATACCATTAAGGAAGCCATTCCTTTTATCTTGACAGGGTCTGCCATCCAGCTCTTCCAGATTTTGGACCAGCTGACCTTTATCAATAGTATGAGCTGGTTTACCAACTACAGCAATGAGGACTTGGTTATCATGTTTTCTTATTTCTCAGCCAATCCTAATAAAATCACGATGATTTTGATTTCTGTTGGGGTTTCGATTGGGAGTGTTGGTTTGCCACTTTTGACAGAAAACTATGTCAAGAGGGACTTGAAAGCAGCTTCTCGTCTGGTTCAGGACAGCATTACCATGCTTTTCTTATTCCTGCTACCAGCAACGGTTGGAGTGGTTATGGTAGGAGAACCTCTTTATACGGTCTTCTATGGTAAGCCAGATAGTTTGGCTCTGGGCTTATTTGTCTTTGCAGTTTTGCAGTCAACTATTTTAGGCTTGTACATGGTCTTGTCTCCAATGCTTCAGGCCATGTTCCGCAACCGCAAGGCCGTTCTCTATTTTATCTATGGTTCTATTGCCAAGCTAGTCTTGCAACTACCTACCATCGCCCTCTTCCACAGTTATGGACCTTTGATTTCAACAACCATTGCTCTCATCATTCCTAACGTCTTGATGTATCGAGATATTTGTAAGGTAACGGGTGTCAAGCGCAAGGTGATTGTGAAGCGAACCATTTTAATCAGTTTGCTGACCCTAGTTATGTTTCTGTTAATAGGAACCATCCAGTGGCTGTTAGGATTTTTCTTCCAACCAAGTGGGCGTTTATGGAGTTTCCTATATATAGCCCTTGTCGGTGCCATGGGTGGGGGTGTTTATGGAGTTATGAGTCTTCGTACCCGTTTGTTGGATAAGGTGATTGGAAAAGCCCAAGCAGATCGCCTGCGAGTAAAATTTAAGCTTTCGTAAGATAGCATTTATAAATAAAAGGAATAAGTTGAACAATCTTTTAGGAGAACTTGAAACTTATTCCTTTTTTAGCGTCAAAACAGCTAAAATTATCTTTTAAAAGTAGAAGATAAGGTCTTTTTCGATTTTTTTGGAAAAAAACATTGACTAAACAAACTAAACGTTGTATAATAAAACAAATATTTAAATCAGGAGGTTCTGGAAATGAAAAAGTCTAAGAGCAAATATCTAACCTTGGCAGGTCTTGTCCTGGGTACAGGAGTTTTATTGAGTGCCTGTGGAAATTCTAGCACAGCATCAAAAACATACAATTATGTTTACTCAAGTGATCCATCTAGTTTGAACTATCTAGCAGAAAACCGTGCAACAACAAATGATATTGTGACCAACCTGGTAGATGGTCTTATGGAAAATGACCAATATGGGAACTATGTTCCATCCTTGGCTGAGGATTGGACTGTTTCTAAGGACGGTTTAACCTATACCTACAAACTTCGTAAGGATGCTAAGTGGTTTACTTCTGAGGGAGAAGAATATGCACCTGTAACTGCTCAGGATTTTGTAACCGGTTTGCAATATGCAGCTGATAAAAATTCAGAAGCCTTGTATCTAGTGCAGGACTCTGTTGCAGGTTTGGATGACTATATCACTGGGAAAACAAGCGACTTTTCAACTGTCGGAGTCAAGGCACTTGATGACCAAACGGTTCAATACACCTTGGCTCGACCAGAACCTTACTGGAACTCAAAAACAACCTCAACCATTCTTTTCCCAGTCAATGCAGATTTCTTGAAATCAAAAGGGGATGATTTTGGGAAGGTAGACCCTGCTAATATTTTGTACAGTGGACCTTTCTTGATGAAAGCTTTTGTTTCAAAATCTGTCATCGAATACAAGAAAAATCCTAACTACTGGGATGCTAAAAATGTCTTTGTAGATGATGTCAAATTGACCTACTATGATGGTAGTGACCAAGACGCTCTTGTTCGTAACTTTACAGACGGAGCCTATAGCTACGCTCGTCTCTATCCGAATAGTTCAAGTTATGAAGGAATTAAAGAAAAATACAAAGATGATATCGTCTATAGCATGCAAGATGCCACTTCTTACTTCTTAAACTTTAATCTGGATAGACAATCTTATAAATTCACTTCCAAGACAAGTGATGCTGAAAAGAAATCGACTCAAGAAGCGGTTCTTAATAAAAACTTCCGTCAAGCTATTAATTTTGCCTATGATCGGACAGCTTACGGGGCTCAATCTCAAGGAGAAGATGGTGCAACTAAGATTTTGCGTAACTTGGTTGTTCCTCCAAACTTCGTAAGTATCAAGGGAAAAGACTTTGGTGAAGTAGTGGCTTCTAAGATGGTCAATTATGGTAAGGAATGGCAAGGAATCAACTTCGCGGATGCCCAAGATCCATACTACAATCCAGAGAAAGCCAAAGCCAAATTTGCAGAAGCTAAGAAAGAATTAGAAGCTAAGGGGGTAACATTCCCTATCCACTTAGATAAAAATATAGAGTTGACCAATAAGGCTGAAATTCAAGGAATCAATTCCATGAAGCAATCAATTGAGTCTGTCTTAGGTGCAGAAAATGTTGTGATTGATGTCCACCTACTTTCTACAGAGGACTATGATAGTTCAGGTTATCTAGCTCAAACAGCTGCGCAAAAAGACTACGATCTCTACAATGGTGGTTGGAGTGCGGACTATCTTGATCCATCTAGCTATCTTGATATCTTTAGTGTCAAGAATGGTGGGGTTCTACAAAGTCTTGGACTCGAGCCAGGTGAAGCCAATGACAAGGCCAAGGCTGTTGGATTGGATGTCTACACTCAAATGTTGGAAGAAGCTAATAAGGAACAAGATATTGCAAAACGCTATGAAAAGTATGCTGAAATCCAAGCTTGGTTAGTAGATAGCTCTCTAGCAATTCCAAATGTTTCACTTGGTGGAACACCAACATTGAGAAAAATCGTTCCTTTCTCAACACCATATTCATTGGCTGGTAATAAAGGGGTTGAATCCTATAAATACCTCAAATTACAAGATAAGACAGTCACAACAGACGAATATGCAAAAGCCAGAGAAAAATGGTTGAAAGAAAAAGAAGAATCTAATAAAAAAGCCCAAGAAGAATTGGCGAAACATGTCAAATAAGGATTTTTCAAGAAAAACGATGGTTTCGAAAGAAACTGTCGTTTTTATATAGAATGATGGAAAATTTGGAAGAAAAGTGCTTACATTTTCTCGTAGTTAATTGAATTTATGCTATAATAAATATAAGAAACTACGTTCGAAAATTTACCCAATGTTGATTGAAGTATGCACATGCTAGGGTAATGTTATAGGAGGGGTGCCATCTACTGGGAAAGTAAGATAAAATGTAACAAATGATAAGTTCTTCTTTATGTGAAGAGTTCTTATCTGCCTATTTACTAATCGTTATGGAGGTAACATTATGGGCGCTATTATGGAATTTGCAACAGAAAAACAGATTGCATCATTTCTTTCAACTTGTCGCATTGAAGGGCAAAAGAATTTTCTGATGGCCTTCAAGAAAAAGACATGGCTGAAATCTTTTATTGATTTCTTCATTATAGGAGGAGCTTACTATGTTCAGTCGAGTGTGAAGCCTAAGATTCTGGCATTCACGCCTAAGGGAATCTACTTGATGGACATCAGTGATGTAACTGAAAATCGTTCTAATCAAGTCGTAGAGATGCTTTGGAATCAAGTTAAAGATTTTACTTATCAGACAGTCTTGAATACAGTTAGGCTGAACTGGCACTATCAAAATGAAGCCTATATTTTTTCCGTGGATGTCGGTCAGATTGGTCAGCATGTGGGCCAATATCAATTTAACAAAGACCATTATGACTATTTAGCCCAACAGGATTTCTTTCGGTTAAAGTAAACCCTAGCAATTATTTTCACAAAAGAATCTGGAAGTTTTTCTGGATTCTTTTTAGCTTTACTCGATAAGTCTATAGTTTGAAACTATAACTAGCTCTTGAAAAGAAGAAAATGAGTTGATGAAAATAAGTGGTACAATAGTTACTATAGATTTGGAGGAATTGTATGAGCAAGGAATTACACATTAACACAATTTTGGCCCAGGCGGGTATTAAGTCAGATGAAGCGACAGGTGCATTGGTGACACCGCTTCATTTTTCAACGACCTATCAGCATCCAGAGTTTGGTAGATCTACTGGATTTGACTATACGCGTACTAAAAACCCAACTCGTAGCAAGGCTGAAGAAGTCTTGGCAGCTATTGAGTCAGCAGACTATGCCCTAGCGACTAGCTCAGGGATGTCAGCTATTGTACTGGCCTTTAGTGTCTTCCCAGTAGGAAGTAAGGTCTTGGCTGTCCGTGACCTTTATGGAGGTTCTTTCCGCTGGTTCAATCAAGTGGAGCAGGAAGGCCGTTTCCATTTTACCTATGCCAATACAGAAGAAGAGTTGATTGCCGAGTTGGAGAAGGATGTGGATGTTCTCTATATCGAAACACCAACCAACCCCTTGATGTTGGAATTTGACATCGAAAAACTGGCAAAATTGGCTCATGCTAAGGGTGCCAAAGTGGTGGTGGACAATACCTTCTATAGTCCTATTTACCAACGCCCAATTGAAGATGGGGCAGACATCGTTCTTCATTCAGCAACCAAGTATCTAGCAGGCCACAATGATGTCTTGGCTGGAGTGGTTGTGACCAATAGTTTAGAACTATACGAGAAACTCTTCTACAATCTCAATACGACAGGGGCAGTCTTGTCTCCATTTGACAGTTATCAATTGATTCGTGGTCTCAAGACCTTGTCTCTTCGTATGGAGCGCTCAACAGCCAATGCTCAAGAAGTGGTCGCCTTTTTGAAGGATTCTCCAGCAGTCAAGGAAGTTCTCTATACTGGGCGTGGAGGGATGATTTCCTTTAAAGTAGCGGATGAAACACGCATTCCTCACATTTTAAACAGCCTCAAGGTCTTCTCTTTTGCGGAAAGTTTAGGTGGGGTGGAAAGTCTTATTACTTATCCAACGACGCAAACTCACGCTGATATTCCGGCAGAAGTGCGCCATTCTTATGGTTTGACAGATGACCTCTTGCGCTTGTCAATTGGGATTGAGGATGCTAGAGATTTGATTGCAGATTTGCGCCAAGCCTTGGAAGGATAAGACAAAGATGGGAAAATATGATTTTACAAGCCTGCCCAATCGTTTAGGGCACCATACCTATAAATGGAAAGAAGCAGAAACGGATAGTGAAGTCCTACCAGCTTGGATAGCGGATATGGACTTTGTAGTCTTGCCTGAAATCCGCCAAGCCGTGCAGACTTACGCTGATCAACTGGTTTATGGCTATACCTATGCCAGTGAAGAGTTAATTAAGGAAGTTCAAAAGTGGGAAGCCACACAACACGGCTACCACTTTGACAAAGAGGCTCTTGTCTTTATCGAGGGTGTGGTACCAGCCATCTCAACAGCTATTCAAGCCTTTACAAAAGAAGGCGAGGCGGTTTTGATTAACACACCTGTCTATCCACCCTTTGCTCGCAGTGTCAAGTTGAACAACCGTAGATTGATTACCAATTCTTTGGTGGAAAAGGATGGTCTGTTTGAGATTGACTTTGACCGACTTGAAAAGGATTTGGTGGAAGAGGAGGTCAAACTCTATATTCTTTGCAACCCTCATAATCCTGGTGGACGTGTTTGGGAAAAAGAAGTGTTGGAGAAGATTGGCCAACTCTGTCAAAAACACGGTGTTTTCTTGGTTTCGGATGAGATTCACCAAGATTTGGCCCTCTTTGGTCACAAACACCAGTCTTTCAATACCGTCAACCCTGACTTTAAAGATTTTGCTATCGTCTTGACCAGTGCCACTAAAACCTTTAACATCGCTGGAACAAAAAATTCCTATGCAGTTATTGAAAATCCTAAGTTGAGACTGGTTTTCCAGAAACGCCAGTTGGCCAATAACCAGCATGAAATTTCAGGCTTGGGTTATTTGGCGACAGAAGCTGCTTATCGCTATGGGAAGGATTGGTTAGAGGAACTCAAGCAAGTCTTTGAAGACCACATCAATTATGTGGTGGATTTATTTGGAAAAGAGACTAAAATCAAGGTCATGAAACCGCAAGGAACCTACTTGATTTGGCTTGATTTTTCAGCCTATGACCTGACTGATGAAAGATTGCAAGAGCTTTTGAGAAATGAAGCCAAGGTTATCCTCAATCCTGGTTTGGATTATGGGGATGAAGGAAGTCTCCATGCCCGCCTCAATGTAGCCATGCCTAAATCCCTGCTGCAAGAAGTGTGTCAGCGGATTGTGACGACTTTTGCTAAACGTTAAAAATCCAGCCTTCTAGGAGAAAAGTCTTCCTAGAAGGCTATTTTCATAGGGGAAAATATGGTATAATAAAAAGATAAGGTAAAGGTGAAAATATGGCTAAATTGATTCCGGGGAAAGTCCGTATAGAAGGCGTTGCCCTTTATGAAACTGGTAAGGTTGACATTATCAAGGAAAAGAACAATCGGCTCTATGCTCGCGTTGCAGAAGAAGAACTGCGCTATAGTTTAGAGGATGATGTGGTTTTTTGTGCCTGCGATTTTTTCCAAAAGAGGGGCTACTGTGTGCACTTAGCGGCGCTAGAGCATTTTTTGAAAAATGATGAGCGTGGCCAAGAAATCTTGCAAAATCTGGAAGAAGGTTATGAAGAAAAAGAGGCCGTTGAAACCAAGGTGACCTTGGGTGGCAAATTTTTGGATCGAATCTTGTCTCCAAAATCAGAACGCGCCTATGAATTATCGGCTGTGGGGCAAGTGGAAGCAGGAACCAATCATATCTTGTGGACTCTGAGAATCGGCCAAATCAATAGCCAAAAATACTATGTCATTCGGGATATTCCACTCTTTTTAAGGATTATTGAGCAGAGAAAGTCTTATATGATTGGCAAGATTTATGAGGAGTCTCTTTCTTGGGAAGCCTTTGATGAGGCCAGTCAAGAACTTCTGACTTTCTTGCGCGGACTAACGGAGGAAGGACAGGCTCCAGACCTCTTTTTCCAAAACCAAGGTCGGCACCTCTTTTTCCCTCTGACCTTTTTTGAGCAGGGTGTAAATTTACTGATGACCTTGCCGCATTTTCAATTTGACCATCAAGTGGATAGCTACCAGACTCTACTTTTTCAGGATATGCATGCTGATGCCAATCTATTTGCCTTTACAGTAACAGCATACTCGGATTATTTTGAAATGGAAATCAGTGAAAGTCCAAGAGTTAATGCCTTTTATCAGGGAGCTGTGCTGTTCCATAAAGGTCAGGTTTATTTTCTAACAGACCAGCAGATGCGTCTTCTCAAGGAAATCAAAGCGCTGCCTGTGGATCAACATGGGAAAAAATACCTGCAATTTGATAGCAGTGACCGCGATAAGTTGGCTTCTTGTCTAACGCTCTTTAACCAGATGGGGACGGTTTCAGCTCCAGAACGCTTACAAATCAAAACTTTTGCGCCCTCTTTTTACTTTGACAGGGAAGAGGATAATCGGATTCGTTTAGAAATTCAGTTTGATTATGGGGATAGGCAGGTATCAAGCCGACACGAGCTAGAAGAATTGCCATTTTCAAGTGATGCTGACTTAGAAGAAAGAGTTTTCCAAGTCTGTTTGGCAGCTGGTTTTGAAGCAGACTTTCAATCTTGGCGTCAGGCCTTAAAAGCGGAGTCTGTTTATCATTTCTTTCACGAAATCATTCCAGTCTTTGAAAAACTCGGTCATGTTGACCTATCAGACAAGCTAGAAGAGCTTTATAGCCTAGCGAGTCCTCAAGTGCAGATTGCTTCTAAGGGAGGTCTCTTGGAAATCCAGTTTGATTTTCAAGATATTGCCCAGGAGGAAATCGACCAAGCCATGCAGGCCTTGATTGCCAATCAAGATTTTTATATCGATTCGTCTAATCAAGTCTACTTTTTCGATGAAGAAACCAAGAAAATTCGCCAAAATCTACAGGAACTGGGGCAATTTGAATTAAAAGATGGCTCCTTGCAGGCTCGGAAATCCTTGGCCTACAGTTTAGCTCATCTCTTTGAAGGGCGAGATCGTGTTTCTTTTTCACAAGAATTCCAGAATCTGGCCCACGACTTGACGCATCCAGAGGACTTTCCTCGACAAGCAACTCAAGTTCAGGCTGACTTGCGAGATTATCAGGAAAAGGGAATCGGCTGGCTGCAAATGCTCCATCATTATGGTTTTGGTGGAATTTTGGCTGATGATATGGGATTGGGTAAAACCCTGCAGACTATTGCTTTTTTGACCAGTCAAGTGACAAAAGAAAGTCGGGTTTTGATTCTCGCTCCATCTGGTTTGATTTACAACTGGGCAGATGAATTTCAGAAATTTGCCCCACAGTTGGATGTGGCTGTTGTTCATGGTTTGAAAACTAGTCGTGAAGAGATTCTTGCTGAGAGCCATCAAATCTATGTGACGAGCTATGCCACTTTCCGTCAGGATAGTGAGCTTTATCAGGGGATGGCCTTTGACTTCCTTTTCTTAGATGAAGCTCAGGTCATGAAAAACGCCCAGACCAAGATTGCCCAGACCTTGAGACAATTTGTGGTGCCGTCAGTTTTTGCCCTGTCAGGAACTCCTATTGAAAACCATCTGGGTGAACTGTGGTCTATTTTCCAAATCGTCATGCCAGGACTTTTGCCAAGCAAGAAAGAATTTATGAAATTACCAGCTGAGCGCGTTGCTCAGTTTATCAAACCTTTCGTGATGCGGCGCAAGAAAGAAGAAGTTCTGACTGAATTGCCAGACTTAATCGAAGTAGTTTATAAAAATGAACTGGAAGACCAGCAAAAGGCTATCTACCTAGCCCAGTTGCAACAGATGCGGGACCGTCTGGCTCAAGTGTCAGACCAAGAATTCCAGCGAAGTCGGGTGGAAATCTTGTCTGGTCTGATGCGCTTGCGCCAAATCTGTGACACTCCTGCCCTCTTTATGGAAGATTATCAGGGAGCCAGTGGCAAACTGGATAGTCTCCGAGACCTGCTGGTCCAGGTGGCAGACGGTGGACACCGTGTCTTGATTTTCTCGCAGTTCAAGGGAATGTTGGAGAAAATTGAACAAGAACTGCCAGACTTGGGCTTAACTTCCTTTAAAATCACGGGTTCAACACCAGCCAAGGAAAGACAAGACATGACCAAAGCCTTTAACCAAGGGGAAAGAGATGCCTTTCTGATTTCCCTCAAGGCTGGTGGTGTCGGACTGAACCTAACAGGTGCTGATACAGTTATATTGGTTGACCTTTGGTGGAATCCTGCGGTGGAAGCGCAAGCCATTGGTCGTGCCCATCGGATGGGACAGGAAGAAACGGTTGAGGTCTATCGCTTGGTGACCAAGGGAACCATTGAAGAAAAAATTCAGGAACTCCAAGAACAGAAGAAACATCTGGTGTCACAAGTATTGGATGGCACAGAGTCACGTGGCAGTCTGACCCTAGCAGAAATTAGAGAAATTTTGGGAATTTCTGAAGCCAGTACTTGAAAAATCAAGACAATACGCTATAATGAAGTGTTGAAAGGAAATAGAAAATGAGAGAAGAACGATTTCCATTGGTGTCAGATGACGAGGTCATGCTGACTGAAATGCCAGTCATGAACTTGTATGATGAGTCTGATCTGATCAGTAATATCAAGGGTGAGTATCGAGATAAAAATTATTTAGAATGGGCTCCTATTACTGAAGAAAAACCAGTAAAACCGATTGAAAAGCAAGTCGAGAAACCTAAAAAAGCTCCTTTAGGGGTAAAAAAAGAAGGAAAGAGCTATGCGGAGGTGGCGCGTGAAGAAGCGCGTGCAGACTTGAAAAAGAAACGCTCTGCTAACTATCTAACTCAGGATTTCAGCCGTGCGAGACGTCATTCTAAATCAGGCTTTGTTAGACAGGGTAACCAACCGACAGCGCCTTTCCAAAAGGAAAATCCTGGTGAATTTGTCAAATATAGCCAAAAATTGACCCAGTCTCATTATATCTTGGCGGAAGAAGTTCATTCTATCCCTACCAAGAATGAAGAAGTGGCAGCACCTGCTCCAAAGAAAAACAACTATGATTTTCTAAAGAAGAGCCAAATCTACAATAAAAAAAGTAAACAAAGAGAACAAGAACGTCGGGTTGCCCAAGAGTTGAATCTGACCAGAATTACAGAATAGGGGAGGAAACATGTCAAAGACATATCATTTTATCGGAATTAAGGGATCAGGGATGAGTGCCTTAGCCTTGATGTTGCACCAAATGGGGCATAAGGTACAGGGATCAGATGTTGAAAAGTACTACTTTACTCAACGTGGTCTTGAGCAGGCAGGCATTACCATTCTTCCTTTTGATGAAAAGAACCTAGACGGTGATATGGAAATTATCGCTGGAAATGCCTTTCGTCCAGATAACAACGTCGAAATTGCCTATGCAGACCAAAATGGTATCAGCTACAAACGTTATCATGAATTTCTAGGTAGCTTTATGCGTGATTTTGTTAGCATGGGAGTAGCTGGAGCGCATGGAAAAACTTCAACGACAGGTATGTTGTCTCATGTCTTGTCTCACATCACAGACACTAGCTTCCTGATTGGGGATGGGACAGGTCGTGGTTCGGCCAATGCCAAATATTTTGTCTTTGAATCTGACGAATATGAGCGCCACTTTATGCCTTACCACCCAGAATACTCTATTATTACCAACATTGACTTTGACCATCCAGACTATTTCACAAGTCTAGAGGATGTTTTCAATGCTTTTAACGACTATGCCAAACAAATTACCAAGGGTCTTTTTGTCTATGGTGAAGATGCAGAATTGCGTAAGATTACAGCCAATGCTCCGATTTATTATTATGGCTTTGAAGCAGAAGGTAATGACTTTGTAGTTAGCGATCTTCTTCGTTCTACAACTGGGTCAACTTTCACGGTTCATTTCCGTGGACAAGACTTGGGGCAATTCCACATTCCAACCTTTGGTCGTCACAATATCATGAATGCGACAGCCGTTATTGGTCTTCTTTACACAGCAGGATTTGATTTGAACTTGGTGCGTGAGCACCTGAAAACATTTGCCGGTGTTAAGCGTCGTTTCACTGAGAAAATTGTCAATGACACAGTGATTATTGATGACTTTGCCCACCATCCAACAGAAATTATTGCGACCTTGGATGCGGCTCGTCAGAAATACCCAAGCAAGGAAATTGTAGCAGTCTTCCAACCGCATACCTTTACAAGAACCATTGCCTTGTTGGACGAATTTGCTCACGCTTTGAACCAAGCGGATGCTGTTTACCTAGCGCAAATCTATGGATCTGCTCGTGAGGTAGACCATGGTGACGTTAAGGTAGAAGACCTAGCCAAAAAAATCAACAAAAAACACCAAGTGATCACTGTTGAAAATGTTTCTCCACTCCTTGACCATGACAATGCTGTTTACGTCTTTATGGGAGCAGGAGACATCCAAACCTATGAATACTCATTTGAGCGTCTCTTGTCTAACTTGACAAGCAATGTTCAATAGGATGTTCTCATGGAAATTCCAATTAAGATCATTCAGGCAAGCAAGTCTGATTTTCCTGAGATAGAGGCACTTCAGACCTCGTCTTTTCCAGCTGAAAAGCAGCAACCTTCCCATATCTTAGAAGAAAGTATCCGTAAGTGTGCGGATACCTTTCTTCTAGCTAGGGATGAAAATCAACTTTTAGGCTATATTCTATCAAGTCCCCAGTCAGACAATCCGCAATGTCTAGAAATACATTCTTTAGTCATTGAGTCTGACCATCAGAGACAGGGCTTGGGAACACTTCTTCTTGCAGCCTTGAAAGAGATGGCAGTTGAGCTGGATTACAAAGGGATTCGTTTGGAGAGTCCTTCTGAGCTGCTTTCCTATTTTGAAATGAACGGTTTTATTGATGAAGAAACTTCCCTTTATGAAACTAGCCAGGGTTTTAGTATGATTTGGTTTAATCCCTATTATCTGGAGGTACAATGAAAATCAGACAAGCAAGATTAGAAGATTTGGATCGTATCGTTGAGATTGAACTAGAGAATTTCTCGGTTGAAGAAGCCATTCCTCGATCTGTCTTTGAGGCACATTTGCGAGAAATTCAGACCTCTTTTCTGGTTGCGGAAAAAGAAGGAAGAATCATGGGTTATATAGAAGGGCCAGTTGGACCACACCGCCATCTGCAAGACCAGTCCTTTACAGAAGAAATAAAAGACTATAGTCATGAGCCTGGTGGTTATATCTCTGTGACCTGTCTGTCTATTGCCAAGGAGGCACAGGGACTCGGACTGGGTCAGAAATTGCTAACAGCCTTGAAAGAAGTTGCTCTTGAGGATAAGAGAGAAGGTATTAACCTAACCTGTCATGACTATCTCATCGCCTACTATGAAAAACACGGATTTGTCAATGAAGGCTTGTCTCAGTCAACCTTTGCAGGGGAAACTTGGTATGATATGGTCTGGGAAGCTAATACTCTTCGAAAATCAAATTCAAACCACGTCAGCGTCGCCTTACCGTATATATGTTACTGACTTCGTCAGTCTTATCTACAACCTCAAAACAGTGTTTTGAGCAACCTGCGGCTAGCTTCCTAGTTTGCTCTTTGATTTTCATTGAATATAAAAAATAAGCTAGGAAAAGTATCATAGGTTGCTTTTCTTGGACTTTTAAGATATAATATTATGGATTGTCAACAAGGAGGAAAAACTTTTGAGTGAAAAGTCAAGAGAAGAAGAGAAATTAAGCTTTAAAGAGCAGATTCTGAGAGATTTAGAAAAAGTAAAAGGCTATGATGAAGTTCTGAGAGAAGATAAGGCAGTAGTTCGCACTCCTGCAAATGAACCTTCAGCTGAAGAACTCATGGCTGATTCCTTGTCAACGGTAGAGGAGATTATGAGAAAAGCTCCTGCTGCGCCTACTCACCCAAGTCAAGATGTACCAGCTTCTCCAGCAGATGAGATTCAAAGAGAAACTCCTGGTGTTCCAAGTCATCCAAGTCAAGATGTACCTTCTTCTCCAGCGGAAGAAAGTGGTTCAAGACCAGGACCAGGTCCTGTTAGACCTAAGAAACTTGAAAGAGAATACAATGAAACCCCAACAAGGGTAGCTGTTTCCTATAAGACGGCAGAGAAAAAAGCAGAACAAGCAGGTCCAGAAACACCTACGCCTGCTACAGAAACAGTGGATATCATTAGCGATACACCACGTCGTAGCCGTAGAGAAGGATCAAAACCCGTTAAGCCTAAGAAAGAGAAGAAGTCACATGTGAAAGCCTTTGTGATTTCATTCCTTGTATTCCTTGCCTTGCTCTCAGCAGGTGGTTACTTTGGTTACCAGTATGTTCAGTCATCTTTACAGCCTGTGGATGCTTCATCGAAACAATATGTGACGGTTGGAATTCCAGAAGGTTCAAACGTTCAAGAAATCGGTACGACGCTTGAAAAAGCTGGTTTGGTAAAGCATGGTCTGATTTTTAGCTTTTATGCCAAGTATAAAAATTATACCGACTTGAAAGCAGGTTACTACAATTTGCAAAAGAGTATGAGTACAGAAGACTTACTCAAAGAGTTGCAAAAAGGTGGAACAGCTGAACCACAAGAACCTGTACTTGCGACTTTGACAATTCCAGAAGGTTATACGATTGATCAAATTGCACAAGCGGTAGGTCAATTGCAAGGTGACTTCAAAGAGCCTTTGACAGCGGAGGCTTTCTTGGCTAAAGTTCAAGATGAGAACTTTATCAGTCAAGAAGTTGCCAAATATCCTACTTTATTGGAAAGCTTGCCTACAAAGGAAAGTGGGGCTCGTTATCGTTTGGAAGGATACCTTTTCCCAGCTACATACTCTATCAAGGAAAGCACAACTATTGAGAGCTTGATTGATGAGATGTTAGCTGCTATGGATAAGAACCTATCTCCTTACTATAGTACGATCAAATCTAAAAACTTGACTGTCAATGAGTTGTTGACCATTGCTTCCTTGGTCGAAAAAGAAGGTGCCAAGACAGAAGATCGTAAGCTCATTGCAGGTGTATTCTACAATCGTTTGAATCGTGATATGCCACTTCAAAGTAACATTGCAATCTTGTATGCCCAAGGAAAACTGGGGCAAAATATCAGTCTAGCTGAGGATGTTGCGATTGATACCAACATTGATTCACCTTATAATGTTTATAAAAATGTAGGTCTCATGCCTGGTCCAGTCGATAGTCCAAGTCTGGATGCGATTGAGTCAAGCATCAATCAAACTAAGAGCGATAACCTCTACTTTGTAGCAGATGTCACAGAAGGCAAGGTCTACTATGCTAACAATCAAGAAGACCACGACCGCAATGTCGCTGAACATGTTAACAGCAAATTAAACCAAACAAACTAAAATTATGTGATACTTCACATCATTTTCTTTCGAAAATATCATCAGAAGAAAGTTGAGAAAAATGGCAGAAAAAACATATCCTATGACCCTTGAGGAAAAGGAAAAACTTGAAAAAGAATTAGAAGAATTGAAATTAGTCCGCCGTCCAGAAGTGGTAGAACGTATTAAAATTGCTCGTTCATACGGTGATCTTTCTGAAAACAGTGAATACGAAGCGGCTAAGGATGAACAAGCCTTTGTTGAAGGACAAATCTCTAGCTTGGAAACAAAAATCCGTTATGCTGAAATCGTCAATAGCGACTCAGTTGCCGATGATGAAGTAGCGATTGGGAAAACAGTCACCATCCAAGAAATTGGTGAGGACGAAGAAGAAGTTTATATTATCGTAGGTTCAGCTGGTGCGGATGCCTTTGCAGGTAAAGTTTCAAATGAAAGCCCAATTGGACAAGCCTTGATCGGCAAGAAAACAGGTGACACAGCAACGATTGAAACACCTGTTGGTAGCTATGATGTAAAAATCTTGAAGGTTGAAAAAACAGCCTAAAAACAAAAAAAGGAGTGGGGAGGCTGTGCGCTTCACTCACTCCTTTTTCCATTTTAAATTGAATTGGAGACGATATGAGTTCAAAGAAGAAAAAAAATAAGATGGAGCGTGGTCTGACTAATCGTCATGTGCAGGTTATGGCCATCGCTGGAACAATCGGAACAGGACTCTTTTTGGGAGCAGGTCGCTCTATCAGCCTAACAGGTCCTTCCATTGTACTGATTTATATGATTACAGGGGCTTTCATGTTCCTCATGATGCGTGCTGTTGGGGAAATGCTTTACCAAGACCCTGAGCAACATACCTTTATCAACTTTATCACACGCCATTTGGGTAAGGGCTGGGGCTATTTCTCGGTTTGGTCTTACTGGCTATCTGTTGTCTTTATCGGTATGGCGGAAATCACTGCTATCGCACATTATGTGCAATTTTGGTTTCCAACTTGGCCGAGTTGGATGATTGAGATTGGATTTTTGACCATTCTAGCCTTGGTCAATTTGATTGCGGTGAAGCTCTTTGGAGAAGTTGAGTTTTGGTTTGCGATGGTCAAGATTGTGGCTATTTTAGCCATGATTGCCACAGGAGTCTTTATGGTCTTGACAGGCTTTAAGACACCTCATGGAGTAGCAAGTTTAGCTAATATTGCTGACAATTTCTCCCTCTTCCCAAATGGAGGTGTCAACTTTGTCATGGCCTTCCAGATGGTTTTCTTTGCCTACCTTATGATTGAGTTTATCGGGGTCACAACTTCTGAAACCAAAAATCCACGTCAGGTCTTGCCAAAAGCCGTTAAGGAAATCCCTTTGCGTATCGCCTTTTTCTACGGTGGTGCCCTCTTAGCCATCATGGCTATCATTCCATGGCGTGAACTGGCTTCTGCTGATTCACCTTTTGTTACAGTATTTGAATTGGCCGGTGTCAAGTGGGCAGCAGCCTTGATTAACTTCGTCGTTTTGACCTCAGCAGCATCTGCTCTTAACTCAACCCTTTATTCAACAGGGCGCCATTTGTATCAGATTGCCCATGATTCGCCAAATCCATTCCTAAAAGCAATCAAGGCAGATACCCTTTCTCGCCATAATGTGCCACAAAATGCTATCATTGCTTCAGCAATCTTGATTGCCCTAGCAGCCTTTATCAACGTCTTGCCAGGTGTTTCGGATGCCTTTGCCTTGATTACGGCATCATCATCAGGTGTCTATATCGCCATTTATATCTTGATTATGGTGGCTCACCTTAAATACCGCAAGTCACCAGACTTTATGGCGGATGGCTATCTCATGCCCCATTATCGTTTCCTAAATCCCTTAACCATGCTCTTCTTTGCCTTTGTCTTTGTAACCCTCTTTTTACAAGAGTCTACATTTGTAGGAGTAATCGGCTCAGCTATCTGGATTATCGGTTTTGGGATTTACAGCCAGTGGAAATTTAGAAAATAGATTAAAGACTCATCAACTCAGGTTGGTGGGTTTTTGCTAGTTTGACAGTCTTTTGAAATAAGACTATAATCAAGTTGTAACAGTGTTTGAGGAGGTTTGGATGTACTTTAGATTGGAAAATAAGGAATCCCAGAAAGCACAAGAAATTGGGAATTTGATTCGTGCTTATAATCGTTCAAAAAGAGAAGAGGCTGAAAGTGAGCCACTTAATCTTTATGTCGAAGATGAAAAGGGCAATCTCCTGGCAGGTTTGATAGCAGAGACTTTTGGAAATTGGCTAGAAATCGAGTATTTATTTGTAAAAGAGGAATTGAGAGGGCAAGGAATCGGTTCAAGACTATTGCAGCAATCAGAAACTGAAGCTAAGAATCGTAACTGTCGTTTTGCTTTTGTCAATACTTACCAGTTTCAGGCTCCAGATTTTTATAAAAGGCATGGCTACAAGGAAGTCTTTAGGTTACAAGACTATCCCTACATTGGGCAAAGATATTATTACCAAAAGGATTTGTAAGGAGAATAAAGTAAAGAGGGGCTTTATATAAGTATGAAGGGGATTCTCGATAAATACCAGTTAAATCCTACAAATTGTGTCTTTCTGGGCAACATTGGGTACAATGCAATGACAGCTGAGAAATTGGGAATCAAGTCCTATCAGGTTAAGAAAAGAAGCGATGTCGTCGATATTTTGAAATCCTATATTTAAACTTAACACTCTCTATCTTTTTAGATTGACCTTAATCCGAGATTCCCCTCTCGGATTTTGTGTTGCTTTCATTAAATTTACAGGTAAGACTTACTAGCTTCAGTAAATATACACAAGTTTTTCAGAATAGAGTGAAATACGCGAGAAAATAGAGGTAATTTTCATTAAACGCTTCCAATGTGCAAAAAAAGTTGACAAATCGAAATTTTAGGACTACACTAAGTAAGTAAGTTTTAATTCAAAAGGAGAATTTATCATGAATTTAACATTTTTTGGTCTATGTCTTGCCTGTATGGGTGTATCCCTTGCGGAAGGCTTTTTGATGAACGGTTTGCTTAAATCTGCAGCTCGCCAGCCAGATATTATTTCTGAATTGCGTAGCTTGATGATTATGGGGATTGCCTTTATTGAAGGAACGTTCTTGGTTACCCTCGTCTTTTCATTCATCATCAAATAGACAAACGGAACGAGAAGAAAAGGGAGGATTTTAGATGGAAGAAAGTATTACTCCAACCATCTCTATTGGTCCTGTTACCTTTGATTTGACCATGTTAGCCATGACCTTGTTGATTGTGGGAGTTATTTTTGTCTTTATTTATTGGGCGAGTCGCAATATGACCTTGAAACCCAAAGGAAAGCAAAATGTACTTGAGTATTTCTATGACTTTGTTATTGGATTTACAGAACCTAACATTGGTAAAAGCTACATGAAAGACTACTCGCTCTTTTTCCTTTGTCTATTTCTGTTTATGGTACTGGCAAATAACCTCGGTTTGATGGCTAAGATACAGTCTACAGATGGAACCAATCTTTGGACATCTCCAACTGCAAATTTACAGTATGACTTGGCCTTATCATTCGGCATTATTTTATTGACACACATAGAGGGTATTCGTCGTCGTGGGATTAAAAAATATCTAAAAGCCTATATCACACCTGGCTTTATGACTCCCATGAACATCTTAGAAGAGTTTACCAACTTTTTATCACTTGCCTTGCGGGTGTTCGGAAATATTTTTGCAGGAGAGGTGATGGCTAGTTTGCTGATCACTCTATCTCATCAAGCTCTATATTGGTATCCAGTTGCTTTTGGTGCTAACTTGGCTTGGACAGCCTTTTCTGTCTTTATTTCCTGCATCCAAGCCTATGTGTTTACCATGTTGTCTTCTATGTACCTAGGAAATAAGATAAATGATGGAGAAGAGTAGAAAGGAGTAACTGATGCACGTTACAGTAGGTGAATTGATTGGTAACTTTATTTTAATCGCTGGCTCTTTTATTCTTTTGCTAGTCTTGATTAAAAAATTTGCATGGTCTAATATTACAGGCATTTTCGAAGAAAGAGCTGAAAAAATCGCTACTGATATTGACAGTGCTGAACAGGCACGTCAAAAAGCAGAAGCCTTAGCTCAGAAACGTGAAGATGAATTGGCAGGCAGTCGCAAAGAAGCCAAGACAATCATTGAAAATGCAAAGGAAACAGCTGAGCAAAGTAAGGCTAGTATCTTAGCAGATGCTAAACTAGAAGCAGGACGCTTAAAAGAAAAAGCAAACCAAGAAATTGCTCAAAACAAAGCTGAAGCTTTACAAAGCGTTAAGGGTGAGGTTGCAGATTTGACCATCAGCTTGGCTGGTAAAATCATCTCACAAAACCTTGACGGTCATGCCCATAAAGAACTCATTGATCAGTATATCGATCAGCTAGGAGAAGCTTAATGGACAAGAAAACAGTAAAGGTAATTGAAAAATACAGCATGCCTTTTGTCCAATTGGTACTTGAAAAAGGAGAAGAAGACCGTATCTTTTCAGACTTGACTCAAATCAAGCAAGTTGCTGAAGAAACAGGTCTGCCTTCTTTTTTAAAACAAGTGGCAGTAGACGAGTCGGATAAGGAAAAAACAATTGCTTTTTTCCAAGACTCTGTGTCACCTTTAATACAAAACTTTATCCAGGTTCTGGCCTACAATCACAGAGCAAATCTTTTTTATGATGTGCTTGTAGATTGCTTGAACCGACTTGAAAAAGAAACAAATCGATTTGAAGTGACGATTACTGCTGCTCATCCTTTAACAGATGAACAGAAGAGTCGCTTGCTCCCTTTGATTGAGAAAAAAATGTCTCTTAAAGTAAGGAGTGTAAAAGAAGAAATCGATGAAAGTCTCATTGGTGGTTTTGTTATTTTTGCCAATCACAAGACAATTGATGTGAGTATTAAACAACAACTTAAAGTTGTTAAAGAAAATTTGAAATAGAAAGTGGTGTTCTTTTGGCAATTAACGCACAAGAAATCAGCGCTTTAATTAAGCAACAAATTGAAAATTTCAAACCCAATTTTGATGTGACTGAAACAGGTGTTGTAACCTATATCGGGGACGGTATCGCGCGTGCTCACGGCCTTGAAAATGCCATGAGTGGAGAGTTGTTGATTTTTGAAAACGGCTCTTATGGTATGGCTCAAAACTTGGAGTCAACAGACGTTGGTATTATCATCCTAGGTGACTTTACAGATATCCGTGAAGGCGATACAATCCGCCGTACAGGTAAAATCATGGAAGTCCCAGTAGGTGAAAGTCTGATTGGTCGTGTTGTGGATCCGCTTGGTCGTCCAGTTGACGGTCTTGGAGAAATCCACACTGATAAAACTCGTCCAGTAGAAGCACCAGCTCCTGGTGTTATGCAACGTAAGTCTGTATCAGAACCATTGCAAACTGGTTTGAAAGCTATTGACGCCCTTGTACCGATTGGTCGTGGTCAACGTGAGTTGATTATCGGTGACCGTCAGACAGGGAAAACAACCATTGCGATTGATACAATCTTGAACCAAAAAGGTCAAGATATGATCTGTATCTACGTAGCGATTGGACAAAAAGAATCAACAGTTCGTACGCAAGTAGAAACACTTCGTCAGTACGGTGCCTTGGACTACACAATCGTTGTGACAGCTTCTGCTTCACAACCATCTCCATTGCTCTTCCTAGCTCCTTATGCTGGGGTTGCCATGGCGGAAGAATTTATGTACCAAGGGAAGCATGTTTTGATTGTATACGATGATCTATCAAAACAAGCGGTAGCCTATCGTGAACTGTCTCTCTTGCTTCGTCGTCCTCCAGGTCGTGAAGCCTTCCCAGGGGATGTTTTCTATCTTCACAGCCGTTTGCTTGAGCGCTCAGCTAAAGTTTCTGATGAACTTGGTGGTGGATCAATTACAGCCCTACCATTTATCGAGACACAAGCAGGAGATATCTCTGCCTATATCGCAACCAACGTGATTTCAATCACTGATGGACAAATCTTCCTTGGCGATGGTCTCTTCAATGCGGGTATTCGTCCAGCTATCGATGCGGGTTCATCTGTATCTCGTGTAGGTGGTTCTGCGCAAATCAAAGCTATGAAGAAGGTTGCTGGTACACTTCGTATCGACCTTGCTTCATACCGTGAGTTGGAAGCCTTCACTAAGTTTGGTTCTGACTTGGATGCGGCAACACAGGCTAAATTGAACCGTGGACGTCGTACAGTTGAAGTCTTGAAACAACCTGTTCACAAACCATTGCCTGTTGAGAAACAAGTAACCATTCTCTATGCTTTGACACATGGTTTCTTGGATACTGTTCCAGTAGATGATATTGTTCGTTTTGAGGAAGAGTTCCATGCCTTCTTTGATGCTCAACATCCAGAGATTTTGAAAACCATTCGTGATACAAAAGACTTGCCAGAAGAAGCAGTCTTGGATGCTGCGATTACAGAGTTTCTCAATCAATCTAGCTTCCAATAAGAATAGAGGTGTCAGATGGCAGTATCTCTAAATGATATTAAAACAAAAATCGCCTCAACAAAAAATACGAGTCAAATCACTAATGCCATGCAAATGGTATCGGCTGCTAAGCTAGGTCGCTCTGAAGAAGCAGCTCGTAACTTCCAAGTTTACGCTCAGAAGGTTCGCAAACTTTTGACAGATATTCTTCATGGTAATGGAGCTGGTGGTTCAACTAATCCCATGTTGATTAGCCGTCCCGTGAAGAAGACAGGCTATATCGTCATCACTTCAGACCGCGGTTTGGTTGGAGGTTATAATTCCTCTATTCTGAAAGCCGTTATGGAGTTGAAAGAAGAATACCACCCAGACGGTACAGGTTTTGAAATGATCTGTATTGGTGGAATGGGAGCTGATTTCTTTAAGGCTCGTGGTATTCAACCACTTTATGAATTACGTGGCTTGGCAGACCAACCTAGCTTTGATCAAGTCCGTAAGATTATTTCAAAAACTGTTGAAATGTACCAAAATGAACTCTTTGATGAGCTTTATGTTTGCTACAACCACCATGTCAATACGCTAACTAGTCAAATGCGTGTGGAACAAATGCTTCCGATTGTTGACTTGGATCCAAATGAAGCGGATGAAGACTACAGCTTGACTTTTGAATTGGAAACCAGCCGAGAAGAAATTTTGGAGCAGTTGTTGCCTCAGTTTGCAGAAAGTATGATTTACGGGGCTATTATCGATGCCAAGACAGCTGAAAATGCTGCCGGTATGACAGCCATGCAAACAGCGACTGATAATGCTAAGAAAGTCATCAATGATTTGACAATTCAGTATAACCGTGCCAGACAGGCGGCGATTACACAAGAAATTACAGAAATCGTAGCAGGTGCTAGTGCCTTAGAATAGGCTTTAGTCCAGCTCGTATGAAAATGAACTTAGGACCTAGTTGAGCTAGGAACCGACAGTATCTTATATAGAATAGGAGAAGGAGATGAGTTCAGGTAAAATTGCTCAGGTTATCGGTCCCGTTGTAGACGTTTTGTTTGCAGCAGGGGAAAAACTTCCTGAGATTAACAATGCACTTGTCGTCTACAAAAATGACGAAAGAAAAACAAAAATCGTCCTTGAAGTAGCCTTGGAGTTGGGAGATGGTATGGTCCGTACTATCGCCATGGAATCAACAGATGGGTTGACTCGTGGAATGGAAGTATTGGACACAGGTCGTCCAATCTCTGTGCCAGTAGGTAAAGAAACTTTGGGACGTGTCTTCAATGTTTTGGGAGATACCATTGACTTGGAAGCTCCTTTTACAGAAGACGCAGAGCGTCAGCCAATTCATAAAAAAGCTCCAACTTTTGATGAGTTGTCTACCTCTTCTGAAATCCTTGAAACAGGGATTAAGGTTATCGACCTTCTTGCCCCTTACTTAAAAGGTGGTAAGGTTGGACTTTTCGGTGGTGCCGGAGTTGGAAAAACCGTCTTGATCCAAGAATTGATTCACAACATTGCCCAAGAACACGGTGGTATTTCAGTATTTACCGGTGTTGGGGAACGTACTCGTGAGGGGAATGACCTTTACTGGGAAATGAAAGAATCAGGCGTTATCGAGAAAACAGCCATGGTATTTGGTCAGATGAATGAGCCACCAGGAGCACGTATGCGTGTTGCCCTTACTGGTTTGACAATCGCTGAATACTTCCGTGATGTAGAAGGCCAAGACGTGCTTCTCTTTATCGATAATATCTTCCGTTTCACTCAGGCTGGTTCAGAAGTATCTGCCCTTTTGGGTCGTATGCCATCAGCCGTTGGTTACCAACCAACACTTGCTACAGAAATGGGGCAATTGCAAGAACGTATTACATCAACCAAGAAGGGTTCTGTAACCTCTATCCAGGCTATCTATGTGCCAGCGGATGACTATACTGACCCAGCTCCAGCAACAGCCTTCGCTCACTTGGATTCAACAACTAACTTGGAACGTAAGTTGGTACAATTGGGTATCTACCCAGCCGTTGACCCACTTGCTTCAAGTTCACGTGCCTTGGCACCTGAAATCGTTGGAGAAGAGCACTATGCAGTTGCTGCAGAAGTAAAACGTGTCCTTCAACGTTACCATGAATTGCAAGATATCATTGCTATCCTTGGTATGGATGAGCTTTCTGATGAAGAAAAGACCTTGGTGGCTCGTGCCCGTCGTATCCAGTTCTTCTTATCACAAAACTTCAACGTTGCAGAACAATTTACTGGTCAGCCAGGTTCTTATGTTCCAGTTGCTGAAACTGTTCGTGGCTTTAAGGAAATCCTTGATGGTAAATACGACCACTTGCCAGAAGATGCCTTCCGTGGTGTAGGTTCTATCGAAGATGTGATTGCAAAAGCTGAAAAAATGGGATTTTAAGAGGTGATCTATGGCTCAGTTAACTGTCCAGATCGTGACACCAGATGGTCTCGTCTATGATCACCATGCCAGCTATGTATCAGTTCGAACTCTGGATGGTGAGATGGGAATCTTGCCACGACATGAAAATATGATTGCGGTTTTAGCAGTTGATGAAGTAAAGGTAAAACGTATTGATGACGAAGATCACGTGAACTGGATTGCAGTAAATGGTGGCGTTATTGAAATTGCCAATGATATGATTACAATCGTCGCTGACTCTGCAGAACGTGCTCGTGATATCGATATCAGTCGTGCAGAACGTGCCAAACTTCGTGCAGAACGTGCAATTGAAGAAGCACAAGACAAACACTTGATTGACCAAGAACGTCGTGCGAAGATTGCACTGCAACGTGCCATTAACCGTATCAATGTCGGAAATAGACTATAAGAAAAAAATGAACTTGAAAATTCCAAGTTCATTTTTTATGTTTTCTTAAGGAGCAAAACGGATGCAGACTGCTTCGGGAACATGGAAGTCGTTGGAGAGTTCTGCTAGACGACCATTGTCACAATTACGTTTAAAGACAGTTGCATTATCAGAGTCTTGGTGGACAGCAATAAGAAATTTTTGGTCAGGTGTCAAATCAAAATCACGTGGGGTTTTACCATGTGTTGGAACGATTTCTAATAACTCTAAGCTACCGTCCGCAAGGATGGTATATACTGCGATAGAATCATGACCACGGTTAGAAGCGTAGAGGTATTTACCGTCTTTAGAGAGACGAATAGCAGCGGTTCCATTAAAGCCTTCGTAAGCTTCTGGTAAAGTTGAAATGACCTGCATACGTTCAAATTCGCCAACGCCATCGTAGATTAAAACCTCGATAGTACTATTGAGTTCACAAATCAGATAAGCGATTTTATAGTGGCTATGGAAAACGATATGGCGTGAGCCTGCTCCTGACTGGCTGTGATAGGTGTAGAGCTTAGATAATTTTCCTTCTTGGTCAAGGTCATAAGTGATGACTTGGTCCGTTCCCAAGTCGCAGGTCACTAGATAGTGGTCAGGTGTTAAATCTGTAAAGTGAACATGGGGAGATGCTTGATTTTCATGTGGACCTTGGCCACTGTGTTGATCCACATCACTAAGCAGAAGACTCCCATCTTCCTGACGTTTATAAACCAGTACCTGTCCTTTATGGTAGTTGGCTGCATAGACCAAATTACGCTTTTCATCGACAGCAACATAACAGTGGGGAGCTCCCTCCTCAACAACATGATTTAACAAAGTCCCGTCAATTTGATAGGCTGCAATGCCCCCCTTGCCATTTTGACTACCAACAGTGTATAGGTGTTGGTGCTGGTCAAAGGCAAGGTAGGTTGGACTTGGCTCAGCTGCAAAAAGTTCTAGATTTGAAAGCTGACCAGTTTCTGTATCAAAGTCAGCCTTGTAAATCCCTTGGGAAGTCCGACGTGTATAAGTTCCAAAATAAACAGTTTCTTTCATAACGTTACCTCTACATAAAGATAAGACTATTATATCACAAAAACAAGCCAAATAAAGACATCCAATTAGATGTAAGCACTTTAAAAAAGAGTTATTTTGATTTAAAAATGGTATAATGAGAGAACGATAGAAAGGAAGTATTTATGGAGCAAAAAGAGAAACATTTTAGCCTATCTTGGTTTTTCAAGTGGTTTTTGGATAACAAGGCCATTACGGTATTTTTGGTAACCTTATTATTGGGACTCAATCTTTTTATTTTAAGTAAGATTAGTTTTTTATTTTCACCTGTTTTAGACTTTTTGGCAGTCGTGATGTTGCCAGTCATTCTGTCTGGTTTGTTATATTATTTGTTGAATCCTATTGTTGATTGGATGGAAAAACACAAAGTCAATCGCGTCATAGCCATCAGCATTGTCTTTGTCATCATAGCTCTCTTTATCATTTGGGGCTTGGCAGTCGCCATTCCAAATCTGCAACGTCAGGTTTTGACATTCGCAAGAAATGTACCAATCTATCTTGAAGATGCAGATAGGGTTATTGATGATTTGGTAACCAAGCGTTTACCAGATGATTTCAGGCCTCAGTTAGAACAAGTTTTGACAAACTTCTCTAGCCAGGCTACAGTTTGGGCAAGTAAGGTTTCATCTCAGGCAGTCAACTGGGTGAGCGCCTTTATTAGCGGGGCATCTCAAGTGATTGTTGCCTTGATTATCGTTCCTTTCATGCTCTTTTATCTCTTGCGTGATGGGAAAGACTTGCGTAACTATTTGACCCAATTCATGCCAACAAAATTGAAAGAACCTGTAGGACAAGTTTTGTCAGATGTGAATCAACAGTTGTCCAACTATGTTCGAGGGCAAGTGACAGTGGCTATTATTGTTGCAGTAATGTTTATGATCTTCTTCAAGATCATTGGTCTACGCTATGCGGTTACGCTGGGTGTTACTGCCGGTATTCTAAATCTGGTTCCTTATCTTGGTAGCTTCCTAGCCATGCTTCCTGCCTTAGTTCTGGGCTTGATTGCTGGTCCAGTCATGCTTTTGAAAGTAGTGATTGTCTTTATCGTAGAACAAACTATTGAAGGCCGTTTTGTCTCTCCATTGATTTTGGGAAGTCAATTAAACATCCATCCCATTAATGTTCTCTTTGTTTTGTTAACTTCAGGATCTATGTTTGGTATCTGGGGAGTTTTACTTGGTATTCCGGTTTATGCCTCTGCTAAGGTTGTCATTTCAGCCATTTTCGAATGGTATAAGGTAGTCAGTGGTCTATATGAATTAGAGGGCGAGGAAGTCAAGAGTGAACAATAGTCAACAGATGTTACAGGCTTTGGAGGAGCAAGATTTAGCCAAGGCTGAGCATTATTTCGCCAAAGCTTTAGAAAATGATCCAAGTGATCTTCTGTATGAGTTAGCTACTTATCTTGAAGGGATTGGTTTTTATCCTCAGGCCAAGGAAATTTACCTGAAAATCGTAGAGGATTTCCCAGAGGTTCATCTTAATCTAGCAGCTATTGCTAGCGAGGATGGTCAAATCGAAGAAGCCTTTGCCTATCTTGAGGAAATCCAAGCTGACAGTGACTGGTATGTTTCGGCTTTGGCTCTGAAAGCAGACCTTTACCAGATGGAAGGTTTGACAGATGTGGCGCGTGAGAAATTACTAGAAGCCTTGACTTACTCAGAGGATCCTCTTTTGATATTGGGCTTGGCAGAGTTGGATAGTGAGTTGGAAAATTACCAAGAGGCCATTCAAGGCTATGCCCAGTTAGATAATCGCTCGATTTATGAGCAAACAGGGATTTCCACCTATCAACGAATTGGCTTTGCCTATGCTCAGTTAGGGAAATTTGAAACGGCCACAGAGTTTTTAGAAAAAGCCTTGGAGTTAGAATACGATGACCTAACAGCTTTTGAGTTAGCCAGCCTTTACTTTGATCAAGAAGAATACCAAAAAGCTGTTCTCTATTTTAAGCAACTTGATACTATTTCTCCTGACTTTGAAGGCTATGAGTATGGTTACAGTCAGGCCTTACATAAGGAACACCAAGTTCAAGAAGCCTTGCGTATCGCTAAGCAAGGTTTAGAGAAAAATCCCTTTGAAACTCGCCTCTTGCTAGCTGCTTCGCAATTCTCTTATGAATTGCATGATGCTAGTGGTGCAGAAAATTATCTCCTTACTGCAAAAGTAGATGCTGAGGATACAGAAGAAATCTTGCTTCGTTTAGCCACTATTTATCTGGAGCAGGAGCGTTATGAGGATATTCTAGACTTGCAAAGTGAGGAGCCAGAAAATCCTTTGACCAAGTGGATGATTGCTCGTTCCTATCAAGAAATGGATGATTTGGATACTGCTTATGAGCATTATCAAGAGTTGGCAGGAGATTTAAAGGACAATCCAGAGTTTCTGGAACACTATATCTATCTCTTGCGTGAATTGGGCTACTTTGAGGAAGCAAAAGTCAATGCTCAAACTTACTTAAAACTGGTTCCAGATGATGTTCAAATGCAAGAACTGTATGAGAGATTGTAAGAATGTTTAAACATATAGAACTGTAGTTTATCTCTTTTGATAGCTACGGTTTTTATTTTTATATGATAGAATTTTTTTACAAAAATGGTTGGTTATTTTGTTTATTCATGCTATAATAGGAACAATTACTTTTAGGAGGTGCAGTATGTCTTATTTATTTGAGATATTACCGAGTTTACTGAATGGTGCGAGCACGACTGTACAGGTCTTTGCACTGGTCTTGCTATTTTCGATTCCCTTGGGCGTTTTGATTGCCTTTGCCTTGCAAGTCCATTGGAAGCCCCTCCATTATCTGATTAACATTTACATCTGGGTTATGCGAGGAACCCCCTTACTCTTGCAACTGATTTTTATTTATTATGTGCTCCCAAGTATTGGGATTCGTTTAGATCGCCTTCCTGCTGCCATTATTGCCTTTGTTCTCAACTATGCAGCTTACTTTGCAGAAATTTTCCGTGGGGGAATTGACACTATTCCAAGAGGACAGTATGAGGCTGCCAAGGTCTTGAAGTTTAGCCCTTTTGCCACAGTACGCTATATTATCTTGCCCCAAGTGACCAAGATCGTTCTTCCTAGTGTCTTTAATGAGGTTATGAGTTTGGTCAAGGATACGTCTCTAGTCTACGCTCTAGGAATTTCAGACCTTATCTTAGCAAGCCGAACAGCTGCCAACCGTGACGCCAGCCTGGTTCCCATGTTCTTGGCAGGAGCCATTTACTTGATTTTGATTGGGATTGTGACCATTCTTGCCAAAAAAGTTGAGAAGAAGTACAGTTATTATAGATAGGAGGCAGCCATGTTAGAATTACGAAATATCAATAAGAAATTCGGAGACAAACGAATCCTGTCTGATTTCAGTCTAAGCATTCCTGAAAAGCAAATCCTGGCTATCGTTGGACCTTCTGGTGGAGGTAAGACGACCCTCTTACGTATGCTTGCGGGTCTTGAAACCATTGATTCAGGGCAAATCTTTTATAATGGACAACCTTTAGAGCTGGATGAATTGCAGAAGCGCAACCTACTGGGATTTGTCTTCCAAGATTTTCAACTGTTCCCTCATTTATCAGTTCTGGATAATTTGACCTTATCGCCTGTGAAGACCATGGGAATGAAGCAGGATGAGGCTGAGAAGAAGGCGCGTGGTCTTTTGGAACAATTAGGACTAGCAGGGCATGCAGATGCCTATCCATTTTCATTATCTGGTGGGCAAAAGCAGCGGGTGGCTTTGGCGCGTGCTATGATGATTGACCCGGAAATTATTGGCTACGATGAACCAACTTCTGCCCTGAATCCAGAATTACGCTTGGAAGTGGAAAAACTAATCTTGCAAAATAGGGAACTTGGTATGACACAGATTGTGGTAACCCATGATTTGCAGTTTGCTGAAAATATCGCAGATCAGATTCTCAAGGTTGAGCCTAAGTAGGAGGTGTCGATGACTAATAAGAAAGTTGTTTTAGTATTGGTTTCTATCCTGACTCTCTTTTTAACGGCTTGTACTCAGAAGGCTAGCGATCCAAAGCAGGATAACTGGGATAAGTATCAAGAGCAAGGCAGTATAACTATTGGTTTTGACAATACTTTTGTACCCATGGGTTTTGAAGAAAAGAATGGCCAATATACAGGCTTTGATATTGACTTAGCACAAGCTGTCTCTGAAAAATTAGGTTTTAAGGTTCAATTTCAACCAATCGACTGGGATATGAAGGAGACGGAACTGCAAAATGGAACCATAGATGCCATCTGGAATGGCTATTCTGCCACTGATGAACGCCGAGAGAAGGTTGCCTTTAGCATTCCATATATGGAAAATCAGCAAGTTCTGGTTGCGAAGAAAAGCCAGCAGATTCATTCAGTAGAGGATATGGAGGATAAGACATTGGGAGCCCAAGCCGGTTCCTCTGGTTATTTGGATTTTGAAGCTCAGCCAGATTTACTGAAAAATCGTGTAAAAGACCAGAAGGCTAATCAGTACCAGAGTTTCAATGAAGCCTTGATTGATTTGAAAAATGATCGAATTGATGCCTTGTTGATTGACCGAGTGTATGCTAATTACTATCTTCAGTCTGAGGGGATATTAAATGACTATAATGTCTTTTCAGCTGGATTTGAGAGTGAATCTTTTGCGGTCGGAGTTAGACCAGCAGACAAGAGATTGCTGCAAGCTTTAAACCAAGCCTTTATTGAACTATACCAAGAAGGAAAGTTCCAAGAGATTAGCCATAAATGGTTTGGAGAAGATGTAGCAACTAAAGAAGTGAAAGAAGGACAGTAAGATAAAGTAGTGGCTGAGACTGCGTTTTGATTAGCAAAACGTAGTTTTTTTATAATCTAGGAAAACGATAATAGCGATTGAATCTGGATAATTGAATATGGAATAGCCCACTGTGATTTCTAAACCATTGTTAAAAATTGATTTGATTTCCAAAATTAAAATGTTCTGTAATGAAATGCTGATGCAACTGTTTTAGGAACAATAAAACGCATAATATCAAGGTTTTTGAACCTTATATTATGCGTTTTGTGATTGTTAGCTGATTTTTTACAATCCTGCAAATTCTTTGATTTCTTGTGCTGACATTGAAGAGTCGCAACGGACGTTGATTTGTCCATCTGCAACGTGAACAAAGCCTGGTACAGTTGGGATTCCATAACGTGAGCGGAATGCTTGCAACTCATTGAGTTGGCTTGGTTCTTCACTGTTGATGAAGTAGATGTGAGCTTTGGTTTCAGCTATGACACCAGCCAATGTACCTGCAAATTTACGGCAGTAAGGGCAAGTTTTGCGACCGATAAAGAAAGTTGCAGTTTCTTTATTATCAAGAGCTTCTTGCGCACGCGCAACTGTAGTGACTTCAAGGTCTTTGATATTATCTAAAAATTGTTCCATGAGATTACCTCGCTTTCATTGATAACTCTAGTATGCCATAAAGTTTCTAAAATTGCTTAGATTTGATACGAAAAAAAGATGAGATTGGTTGGTCTCATCTTTTATAGGATTTTATTTTACAAAAGCATTGATTTCTGCTTCGATGTTAGCAATTTTAGCTTGTGATTCTTCGTTGGTTTCACCTACAACTGCAATGTAGAACTTGATTTTTGGTTCTGTACCTGAAGGGCGAACAGCAATCCATGAACCGTCAGCAAGTGTGTATTTCAACACATCACTTGGAGGAGTTGTCAAGTTTGTAACAGTTCCGTCAGCAGCAGTGGCAGTTTGAGCCTTGAAGTCTTCTACGACAGTGATAGCTGTTGTGTTCCATTCTTTTGGAGCATTGTTACGGAATTTAGCCATAATCGCTTTGATTTGTTCTGCACCATCGACACCAGAAAGAGTAACAGAGATAGTCTTTTCAGCGTAGTAGCCGTACTCTTTGTAGATTTCTTCGATACCATCAGCAAGTGTCAAACCGCGTGAACGGTAGTAGGCAGCAAGTTCAGCAACGACAAGAACGGCTTGGATAGCATCTTTATCACGTACGAATGGTTTAATCAAGTAACCGAAGCTTTCTTCAAATCCCATCATGTAAGTGTGATTGTGTTTTTCTTCGAATTCTTGGATTTTTTCAGCGATAAATTTGAAACCTGTCAAAACGTTGAACATGGTTGCACCGTAGCTTTCAGCAATCTTCGTTACCAAGTCAGTTGATACGATAGATTTGCATAGGGCTGCATTTTCAGGAAGAGTTCCAGCGTTTTTGTGGGCTTCCAAGATGTATTTAGCCATGATAGCACCGATTTGGTTACCTGAAAGGTTGAGGTAGCTACCATCTTTTTGAAGAACTTCAACACCAACACGGTCAGCGTCTGGGTCAGTTGCCACAAGCACATCTGCACCAACTTGACGACCAAGTTCTTCAGCAAGGGCAAAGGCTGCTTGGCTTTCTGGGTTTGGAGATTTTACAGTTGAGAAGTCAGGATCAGCAGTTGCTTGCGCTTCAACGACTTGAACAGAGTCAAATCCTGCTTGGGCAAGGGCACGACGAGCCAACATTTCACCAGTACCATGAAGTGGTGTGTAGACAATCTTCATGTCTTTACCAAATTCTTCAATCAAGGCTGGGTTGATGTTTACGTCCTTAACTTCTTTAAGGTATTCTACGTCAACAGCTTCGCCGATAACTTCAATCAAGCCAGAAGCTTTTTCAGCTTCCACATCAGCAACTTCTACCGCAAATGGGTTTTCGATTGCACGGATATAAGTAGTCAAAGCGTCCGCATCGTGTGGAGGCATTTGTCCACCGTCTTCACCGTAAACCTTGTATCCGTTAAATGGAGCAGGGTTGTGGCTGGCTGTGACCATGATACCTGCGAAACAGTTGAGATGACGAACCGCAAATGATAGTTCTGGAGTTGGACGAAGGCTTTCAAATACGTAAGATTTGATACCGTGTTTAGCAAGAACTGCCGCAGATTCAAAGGCAAACTCAGGTGAGAAGTGACGGCTATCGTAGGCGATTGCTACACCGCGTTCTTTTTCGTTTCCACCTTTTGACTCAATCAAACGAGCTAATCCCTCAGTAGCTTGGCGAACAACATAGATGTTGATGCGGTTTGTACCAGCACCAATCAAGCCACGCATACCTGCAGTACCAAATTCAAGATTTGTATAGAAGGCATCTTCCTTAGTTTTTTCATCCATATTTTCCAAATCTTGACGAAGGTAGTCAGGAAGCTCCGCAAAATCAACCCATTTCTGGTAATTTTCTTGGTAAGACATTCAAATTCTCCTTTATTTTTAAAACATTTAATCAGTTTGATTATATCATTTTTTTTAGTTTTAGTAAAACCTTATCTGCTTCGAAAATCTCTTCAAACCAGGTCAGATTGAATTTGGGGTTTATACGATGTTGAGGCTAGGAAAAATTCAATCTCAGTAAAAAAGTAAGTCTTCTCATAATAAAACATTGATACCAAACGTTTTATTATGAGAAGACTTTTACCCAGCATCTTTTAATGATGATAATCTTTCAATAGCGCCTCAAACTCAGAGACAGTCATTCCCAATTGCTGGCTGGCTACCTCAGAAGTCAGAAGACCTTGGCGGACCATATCTAGGAAGGCAAAAAGTTTTCCACGTTCAAGTCCTTGTTCTAAACCTTTTTCGATGCCCTGTTCAATCCCCTCTGCGCGACCACGCTCCAAGCCCTTTTCCTCAGCTTGTTCCAAAGCATAGTCCTGTGCTAACAAGGCTTGTTCTTCACGCATACGTAGTTGACTAAACATCTTCCTGTCCTCCTCGGACCAGCTCTTATAGTCCAGCAGTTGGTCTGCCTGGCTGATGGCTCGCTCTGGTTGTTGGGTAAAGGGCTTGTTGCCGAAAAACTCCAACCACGGCTTGCGAACCTCGTCTTTGCTGGTTTCTCTGTATTTTTTAAGTTCTAAGAAAGCCATCTTAACCAGATGGTTTTCTTGACCGTTATTTGTGATGGTTAAGACTTCACCTGTCGTGTCCTCGCGCATGCTAAAGCTATGAAAAGCTAAGTCATCTGAGAAG
This sequence comes from Streptococcus thalassemiae, assembly GCF_903645285.1. Lineage (GTDB taxonomy): Bacteria > Bacillota > Bacilli > Lactobacillales > Streptococcaceae > Streptococcus > Streptococcus thalassemiae. Next base: position 334,733 of record NZ_CAHJXN010000004.1, on the reverse strand, counting down.
TAGTTGCTGTCCACAATTGCGATAGCGTATACTGGTGCGATGTGTTTATAGCTCTGGTGTGTATCACCTTCTCGTTGGCGAATTTTTTCAAGGTTTTGATTGACCTGACTGCACAGGTAAGCCCACAGGCGATTGATGAAAAAATTCTGATGATGCACCTGAATCTCAATGATAACTTGAGTGCCATTGTCCAACTCCGCTAACACATCTATACTGGTATAGAAATCCTGCGCCGAGTAGGGCAGGGAAGGCAAGACATGAATGTTACTTCCCTCCAAAATGGTCACATTTTTGGCTGGTAAATCCAGCATATCGCGAATAAATTGACAAGTGATTTCTGGATTACTAAAAATCTTTTTAGCAACCAAGTCATTAGTTGGGCTAATGCCCGGATGACGTAAGGTCATATTCTTTCTCCTTTCATTATAGCACATTTTTTAATCTAATTTGCTAGATTCTATGCTTCTATCTATTTATTCGGAAAAGAAAGGGAAAAGTTCAAACTTTCCTGAAAATAGCAATACATTAAGTAAAAAAAGATAGCCAAACTCTTTCCATCAAGAAATTTAGCTATCTTTTTTAGGTTGTTTTAAGATTGCATAACGCTTACAGATTTCTCACTTATGTTCTTTCAACAGTGCCTCAAACTCAGCCACAGTCATGCCTAACTGCTGGCTGGCAATCTCAGGTGTTAAAAGATGCTGGTGAACGAGATTTACTAATCCTTTTTTCAGTCCTTTTTCCTCAGCTTGTTCCAAAGCATAGTCCTGTGCTAACAAGGCTTGTTCTTCTCGCATACGTAGTTGACTAAACATCTTCCTGTCCTCCTCGGACCAGTTCTTGTAGCTTAGCAGTTGGGATGCTTGGCTGATAGCTCGCTCGGGTTCTTGGGTAAAGGGCTTGTTGCCGAAAAACTCCAACCACGGCTTGCGAGCCTTGTCTTTGCTGGTTTCTCTGTATTTTTTAGGTCTTATTTATGATGGTCCTTCAATAATTCTTCAAACTCAGAGACAGTCATTCCCAATTGCTGACTGGCAATCTCAGAAGTCAGCAGACCTTGGTGGACCATATCTAGGAAGGCAAAGAGTTTTCCACGCTCAAGTCCTTGTTCAATCCCCTCTGCGCGACCACGTTCAAGACCACGTTCTAATCCTTTTTCCTCAGCTTGTTCCAAGGCATAGTCCTGTGCCAACAATGCCTGTTCCTCGCGCATACGTAGTTGACTAAACATTTTCCTGTCCTCCTCGGACCAGCTCTTGTAGTCTAGCAGTTGGTCTGCTTGGCTGATGGCTCGCTCAGGTTGCTGGGTAAAGGGTTTATTCCCGAAAAACTCCAACCATGGTTTACGAACCTCGTCTTTGCTGGTTTCTCTGTATTTTTTAAGTCTTATTTGTAATGTTCTTCCAACAGCGCTTCAAACTCAGCCACAGTCATTCCCAATTGCTGGCTGGCAACCTCGGAAGTCAGAATACCTTGACGTACTAGATTTACTAAACCTACTTTTAATCCCTCTTCAATGCCTTCTGCTCGCCCACGCTCTAAACCTTGTTCAATCCCCTCTGCACGACCACGTTCCAACCCTTTTTCTTCAGCTTGTTCCAAGGCATAGTCCTGTGCTAACAAGGCTTGTTCTTCTCGCATACGTAGTTGACTAAACATTTTCCTGTCCTCCTCGGACCAGCTCTTGTAATCTAGCAGTTGGTCTGCCTGGCTGATGGCTCGCTCGGGTTCTTGGGTAAAGGGCTTGTTCCCGAAAAACTCCAACCATGGCTTCCGAACCTCGTCCTTGCTGGTTTCTCTGTATTTTTTTAATTCCAAGAACGCCATCTTAACCAGATGGTTTTCTTGTCCGTTATTTGTGATGGTTAAGGCTTCACCTGTCGTGTCCTCTCGCATGCTAAAACTGTGGAAAGCCAAATCATCTGAGAAATAATTGCTGTCCACGATTGCGATAGCGTATACTGGTGCGATGTGTTTATAGCTCTGGTGAGTATCACCTTCGCGTTGGCGAATTTTTTCAAGATTTTGATTGACCTGACTGCACAAGTAAGCCCACAGGCGATTGATGAAAAAATTCTGATGATGAACTTGGATTTCGATAATAACCTGCGTGCCATTGTCTAACTCCGCCAAGACGTCTATACTGGTATAGAAATCCTGAGCCGAGTAGGGCAGAGAAGGCAAGACATGAATGTTACTTCCCTCTAAAATAGTTACATTTTTAGCTGGTAAATCCAACATATCGCGAATAAATTGACAAGTGATCTCTGGATTGCTGAAAATTTTCTTAGCAACCAAATCATTGGTTGGGCTGATGCCCGGATGACGTACAGTCATATTTCTTCTCCTTTCATTATAGCACATTTTTTAATCTAATTTGCTAGATTTGATGCTTCTATCTATTTATTCGGAAAAGAAAGTGAAAAGTTCAAACTTTCCTGAAAATAACAATATCTTAGATAAAAAAGATAGCCAAACTCTTTACATCAAGAAATTTAGCTATCCTTTTTAGTTGTTTTTGTATCGTGTAATATTTACAGATTTCTCACTTATGTTCTTTCAACAGCACTTCAAACTCAGCCACAGTCATTCCCAATTGCTGACTTGCAACCTCAGCGGTTAAAAGATGCTGGTGAACGAGATTTACTAATCCTTTTTTCAGTCCTTTTTCCTCAGCTTGTTCCAAGGCATAGTCCTGTGCTAACAAGGCTTGTTCTTCTCGCATACGTAGTTGACTAAACATTTTCCTGTCCTCCTCGGACCAGCTCTTGTAGTCCAGCAGTTGGTCTGCTTGGCTGATGGCTCGCTCGGGTTGTTGAGTAAAGGGTTTGTTACCAAAAAACTCCAACCACGGTTTGCGAACCTTGTCTTTGCTGGTTTCTCTGTATTTTTTAGGTCTTATTTATGATGGTCTTTCAATAATTCTTCAAACTCAGCGACAGTCATGCCTAATTGCTTACTGGCTACCTCAGAAGTCAGAAGACCTTGGCGGACCATATCTAGGAAGGCAAAGAGTTTTCCACGTTCAAGTCCTTGTTCTAAACCTTTTTCGATGCCTTGTTCAATACCTTCAGCTCGCCCACGCTCTAGTCCCCGCTCTAAGCCCTTTTCTTCAGCTTGTTCCAAAGCATAGTCCTGTGCTAACAAGGCTTGTTCTTCTCGCATACGTAGTTGACTAAACATCTTCCTGTCCTCCTCGGACCAGTTCTTGTAGCTTAGCAGTTGGGATGCTTGGCTGATAGCTCGCTCGGGTTCTTGGGTAAAGGGCTTGTTGCCGAAAAACTCCAACCACGGCTTGCGAGCCTTGTCTTTGCTGGTTTCGCTGTATTTTTAGGTCTTATTTATGATGGTCTTTCAATAGCTCTTCAAACTCAGCCACGGTCATTCCTAACTGCTGGCTGGCAACCTCGGAAGTCAGAAGACCTTGACGTACTAGATTTACTAAACCTACTTTTAATCCTTCTTCTCGTCCTTGTTCACGACCCTCTGCACGACCACGTTCAAGACCACGCTCTAAACCTTGTTCAATCCCCTCTGTACGACCACGTTCAAGACCTTCTGCACGACCACGTTCCAACCCTTTTTCTTCAGCTTGTTCCAAGGCATAGTCCTGTGCTAACAAGGCTTGTTCTTCACGCATACGTAGTTGACTAAACATTTTCCTGTCCTCCTCGGACCAGCTCTTGTAGTCCAGCAGTTGGTCTGCTTGGCTGATGGCTCGCTCGGGGTGCTGGGTAAAGGGTTTGTTCCCAAAAAACTCTAACCACGGCTTGCGAACCTCGTCTTTGCTGGTTTCTCTATATTTTTTTAGTTCCAAGAATGCCATCTTGATCAGATGGTTTTCTTGTCCATTGTTTGTGATGGTTAAGACCTCACCTGTCGTGTCCTCGCGCATACTAAAGCTATGGAAAGCCAAGTCATCTTGAAAATAATTACTATCCACAATAGCGATTGCGTAAACAGGTGCGATGTGTTTGTAACTTTGATGAGTATCTCCTTCACGTTGGCGAATTTTTTCTAGGTTTTGATTGACCTGACTGCACAGATAAGCCCACAGGCGATTGATGAAAAAATTCTGATGATGAACTTGAATCTCAATAATTACCTGAGTGCCATTGTCCAACTCCGCCAAGACGTCTATACTGGTATAGAAATCCTGCGCTGAGTAAGGCAGGGAGGGCAAGACATGAATGTTACTTCCTTCCAAAATGGTCACATTTTTGGCTGGCAAGTCCAGCATATCGCGAATAAATTGACAAGTGATTTCTGGATTGCTAAAAATTTTCTTAGCAACCAAATCGTTGGTCGGGCTAATGCCCGGATGACGTACAGTCATGTTTGCTCTCCTTTCATTATAGCACATTTTTTAATCTAATTTACTAGATTTGATGCTTCTATCTATTTATTCGGGAAAAAGTAGAAAAAGAGTAGAAAAAATGTCGAATTGTCTCATTTTTAAAGAAATAAGTGTAAAAGTTAATGGAAATCTAAAAGCAAGCTGGAAAGGTCTCAAAGCACGGCGCTGAGCTTGCTGATAGGAGGAAGTAAGTCCATAAGATGCACACGACAAGGCAAGGATGATGAGGCTTCATCTTTGGTGTTGGCTTACTGATGATGGACTTCTAACCTAGCTTTGGTCTTAGTAAAAAGAGTCGTCTTTCCATTCAAAAAATTTGAAGTTTCAAGCCGACTGGTGTATAATATATTCATGAATTGTATTCTATTATATAGGAAGTAATAGGGTACGATATATATATATATATATATGGAGTGTAAGAATGAATCATCCAGAAAAACAATTAAAATACAGTATTCGGAAAGTGAGTGTCGGTGCAGCTAGTGTTGTCATTGGGGCGCTCTATCTTTTGATGGGAGCTGGGATTGCTCATGCTGAGGGCGTGGAGTCAGCGAGGGAAACTGAGAGGACAGCAAACCCGACAGATCGAGAACAGTCTGGAAATGGAGAGACAGGAAACAATCCTGACCTCAGCAATACTGATGCAGCAGCAAACACCTATAATGCTCCCGTAGCTGAAAATCCGCTAGTAGCTCCAGGAAGTGCCAAACCTCGTGGTAAAAGGGCTCTACCTGATGGGGATACAGGAGAGACACCAGCTGGCGCTACAGGGACTGCATCAGGAGAGAACCAGCCAACAGGTGAAAATTCACCTGTACTGGATGCCAATCGTAAAGGTGAGACAGTAAAAACTGACCAACCAGGGGTACATGTACCTAAAGATGGAGAAGAGGGTTCGGATGATAAGAATGCCCACTTAACATTTGATACTCCTGATGAGAATGCTACAGTTGAGTACATGTACAAAATCATCCAAAATATGCCGGATGACTTCCAAAACAACGAGCGTTCATACTTGAGAAATATGAACACCCTTGGGGATGCACTTAGATTTGACGAAAATGGAAACGTCACTGATGATCCAAATGGTAAAAAACTTCAACCAGGTGAAATTAGAGAAATCAGTAGCTTTGGTGGATGGACAGCCATTATGAAAAAAGATGGTACAACTGGTAAATTCGCCGTTGGGATGAAAAATAAAGAAGGTTACTTTACTGGTTGGTACACTGATAAAGATGGCAAACGCCAAGAAGGTGGAATGCTTGGTTCTGACGCCATGGACCGAGTCTACGTCCACGAGCAAGCCCTAGACCGTCGCTTCAAGTATATGCTTATGCTTGCTAAAGGACGTACTATCGCCAATAGAACTGATAAAGCACAAGATAACTCTGAGTTTGATATAAAGACAGCAAATAACAAGTTGAATAAAGATCATCTTAATAGCTTACCTGTAAAAGAGAAGGAAGATATTCTCCAACATTCTCCAAATATTGAGGGATTCAATGGAATAGAAAAAACCTTCACTGCCTTTTCTACCAAATATGGAAGTCGCTTGAAAATCGACTTTGTAACAGGATATATCTCAGACTATGAAGGGTCAAAAGGGACCTATCGTATCGTTGTTAAAGCGATTAAAAAAGGTGATACTGACGGTGCAACTAAAGAAGAAACTATCTATGATCACACTATCAACCGAATTGACGGAGTAGTAGAGAACGAAGAACGCTACAGCCAAGGTGTAGATTTAAAAGGGTTTAACAAACTAATTAAACAGTTATTGACAGAGGAACACGAGAAAAAAGTTAAGCCTCTTGCAGCAGCAAGATATAAGGAGCAACATCCAGAAGTAAAAAACCCTAAATTTAGCCAATATAAAGACCTAATGCCTATTATCACAAAAGAGCTCGCTGAAAAAGACAAAGGGGCAGTTACCTACGAGTTACCTATAGATAAGGATAAGTTACAACTTCAGGGAAAAAACTCTTTTAAAGAAGGGATTCCTTTTACAGATGGTTATACAACTGTAGCCAATAAGCTTAATAATAGTTTTAGCAAAACTTTGGATCCAGAGGTGCAACCAAACTCTCCAACATGGGCGAATACCAATGATAAGAAATCGGATGGAACTCTAAAAAGAACTGACCCAGATCGTGTTTATGAAATATTAAATTTTGTATTGCCGACTGCGAAAAAAATTATCTATCATGCAGATACAGACCAATTAGAACTCCAAACAGATCCAGAAAAAGTGAAAAGTCATCGTCAAGAACTTGAAGCTAGACTAAAAACAAAAGAAGCTAGCTTAGCAAGCAGTACGAATCAAGAGGAAAAAACTAAACTAAAAAAAGAAATCTCTGCCTTAAAATCAGCCATTGGATCAACAAACGCCTACACTTACCTGGAAGCAAGAAACGGTAGTAAAGAAGCAAAAATCCTTGGCTCACATATGGAAGCGAAAGTGCAACCTGATGCAAGTCAACTAAAAGAAGCTGAGTACAATAGACTAAAGACCAATGAACTTGCTGCGAAGGAACAAGATGGTCTTTCAAAATTCACTGCCTATTTTGTTGAAAAAGAAAACGTTGCACGTTCAAAGGTAATTTCTGATGAGGAATTATCAAAAAAAATTACTGAGGCAATTGATGGAGATAATGACAAATTAGGTAAAGGTGGATACTTCTCAACAGGGGATATTCCATTGGACAAAGATGTCGTAGCCTATAAAGTGCAAGTGTTTGCGGAAAATGAAAAACGTGTCGGGGTTAATAAGCAAAGTCCAAGACTTCAATATAACCTACCTATCCTAGCCGATTTCTCAGTTATTCAAGATACGGTAGAACCATCAAAAGAAGTAGCCAAACGGATCATTGAGAAACAGGTGAAAGAGAAGAAAATTCCACCAGAAGAAGGGGAAAAACTCAAAGGAAAAATCGATGAAAGTAAGAAAACGTCGGAAGTTAGAAAGGCTATCTCTGGTAATGTAAAGGTTCGTTATGTCGATGAACAGGGACAAGATATACCACTATCTGATGAAGAAGCTAAAAAAGTTGGAGAAAAATCTGATAATGGTACCTACCTTGTAGAAAAAGAAGCCCTTATTGGGTCAAGCTACGATGTAACAAGTAAGAAATTACGTGGGATTAACACAGGTGAGAAAAAATACCGCCTAAAACGCTCTCTTGATAATACTGATGGCTTATATACAAATTCAGCAGCTGTCACAGGTTCAGTAACTTCAGCTGATAAGGTTGTAACATTTGTCTATGAAGAAGGGGAAGCCACCAAAGCAAAAGCAGTTGTTCATGTGATGAAACAACAAGATGGAGGAACAGCTGTTGAATTACCAGAACATAAGCTCAACCTTGAAACAGAAGTAGGTGAAGACTTCCCATCAACAGATGTTGATGCCAAAGTTGCTGCCTTGAAAAAAGCAGGTTATGAGATTGTCAGCAATACCTTTACAGACGGAACACCTGAATCAAGAAAAGGTGATGACCAAGAGGACGTAGACGGACAAGAGCCAACGCAGTCTTATACGATTACAGTACAAGAGCGTACAAAAGAAGTAACAGAACCGCCAACTCCAGATACCCCGATTGACCCTAATATTCCAGATGGACCAAAATGGCCAGAAACAGGACTAAAAGAGTCTAATCTCAAGGTAGAAGTAACACGAACCATCACCTATGTCAAGAAAGCAAGTCCAGATGGAGCTGAGGAGCCAAGTGGAGTAGAAAATAAGGTAGATAAAGTTCTATTCAAACGGACTGCTACCTATAACCTAGTTACAAAAGCAGTTACATATGGAAACTGGACTACTGACAATCAGAATTTCCCAGAAGTCAAGACACCATTATTAAAAGGCTACCTAGCAGATAAGAAAGTGGTGACAGAGGAAACAGCAACAAAACCTACTAAGACTGGTGAAGTAACAAACATTGAGAAAAAAGTTGTTTATACTAAGTTAGGATCATGGGTACCGAAAATACCAGGAAAAGATTCAACACCAATTCCATATCCGAATGACCCAGACGATCCAACCAAGCCTAAAACTCCAACTTATCCAGAAACCCCTGAGACTCCAGGAGAGACACCAAATCCTCAGCCGGGAGATCCAGGGACACCTGAAACTCCAGCAACCCCACCAGTCATTCCATATGTACCAGGCTACACACCAAAAGTACCGACGGATCCAACACAACCAGAAAATCCAGATACGAATCCTTTAAAACCATTAGAACCATTGGATCCAAATGATCCTAAAAAGGGATACAAGGTGCCAGAAATACCTAGTGATCCTAAGAAGAATAAAGAGATAGAGTATGTGCCAAATCCACAAAAAATCCTGATAAAAGTTGTCAATATCACGACAGGGAAAGAAGTGGAAATGCCAACAGAAAAGCTGGAATTTAGTGGCGTATCCGACCAAGTAGTTGAGGATGATGATAAAACTAAAGTTGATAACAAGATAAAAGCCTTGAGACAACGTGGTTATAATGTGGAGAGCACCAATCCTATCACGACAACTACCAAGTACGATAGAGTGGACGATGCCACTACAGGAGAACCATCTCAGACTTATAAGATAGTTGTTAAAGAACCAATCAGCATAGACACTGACAGTAAAACTGTAACACGTACGATCAAATACGTGAAAAAAGATCTTGTAGATGGTGTAGAAGTTTCAACAGAAGCACATGCAACAGTTATAGATAAAGCAACATTTAACCGTGAAGTCAAGTTCAACCTTGTTACAGGGGAAACAACCTATGGTGAATGGAGTGAAGCACAAACATTAAATAAAGTCGCATCGCCAGTCCTATCAGGCTATATAGCAGATAGAGCGGAAGTTGGAGAACGTGAAGTAACAGCTACGACGGAAGATATTCAAGAAGAAGTGGTTTATACTAAGATTGGGACTTGGGTACCAAATCTCCCAGCAGGAGAAACTCCAATTGATCCAATCCCTTATCCAAACCATCCTACTGATCCAACAAAACCAGGTGATCCGACACCAGGAGTCATTCCGTATGTGCCAGGATATACACCGAAAATTGGGGAAACTCCATTACAACCAAAAGTACCAGGAGACCCAACGCAAGGTTATACACCGCCAACACCAACCGATCCTAAGTCTAACACAGCTGTCACCTATGAACCAGATTCGCAAAAAGCATTGGTCAAAGTCGTCAATACCACGACTGGAGTGGAAGTGCGCTTACCGGCAGAAGATGTCAATCTTGAAGGTAAAACTGCAGAAAAGATTTCAACAGAGAAAGTGCTTGCCAAGATTACGGACTTGGAAAAACGTGGCTTTGTTGTGGATAATAAGGATGAGGTAGTCGCTGAGATTACCAAGTCAAGCTTTGATAAGCAAAAAGACGAAGAAGGGAAAGACCCTTCCCAAGTATTCACGCTAAAAGTACATGAAAAAGTGGTAGAAGTAACAGAACCACCAACACCAAACACACCAATTGACCCAGATACTCCAGATGACCCTAATGATCCAAGTATTCCAAAATGGACAGAAGAGTTAGTGAACCAATTGTCACTTAAGAAAGATGTTACACGTACCATTACTTATGTTAAGAAAGACACTCCAAATGGAGAAGAAATTCCAAACGCTAAACCAACTGTAACTCAAACAGCACACTTTAAACGTACTGTAAAAGTAAACGTAGCAACTGGAACGGTTGTAGAGTATACAGACTGGACAAGTACGGATAAAAACTTAGCAGAAGTAACAACAGAAAAACTAGATGGATATGTAGCAGATAAGCTATCCGTAGCTAGTGTAACAGTTTCTGAAACTTCGAATGATTTAGTAGAAAAAGTTATTTATACGAAATTAGGCGCGTGGATTCCGAAAATACCAAAAGGTGTAGTGCCACCAGAAGGAACTGATACGAATCCAAAACCTTACCCTAACCACCCAACCGATCCAACCAAACCAGGTAATCCAACAGATCCAAATGTTCCGGTGATTCCGTATATCCCAGGATATACACCGAAAATTGGGGAAACACCGTTGGAACCAAAAGTACCAGGAGACCCAACAAAAGGTTATATTCCACCAGCAGTACCGACAGAACCTAATACAAATACAGAGATAAGCTATCTTGCTGATCCACAAAGAGCTGTCGTTAAAGTCGTAAACGTTAAAGAAGGAAAAGAAATACCATTACCAAACGATACGGTAGCTATTGGTAACGGCTCAACAGATGCAGATATTCCGAAAGATGACGTTAACAAGAAGATTACAGACTTGGAAAAACGTGGCTATGTCGTAGAAAACAAAGACTTATTAGATAATCAAAAATTTGATAATGTTAAGGATCCAGATGATGGAGACCCAACGCAAGTCTTTACACTGAAAGTTCATGAAAAAGTGGTGCCAGTAACACCGCCAACGCCAGATAAGCCAATTGAACCTGGAACACCAATTGATCCAACGACCCCAGTTGATCCAGACAAACCAAATGATCCAACCATCCCACGATGGACAGAGGACTTAGTGAAACAGTTGGATACTAAGAAGGAAGTGACACGTACAATTACGTATGTGGATGAAGAGGGAGCTAAGGTCACCTATACAGCTAATGGTCAAGAAACGACAGATGCAGTGACAGATAAAGTAACCTTTACTAGAACAGCGTCCATCAATGTCGTGACCAAAACCATTACTTATGGAGAATGGATGGCTGTAGATAATGACACTACATTTGATGCGGTACTATCTCCGATGGTTAAAGGTTATGTCTTAAAGGCCAACCAAGATACACAAGGTGGTTTAGTAGAGGCAAGTGGAGCAAGTGTAGTAGCAAGTGAACATCTAAAAGCAGACTCTGCAAATCAAGAACTGAAAGTAGTCTATACGAAATTAGGTTCGTGGATTCCGAAAGTCCCAGGTGTAGAAACACCAACGCCACTACCATATCCTAACCACCCAACTGATCCAACCAAACCAGGTGATCCAACAGATCCAAATACACCAAACGTCCCAGTAATTCCGTATGTACCAGGATACACACCGAAAATTGGGGAAACTCCATTACAACCAAAAGTTCCAGGAGACCCAACAAAAGGTTATATTCCGCCATCAATACCGACAGAACCAGGAACAGATAAAGAAATTAGCTATGTCCCTGATTCGCAACGAGCATTGGTCAAAGTGTACAATGTGAAAGATGGAGTGAAGATACCATTAGAAAACGATACTGTAGGTATCAATGATGGTAAAACGGATCAAGCTATTCCAACTAAATCTTTAGAAGATAAAATCAAAGAGTTGGAAAAACGTGGATACACTGTTGATAACAAGGACTTGTTGAAAGGTAAAGTTTTTGATAACCAAAAAGATCCAGAAAATGGAGACCCAACACAAGTATATGATCTCCTCGTTAGAGAACGGATAAGCTTTGATACAGAGACAAAAGCAGTTACAAGAACGATTAAATACGTTAAAATTGAAGAACAAAATGGCGCAGAAGTAGAAGTTGAGAATGCACAACCAACCAATACTCAGACTGTAAACTTTAGTCGTGACATCAGTATAAACTTGGCTACAGGTCGGATTAGCAATGGAAAATGGAGTGAAAAACAAATACTAGGAGAAGTGAAGACTCCAGTGTTAGAAGGCTATCTAGCGGATAAAGCCAAGGTAGAATCTCGTGAAGTGACAGGAGATAGTGAATCATTCGAGGAAAAAGTGGTATACAGAAAAATCGGTTCATGGGTGCCAAAAGTACCAGGAAAAGAAGAACCAACACCAATTCCGTATCCAAATGATCCAGATGATCCAACTAAGCCTAAGAATCCAGAATATCCAGAAACACCAGGTGGTAATGAGACACCAGGAACTCCAACGGATCCTAATAAACCAGTGCCACCAGTAATTCCATATGTACCAGGATATACACCAATGGTTCCTACAGATCCAACAAAACCAGTAAATCCAAATACAAATCCACTGAAACCGTTGGTGCCAGTAGATCCAGAACATCCAGAAAAAGGATATAAGGTGCCACCGGTTCCAGAAACGCCAAATGATCCTAAGATGGATACACCAATTACTTATGAAGGAAATCCGCAAAAGATTTTAATTAAAGTAGTTAATGTAACAACAGGGGTAGAAATACCACTGGATAATGAAAAATTAGAGTTTAATGGAAAATCTGGTGAAACGGTTAAAGAATCAGATAAACATTCTGTTGATGATAAAATAACTTCACTAAGAAATCGTGGATACATTGTAGATACAGTAAACCCAATAACTGCAACTACAAAATATGACACAGAGTCTGACGAAGGAAAACAAGAACCAACGCAGACATATAAATTAGTAGTAAGAGAAAAAATCTCAATAGATAAAGAATCTACAACTGTAATACGTACGATTAAATACGTTAAAATTGATGTTCAAGATGGAAATGAAGTCAGAACAGAACTTAATACGGAAAAAATCAAAACAAAAGTAGATAAGGTTGAGTTTTCAAGAAATACAACCACAAGCTTAACAACAGGTTTAACAAAAATTGGTACTTGGGATACTGAAACAAAAGAGTTATCAAAAGTTAATACACCTGTATTAGATGGATACCTTGCAAGTGTCGCTTCTGTAGAAAATAAATCTGTTTCACCTGATACAGAATCATATGAGGTGACAGTTGAATACAGAAAAATCGGTTCATGGGTGCCAAAAGTACCAGGAAAAGAAGAACCAACACCAATTCCGTATCCAAATGATCCAGATGATCCAACTAAGCCTAAAACTCCAGATTATCCAACCACTCCGCCACAACCAGGTCAACCAGTACCGAAAGTGCCAGTGATTCCATACGTTCCAGGATATACACCTAAGACACCAAACGGAACTCCATTAGTACCTATAGATCCAGAACATCCAGAAAAAGGATATAAGGTGCCACCAGTTCCAGAAACGCCAAATGATCCTAAGATGGATACACCAATCAAGTATACACCAGATGGACAAAGAGCTATTGTCAAATTTGTTGTCGTAGGCGAAGACGGAAAAGAAACGGAGCTTGAAACTTCAAGAATCACAGTTACTGGTAAGACTGGAGAGAAAATCCCAACAGAAAACTTTAATGATACATTGAAGAAACTAACAGGTGACCCAGTTAATAATGGTGACTACGAGTTAGTAGACAATCCTCTGAAAGATGGAGCAACATTTGATAACGTAAAAGATGAAGAAGGAAAAGATCCGTCTCAAGTCTTTGTCGTGAAGTTACGTCAAATCTATGTTATTCCACCGACACCGAGAATTGTCGAACGTCCAAGTGGTAATACTGTAGAAGTTGACGTGCCAAATAAAGATGCTGATACTTTATCTATTACATTTACAAAACGAAACAGTACTGAAAAAGAAACTATCGTTACGAAGAAAGATAAAGATGGTACGTGGAAAATTGAAAAATCTCCAGTTGGAGTGACTATCAATCCGACGAATGGTCGTGTTTACATTCCAAGTGAACAAGTTCAACCGAAGACATGGGTAGATACGCAAACAAAACATAAGTACAAACAAAGTAAGATTGTTAGTGTTATGCCGAATATTCTTGATGTACCTAAATTTGAAGGAACAACAGAATGGATTGACGTAAATGGAAATGTCTTAAGACCAACTGAAAATGGTTTACATGAAAAAGGTCGAATTGCAAATCATGTTTGGTTGGAAAGTCGTTTGGAAGGAAATAAAGTCACACATATTTTCTTTGCAGGTTCTCCATCTGTAGACAAGCCAGAATATAAAATTACAGTCTGGTTTGATAAAGATGGTAATCCACTTAAACCAGATCAACCAGGTACTCATGAAGCTGGAAATATTCCAGGATACAGATATATTACAACTGTAACGGAGGATGGTATTACGATTCATCGATTTGAAAAGATACCGCCAGTTCTTCCTAACGAACCAATTCCAGATAGACCTGAGGAGCCAAGACCACAACCAAATCCAGAGCATCCAAGTGCTCCGACACCAAGCCCAGAACTACCAAATCAAGAGACTCCAATACCAGAGCCAACTCCAGAACCAGATGCTCCAAGACCTGAAACTCCAGTGAATCCAGATCCAGAAGTTCCGACTTATGAGACAGGTAAGAGAGAGGAGTTGCCAAATACAGGTACAGAGGCTAATACTGGCTTAGCTGGGGCAGGATTGTTGACCTTGTTAGCAGGTTTGGGACTAGGATTCTTCAAGAAAAAAGAAGATGAATCCGAATAATATAGAAAATGTTGTTTCCTGCCAAAAGTTGGATGAGTTATCTGGCTTTTGGCTCGGAGTCAACAATCTATAAACTAAAATAAATATTAAATTGAGGAAAATATGTCAAGACAATCAACTAAGAATAAAAAATATGCTTTACGCAAAATCGGAAAAGTTTTCGGTTCCTGTGTAGTGGCTACTGTCATTACCCTAGGTGGTGTTGCAATCATGGCACCAAATGTAGTTCATGCTAATGGTAATGAATCGGGCCCCGGAGAGACTAATATTGAAGATCTTTCGAGTTCGGATTCTGGTTATGAAGTTATTATTCCAAAAGGTAAGCAATACGTTCGAAATGATGAGATTGAAAGCCATGAACCTGTTCTTAAAGAGGAAGGGTATAATGGGCGAAGTTTTATTTTACCTAAAGAGGGAGAGGACAGTTATTTTTTTGATCATCCAATGTCAGAGTTGTTTACAAAATTGTATGACAAAGATGAAGATGGTACTGTTGATGATGAATATAAAAATCCAGAACCTGTAGATAATAGCCAAGCTGGGGGAATAATTGACGGCAAAACTGTCCCATATAGAAGTGAAATAGATCCTAAATATCCTCATGTGGTTGACTCTGGGTTAACTGGTGATGGTCCAAATAAACCAGGTGTGTGGAAATACAATCCAGATGGAAAATATGCACCAAGTGATGGGCAAATTGATGACCAAGACACTATAGTTGTTGCTCGTAAACCTATTACGGTTGATGAGAATGCTGATGAAAACGTAGTTAAGGAAGACGGCTCAGTAGTATTATCGTCTGAATATAGAATCCATGTAAACAAAGGGGATCATATAGATAAAAAAGACGATGTTTACGAAGTCGGAACAAAACCGAAGGAAGTAGTAGAAACAACTCCTAAAACAACTCGTTATGTAGGAGATCCTGATACTCCTTACAATACGCAAGTAACATCTGTTGATGGTCATGATGGTTCAGTTACCAAAAAGACAACCTATGATTTAGATGAGCATACAGGTCAGGTGACACCACACGAAACGATTACAGGGCGTGTAGACAAGGTAGATACCGTTATCAAAGTTGGGAATAAACAAGTAACTACATCAGAAATTCCAATGACGGTCACTTATAAAGAAGATCCTACCTTGGAAGGTGGTAAGACAGTTGTAGATGTTGAGGGTGCTCCGGGAGAAAAGGAAACTACGACTGTTTATGATGTGTCTGAGACGGATGGAAGTTTAAGCAATCCTCAGGCTACAGAAAAGACAACGAAGAAAATGACACCTAGAGTGGTTCGCGTTGGTACCAAACCAAAAGAAGTAGAGACACCTATTCCATCACCGATTACCTATGAAGCGAATCCAGACTTGAAGAAAGATGAAAAGAAAACGAAAACTCAAGGAACTCCAGGGAAAAGGATTCAAGAAATCACCTATAAGTGGATTCCTAACACGGATAAAGTTGAAGAAGTTCCAGGTGGTGATGGTGAAGAAGATCCAACTCCAACAGTTATAGAGGTTGGGAATGTTGAGAAAGAAGTGGTTGAGACTGAAATCACAACTCGTTATATTCCTGATGAAACTAAAACTCGTGATGAGAAAGAAGTGGTAGCTCCAGGTTCGAAAGGGGTTCATACAAAAACTACGACTTATAGTGTTAATCCAAAAACTGGTGAGACACATACTCCTGTTGTAACAGAAAACGATACACCAATGGAGCAAAAAGTAGTGAAAGTTGGTATCAAACCTGTAGAAACAACAGAGATTATTGACATTACGACTAAGTATATCCAAGACCCAGACCTAGACTATGGAAAAACGGTTATTGACAATCCAGGTTCAGAAGGAAAAATTGTAACAAGGACAACTTATACTCTCAATGAACAAGATGGAACAACTACTGAAAATAAACCAACTGTTCAAAAAACAGAAATGGTTCAAAAAGTTGTTCGTGTTGGAGTAAAACCAAAAGTTGAAGAAACACCAATTCCATTCCCAACTCGTTATGAACGTGATGACTCAGTTCCAAATGGAGAAGAAAGAGAAACTGTAAAAGGTGTTGATGGAAAAACAGTCAAAAAGACAACGTATACGATGGATCCTGACACAGGTGTCGTAACACCAAATGAACCAACAACAGAAATAACGAAGCCAGTAACACGAGTTGTTAAAGTTGGTACCCAACCGAAAGTAGAAAGAACAGAAATTCCATTCCCAACTCGTTACGAACGTGATGACTCAGTACCGCAAGGAACTGAAAAAGAAGTTACTAAAGGTGTTAATGGTGAAACTGTTAAGACTACGACTTACAATATTGATGAAACTACAGGTGTTGTAACTCCAAATGAACCAACAACAGAAACAACAGACCCAGTTACACGTGTTGTAAAACGTGGTACCCAACCGAAAGTAGAAAGAACAGAAATTCCATTCCCAACTCGTTACGAACGTGATGACTCAGTACCGCAAGGAACTGAAAAAGAAGTTACTAAAGGTGTTAATGGTGAAACTGTTAAGACTACGACTTACAATATTGATGAAACTACAGGTGTTGTAACTCCAAATGAACCAACAACAGAAACAACAGACCCAGTAACTCGTGTTGTTAAAAAGGGAACACAGCCAAAAGTAGAGAAAACACCAATTCCATTCCCAACTCGTTATGAACGTGATGACTCAGTTCCAGAAGGAACAGAAGAAGAAGTCACAGCAGGTAAGGATGGTGAAACTGTTAAGACTACGACTTACAATATTGATGAAACTACAGGTGTTGTAACTCCAAATGAACCAACAACAGAAACAACAGACCCTGTAACTCGTGTTGTGAAACGTGGTACTCAACCAAAAGTAGAAACACCAGAGACTCCACAACCAAAACCAGGAGAAACACCAGAGACTCCACAACCTGAAAAACCAACAAATCCTGAGGAAGCACCAACTCAACCAGGACAACCATCTGAGCCTGAAGACCAACCAAATCTTAAGGTAGCTCCGCCGACTATCGCTATTGTGGAAGAAGCGAATAAAGCAAGCATCGAAGTCAAAGCACCTAAGAAAGATGCGGATACGGTCAAAATCACTTATCCTAAGAGTGATGGCTCTGGTGAGGAAGTTCTCAAACTTACCAAGCAACCTAACGGAGAATGGAGCTTAGACAAACAACCTGAAAATGTTACATTAGACAAGAAAACAGGTACTGTAACCATTCCACGAGAATCAGTTGTCAATAAAGAAAAAGTCCAAGCTCAAGCCAAGCATAAAACGAGTGATTATACTCCGTTTGTATACGCTGCTTTATCAATCGAAGCAGCAAACCCAGAGCATCCAGTAACGCTATGGGTAGATACAGCAGGAACTGAGCTTAAGAAACCAGTGGTTGGCAAAAAAGAACCTGCTGGCGAAATTGCAGGCTACAAGTGGTTATCTAGTCGCTTAGAAGAAGGTATTTTGACGCATACATTTGAGAAAGTAGCGAATGGAACTCCAATTTTACCAGAAAGCCCAACTAGTCATCCAATGACTCCATCAAGTTCGCCATCAACTTCAACGCCAGAAAAACCAAACAAAGCTGAAACTCCAGCGGTTCGTACAGTATGGCGCGATGAAAATGGAAAAGACTTGAAGGTTCCATCAGTTGATAAGCAAGAAGCAGGTGAAGTTCCAGGCTATGAATTTGTTGAGAGTCACCGTGAGGGAGATAACTTGATAGTTCATGTGTTTAGAACCAAGCAAGCTCAAACTCCTGCTCCAAAAGACCAAACTCCAAGTCCAGAACAAGCTGCAAGCCCAGCACCATCTAAAGTTTCAGAACAAAAAGGTGAAGCAGTGGCT
Organism: Streptococcus thalassemiae; assembly: GCF_903645285.1. Taxonomy (GTDB): domain Bacteria; phylum Bacillota; class Bacilli; order Lactobacillales; family Streptococcaceae; genus Streptococcus; species Streptococcus thalassemiae. Next base: position 316,296 of record NZ_CAHJXN010000004.1, on the reverse strand, counting down.
ACAGCTACATCAGAAAAGACAGTAGATAGTGCAACATCTACAAAAACATCTGATAAAGCAGAGTTGCCAAACACAGGTACAGAAGCGAATGCTACCTTGGCTAGTGCTGGTATCATGACCTTGTTAGCTGGTCTAGGACTAGGATTCTTCAAGAAAAAAGAAGATGAAAAATAATAGATTTTAGAATCTAGGAACAAGGAAAAGCTCACAGATGTGGGCTTTTTTCCTGGTTTTAAGAGGGAACTTTTTGCTAGGAAGCAAAACGCTTACAAGTCCATTGAACTGGGAAACTTTGAATCCTATTTTTTTAAAAATCTTTCCAGAAACTAGTTGCTAAATAGGCTAAAAATTGATAAAATAAGGAATATCTAAAAAATTTTAAGGAGAATCTAGCAAATGGATTTCACATGGGCACTGAAGTATGCCACTGAATTTTTGGGAACTGCCATTTTGATCATTCTTGGGAATGGTGCAGTTGCCAACGTTGAACTTAAAGGTACGAAAGGTCACCAAAGTGGCTGGATCGTCATCGCTGTTGGTTATGGTATGGGGGTTATGATCCCAGCCTTGATGTTTGGTAACGTATCTGGGAACCACATCAACCCTGCTTTCACTCTAGGACTTGCAGTTAGCGGTCTTTTCCCTTGGGCACAAGTGGTACCTTACATTATCGCGCAAGTCTTGGGGGCTATCTTTGGTCAAGCCTTGGTTGTGGCAACACACCGCCCATTCTACTTGAAAACTGAAAACTCAAATAACATCTTGGGAACTTTCTCAACTATTTCAAGTATTGACCATGGTACAAAAGAAAGTCGCTATGCAGCAACTGTTAATGGTTTTGTAAACGAGTTTGTTGGTTCATTTGTTTTGTTCTTTGCAGCTCTTGGTTTGACTAAAAACTTCTTTGGTGCTGAAGTGCTTCAATACATGAAACAAATGGCAACACAAGCAGGACAAACAGTTGATTTTTCTGACTTGGCTATTAAAGCACAGGTGGCTCCACACACTGCTTCAGGACTTTCTGTGGCTCACTTGGCACTTGGATTCCTCGTTATGGCCTTGGTAACATCACTTGGAGGACCTACAGGACCTGCCTTGAACCCAGCTCGTGACTTGGGACCACGTCTCCTTCATGCTTTCCTTCCAAAATCAGTTCTTGGTGAGCATAAAGGCGATTCAAAATGGTGGTATTCTTGGGTACCAGTAGTAGCACCTATTGCAGCAGCAATTGCGGCAGTAGCTGTATTCAAATTCCTTTATCTCTAAGAAATAGCTCCTTTAACATTTGAGTGAGCACCATCTATAAGTAAGAGAGGATCATACTGGTTCTCTTTTTTTGATTTTTTAGGGAAATGAAAGAAAATCGAAACAAACTCCTCTCCAGCAGTTGTTTAGAAGTCTCAGTAGGCTATTCAGCTTTAATGGGCTATAGTAGCTTGCAGTTGAAATAATAGCTCCTTGTTTCTAAAACATTGTGAGAAATTGGTTTGAATTCCCCAATCAAATTGTGCAGTTTTCATTCTACTATATATATTATCGGTGATGGGTTCCCTATCTTGTAAGTCTGCTTTATAGTGGGGTAAAGTTGGAATAGTCCGCCCTTCTTTCTCAAACATTGTGAGGAATTGATTTGCCTTCCTCAACAAAATGTTCAGTTTTTATTTCATTTTACTATAAAATAAGCGATTAGGGGGCTATTTTCGACCGACGTCCTTATCGTTTTATCTGCAATCTTATACTCAATGAAAATCAAAGAGTAAACTAGGAAGCTAGCCACAGGTTGCTCAAAACACAGTTTTGAGATTGTAGATAGAACTGACGAAGTCAGCTCAAAATAGTGTTTTGAGGTTGTAGATGAAGAGGTTGGGCAAAAACTCGACTTTAGGAGAAAATGAAGTCAATCTTCCCACAATAAAACGCATAGTAGCAAGGGTTCTCAAGACCTGATACTATATGTTTTTCTGATTTCAAAGACTTTTTGACCAGTCTCAACTATACCCATGGTAAGGCGACGCTGACGTGGTTTGAAGAGATTTTCGAAGAGTATTAAACCGATGTTGTGAGTAACTTTTACCTAGCTTCCTAGCTTCCTAGTTTGCTTTTGTAGTATAAACCAGAGACTGTTTGCATTCTCAGCAAGTGAGTGGATGAATAATGGTGAAAACTCCTTGAAGGATAAGTCTATTTAGTACTTTCTACTAGCTAGCTAAATTTTTACCAAGAATAATTCACAAAAACGTTGTAAAACACTTGCAATTTAGCTGAAATTTGATAAAATAGTAAGGAAAGTTAGACTGTATTGCCTACTGTCTATCTATAAAATATATTTTATTGGAGGCTTTTACTCAAATGGCAAAAGAAAAATACGATCGTAGTAAACCACACGTTAACATTGGTACTATCGGACACGTTGACCACGGTAAAACTACCCTAACTGCAGCTATCACAACTGTTTTGGCACGTCGCTTGCCTTCATCAGTTAACCAACCTAAAGACTATGCGTCTATCGATGCTGCTCCAGAAGAACGCGAACGCGGTATCACTATCAACACTGCGCACGTTGAGTACGAAACTGAAAAACGTCACTACGCTCACATCGACGCTCCAGGACACGCGGACTACGTTAAAAACATGATCACTGGTGCCGCTCAAATGGACGGAGCTATCCTTGTAGTAGCTTCAACTGACGGACCAATGCCACAAACTCGTGAGCACATCCTTCTTTCACGTCAGGTTGGTGTTAAACACCTTATCGTCTTCATGAACAAAGTTGACTTGGTTGACGACGAAGAATTGCTTGAATTGGTTGAAATGGAAATCCGTGACCTATTGTCAGAATACGACTTCCCAGGTGACGATCTTCCAGTTATCCAAGGTTCAGCTCTTAAAGCTCTTGAAGGTGACTCTAAATACGAAGACATCGTTATGGAATTGATGAACACAGTTGATGAGTACATCCCAGAACCAGAACGTGACACTGACAAACCATTGCTTCTTCCAGTCGAAGACGTATTCTCAATCACTGGACGTGGTACAGTTGCTTCAGGACGTATCGACCGTGGTATCGTTAAAGTCAACGACGAAATCGAAATCGTTGGTATCAAAGAAGAAACTCAAAAAGCAGTTGTTACTGGTGTTGAAATGTTCCGTAAACAACTTGACGAAGGTCTTGCCGGAGATAACGTAGGTGTCCTTCTTCGTGGTGTTCAACGTGATGAAATCGAACGTGGACAAGTTATCGCTAAACCAGGTTCAATCAACCCACACACTAAATTCAAAGGTGAAGTCTACATCCTTACTAAAGAAGAAGGTGGACGTCACACTCCATTCTTCAACAACTACCGTCCACAATTCTACTTCCGTACTACTGACGTTACAGGTTCAATCGAACTTCCAGCAGGTACTGAAATGGTAATGCCTGGTGATAACGTGACAATCGACGTTGAGTTGATCCACCCAATCGCCGTAGAACAAGGTACTACATTCTCTATCCGTGAGGGTGGACGTACTGTTGGTTCAGGTATGGTTACAGAAATCGAAGCTTAATTCGATTTAGTTCCCAGAAGAACAATTATTTAAGTCAGACACTAAAAGAATCTTGCTTTGCAAGGTTCTTTTTTTTCAGATATTGAACTAATACTCAATGAAAATCAAAGAGCAAACTAGGAAGCTAGCTGCAGGCTGCTCGAAACACTGTTTTGAGGTTGCAGATAGAACTGACGAAGTCAGCTCAAAACATGGTTTCGAGGTTGCAGATAGAACTGACGAAGTCAGCTCAAAACACCGTTTTGAGGTTGCAGATAGAACTGACGAAGTCAGCTCAAAACACCGTTTTGAGGTTGTAGATAGAACTGACGAAGTCAGTAACCATACATACGACAAGGCGAAGCTGACGCGGTTTGAAGAGATTTTCGAAGAGTATAAAATTGAATTGCTTATAAAAAAGCTCCATACACTGGATGTGTATAGAGCAACGGAGCTTTATTTGATATAGAGTTCTTGGTTTTTTAAGACAATTTCACGTACGCTCGCAAATTTCTTGAGTTTTTTAAGTTCTTCTGGATGAGTGACGAGAGTGATAACATAACCTTCCTTGCCCATACGACCAGTACGGCCAGCACGGTGTGTGTAGGTTTCGCTATCTCTAGGAACATCAAAGTTTACGACGCATTCTAGGCTATCGATATCAATCCCTCGAGCCAAAAGGTCAGTTGCAAGGAGTAGGGTTAGTTGCTTATCTTTAAACTTTTCTAAGATGACTTTTCTAAATTTGACATTAACATCACTAGCGAGAGAAACAGCCAAGATATCACGATACTGTAATTTTTCTTCTGCACTTCCAAGGTCTGATAGGCTGTTAAAGAAGACCAGACCGCGGAAATCCTCCACATGAGCTAGTTTTCGTAGCATATCCACTCGGTGACGCTGGTCTACCTGCATGTAGAAATGTTGGATATTATCCAGTTTTTGATCAGAGAGATCAATGGTACGTGTATTCGGCGCAATCTTTTCTTGGTCAAACTTGGTCGTGGCACTCATGTAGACCAGTTGGTGGTCACGCGGTGCGTAGTGAGTGATTTTCTCTACAAAGTGTATCTGAGAATCATCTAGTAATTGGTCAAATTCATCCAGGATGATGGTTTCCACATTCATCATCTTGATTTTTTTCAATTTAATTAGTTCAAAGATACGGCCAGGGGTTCCAATCAGAATTTCTGGTCCTTTTTTGAGTCGTTCAATTTGTCGTTTTTGACTTGAACCTGATAAGAAGAGTTGGGGAGTCAAGCCGATAGCTTCAGCCCACGTTTTACATACATCGAAAATCTGTCCAGCAAGTTCTGTATTTGGTGCTAGAATCAAGAGTTGTTGGGCTTTTTTCTTTTGTAGTCTGAGAAGACTTGGTAGGAGGTAAGCTAGGGTCTTACCTGTTCCTGTTGGGCTTACTCCTAGAAGATTTTCTCCAGCAAGAAGGGGCTCAAATAGTTGAGTTTGAATGGGGGTGAATTCTTGGAAACCGAGTTGGTCACTCAGTTCTTGCCATTCAGTCGGTAGTTTGGTTTTCATTTTTCTGCCTCAAATCTAATGCCAGCAGTCTGGCGCATGGTATATAGTAGCTCATGAACAGAGCCTGCATCATCCAGCCAATTCTGGTAGAGTGTCTGGTCTGGTTGCTGAATCATCTGTGCAAATGTAGCGATTTCCTCAGTCATTGTATGAGGAGCCTGTTGGATAGGGAGCTGGACTTGATTTCCTTGGTGGTCGGTAAAAATAGCTGAGCGAATATGCTCAATCGTGTTGAGGGTCAAGGTTCCATCTGTTGTGTAAATTTCGCAAGGAAGATTGGAAGTGATGTTTTTCCCAGCCTTGATGTGAACTTGAAAGTCTGGGTAGAAGAGAATTCCGTCACCATTTAGGTCAATGCTATTGTCAAGCTGTTGAGACTGGTAAGTCGCGTCATTAGCTTTTCCAAAAAGGCGAACGGCAGCGTAGAGAGGATAAATCCCCAAATCCATAAGAGCTCCACCAGCAAAACGGTCTGAAAAGACATTTGGTGTCTCCCCAGCCAACAAGTCAGGCATCTTGGAAGAATACTTGGCATAGTTGAAATCTGCTCCCAAAATTTGTTTGTCTGCTAAAAAGTTTTTGATGATAGTGAAAGCTTTTTCATGGTAATTCCGAGCTGCTTCAAAGATAAAACAGCGATTTTTCTTAGCTGTATGTCTCAAGTCTAGCCATTCTTGTGGCTGAGTGACAGCTGGCTTTTCAAGAATGACGTGTTTACCAGCAGACAAGGCAGTTTTTGCCTGAGCAAAATGCAAGGAGTTTGGACTGGCAATATAGACCACATCAAAGGAAGATTTGAAGAAGACTTCTAATTGATCGAATAGTTGGATATTCTCATAGTGAGAAGCAAAGGTTGCTGCGGTTTCAAGTTTCCTAGAATAGACAGCGACCAGCTGGTATTTTCCACTAGCATGGGCTGCTTCTATGAAGTGGTGGCTGATAGCGCCAGTGCCGATGACACCTAATTTAAGCATAGATACTCCTTTTCCGATTTTAAATCCTTCTTTCATTATAACATAGATAGACGGGACTATCCAACAGAGGGGAAAAAATTTCAAATAAGCGATTCGCTTTCTTCTGAAAAAAGCTTTCTTTTACGAATAAATAGATAGAAGCATCAAATCTAGTAAATTAGATTAAAAAATGTGCTATAATAGAAGGAGGAAAAGGATGATTCTAAGACATCCGGGCATCAGCCCAACTAATGACTTGGTTGCTAAGAAAATTTTTAGCAATCCAGAAATTACTTGTCAATTTATTCGCGATATGCTGGATTTACCAGCAAAAAATGTGACCATTTTGGAGGGAAGTAACATTCATGTCTTGCCTTCTTTACCCTACTCGGCGCAGGATTTCTATACCAGTATAGATGTTTTGGCGGAGTTGGACAATGGCACTCAGGTAATTATTGAGATTCAGGTGCATCATCAGAATTTTTTCATCAATCGCTTATGGGCTTACCTGTGTAGTCAGGTCAATCAAAATCTTGAAAAAATTCGCCAACGAGAAGGTGATACACACCAGAGCTATAAACACATTGCACCAGTCTATGCCATTGCAATCGTGGACAGCAATTACTTTTCAGATGACTTAGCTTTTCATAGCTTTAGTATGCGAGAAGATACGACAGGTGATGTTTTAACCATTACCAACAATGGTCAGGAAAACCATCTAGTCAAGATGGCATTCTTGGAATTAAAAAAATACAGAGAAACCAGCAAAGATGAGGTTCGCAAGCCCTGGTTAGAGTTTTTCGGGAACAAGCCCTTTACCCAGCAACCCGAGCGAGCCATCAGCCAAGCAGACCAGCTGCTGGATTACAAGAGCTGGTCCGAGGAGGACAGGAAGATGTTTAGTCAACTACGTATGCGCGAAGAACAAGCCTTGTTAGCACAGGACTATGCCTTGGAAACTGCTAGGGCAGAAGGTCTTGAACAAGGTATTGAACAAGGTTTAGAGCGTGGACTTGAACGTGGCCGTGCAGAGGGGATTGAACAGGGACTGGAGCGTGGACTTGAACGTGGAAAACTTTTTGCTTTCCTAGATATGGTTCGCCAAGGTCTTCTGACTTCCGAGGTAGCCAGCCAGCAATTGGGAATGACTGTCTCTGAGTTTGAGGTGCTGTTGAAAGAACATTACAAATAAGACCTAAAAAATACAGAGAAACCAGCAAAGACGAGGTTCGTAAACCATGGTTGGAGTTTTTCGGCAACAAGCCCTTTACCCAGCGCCCCGAGCGAGCCATCAGCCAGGCGGACCAACTGCTGGATTAAAAATTAGGAAATATCGTGTAGAAAATAGTAACAGATTTTATCTCTTTGTGGGATGAAGTCTGTTTTTTTGTATGATGGGCAAGTCCTACATCTGAGTGGCAAGTTCTCCGTAGGTATCCGCTATCGGTTAATGCATAGCATATATGAATGAAATAAGAACTGAACAAATCAGTCAGGAAGTTAAAGTAATTTCTATCAATGTTTTAGAAGTACTAGTGAACTATTCCAAATTCAATATTCTATAAACGAAAATCAAAAAGCAAGCCAGGAGACTTATGTAGGATAGCTCAAAATACTAATCTTAGATTAAGGATAAGAGTAGAATGATAATCAATGGATTTAGAACAAATATAATGAGCTAAAGCTGGGATAGTACAAGGGGATTTTAAAATATTGTTATAAATTGATTGAAATTCCAAGACCCATTTGTTTGATTCTTGTTTCATTTTGTTTTAGTTGATTTTTATAGTGAGTTAAATTTCGAATAGCACATCCTAGTTTCTAAAGCATTGTTAGAAATTACTTTAAAATCCCCTTATCAATTTGTTCATATTCTATTTCAATCTACTATATTTCCAAGCTTGATTATCATGAGGTAAGGGCTGAAAGCGGTCTAGGAATAGGAGTGATTTTGGAGATGAGAATCGTCAAAGGAAGGAATAAGGAGATTGTGGCTCTAGGAATAGGGGATAGTGAGATGAAATAAAAGCTAACAATTCAATTTCTAACCAGCTAACCATTTAATCTTGCTGCAAATAGGTATCGAACAAGTCTAGTATAAGTCTGAGACATTTTTCAAAAACTGATGATAAGCTCTTCCAATAAAAAATAGGGAGGTTTTTCAAACTAAAATCCGAATCCATACTTGGTTTCTAAATCAAATTTAATATATTCAGACTACTAAAAACCATCCAATTATAACTATTATTATACTAAAATTTTCATAAATAAAGATATAGAAAAGTTATTAGTTTCTAGGAAATAAATCAAAAAAGCGTATATCTATAATCAATATAATAAATATATACTAAAAAATTGTCTAAAAATCAAGATTTTTGGATGATTAGATGGTAAATTCGGGGGGGGGTATGGTATAATTATTACTAGACTGTACACTGGGTGCAGTGGGTTAAATAGTGCTATCAATACTATTTAATATCATGTGAGTTTGAAGATGATAAGGCTATTTTTGTTTTCAAAACAACTTACAAAAAAGGAGAAAGATTTCATGGACTTTGGAAAATATAACAAAGAAAAGGTTTTCCGATATTCGATTCGAAAATACCACTTTGGTGCTGCCAGTGTCGCGGTTGCGGCATTGATGTTCTTTGCCAATGGAGCTGTGGCGGCGAGTGAGACAATTACTCCAGCTACGGCAAATGAAGTAGCTACGGTGGGTTCTGATGGAAAGGCAGACGGTGATTTAGGAAGCTCGGATGAGGGAGACTCGAACAAGGTTTTAACTTACCAGCCAGCTGAACTCAAAGCAGCTGATGAGGTGAAAACGCAAGAAGCTCCAGCTGAGGGAACCAATCAAGGGCAAGCAGGAGCTGAGTCTAACTCTGCTCAGTCCGAGACAAATCCAGCTAACCAAGAACCTTCTCAAGCAGGAGAAGTAAAAGAGCAAGAAGAGCCGACCGTCGCTGATACGACAGCAGCCAAATCGACTCAAGGCAATCTGCAAGCTTTGTTGGCAAAACTAACGCTTAGCTCAATGCAGGAACTACATGCTGAAGTGGAAGCGCGCCTAGCAGCAGCTAAGGCAGTTTTGGAAGATCCAAAAGCGACGCAAGCGCAGGTTGATGAGCAAGCAAGACTGATGGCAGAGCTTATGAGCCGTGTCAATCAAGCCTTGACACCTAGCTTAGAAACTCCAACAATCTTGGAAAAAGCAGGTCTGACATCTACAAGTCTGACACCTACTGGACTTGCTACTCCAGAGGGAGCTACGACTGCGCAAACAAGTGGAGGAAAAGGTCGTAGAAGAACTTTGAGCGAGCCTACATCAGATGAAAATCAAGTTAGGCCATCTGCTGGAGGAGACTCAACAGGTTCTGGAGCTGGCTCTCAAGCTACTCCACAGGCGCTCCCAACCTACACAAATACAGAAGGTAAAAATGGTGTTTATGGACTAAAAGATGAATTAGAGTTCATCACTGAGCAACTCCGAGCTAACGGAGCATCAGCAGATAAAATCCAAGCAGCCAAGGCAGCTGTTGATAAGTTCAATGAAGCCTTCTCTAAAGGTGACACTATTAGTCAAGAAGACTTTAGTGCTGCCTTAGCAGACCTGAAAAAATCACGTGAACTAATCGAAGGAGTCCTCTCTGAAAAAGAGGCTAATGGAGCGGTTGTTTCAAGTCCCCTTGAACCACGAGCTTTGAATGGTGGTTCATCTGACTATGAAGCTATTCCAACTGAGGATGAATCAGCAAGAGCTGACAATGTAACCATCCAACCGCGCACCAACGCTACAGGATGGTCAGGTTTCCGCTCGATGCCGGCAGGAGCACAAACACGTATGAGACGTGCGCCTGGACAGGATAGAGCGATAGCTACAAGAAGTGGTATAGAATCAGCGGACTACGATACAAAAACAGGTTACTTATTTGAGAGTGGTCAGAATGGTTCTCCCTACCCTAAGTATTCTTATGTATTCTATTCAAAAGGTGGAGTAGGGAATACTTATTATGAAGGTGGAAAGATTAGCGAAGCTTACCAAGGGTTTCACATCAATGTTCGACCAACAAAAACAGGTTTATACTGGCAGATAACGGTTAATGAGAACCATAAAACGCTGGGAGTCAATAAGGTTTACTTTACCCTTCCACAAGGTCAAGTTCTAAAGAGCGGATCTGTATCTGTTCAAACGTTTAATAAAAATGGTGGAACATTACTAGAAAGACCAACAGTAGCATCAGGAGAAGATGAGCTGAAGAACGCTTTGTCAAATGCTTTTAGAAATCTTCCTCAGGATTCGCCTTTTAGAGGTGCGGAACTTAAAGATGTAGAAAAAGGAACAAAAGATAAAACAAACGCAAGGATATCAAATATAGGAACAACTCAAGCTCAACGTTTTAAAGTCGGAACTTTAGAAGATATTGCTAGAGAACAAACTTACGGAGCTGGTTATCTAAACAGAGGTTTCTATAATAGACGAGATATTGAACCGAGTAATTTACAAAAATATTCAGATGCTAAATTTAACACCATTCAGAATGATGTTCGTGATGTGTATACTTTCTCGTTAAATAGTGGTGATGACCATTCTTATAAAATCACTTTTGAGACAAGTGGTTCAAATGATTTAGGTAAATTAACTTACGCTGGTGGTCTTAAGCGTGTAGAAAATGCTACTCGTCAATTAATCAACCAATGGTATGCAAGAACACCTGAAGAAAGAGACGACACAGACAAGTTCAAGTTTAAAATAAGCGGAAATGGATATTTTAAAGTTGATCAGAATACAGCGTATGTTAATTTCGCAACTTCTTATCCAGATGGTACACAAGTAAAAGCAGAAGGAGCGAATAAAGCTCTAAACTATCCAAGGTACATTGATGATCCACTTAATACCGGTACAAAAGGGGTTTTAACGTACTCTGGAGATCTTACCGTTAATGGTGCTTTCAATATTGATTTCACTTCATACGGGGAGTACAGTGATGAAAATGATCAACCAATTGAGAAACAAAAAGGGAAACAAGAAGCCAATCAGAGAAATCAGAGTTTTAGAGTAATTGACGAAGATACTAATAAGGTATATGATTTAACAACGGATGCTGGTAAGAAGCAAATGACTATGGACATTATTTCGAAACCTGGTGTTCATAATTTCCGTTATGTACGTCGATTCCCAACTGATAATTCTTCTGATGATGGGAAATTGAGCTTTGTAACAAAACCTAAGACACCAACGCTTGAAGCATTGACTAATAAAGCTGAGATTGCGACTAGTGTTACCGCTAGCGGTGGTACAGAAGGTTATAACATGGTTCTCTACCGTAAGTTGGATAATGGAAACCTTGAAAAAGTTAAAATGCTTGAAAATGGCGTAGAGAAGGACGCTATAGTGAAAGCAAATGCTAAAGGGCAAGCTACTTTTACAGGTGTAGAATTACCCCAAGGTAAGTACGTTGTTAAAACGGTTATAGATCAGGATTGGATTGATTATGACGGTAGCAAACAACCAATTGTTGAGTCAGATAATAGTGCAGAGATGACTGCTACCGTTGGTCAAAAGTTTGCTACTAAACCTGTTATTACTCAGGATGTGACAGACTTATCTCTGGCAGTTAAGATTGGTCAAGATAATGCTACTAAGGCTGTAGTTCGTTATACTGATACGAATAGCAAAGAGCAAAATGTTACATTTGTCAAAGGGACTGATGGAAACTGGAGCAAAGAAACAGCGACAGCAAACTCAGGGATTAGTATTCAGTCAAGTAGTAATGGAATAGCAGTAGTTACATTACCGAATGGAACAGCAAAACCAGCCTCTACTGTCTATGCTAAACAAAAGATTGAGAATAAAGCCTATAGTGAGGAAGCATCAAAAGAGGTTTCTCAATTACGTATAGGATTGTCTAATGGTCTTGGAACGGACATCAGACGAGATAAATTTAAAACACTAGTACCGGACTGGCCTGCTACAGCAAATACACTCAAATTTATTGCTCAAGGAAACACTAAAATTACAGATATAGCTGTCACTGGAAGTGAGTCTTTAGGCATTAACTGGGTAAAAGAGGGAGTCGGAGGCACAAGAGCATCTATCAAGGCGAATAATCCTAGTGGCTTCTCTAGAGATAAAGGAGGAGTTCATCCTCTGACAGTAACTGTTACTACAGAAAATGGTAAAAAGGAAACATTTGAGACTAGTGTAATTATTCCACCTAAGGCAGGAACTTTTGAAACAACTAACGAGCAATTAAAAGAAAAAGCAAGTGAAAAACCAACGATTAAAGTGAAAGACTTGAATACAAATCTTGGTTTTGGAAATATTACTTCTCCTGAACTTGAGTGGAAGGCCTATCTTGTAAAAGGTGGTAGAGACGCTGAACCTGATTATCAAAACTATTACTTTAAATCAGCTACTGATTATACAGTCTTAGCTTCGTCAAGTATAACTGCTGATGGTAAGGCAACCTTTGATGCTGCAAGTTATAGACAGACGAATGTAGGAACAGATCCGTTAAAAGTCGTCACAGCTTTAGTTCACAAAGGTACTGATACAATCTTTGATGGAGTTGTATCGCCTCTAAGCACAAGTACAGTTCAGGCAACTTCTCAGAAACAACCTTTCGCAACGAAACCAGTTCTAGCAACAACTCCGAATGGAGATGTGACTGTCAAAATAGGACAAAACGGAGCTACATCTGCGGTTGTTACTTATGAGGTAGAAAATGGAAGACAACCTGTAATACTCCAAAAACAAAATGGCACTTGGACTAAGTTTGAAGGATTAGGGCAAACTCCAGCTACGGTTGTAAATGCTGCAGATGGTACAGCGATGGTTACAGTTCCATTTGGTACCGCGCGTTCAGGAACACAGCTTAGTGCACAACAAAGAAGTAATGATACAGATCCGAGTGAGGCAGCTACAATTACTGTTCCAACAGATACGACAGTACCTGAAGTTAAAATTGGGACAGGAGATAATGCTCAAACATTACCTCAATCACGAAATGACTCGGATGCTAGGGAAGCTGTATATGAAGTGGTTCAAGGTCAGGCATTCAGACCAGAACTAAAAGCCTGGGATAATTTTGAGAAGCTAACGAAATTTAGAATAGATAATTTGCGTCCTGGCATAACAGCTACTAATGCAAATGATGCCTTCAATACGACGACTAAGTACAGTCAACAAGCACCATTTAGTCCAACATTCACAGGGAATATACCTGAGGATACAATACCAGGTGTCTATACATCTACTATAACAGTTAGCGATGGAACAACGGGTGATAAGAACTATTACTTTAAGTATAAGGTTCTTCCAACCGCTCCAACAGTGACACCTACTACTCAGACAGGTAACCAAGTGTTATCAAATGATAGAACTCTAAAGGGAACGGCTACAGCTGGTGCTAAAATCAAAGTAACAGTTGCAGGTCAGACAGTGGCTGAAAATATCCAAGTAGGAAGTGACGGACATTGGACAGTAAACCTTAGAGAAGGGTTAAATAGTAACCATGCTAACCAGACTCAACTAGTTGCTAAAGACCCTGTAGCTGTTACTCAGACGGTTAATGGCGTAGAAAGTCCTAGCACAAATGTTACTGTTGCGGTAGGTTCGACAACTATTGAACCATCAGAAACAGGTGGAACTACCTTGTACGCAGGAGCTAAAGAAGTAGTCGTAAAAACACCTCATGATGCAGGTATGTTCTACTTGAAATATACAGATAAAGATACTGGAGCTACAAAAGACTTAGGATTCAAACGCACTAGTATTGATGGACCGTGGACTTCGGTAGATTCGTCACAAGCAGAAGTAAAAGGTACTCCAACGAAAGATGGTTTCACAGAAACAGTGACAATCACAATGAAGAAACCTATCAAAGCGGGAACAGCCAGCACGAAGACCAATATCTCAGAAGGAAACTATGGTACACCAGCAGATTGGCAAGCTATTTCTGTGACAAATGAGGCACCGACACTAGCTGGACCTCAAGGAAATACAACAACAATCGAAAAAGGTGGACAGTTAAACTTAGATACGCTAGTCACAGCTCACGATAAAGAAGACGATCAAAATGCAACACTAGGGAATGGTGTGACAAAAGAGATTGTTTCGGTAAATGGAGTTGCTGCGACAAAAACTGTCGATGTTAATAGACCAGGTTCTTATGTTGTGAAATACAAAGCAACAGATAGCCAAGGAGTATCATCGTCTGAATTAGATGTAACGGTTAAAGTTAAGCCAACAGCACCGACAGTAACTGCAGGGGATAACGGTGACGTAACAGTAAGACCAGCAATGCAGGATAATGTGAATACAGTAAGTTTCACCTATACAAATGCTAATACGACAAGTCCTACGAATAAGACGGTAACAGCCAATAAGACAAATAATAGCTGGTCACTGACAGGTGCTCCGACAGATGGTGTAACAATCGATGCCACTACAGGTGTAGTTACGATTAAAGACCGAGAAATCAAAGACAATTCACAAATAACAGCAAAATCAGTGACGACTGATAATGTAGACAGTACTACGGTAACAGCTAACTCAAAAGTTGGAGATCGTGTAGCACCAACCTTTACTTTTAGCGATAAGTATACAGAAGTCGTGAATGGGGAACGTGTTGTTTATGTGACACCAACAGAAGACTTGGCGGATGGTTCAATTACATTAGGAACTGTAGAAGATAATTCTGGTAAGCTGAGTGAAGTAGTATTATTCCAGGGTGATTCTCAAAGCACTAATATGCAATATGAGTTGCAATATAATATAAAACCTAAAACTAATAATGGTGATTTTGCTGCTCCATATGATATTCAGATTACAGGTAAACTACCAAAATTAAATCCAGACACAAGGCGTGCATGGGACCCTAATCTTAATAATGGTAACATAGTGACTCGTTACGTTTCAGCAACAGATGCTGCTGGTAATCAACTGAAGAGTATCAGAAACGTTGCTACTGAACCGACTCGTGTTGTAATTAGACTTCTAACTCAAAAAGATAAATATACTCCTCAAATCTCAACACAGATTTTGAATAAAGATATTACTGCAAGCAATGCGACTGTGACTGCAGACGAGTTTAACAAAATCAAGGAACAGATAGACTTCTCGGCTAAAAAAGGTGACGTGAAAGTAAATCGTAATAGCACTGATTTAACTATTGAGCGTAAAGACAATGGTGCGATTAAACGTAAGGCGGATACGGATACTTATTATGTTGAGGCAACTGTGACTTATCCAGATGGAACAAGGGAAGATTTTGAAATTCCATTAGACCAAGGAGATAAAGTAGCTCCGAAGGTGAAAGTAAATGGTGTCGAATTAAAAGACAATGTGACCGAAAACCCTACTTTTGTAGTATTCCGTGGTGCTACATTTAATCCAACCTTTGAAGTTAACGATAACTCTGGAACAACAACTTATCTAAAAGCATCGGACCTTCCAACAGGGCGTGAATTCGTTAAAGACGAAAGTATGTCTAATGGAACAAATGCGCAACTCAATAGTGATAATACAGTTCCAAGTACTGCAGTTTTAGGTGAACATGAGGCAAAGGTTTTAGTTAAAGATGCTTCAAATAACCAAAAAGAATACAAATTCAAGTATATTGTTGCTGATGTTGAATTAAAAACTTCTGAAAAAACAGTAGAATTCAACTCAACATTAGGAGATGCACACGAGTTTGTTAAAGCGGTTGTTGCTTCAAATTCGGATGGAGATGATAAATACTATCCAAGATCAATGACATTCAAATGGTCTAAGGACAGCTCGGATGTAGCAAATGATACTCAACTTACGACTCCTGGAACTGTAACCTATAAAGCAGTGGCTGATTTTTATAATCAAGGTGGAAAATACACTAAAGATATTGCTGGAATAGGCAATGGAGTAACTATCTACGCACCGGATAAGATAGAAAAACCAGTTACATTTAAAGTCAAACCAACAGCGCCAACAGTAAGACCACAAGATAATGGCACTGTGCTTATTACACATGACAACCAGCCGAATGTAAATCGTATTAGTGTAACATACACAACTCAAGGAGATAATCCAAGGGAAGTGACATACACAGCGACGAAGAATGGTGATTCTTGGTCATTTGGTTCGGGTGCCCCTCTGACAGTAAATCCAACAACAGGAGAGATTAAACTTAAAGACGGTTATGTGAAAGAAGGTTCAACGGTAAAAGTTAAAGCTCTTACTACACCAACAACAGGAAATGTAGAAAGTACTGAAACTACTGAAACTGTAAGAAATAGAGACCACCAGTTCCCTACAGTAACATTCCAAAACGTAGAAACAGATGCTGATGGAAATCGCGTAGTGTATATCACACCAACAGAAGAAGCTAATTTACCAATAGCAACGTTTAATGACAATTCAGGGAAATTAGTAGCAGCTAATTTTGTTGGATATGATGGAAGTCCTACTAATTTAAGCAGTGTAAATCTTGAATTTTCTAATAGATTTGCTAAAGATAGCGCTGAAACACAACATGATGCACCAATTACATTAAATGTTACAGGTAAGTTATCGAAAACAAATCCTGCTGATAGAAATAACTTGTGGACAGATGGAGGAACGATTGGAACTATTTATGCTGATGCAGAAGATGTAGCAGGAAATAGGTTGCATGAGTCTCCAGGAGCTAAAGACAATACTAAAAACAGTCCAACACGTGTAATACTTAAAGCAAGAACACAAGCAACTAAATACATACCTACTATCACTACTCAGCCGTTGGAGAAATATATTACTAGCACGACGACAGTGACTGGGGATGAGTTTAACGCTATGAAGGAAAATTTGACCTTCACTTCGACAAAAGGTAATGTAAATGTAACTAATAAAACATCAGACTTAACAGTTGCTATGAAAGACAGTGGTTTAATTAAGTCTAAAGAGGATGGTAGTCATTATGTCGGAGCAACTGTGACTTATCCAGATGGAACAAGGGAAGACTTTGAAATCCCGGTTAAGAGTATAAAACCAGCTGTACCAACTGTAACTCCTGAAACTAACGGAGATGTTACAGCAACTCCAGTAGACGAACCAAATGTCGATAAACTAGAAGTAACTTATACTCCAGCAGATATAAATCAATTGCAAGATAATGGAGATGTGATGAAAACTCCTCAAGCAGAGACAAAAGTTGTTGCTACTAAGGATGCTAATAATCAATGGAGCATTACAGAAGGTGCGAAAGATGGTATTAGCATAGATCCGAACACTGGTAAAATTACATTGAAGGACCAAGTCGTTAAGGGTCAATCAAATGTTGTAGCTAAGGTTGTTGCTCAAAATGTTTCAAGTGACAGCGCTAGTCAAACAGCTGCTAATGGAGATACTACGTTACCAGTTATCGGTGCTTCTTCGAAACTTGTCGAAGCTGGAAAAGAAGTCAATATTCCTCTTGAGCTATCAGACGATGGAGTAGGTATTGATGAAAGTAATATCAAAGTTACAAACTTACCAGAAGGTTTGAGTTACGATGCAGTAAGCAACTCTATCAAAGGAACGTTGAAAGATGTTTCTAAGAGCGATATAAAAGTAGCTGTTTTAGATAAGAATGGTAATAAAGCTGAGAAAACTATTTCTCTAGTCGCTGTGAAGCCAAAAACAGTTTATGCAATCAGTGGCGGAACTATTGAAAATGTTGATGATGCAGCTAACTTCGTAGAAGTACCGGCAGGTGTTACTTTAACTTCTGCAACGTGGAAAGACGACTCAAAACCAACAACAGAAGTTCTAGGAAGAACCACTGAAACTGTAGTGGCAAATCTAGATGGTTATGATAACCTTGAATTAAGCACCCCAGTAATTGTATATCCAGGGGTTACTCTTCGTAAAGTGAATGGTAGAGAAGTGACAATTTACTATGAGGTTGTTGGTCAGCCATTGACATCAGCAGTATGGGGTACTGGAGGTAGAACGCAACCAGCTAAGCCTGATTTCTATGTAGCCTTTGAAGGTGATAAACCAGCAGGTACGACTATTGAATTTGAAGGTGGAATGCCGCCTACACCAAGTACAACAGCGGGAGAAATCACTAAAAAAATCATTGTGACTTATCCAAATGGGGCTGGGAAATTTGAAAGAGAACTTACTTTCAAAATATATGGCTATGAGCCAAATTATCCAACAGGAAAAGACTATTTTGAAACAGAAGTAGGAAAACCATTTGCAAATACAAATGTTACTTCTTATGTAAAATCAAGTACTAACTTCGGAACACCATCACAAAAATTCTTCGGATGGGGCGATGGTTATGGTTCTTCTCCAGTAGCTAAAGTACAGACAACTATAGGAGTACGAGAAGAAGAGGCCAATGTTCACTATGGAACTAAGGTTGATGAATATCGTGGTGACACTAGTCATAGGTATACAGACCAAAGAGTCAAAGTGGCTCTAGCTGTTAAACCAAAAGCACCAACACTTCAAGGTCAAGCAGGAACTAGACCTGCCGTTACGGTATCAAACTTACCAGAAGCTTCGCAATTAGCGTCAGGAGCAACTGTAAAAGTGCAACTTAAAGACGCTCAAGGTGATGTTGTAGCAGAAAAAGAAATTACAGCTGGGACAACAACAGTAGCATTCGCGGCAGCTGACTACAAGAAAGACCTAACATTAGGAGAACAATTAACGACTAATGTTCTTGTTTCTGGAACATACAAGAAAACAATTGCAAAAAATACAACAGAAGACACTGCTTATGAAGTATCTTCTGCTAAGAGTGATTCGGTAACTGTTAAAACGTATGCTGACTTCTACAGAAATCAAGTCACTTATCCAACGAATGCTGAAAAAGTGACTTATGGTAATAGTGATATCGCTAATGGTAACTTTACGGATGCAGCCAAAGAGCGCTTTGCAGCTAAAATTCAAGAAGTTAATGCAAATAATAGTAACTTACCTGCAAATGTAACTTATACTAAGGGAACTACGGATGATAAGACTAAAGTAGCTACGATTAACTTCCCAGATGATGGCTCTACTATTGACATTTCTCATACGCAAGTAGCCAAACCAACAGCGCCGACATTTACTAAGACGGCAGGAACTGAAGAAAATCCGAAATTAAGTGATGTTGATCGTACGATTTCTGGTACAGCTCTTGAAAGTGCTACGAAGGTTGTATTGACCTTACAAACTGGTAAAACTGTTGAAATTGACGCTAATAACGGAAAAGACCCAGCTAATCTTCAACCAGGCGAAGGTGCACTGAAAAATGGTGTCTGGACCTATAAACTTGAAGACAACCTTTACTTACGTCAGACAGAACAATCTGCTGAAATTGGTTCATCTACACTGCCTGTTAAAGTAAAACAGACTGTCTTTACTGCAGAAAGTGACGAAAGCACGATTTATGTAGCCAAAGAGCGTAATTTCACAGGTAAAACCATTACAGCAGCTAAGGGAAGTCAAACTCTGACTGACTTGAAAACAGATGCTCGAAAAGGTATTAAATATACTGAAAAAGATGTAGAAAAAGACTTCCCAAGTGACTTTACAGCTACATGGAAAGAGACACCTGACGTTGAAACAGTTGGAACAAGAAAGTATAAGGTTCAATTAACTGAAACTTCTGCAACTGGCACAAATAAAGTCGGCGAATATGATGTAACGATTACAGTGACGAATCCAGCACCAGCAGAGTTGACTTATGAGAATAAACAAAATGGTGAAACTGTTGTAACTATTCCAGAAGATGCAGACGAAGTAGTATTTACTGTTTCTACAACTGATACAACTGTAAATACAATAACTGTAAGTAAAGCGAATGGTTGGACAGCAGATGGTATTGAAAAACGTGGAAATACGTGGGTCTTCCCAGCGAACTCAGTACAAGGAAATCGTCAAGTAACAGCAGTTGCGACAGCAGGAAGTGGCGATACCAAGAGTGCACAAACACCAACGTCAATTTCAGCGCCTGCACATACAGTGACGACTAATACGATTACAAAAGTGGTCGGTGAAAATCCTACAAATGCAGAGTTACTTGCTGTCGTAGATGTAGCTAACAAACAATCAGCTGCACTGAAAGAAGGAACACAATATCCAACTACAGTAGGTAGCCATAATCTTGACGTTGTTATTACTTACGCAGATCAAAGTACAGAAAACGTGAGAGTGCCGTATGTGGTGAAACAAGCAGACAAGACAGCTTTAACGCAAGCGAATAATGCCTTAGGAAGCGAAATCACAAGTGCACCAGACACAGCTGATAAGCCAGCAAGCAAAGTGACTGCCTATAACGACGCTAAGAAAGCAGCAGAAGCAGCGAAGACAGCAGCGGAAGCTGTAATAGCGAACGACAATGCGACACCAGAAGCTGTCCAAGCAGAGATTACGAAAGTAAACAATGCCAAAGCAGCCTTGAAAGATGCGGAAGATGCGGTAACAGCAGCAGCGACAACCACAGCGAAAAACAAACTAACAGCAGACAAAGCTAAGTTAGATGAAGTGGTAAATACAGATGGTAAGACACCAGAAAGTATTGAAGTTTATAATAACGCTAAGGCAGAAGCAGAAGTCGAAGTTACAGCAGCGAAGCAAGCAGCAGCAGATGCATTAGCTAAAGGTGACGATGCGACAGCAGCTGAAGTACAAGCAGCGCAAGAAAAAGTGACCGCAGCTCAAGGTAAGTTAGACAAAGCGAAAGAGAAGTTAGTCGATAAAGCAGACAAGACAGCTCTAACGCAAGCGAATAATACCTTAGGAAGCGAAATCACAAGTGCACCAGACACAGCTGACAAGCCAGCAAGCAAAGTTACAGCATATGAGCAAGCTAAGCAAGCAGCAGAAGCAGCTCAGACAGCAGCGCAAGAAGTGATTAACAACGACAATGCGACACCAGCAGCCGTCCAAGCAGAGATTACGAAAGTAAACAATGCCAAAGCAGCCTTGAAAGATGCGGAAGATGCGGTAACAGCAGCAGCGACAACCACAGCGAAAAACAAACTAACAGCAGACAAAGCGAAGTTAGATGAAGCTGTAAGTACAGACGGTAAGACACCAGAAAGTATTGAAGCTTATAATAACGCTAAGGCAGAAGCAGAAGCCGACGTTACAGCAGCGAAGCAAGCAGCAGCAGATGCATTAGCTAAAGGTGACGATGCGACAGCAGCTGAAGTACAAGCAGCGCAAGAAAAAGTGACCGCAGCTCAAGGTAAGTTAGACAAAGCGAAAGAGAAGTTAGTCGATAAAGCAGACAAGACAGCTCTAACGCAAGCGAATAATGCCTTAGGAAGCGAAATCACAAGTGCACCAGACACAGCTGACAAGCCAGCAAGCAAAGTGACTGCCTATAACGACGCTAAGAAAGCAGCAGAAGCAGCGAAGACAGCAGCGGAAGCTGTAATAGCGAACGACAATGCGACACCAGAAGCTGTCCAAGCAGAGATTACGAAAGTAAACAATGCCAAAGCAGCCTTGAAAGATGCGGAAGATGCGGTAACAGCAGCAGCGACAACCACAGCGAAAAACAAACTAACAGCAGACAAAGCTAAGTTAGATGAAGTGGTAAATACAGACGGTAAGACACCAGAAAGTATTGAAGCTTATAATAACGCTAAGGCAGAAGCAGAAGCCGACGTTACAGCAGCGAAGCAAGCAGCAGAAGCAGCATTAGCTAAAGGTGATGATGCGACAGCAGCTGAAGTTCAAGCAGCGCAAGAAAAAGTAACAGCAGCTCAAGGTAAGTTGGACAAAGCGAAAGAGAAGTTAGTCGATAAAGCAGACAAGACAGCTCTAACGCAAGCGAATAATGCCTTAGGAAGCGAAATCACAAGTGCACCAGACACAGCTGACAAGCCAGCAAGCAAAGTGACTGCCTATAACGACGCTAAGAAAGCAGCAGAAGCAGCGAAGACAGCAGCGGAAGCTGTAATAGCGAACGACAATGCGACACCAGAAGCTGTCCAAGCAGAGATTACGAAAGTAAACAATGCCAAAGCAGCCTTGAAAGATGCGGAAGATGCGGTAACAGCAGCAGCGACAACCACAGCGAAAAACAAACTAACAGCAGACAAAGCTAAGTTAGATGAAGTGGTAAATACAGATGGTAAGACACCAGAAAGTATTGAAGCTTATAATAACGCTAAGGCAGAAGCAGAAGCCGAAGTTACAGCAGCGAAGCAAGCAGCAGCAGATGCATTAGCTAAAGGTGACGATGCGACAGCAGCTGAAGTACAAGCAGCGCAAGAAAAAGTGACCGCAGCTCAAGGTAAGTTAGACAAAGCGAAAGAGAAGTTAGTCGATAAAGCAGACAAGACAACTCTAACGCAAGCGAATAATGCCTTAGGAAGCGAAATCACAAGTGCACCAGACACAGCTGACAAGCCAGCAAGCAAAGTGACTGCCTATAACGACGCTAAGAAAGCAGCAGAAGCAGCGAAGACAGCAGCGGAAGCTGTAATAGCGAACGACAATGCGACACCAGAAGCTGTCCAAGCAGAGATTACGAAAGTAAACAATGCCAAAGCAGCCTTGAAAGATGCGGAAGATGCGGTAACAGCAGCAGCGACAACCACAGCGAAAAACAAACTAACAGCAGACAAAGCTAAGTTAGATGAAGTGGTAAATACAGATGGTAAGACACCAGAAAGTATTGAAGCTTATAATAACGCTAAGGCAGAAGCAGAAGCCGAAGTTACAGCAGCGAAGCAAGCAGCAGCAGATGCATTAGCTAAAGGTGACGATGCGACAGCAGCTGAAGTACAAGCAGCGCAAGAAAAAGTGACCGCAGCTCAAGGTAAGTTAGACAAAGCGAAAGAGAAGTTAGTCGATAAAGCAGACAAGACAACTCTAACGCAAGCGAATAATGCCTTAGGAAGCGAAATCACAAGTGCACCAGACACAGCTGATAAGCCAGCAAGCAAAGTGACTGCCTATAACGACGCTAAGAAAGCAGCAGAAGCAGCGAAGACAGCAGCGGAAGCTGTAATAGCGAACGACAATGCGACACCAGAAGCTGTCCAAGCAGAGATTACGAAAGTAAACAATGCCAAAGCAGCCTTGAAAGATGCGGAAGATGCGGTAACAGCAGCAGCGACAACCACAGCGAAAAACAAACTAACAGCAGACAAAGCTAAGTTAGATGAAGTGGTAAATACAGATGGTAAGACACCAGAAAGTATTGAAGCTTATAATAACGCTAAGGCAGAAGCAGAAGCCGAAGTTACAGCAGCGAAGCAAGCAGCAGCAGATGCATTAGCTAAAGGTGACGATGCGACAGCAGCTGAAGTACAAGCAGCGCAAGAAAAAGTGACCGCAGCTCAAGGTAAGTTAGACAAAGCGAAAGAGAAGTTAGTCGATAAAGCAGACAAGACAGCTCTAACGCAAGCGAATAATGCCTTAGGAAGCGAAATCACAAGTGCACCAGACACAGCTGACAAGCCAGCAAGCAAAGTTACAGCATATGAGCAAGCTAAGCAAGCAGCAGAAGCAGCTCAGACAGCAGCGCAAGAAGTGATTAACAACGACAATGCGACACCAGCAGCCGTCCAAGCAGAGATTACGAAAGTAAACAATGCCAAAGCAGCCTTGAAAGATGCGGAAGATGCGGTAACAGCAGCAGCGACAACCACAGCGAAAAACAAACTAACAGCAGACAAAGCGAAGTTAGATGAAGCTGTAAGTACAGACGGTAAGACACCAGAAAGTATTGAAGCTTATAATAACGCTAAGGCAGAAGCAGAAGCCGACGTTACAGCAGCGAAGCAAGCAGCAGCAGATGCATTAGCTAAAGGTGACGATGCGACAGCAGCTGAAGTACAAGCAGCGCAAGAAAAAGTGACCGCAGCTCAAGGTAAGTTAGACAAAGCGAAAGAGAAGTTAGTCGATAAAGCAGACAAGACAGCTCTAACGCAAGCGAATAATGCCTTAGGAAGCGAAATCACAAGTGCACCAGACACAGCTGACAAGCCAGCAAGCAAAGTGACTGCCTATAACGACGCTAAGAAAGCAGCAGAAGCAGCGAAGACAGCAGCGGAAGCTGTAATAGCGAACGACAATGCGACACCAGAAGCTGTCCAAGCAGAGATTACGAAAGTAAACAATGCCAAAGCAGCCTTGAAAGATGCGGAAGATGCGGTAACAGCAGCAGCGACAACCACAGCGAAAAACAAACTAACAGCAGACAAAGCTAAGTTAGATGAAGTGGTAAATACAGACGGTAAGACACCAGAAAGTATTGAAGCTTATAATAACGCTAAGGCAGAAGCAGAAGCCGACGTTACAGCAGCGAAGCAAGCAGCAGAAGCAGCATTAGCTAAAGGTGATGATGCGACAGCAGCTGAAGTTCAAGCAGCGCAAGAAAAAGTAACAGCAGCTCAAGGTAAGTTGGACAAAGCGAAAGAGAAGTTAGTCGATAAAGCAGACAAGACAGCTCTAACGCAAGCGAATAATGCCTTAGGAAGCGAAATCACAAGTGCACCAGACACAGCTGACAAGCCAGCAAGCAAAGTGACTGCCTATAACGACGCTAAGAAAGCAGCAGAAGCAGCGAAGACAGCAGCGGAAGCTGTAATAGCGAACGACAATGCGACACCAGAAGCTGTCCAAGCAGAGATTACGAAAGTAAACAATGCCAAAGCAGCCTTGAAAGATGCGGAAGATGCGGTAACAGCAGCAGCGACAACCACAGCGAAAAACAAACTAACAGCAGACAAAGCTAAGTTAGATGAAGTGGTAAATACAGATGGTAAGACACCAGAAAGTATTGAAGCTTATAATAACGCTAAGGCAGAAGCAGAAGCCGAAGTTACAGCAGCGAAGCAAGCAGCAGCAGATGCATTAGCTAAAGGTGACGATGCGACAGCAGCTGAAGTACAAGCAGCGCAAGAAAAAGTGACCGCAGCTCAAGGTAAGTTAGACAAAGCGAAAGAGAAGTTAGTCGATAAAGCAGACAAGACAACTCTAACGCAAGCGAATAATGCCTTAGGAAGCGAAATCACAAGTGCACCAGACACAGCTGACAAGCCAGCAAGCAAAGTGACTGCCTATAACGACGCTAAGAAAGCAGCAGAAGCAGCGAAGACAGCAGCGGAAGCTGTAATAGCGAACGACAATGCGACACCAGAAGCTGTCCAAGCAGAGATTACGAAAGTAAACAATGCCAAAGCAGCCTTGAAAGATGCGGAAGATGCGGTAACAGCAGCAGCGACAACCACAGCGAAAAACAAACTAACAGCAGACAAAGCTAAGTTAGATGAAGTGGTAAATACAGATGGTAAGACACCAGAAAGTATTGAAGCTTATAATAACGCTAAGGCAGAAGCAGAAGCCGAAGTTACAGCAGCGAAGCAAGCAGCAGCAGATGCATTAGCTAAAGGTGACGATGCGACAGCAGCTGAAGTACAAGCAGCGCAAGAAAAAGTGACCGCAGCTCAAGGTAAGTTAGACAAAGCGAAAGAGAAGTTAGTCGATAAAGCAGACAAGACAACTCTAACGCAAGCGAATAATGCCTTAGGAAGCGAAATCACAAGTGCACCAGACACAGCTGATAAGCCAGCAAGCAAAGTGACTGCCTATAACGACGCTAAGAAAGCAGCAGAAGCAGCGAAGACAGCAGCGGAAGCTGTAATAGCGAACGACAATGCGACACCAGAAGCTGTCCAAGCAGAGATTACGAAAGTAAACAATGCCAAAGCAGCCTTGAAAGATGCGGAAGATGCGGTAACAGCAGCAGCGACAACCACAGCGAAAAACAAACTAACAGCAGACAAAGCTAAGTTAGATGAAGTGGTAAATACAGATGGTAAGACACCAGAAAGTATTGAAGCTTATAATAACGCTAAGGCAGAAGCAGAAGCCGAAGTTACAGCAGCGAAGCAAGCAGCAGCAGCAGCATTAGCTAAAGGGGACGATGCGACAGCAGCTGAAGTACAAGCAGCGCAAGAAAAAGTGACCGCAGCTCAAGGTAAGTTAGACAAAGCGAAAGAGAAGTTAGTCGATAAAGCAGACAAGACAACTCTAACGCAAGCGAATAATGCCTTAGGAAGCGAAATCACAAGTGCACCAGACACAGCTGACAAGCCAGCAAGCAAAGTGACTGCCTATAACGACGCTAAGAAAGCAGCAGAAGCAGCGAAGACAGCAGCGGAAGCTGTAATAGCGAACGACAATGCGACACCAGAAGCTGTCCAAGCAGAGATTACGAAAGTAAACAATGCCAAAGCAGCCTTGAAAGATGCGGAAGATGCGGTAACAGCAGCAGCGACAACCACAGCGAAAAACAAACTAACAGCAGACAAAGCTAAGTTAGATGAAGTGGTAAATACAGACGGTAAGACACCAGAAAGTATTGAAGCTTATAATAACGCTAAGGCAGAAGCAGAAGCCGACGTTACAGCAGCGAAGCAAGCAGCAGAAGCAGCATTAGCTAAAGGTGATGATGCGACAGCAGCTGAAGTTCAAGCAGCGCAAGAAAAAGTAACAGCAGCTCAAGGTAAGTTGGACAAAGCGAAAGAGAAGTTAGTCGATAAAGCAGACAAGACAGCTCTAACGAATGCGAAAGAGGACTTGGAAGCAGACGTTGACCAAGTTGTCGATACAGCAGGTAAGACAGAAGCCAGCAAGCAAGCTTATGAAGACGCGAAGGCAAAAGCTCAAGAAGCTGTAACCGAAGCTGAAACAGTGATTGCGAACGCGAACGCAACGGAACAAGACGTAGCGGATGCAAAATCGAAAGTAGACGAAGCTAAGCAAAAACTTGCGGAAGCCAAAGCAGGCTTGGTAGATAAACCAACTTCTGTACCAAGTAATGATGGTAGCACTAACAACGGTGTCAACACTAATAACGGTGCTAATACCGACAATAGCAGCAACAGCAATACTAGTGGCGACACTAATAATAGTGCTAACACCAACAACGGCGGTACTACTACCCCTGCTGACAGTAATAGCGACAGTGCGACCCCGGCTAACAGTGCTAACACTCCAGTCCCTGGTGTGACGACAGACGATAGTAGCAATACCACCCCTGCTACTCCATCATCTACTGTTGGACAGGCTCAAGCAAGCACTCCAGCTCAAGAAACTCCAGTTTCTACTTTGACTCCAAACAATTCAGGCAATACAGGCAATACGGTGACTCCTAGCGAGACTCGTCCTGTTGACAAGTCTGAACTTGCTCGATTGGTTGAAGAACTGGAAACTCGTTTGAAAGACTTGGATGCTATTGATCAATCTGTCATCGACGCTGCTAAGATCATTCTCGGAGAGGGTCAAGAAGCCCTTAGAAATGCTGACTTGACAGAAGCAGGCTTGAGAGAGATGACTGCTAAGGTCAAAGAAGCACTCGAATCCTTGAAAGGCAAGCAAGCGACTAAGGATGAAGAAGAAACGAAAGAAACAAGCAAAGAGCAAGGTCATCTTCCATACGGTACCATGATTGGCAGCCTACTTGCCCTTCTTGGTCTCCTTCTCTTCCTCATCGCTCGTCGTAAGAAAGAGTCTGAACTCAAGAAATTGACCAAGGAATTGACTAAGGTTCTGCAAGACGGCGACCTTACAAGTGTAGATGCGAAAGTTCTCGACCAAGCACGAGAAGCTCTCGCTCAAGCGGTTGCTTTCCTAGCCAATGAGAAAGAGTCTGACCACACAGAAGATGAGTTGATTGATAAACTCAAAGCTATTCTTGCTCAGCTAAGATAAGCGACATGTGAAATATCGCAGGCGACCATAGAAGATAATACATGGCTGGATAGCGTCATCTTCTAGTACAAGTAGAAGTCTTCGATGGCAGAGTAAGATAAGGAAGAAACACGAGACAAGTAAGATAGTTCATGAAATGGAACTGAAAATTGCTGGTGTGGACTCTTGAAGGAAGTAATGGATAGAAAGAAGTTGA
Source organism: Streptococcus thalassemiae (assembly GCF_903645285.1). GTDB lineage: Bacteria > Bacillota > Bacilli > Lactobacillales > Streptococcaceae > Streptococcus > Streptococcus thalassemiae. The sequence goes on along the minus strand of NZ_CAHJXN010000004.1, from coordinate 288,410 downwards.
AAAGCGTCTTTCTATCCATCTTTCTTTAGGAATAGATGTAAGCGCTTTAAAAGATAGAAGGGGTAATGGAATGGGGAAACATGAAAGTAGAAAAAACAAACCTATTTTATTAGTAGGGAATGGAATCAATAGATTATTTGCAAACGAGCCAGAAGATGATGATTCCTTTAATGCAGAAAAGTTTAGAGGCGAAAAAGAATCTGAGAAATGCTCACTACATGCTGAGATAAGCGAGTCTTTGCGTTTTCCAATGAGGATTTCAGTACTTTATAAGGGGAAAGAAGAAACTGTCGCAGAAGAACTAACTGATTTTTTGAAAGATAAGATGACGATTTCAAAAAGGAAGAAAAAGTTTCTTGAGGATTTATTAAACTTAGAAGTAGAGAATATTTTGACGACGAATTACAGCTTTGAGTTTGAAAAAACAATTTGTACTAATCCATCTATTGGAAAAATCTTAAATCTATATGGATATGGGAAAGAGGGGGAAATCAGTAAAAAGGAGAAGGAGCTAGGAATCTATCAGTATATAAAATTAAGTGAGAGACAAAAACTATGGCATATACATGGAATAGCAACCAGAAAAAATTCTATTATACTAGGACAATACCATTATGGTTATTTGCTTTCGCAAGTGATAGGATATACGTCTGAATTATTAAGAAGATGGAATTCTAAAAATGATTTTTATCATCATTCATGGATTGATTATTTTGTAAGCAATGATGTGCATATCCTTGGTTTTGCTTTCGATTTAGCTGAAATCGATTTGTGGTGGCTACTCGCATACAAGAAGAAACATTTTGAATTTACAAAGGTGTATTTTTACTCGAAAGTTGGAGATTTAGATGATAATGTGAGAATACTCTTGTGTACATATGGCGTTATTATAAAAGAAATAAATGCGGCTGATTATCATGATTTTTATAATCAAGCTATTACTGAAATAAGAAATGGGATAAAAATGGATAGAGATGTTACATAAGAAATTGTAAGAGGTCTGTTCCCTCTTGATAAAATGACTCTCATTTGACTTTTTGCACCAAAAATAGCATCATATTCGGCGCAAAGGAGGCGTGATAGATGAACGATAAGCAGGAAATAGTAAACAGGATAGAAAATTTTGAATCGAATCAAGTTTTTATAGCAAATGATTTCTTTGATATTGCAGGAGATGAAACTGTTCGTAGTACATTAAATCGTCTTGTAAAAGACAAAAAGGTTACTCGCATTTTGAAAGGTATTTATTATAAACCAAAATATATAGAACTGATTGGAGAGTATGCAATGGCCTCTGTGGATGAAGTTGCTGATGCTATTGCTAGAAAATATAATTGGACCATTGCTCCATCGGGAAACACAGCCCTTAATTTACTTGGTTTATCTACGCAGGTACCAGCAAAATGGACCTATATATCAGATGGAAGATATGCCAGTTTTAATGTTGGTAAGGCAAGGATAGAATTTAAGCATAGAAATAATGGAGATATTTCAAATATGTCAACCTTAACTGCAATGGTGATACAATCTGTCAAGGCAATGGGGAAAGAGAACATTACTTCTCAGCAGATTGACTACTTACGGAAAAAATTATCTGAAGAAGAAAAGTCAACATTACTAGCTGAAGGTAAAACTACAAGTGCCTGGGTATATAGTATTATCAAGAAAATATCAGAGGTGTAGGGATGTTTGAGGATAAATCGATTGAGAAAAATAAATCAATTTCTCAGAATGTTTTTAGAAGTCACGGTGTCTATTCTAGCTTCAATCTACTAGAAATTCCATAGATAGAAAACTACATAATCTCTACAGATACGGATGTTGGAGTTGATGTGAGATGCTTTGGCTTGCTGGAGGAATTGAGGATTGCCAAACTGTATCATTGAAATTATTGCTCAAATTTGTTATGATATAAATATGAATAAAAGTAGACTGGGACGTGGCAGACACGGGAAAAAGAGACATGTATTATTGGCTTTGATTGGTATTTTAGCAATTTCTATTTGCTTATTAGGCGGATTTATTGCTTTTAAAATGTATCAGCAAAAAAGTTTCGAACAAAAGATTGAATCGCTCAAAAAAGAGAAAGATGATCAATTGAGTGAGGGAAATCAGAAGGATCATTTTCGTAAGGGTCAAACCGAAGTGATTGCCTATTATCCTCTCCAAGGGGAGCAAGTGATTTCGTCTGTTAAGGAGCTGATAAATCAAGATATTAAGGACAAGCTAGAAAGTAAGGACAATCTTGTTTTCTACTATACAGAGCAAGAAGAGTCAGGTTTAAAGGGAGTCGTCAATCGTAATGCGACCAAACAAATCTATGATTTAGTTGCTTTTAAGGTTGAAGAGACTGAAAAGACCAGCCTAGGAAAGGTTCACCTAACAGAAGATGGGCAACCTTTTACACTTGACCAACTCTTTTCAGATGCTAGTAAGGCTAAGGAACAGCTGATAAAAGAATTGACCTCCTTTATAGAGGATAAAAAAATAGAGCAAGACCAGAGTGAGCAGATTGTAAAAAGCTTCTCTGACCAAGACTTGTCTGCATGGAATTTTGATTACAAGGATAGTCAGATTATCCTTTATCCAAGTCCTGCGGTTGAAAATTTAGAAGAGATAGCCTTGCCAGTATCTGCTTTCTTTGATGTTATCCAATCTTCGTACTTACTCGAAAAAGATGCGGCCTTGTACCAGTCTTACTTTGATAAGAAACATCAAAAAGTTGTCGCTCTAACCTTTGATGATGGTCCAAATCCAGCAACGACCCCGCAGGCATTAGAGACTCTAGCTAAATATGGTGTTAAAGCCACTTTCTTTGTGCTTGGGAAAAATGTTTCTGGGAATGAGGACTTGGTGAAGAGGATAAAATCTGAAGGTCATGTTGTTGGAAACCATAGTTGGAGCCATCCGATTCTCTCGCAACTTTCTCTTGATGAAGCTAAAAAGCAGATTACTGATACTGAGAATGTGCTAACTAAAGTGCTGGGTTCTAGTTCTAAACTTATGCGTCCGCCTTATGGAGCTATTACAGATGATATTCGCAATAGCTTGGATTTGAGCTTTATCATGTGGGATGTGGATAGTCTGGACTGGAAGAGTAAAAATGAAGCGGCTATTTTGACGGAAATTCAGCATCAAGTAGCTAACGGCTCTATCGTTTTGATGCATGATATTCATAGTCCGACAGTCAATGCCTTGCCAAGGGTCATTGAGTATTTGAAAAATCAAGGTTATACCTTTGTGACCATACCAGAGATGCTTAATACTCGCCTAAAACCTCATGAACTGTATTATAGTCGTGATGAATAAGCAACAAAAATAGGTCTGTCAGATATGTGATAGACTTATTTTTTACAGAAGATAGTACTACTTAAAAAATGTTTTATGCTATAATTGATGAATATAGTAGATTGAAGCTAGAATAGTACACCTTGACTTCTAAAGCATTGTTAGAAATTGATTTGACTGTCCTAATCAATTCGTCCTATTCTTATTTCATTTCACTATAATACTCAATGAAAATCAAAGAGTAAACTAGGAAACTAGCCGCAGGTTGCTCAAAACATTGTTTTGAGGTTGCAGATAGAACTGACGAAGTCAGTAACAATACCTACGGCAAGGCGACGTTGACGTGGTTTGAAGAGATTTTCGAAGAGTATAAAATAGAAGGAGAAGCATATGAATACCTATCAATTAAATAATGGAGTAGAAATTCCAGTATTAGGATTTGGAACTTTTAAGGCTAAGGATGGAGAAGAAGCCTATCGTGCAGTGTTAGAGGCCTTAAAGGCTGGTTATCGCCATATTGATACGGCGGCGATTTATCAGAATGAAGAAAGTGTTGGTCAAGCAATCAAAGATAGCAGAGTTCCGCGAGAGGAATTGTTCGTAACTACCAAGTTGTGGAATAGCCAACAAACCTATGAGCAAGCTCGTCAGGCTTTTGAAGAGTCTTTAGAGAAGCTAGGACTGGACTATTTGGATTTGTATTTGATTCATTGGCCAAATCCAAAACCGCTCAGAGAAAATAACCAATGGAAAATCCGAAATGCGGAAGTTTGGAGAGCGATGGAAGACCTCTATCAAGAAGGGAAAATCCGTGCTATTGGGGTTAGTAATTTCCTTCCCCATCATTTGGATGCCTTGCTTGAAACCGCAAAAATTCTTCCAACGGTCAATCAAGTTCGTTTGGCGCCAGGTGTGTATCAAGAGGAAGTCGTAAATTACTGTCGAGAAAAAGGAATTTTATTGGAAGCTTGGGGACCTTTTGGTCAGGGAGAACTGTTTGATAGCAAGCAAGTGCAAGAAATTGCGGCAAATCACGAAAAATCGGTTGCTCAAATAGCCTTGGCCTGGAGCTTGGCAGAAGGATTTTTACCACTTCCAAAATCTGTTACTGCATCTCGTATTCATGCTAATCTTGATTGTTTTGGAATTGAATTGAGTCATGAGGAGCGAGAAACCTTAAAAACGATTGCTGTTCAATCTGGTGCTCCACGAGTTGATGATATGGATTTTTAGAAAATCATAAAAAGAATTGTACATTATTCTAATTTTTGATATAATAGACAGCAGGAAAGAAAGTCTTATGGCGTTCTTCAAGCGAGCTTGGGATAGTGGGAGCCAAGTAGAACAAAATCAAGAGCTGGCGCTTTCTGTCGTATTTTAAAAAACAATGAAGTAATAAATTAGGGTGGAACCGCGTTTCTGACGCCCCTAGGTTAAATCAACCTAGGATTGTCAGATGTGGTTCTTTTGCTTATTCAGTCTATTGTGTGAAAGAAAGGAGAGACGTGGAAAACCTTTATCTTGTAAAAGACGATAGTCAACTAGCTGCATTTCGTGATTTTGTAGTAAGAAATACTGAAAAGTTGAAAGATTATCAATCTTTTTTAAAGAATGAACTTGCAGTCTGTGATTTACCGCAAGCCGTTATTTGGTCAAGTTTTAATGCTGCTACACAGATTATTAGGGAAAGCGCTGTTCCAGCCTATACAAATAATAGACGAATGGTTATGACGCCTGATTTAGCTGTTTGGAAAGAGTTGTATTTGTATCAGTTGCTGAACTACGAGTGTTCTGAGCAAACTCAAGCAATAGAAAGTCACTATCATTCTTTATCTGAAAATTTCCTCTTACAGATTGTAGGACATGAGTTAGCTCATTGGTCGGAGCATTTTTTAGATGATTTTGATGGTTACGACTCTTATATCTGGTTCGAAGAGGGAATGGTTGAATATATTAGTCGCAAGTATTTCTTGACAGAAGAGGAATTTCAAGCGGAAAAAATTTGTAATCAGTCTCTTGTAGAACTTTTTCAGAAGAAATATGGTTGGCATTCATTGAATGATTTTGGTTCTTCGACTTATGATAAGAACTATGCAAGTATTTTTTACGAATACTGGCGTAGTTTTTTGACAATAGATAAGTTGGTAGAAAATCTAGGTAGTGTACAAGCGGTCTTCGATTCTTATCATTTATGGGCAAATACAGATAAAACTCTTCCCTTGTTAAATTGGTTTGTTCAGCAGAAGTTAATTGAGAAAGAAATATAAAAACTAAAGGAGTAAACAATGTCTAAGAAATTAACATTTCACTGCGTCAGTGGCAGAGACCTCCTTACAGTCGGGCTGCTCCACGCTCAGCACTAGAGTGCCTGAGCTAGACGCAGTACTAACTCGTCTTGCCTCGTATGATTGACGAGGCAGACTCGTGTCGCAAGAAATCATTTTTTATTAAGGAGTATTCAATGTCTAAGAAATTAACATTTCACTGCGTCAGTGGCAGAGACCTCCTTACAGTCGGGCTACCCCACGCTCAGCACTAGAGTGCCTGAGCTAGACGCAGTACTAACTCGTCTTGCCTCGTATGATCGACGAGGCAGACTCGTGTCGCAAGTAATTTATATAAAAAGGAGTAAACAATGTCTAAGAAATTAACATTTCAAGAAATTATTTTGACTTTGCAACAATTTTGGAATGACCAAGGTTGTATGCTTATGCAGGCTTATGATAATGAAAAAGGTGCGGGAACGATGAGTCCTTACACTTTCCTTCGCGCTATCGGACCTGAGCCATGGAATGCGGCTTACGTAGAGCCATCACGTCGTCCTGCTGATGGTCGTTATGGAGAAAATCCTAACCGTCTTTACCAACACCACCAATTCCAAGTGGTTATGAAACCTTCTCCGTCAAACATTCAAGAGCTTTACCTTGAGTCTTTGGAAAAATTGGGTATCAATCCTTTGGAGCACGATATTCGTTTCGTTGAAGACAACTGGGAAAATCCTTCAACTGGTTCAGCTGGTCTTGGTTGGGAAGTTTGGCTTGATGGTATGGAAATCACCCAGTTCACTTATTTCCAACAAGTTGGTGGATTGGCAACTGGCCCTGTGACTGCGGAAGTTACCTATGGTTTGGAACGTTTGGCTTCTTACATCCAAGAAGTAGATTCTGTCTATGATATTGAGTGGGCTGATGGTGTAAAATACGGAGAAATCTTTATTCAGCCTGAGTATGAGCATTCAAAATATTCGTTTGAAATTTCGGACCAAGAAATGTTGCTGGAAAACTTTGATAAGTTTGAAAAAGAGGCTGGTCGTGCCTTGGAAGAAGGCTTGGTGCACCCTGCCTATGACTATGTTCTCAAATGTTCACATACCTTTAACCTACTTGATGCGCGTGGTGCAGTATCTGTAACAGAGCGCGCAGGCTATATCGCTCGTATTCGTAACCTAGCCCGTATCGTAGCCAAAACCTTTGTCGCAGAACGCAAACGCCTAGGCTACCCACTTTTAGATGAAGAAATACGAGCTAAACTCTTAGCAGAAGACGCAGAATAAAGAAAGTGACAAATTATGAAAATGGGCGAACAGTGTGAGCCCTGAACCAGTTGCCGCAGTGATGAAGGTATCCTTAGTGAAGCTAAGGATATTAGGCAAAATTGGAGACTTTTGGCTCCAATTTTAGCAATGAAACAACGAAGTTGGTTGCTTGCGTGCCAATCACATAAGGCAAACTGGAAAATAAAAAGATACTTTTCGGAGAAAAAACATGACAAAAAACTTATTAGTAGAACTCGGTCTTGAAGAATTACCAGCCTATGTTGTCACGCCAAGTGAAAAACAACTAGGCGAAAAAATGGCAGCCTTCCTCAAGGAAAACCGCCTGTCTTTTGAAGCTATTCAGACCTTCTCAACACCACGTCGTTTGGCTGTTCGTGTAACTGGTCTTGCAGACAAACAGTCTGATTTGACAGAAGATTTCAAGGGTCCAGCAAAGAAAATTGCCTTGGATAGTGATGGAAACTTCACAAAAGCAGCTCAAGGATTTGTCCGTGGGAAAGGCTTGACTGTTGAAGATATCGAATTCCGTGAAATCAAGGGTGAAGAATATGTCTATGTTACCAAGGAAGAAATTGGTCAAGCAGTTGAAGCCATTGTTCCTGGTGTTGTAGATGTCTTGAAGTCCTTGACTTTCCCTGTCAGCATGCACTGGGCTAACAACACCTTTGAATACATCCGCCCTGTTCACACTTTAACTGTTCTTTTAGATGAAGAAGAGTTTGATTTGGATTTCCTTGATATCAAGGGTGATCGTGTGAGCCGTGGTCATCGTTTCTTGGGACAAGAAACTAAGATTCAGTCAGCATTGAGCTATGAAGAAGACCTTCGTAAGCAGTTTGTAATCGCGGATCCTCGTGAACGAGAGCAAATGATTATTGACCAAATCAAGGCAATCGAAACTGAACATGGTGTACGCATCGAGATTGATGCGGATTTGCTTAATGAAGTCTTGAACTTGGTTGAATACCCAACTGCCTTTATGGGAAGTTTTGATGTCAAATACCTTGACGTTCCAGAAGAAGTCTTGGTGACTTCGATGAAAGAACACCAACGGTACTTTGTTGTTCGTGATCAAGATGGTAAACTCTTGCCAAACTTCATTTCTGTTCGTAATGGAAATGAAGAGTATTTGGAAAATGTCATCAAAGGAAATGAAAAAGTCTTGGTAGCTCGCTTGGAAGACGGAGAATTCTTCTGGCGTGAAGACCAAAAATTGGTGATTTCAGATCTTGTTGAAAAATTAAACAATGTGACTTTCCATGAGAAAATCGGTTCCCTTCGTGAACACATGATTCGTACGGGTCAAATCGCTGTACTTTTGGCAGAAAAAGCAGGCTTGTCAGCGGATGAAACGATTGACCTAGTCCGTGCAGCAGCCATTTACAAGTTTGACTTGTTGACTGGGATGGTTGGTGAATTTGACGAGCTCCAAGGAATTATGGGGGAAAAATATGCCCTTCTTGCTGGGGAAACTCCAGCAGTGGCAGCTGCTATTCGTGAACACTACATGCCTACATCAGCTGAAGGAGAACTTCCAGAGAGCAAGGTTGGAGCCATTCTAGCCATTGCAGACAAATTGGATACGATTTTGAGTTTCTTCTCAGTAGGTTTGATTCCATCCGGTTCTAATGATCCTTATGCTCTTCGTCGTGCGACGCAAGGTGTGGTTCGTATCTTGGATGCCTTTGGTTGGCACATTGCTATGGATAAGTTGATTGATAGCCTTTATGCTTTGAAATTTGATAGCTTGACTTATGAAAATAAGACAGAGGTTATGGACTTTATCAAGGCTCGTGTTGATAAGATGATGGGCTCTACTCCAAAAGATATTAAGGAAGCAGTACTTGCAGGATCAAACTTTGTTGTGGCAGATATGTTGGAAGCAGCAAGTGCTCTCGTAGAAGCAAGTAAGGAAGAAGACTTCAAACCTTCTGTTGAATCACTTTCTCGTGCCTTTAACTTAGCTGAGAAGGCAGAAGGAGTTGCCACAGTTGATTCAGCTCTCTTTGAGAATGAAGAAGAGAAAACCTTGGCAGAAGCAGTAGAATCACTCGTTTTGTCAGGGACTGCCAGTCAGCAATTGAAACAACTCTTTGCTCTTAGCCCAGTCATTGATGCATTCTTTGAGAATACTATGGTTATGGCTGAAGATCAGACTGTTCGACAAAATCGTTTGGCAATCTTGTCGCAATTAACCAAGAAAGCAGCTAAACTTGCACGTTTTAACCAAATCAATACCAAATAAAATCTGTTAAACGGATTAAATCTTATCATAAAGGAGAGAAACATGGATCCTAAAAAAATTGATCGTATTAACGAGCTTGCCAAAAAGAAAAAAACAGAAGGCTTGACCCCAGAAGAAAAAGTAGAACAAGCCAAACTACGTGAGGAGTACATCGAAGGTTATCGTCGCACTGTTCGTCATCACATTGAGGGAATCAAAATTGTAGACGAAGAAGGGAACGATGTTACACCAGAAAAACTACGCCAAGTCCAACGTGAAAAAGGGTTACATGGCCGTAGTCTCGACGATCCAAATTCATAATAAGTATTCTTTCTTTTAACAAAGATAGGTGAAATAATAATCAAAAGACTAGCAGACACAAACTGCTAGTCTTTTGTCACTTAAAAAGGAACCATAACGGTTCCTAAAATTATTAGTAACTTGCACCGGCTGTAGCATCTGCGCCACCACCGTGACCTCCAGCATCACCTGAATCTGAAGCTCCAGATGTAGCATCTGCTCCGCCATGTCCTCCAGCAGGAGTTGCTGCATTTCCACCAACTAGACGTTGACCAGTTGTTTCCAAGTACCAATCGAGCCATGGTTGGAAATTGAAGATGATTTCATTGATTCCAGCATATGAACCATCTGGATAGTACATTGCTTGGTAATTATGGGTATTGATAACACCTTCAGGTGTTCCCGGCACAATTGTACGGACATATTCTTGATCTCCGTTACGTAGTACACCGACAACCCATTCAACGTTTTTCATTCTAGAGTCTGGCAATGAACCGTGTACAGTTCCTAAACGGTTTCCTGATTGAGCACGTACACGTTTACCAAACATTGTATTTGGATCTTGGTGTGCGTTATTAAAGTACAAGAATTGGTTATTATCATCTGCAAATGTCAACTCAAATGGCATTGCTTTCAAGAACATGTCAATTTGGTTAACTGTCAAGATACCGTGGTCTAATTTAACGTAAGTATCTCCTGAAACAGCTCCAACAAGTTCAGCTGCTTTTTCTACCCATTCAGGATCATCAGGGTCAACACCTTGAATGGTAGTTGCGATTGGATTTGTACAATATAAATCTTCTGGTTCGATTGGTTTTGGTTTTTTCAATTTTGAAACGACTCCCACATATTTTACAAAGTTGTCTAAACATGTTTCAAGGAAATTAACAGTTCCTTCATTTGTGATATTCCCATCAACATCAAAAGCTTCTTTGGCTTTACCAAGAAGGAATTCATTTCCTGGAAGAGTGTAGGCATTGACACCTGGAGCGTCAAGAATCTTACGAAGGTGAACTTGGGCACGAGAAGTACCTTGGTCGTAGTAAGAAGCTCCCACAATCATGACTGGTTTGTTTTCAAATGGATGAACTTCGTATGAAAGCCATTCAAGAACAGATTTTAGGGAAGCTGAGATTGTATGGTTGTGCTCAGGAGTAGCGATGATGACACCATCAGCACGAGTAATTCTGTTATACAAGAGACGCAATTGGAAACTTTCATCCCATTTTTCGTCTTGGTTGAACATTGGAACTTCGTCAATTTCGAGGACTTCTAATTCAAATTTTAGTTTGAAGTGACGACGGATGAATTCCAAGAGTTTACGGTTATATGATTGATCGTAGTTTGATCCTACAAGTCCAACAAATTTCATTCTTTTTGGTCTCCTATCTTACAAATTTTCCCAGTCAAATTCTTCAGCATCTTTGCGAAGTAGGGCTTGTGCGTTGCGCAATTTTTCTGTAATTTTTACAAAGATACGGAAGTCGTCAAAAGTGGCATCCAGTTTTTTAATAACATCAAGATCTACTAGATCTCCACTTGGATTAAAGGCTTGAAGAGAATGTGAAAGCAAGAATTCATCAGGAAGGACACTTGCTTTAATTTCTGGAGCATTCAAGATTTGGCGAAGTTGCATTTGGGCGCGTGATGAACCAAGCGTACCGTAAGAAGCACCTGTAATCATGATTGGTTTATTCAAGAGTGGGTAAATACCATAAGACAACCAAGCAAGAGCGCTCATCAAAACAGCTGGGATAGAGTGGTCGTACTCAGGAGTACCGATAATAACACCATCTGCCTCTTCGATTTTAGTAGCAATTTCCAGAATTTCAGCAGGTACTTGCTTATCAGCTGGCTTGTTGAAGACAGGAATGTCTTTAATTTCAACAAGTTCAATTTCAGCTTTGTCAGCAAAGTGTTTTTGCATGTATTGAAGCAATTGACGGTTTGTAGAACGTTTTGAATTTGTTCCAACAATAGCAATAAGTTTTAACATGAGATTTCCTTTCTCTTTTTACATAATACAATTTTAAAACTCCATTGAAACAGTTGTCTCTATAGAGTAGGAATTCCTGAAGAACAGCTTAGCTGACCTTCTTTATCGATGAGGATGGCTTCGATGCCCTCCAAACTTTCGACTTGCCAGAGGATAGAAGCAGGTCTTTCTCCAAATAAACGAGTTGTCCAGATTTCGCCATCAACTGATTTATCAGAGATAATTGTCAGACTAGAGAGTTCTGTTTCAACAGGATATCCTGTTTGGCTGTCAAAAATATGATGGTAATCTTTTCCATCGACTGTCAGGTGACGTTCATAAATGCCTGAAGTCACGACAGATTGATTGATAACAGGGATGGTCATTAAGTGATTTCCCCTCGGATTGGCTGGGTCTTGAATCCCAATTTGCCAAGGCTGATTTCCTCTTGTCTGATTTTTTCCAATGGTCAGGATATTCCCTCCCAGATTGATCAAGGCAGATGTCACTCCCTCTTCTCTCAGAAATTGGGCAACCTTATCCGCACTATAACCCTTGGCTAAACAACCAAGATCGATCTTCATTCCTCTCTGCTTTAAGAATACAGTGGAAGTAGAAGAATCTAACTCGATATAATGAGGATTGATTAGAGGCAGCACCGATTCAATTTCTTGAGGCTGGGCAACCTTGGCATCTGAAAAACCGATGCGCCAGGTTTGAATCAAGGGACCAATGCTGATATTGAGGTGGCTAGAGGGCGCTAGGCTATGCTCTAACCCAAGTGAAATCAGTTCAAACAGGTCTGGATGAACCTTGACAGGGGCTATTCCTGCTTGATAATTGATTTCCATCAACTCAGATTCTTGACTATTGGCGTTGAAGCGGTATTCTAGCTCTCTGAGTAAATCAAAGGATTTCTGGAGCAAGATATCTGCTCGCTCATCCACTAATGAAATAGTGATAGTGGTTCCCATTAGGCGTTCAGAATGTGAACTAAGAGGCAAGCTACCAACTCCTTTCTCTTATAGAAAATAAGTTATAATATCAAGCAATTATCTAAATTGAAGCCCTTACATTTTATTTTCATGTTATTAGAATACCATAAAGTTAGACTTTTCACAAATAAAATTTGGCAAAAGTCAAGAAATATGCTCACAAAAATTCATTAGTCTTGAAATCAGGATAAATGGGGAATTATTTTTGATAAAAAATGCTGAAATAATAGTAAATCACTTGAAAACGCTAACAGTAAATGGTATACTAGTAGAGTAAATTAAAAATTGAAGGTAGGAATTTTTCTATGAGTAAAATCGTTGTAGTCGGTGCTAACCACGCTGGTACAGCATGTATCAATACCATGTTGGATAATTTTGGAAATGAGAACGAAATCGTTGTATTTGACCAAAACTCTAACATCTCTTTCCTAGGATGTGGAATGGCCCTTTGGATTGGGGAACAAATTGACGGTGCTGAAGGCTTGTTCTATTCTGATAAAGAAAAATTGGAAGCAAAAGGTGCTAAAGTTTACATGAACTCACCTGTTCTTTCAATTGACTACGACAATAAAGTTGTGACTGCAGAAGTTGAAGGAAAAGAGCACAAAGAATCATACGAGAAATTGATTTTCGCTACAGGTTCTACACCAATCTTGCCACCAATCGAAGGTGTTGAAATTGTTAAAGGCAACCGCGAATTTAAAGCAACTCTTGAAAACGTACAATTCGTGAAATTGTACCAAAATGCTGAAGAAGTTATCAATAAACTTGCTGACAAGAGTAAACACCTTGAGCGCATCGCCGTTGTTGGTGGTGGTTATATCGGTGTTGAACTTGCTGAAGCCTTCGAGCGTCTTGGAAAAGAAGTTGTCCTTGTTGATATTGTAGACACTGTTTTGAACGGTTACTATGACAAAGACTTCACTCAAATGATGGCCAAGAACTTGGAAGACCACAACATCCGCTTGGCGCTAGGTCAAACAGTAAAAGCTATCGAAGGTGACGGTAAAGTTGAACGCTTGATTACTGACAAAGAAAGCTTTGACGTGGATATGGTTGTTCTTGCAGTTGGTTTCCGTCCAAATACAGCCCTTGCTGATGGTAAGATTGAACTCTTCCGCAACGGTGCTTTCCTTGTAGATAAGAAACAAGAAACTTCAATTCCAGGTGTATTTGCAGTTGGTGACTGTGCGACTGTCTATGACAATGCTCGTAAAGATACAAGCTACATCGCTCTTGCATCAAATGCTGTGCGTACTGGTATCGTTGGTGCATATAACGCATGTGGACATGAATTGGAAGGAATTGGTGTTCAAGGCTCAAACGGTATCTCAATCTACGGTCTTCACATGGTTTCAACTGGTTTGACCCTTGAAAAAGCTAAAGCAGCAGGTTACAACGCAACTGAAACAGGCTTTAACGATCTTCAAAAACCAGAATTCATGAAACATGATAACCATGAAGTAGCAATTAAGATTGTCTTTGACAAAGATAGCCGTGAAATTCTTGGCGCTCAAATGGTATCACGTGATTCTGCTATCAGTATGGGAATCCATATGTTCTCACTTGCTATCCAAGAGCATGTTACAATTGATAAATTGGCATTGACAGACCTATTCTTCTTGCCACACTTCAACAAACCATACAACTACATCACAATGGCTGCCCTTACAGCTGAAAAATAAAAATGATGAACTATCTGGCCTTAAGTTAAGGTCAGATAGTTTTTTAGTCAATCTGTACCCATACAATTATGGTTTTTTTATCTTGTGATTCATTCTAATCTAACTTAAAATGAAATGGTAGCTACCAATACAAATGATGAGGAAAAAGAAATGACTGAAAATCGTTATGAATTAAATAAAAACTTGGCACAGATGCTTAAGGGCGGTGTAATCATGGACGTTCAAAATCCTGAACAGGCCCGTATTGCAGAGGCTGCTGGTGCGGCTGCTGTTATGGCCTTGGAGCGGATTCCGGCTGATATTCGTGCGGCTGGTGGAGTTTCCCGCATGAGTGACCCAAAGATGATTAAGGAAATCCAAGAAGCGGTTAGCATTCCAGTAATGGCCAAGGTCAGAATCGGGCACTTTGTTGAAGCTCAGATTTTAGAGGCTATTGAGATTGACTATATCGATGAGAGTGAAGTTTTATCTCCAGCAGACGACCGTTTCCATGTGGACAAAAAAGAATTCCAAGTTCCTTTTGTCTGTGGGGCTAAGGATTTGGGGGAAGCCTTGCGTCGTATCGCTGAGGGTGCTTCTATGATTCGTACAAAAGGAGAACCAGGGACAGGAGACATCGTCCAAGCTGTTCGTCATATGCGTATGATGAATCAAGAAATTCGCCGCATTCAAAACTTACGTGAGGACGAGCTTTATGTTGCTGCCAAGGACTTGCAAGTTCCTGTAGAATTGGTTCAATACGTCCATGAACATGGGAAATTGCCAGTTGTAAACTTCGCAGCTGGAGGCGTTGCAACGCCAGCAGATGCTGCGCTGATGATGCAGTTAGGGGCAGAGGGGGTCTTTGTCGGTTCAGGTATTTTTAAGTCAGGAGATCCTGTTAAACGGGCTAGTGCCATTGTTAAGGCTGTGACTAACTTCCGAAATCCTCAAATCCTAGCACAAATCTCTGAAGATTTAGGAGAAGCCATGGTTGGTATCAATGAAAATGAAATTCAAATTCTCATGGCTGAGCGAGGAAAATAGATGAAAATCGGAATATTGGCCTTGCAAGGTGCCTTTGCAGAACATGCAAAAGTGCTAGATCAATTAGGTGTCGAGAGTGTTGAAATCAGAAATTTAGAGGATTTTCAGAAATCTCAGAGTGACTTGTCGGGTTTGATTTTGCCTGGTGGTGAGTCTACAACCATGGGCAAGCTCTTACGAGACCAGGACATGCTGATTCCCATTCGAGAAGCCATTCTATCTGGTTTACCAGCCTTTGGAACCTGCGCGGGTTTAATTTTGCTGGCTAAGGAAATTACTTCTCAGGAAGAGCGTCATCTAGGAACTATGGATATGGTGGTCGAGCGCAATGCCTATGGGCGCCAATTAGGAAGTTTCTATACGGAAGCAGAATGTAAGGGAGTTGGTCAGATTCCAATGACCTTTATCCGTGGTCCAATTATCAGCAGTGTTGGCGAAGATGTAGAAATTCTAGCAACAGTGGACAATCAAATCGTTGCAGCCCAAGAAAAAAATATGCTGGTAACTTCTTTTCATCCAGAATTGACTGATGATGTGCGCTTGCACCAGTACTTTATCAATATGTGTAAAGAAAAAAGTTGAGATTGAATTTCTCAACTTTTTTACATGTAATAAACAATGGCGATGTATTGGAGTGCGGACGCAGCTAGGATAAAGAGATGCCAAATCATGTGGAAATAAGGTTTTTTCTTGGCGTAAAATCCAGCTCCAACTGTATAAGAGAGTCCGCCAGTTACCATGAGACTCCAGAAAATGGGTGTCGTTTGACTGATAATGGCAGGAATGATAGCTAGAACCAACCAGCCCATAATCAGGTAAAGAGCAAGGCTAAATTTCTCATTGACCTTTTTAGCAAAGATTTTATAGAGAATACCAAAGATGGTCGTTCCCCATTGAATGGCAATAATTAGATAGCCAAACCAGTTATTCATTAAGGTCAAGACGACGGGCGTGTATGAGCCTGCAATAGCAACATAAATCATAGAATGATCAATGATTCTCAAGACATATTTATGGGTCGAACCATAGGCCATAGAGTGATAAATGGTGGACGAGAGGAACATGAGAAATAGGCTGATAACAAAAATGGAAACGCCGATAGAGGATAAAAATCCGTGTACCTCATAACTATAGGTGGATGAAATGGGGAGTAAGATAAGCATGATGACTGCACCTACGGCATGGGTCACACTATTAGCAATCTCCTCTCCAAAACTGAGTTGTTTGCTGAGTTTAAGACTAGTGTTCATCGGATTACCTCCTCTTGAGTATGATGGATTAAGGCTAGAGTTTGATGATAGAGTTTAACGGTTTGGCAGCTGGTTTGGATAATGGGGTTAGCTGGGTCAATTCCGTGGTTCATGTAGTCCACAAAAGCATCGTAGAGTTGGTCTGAACTTGCTTGACTTTGGAGAGTATTCAGTGTCTGAGCGATTTCTTGGATTGAAAAGACAGACTTTAGGGTTGTGATAGCAATCAAACGGGCAATCTGTTGGCGTTGGTATTTTTTCTTGTCAGGCTTTGTCAGATAACCATGTTTGACATAATTATTGACCATGGATGCTGTCAAGCCCTTGTCTTTATCAGGAGAGATAGGGGCGCAGACCTGATTGACATAGAGTAAAACCTGGTCCAGATAGAGGTCAATGTTTGGAATTTCTGCCCATTTTGGGTAGGAAAAGGTAGTTTTCATTTCCAACTCCTTTTTATCTAGTTTTAATAACTAGATTATAAAATAATAAAAACAGAAAGTCAAGCTTTAACTGCTTGTGAAAAGGCTTAAATTATGCTATGATGGGAGAAACTAGTCAGAAATGAGGAGAAAAGATGGAAATTCGTTTAGCTTTTCCAAATGAAGTAGATGACATCATGCAGGTGATGGAGGATGCTAAAAAATGTTTAGCAGATGCTGGTAGTGACCAGTGGCAAAATGGTTATCCAAATGCAGACATTATTATTGAGGATATTATCTCGGGTCAAGCCTATGTAGCCTTGGAAGAAGGAGAACTACTAGCCTATGCTGCTGTGACCAAGAGTCCAGAGGCAGCCTATGAAGCCATTTATGAAGGAAAATGGCAAGCTGAGGAGTCAGAGTATCTAGTCTTTCACCGTATTGCTGTGGCAGTAGCTGTGCAGGGACAAGGAGTTGCTCAAACCTTCTTAGAGGGCTTGATTGAAGGCTTTGATTATCTTGATTTTCGTTCAGATACGCATGCTGAAAACAAGGCCATGCAGCATATTTTTGAAAAACTCGGTTTTAAACAGGTTGGTAAGGTTCCAGTTGATGGCGAACGCTTGGCCTATCAAAAATTGAAGAAATAATGCAAAAGATGTACGTAAAAATGCTCTACTTTTCGCCAATAGGAACCTTGTCTTTGGTTGCCGACGAGCAATATCTGTATGGCATTTGGGTGCAGGAGCAGAAGTATTTTGAGAGGGGGATAGGAGATGAAACAATAGAAGAAGTTGTTAGTCATCCCATTTTAAATCCAGTTATTGCTTGCTTAGATGCTTACTTTAAGGGCAAGCCTCAGGATTTATCCAACTTGCCCTTGGCTCCAATCGGAACGGATTTTGAAAAGAGAGTTTGGTCCTATTTACAGGGAATTCCTTATGGTAGGACAGTGACCTATGGACAAATAGCTCAAGACCTGCAAGTAGCTTCTGCTCAAGCAATTGGTGGAGCTGTAGGACGTAATCCTTGGTCCATCCTAGTACCTTGTCATCGTGTGCTTGGAGCAGGCAAGCGTCTGACAGGTTATGCTGCAGGTGTGGAAAAGAAAGCTTGGCTCTTGGAGCATGAAGGCGCAGATTTTAGAGATATAAAATAGAAAGTGAAAGACATGTTAGAATTTATCGAATACCCAAAATGTTCAACTTGTAAAAAAGCAAAACAAGAATTAAACCAACTCGGTGTGGACTATAAAGCCGTTCATATCGTCGAAGAAACACCCAGCCAAGAAGTCATTTTAAACTGGCTAGAAACCTCAGGGTTCGAGTTGAAGCAATTTTTCAACACTAGTGGAATCAAATACCGTGAATTAGGGCTGAAAGATAAGGTAGGAAGCCTGTCAAACCAAGAAGCAGCTGAGTTACTAGCAAGCGACGGTATGTTGTTAAAACGGCCCATTTTAGTAGAAAACGGGACTGTTAAGCAAATCGGTTATCGAAAAGCTTATGAAGAATTGGGATTGAAATAGTTTTTACTTATCTCTTTGATAGATAAAATATATAACCTCCCTGTTTCAAAGTATGATAAACTAGTAGGTAGACAAAGTCTGTATCTGACCGTAGCAAATAATTTCATTGACGGCAGAAGTATGGTAGAATGAATCATTATCAGGAGAGGATGTTTTTATGAATGTTACAACGATTTTAGCATCAGATTGGTATCAAAACTTGATGCAATTGATTCCGGATGGCAAGCTTTTTAGCCTGCGTTCGGTCTTTGATGGAATCCCGAGAATTGTCCAACAACTTCCAACAACGATTATGTTGACCATTGGTGGTGCCTTTTTTGGCTTGGTTTTGGCGCTTCTTTTTGCCATTGTGAAGATCAATCGTGTCAAGATTTTATATCCTTTGCAGGCCTTCTTTGTTAGTTTCTTAAAAGGGACACCGATTTTGGTGCAACTCATGTTGACCTACTACGGAATCCCTTTGGCTTTGAAAGCTCTCAATCAGCAATGGGGTACTGGTCTCAATATCAATGCTATTCCAGCTGCTGCTTTTGCGATTGTCGCCTTTGCCTTTAATGAGGCAGCTTATGCTAGTGAAACCATTCGTGCAGCCATTCTCTCAGTCAATCCTGGTGAGATTGAAGCGGCACGCAGTCTGGGGATGACCCGAGCACAAGTTTATCGACGAGTGATTATTCCAAATGCAGCAGTTGTGGCAACTCCAACCTTAATCAATTCCCTCATCGGCTTGACCAAGGGAACTTCCCTAGCCTTTAGTGCGGGTGTTGTAGAAGTCTTTGCCCAAGCTCAGATTCTGGGTGGAGCTGATTATCGTTACTTTGAACGCTTCATCTCCGTTGCCCTTGTTTACTGGGTAGTCAATATCGGAATTGAAAGCCTCGGTCGCTTTATCGAGAGAAAAATGGCTATTTCTGCACCTGATACAGTGCAAACAGATGTGAAAGGAGACCTTCGTTAATGATTAAGATTTCGAATTTAAGCAAATCCTTTTCAGGACAGACTGTCTTGGATCATCTGGACTTGGATATTCAAAAAGGGGAAGTTGTAGCCTTGATTGGTTCTTCAGGAGCTGGAAAATCAACCTTTCTTCGCAGTCTCAATTATCTTGAAACACCTGATAGTGGCTCGATTCAGATTGATGATTTCTCGGTTGATTTTTCTAAAATCACTCAAGAAGAAATCCTTGCCCTACGTCGCAAGTTATCTATGGTATTTCAGCAGTTTAATTTGTTTGAGCGCCGTACAGCACTTGATAATGTGAAAGAAGGCTTGGTTGTTGTCAAGAAATTATCTGACCAAGAAGCGACTAAGATTGCCAAGGAAGAGTTGGCTAAGGTTGGGCTTTCTGATCGTGAAAACCATTACCCTCGTCATTTATCAGGTGGACAGAAGCAACGGGTTGCCTTGGCGCGTGCGCTTGCCATGAAACCAGATGTCTTGCTCTTAGACGAACCAACTTCAGCCCTTGACCCAGAATTGGTCGGTGAAGTAGAGAAGTCTATTGCAGATGCTGCTAAGTCAGGTCAAACCATGATTTTGGTCAGTCATGACATGTCCTTTGTAGCCCAAGTGGCTGATAAGATTCTCTTCTTAGATAAGGGGAAAATCATCGAGTCTGGAACACCGGATGAGATTATCCACCATCCTAAAGAAGAGCGCACAAAAGAATTCTTTGCTAGTTACAAACGAACTTATATTTGATATAATAGATAAAGGAAAACTCAGTTAGCTGGACTAGCTGAGTTTACTCTTTAAAAAAGATAGAAATGAGAGAAATCATGCTACTGCAACTATTTTCTTTATATTTCGAGAGTTTGATCTTGACCACCATCCTCGTCCTGATTTTTTTAGGGATTTGGATTGGACTGAGAGCCATGTCGGGAGTTGATAAGACAGCTAAGGCTCGCCAAGCCCATCTCTATGATATGATTATGATTGGGATCTTGGTTGTTCCAGTATTATCCTTTGCGGTTATGAGTTTAATTCTTGTTTTCAAGGCATAATCCTTGCGTGATTGACAAGAAAGAGTTAGAATAAAGATAGTTACAACAAGAAAGAAGGAAACTATATGTACGATACTATTATTATCGGTGCTGGACCTGCAGGGATGACTGCAGCCTTGTATGCTGCTCGAAGCAATTTGAAAGTAGCCTTGATTGAAGGTGGTCTGCCAGGTGGTCAGATGAATAATACCTCTGATATCGAAAATTACCCAGGATATGCTAATATTAGTGGGCCAGAATTGGCAGAAAAGATGTTTGAACCACTTGAAAATCTTGGTGTTGAGCACATCTATGGTTATGTTGAAAATGTCCAAGACCATGGTGATTATAAAACAGTGATGACCGATGACCAAACATATGAAACACGTACAGTTATCGTAGCAACTGGTTCTAAACACCGTCCTTTGGGAGTGCCTGGAGAAGAAGAACTGAACAGTCGTGGTGTTTCCTACTGTGCCGTATGTGATGGAGCTTTCTTCCGTGATCAAGATTTGTTGGTAGTCGGTGGTGGAGATTCAGCTGTTGAAGAAGCACTCTTCTTGACTCGTTTTGCTAAGACTGTTACCATTGTTCACCGTCGTGACCAACTTCGTGCCCAAAAAGTTTTACAAGACCGCGCCTTTGCGAATGAGAAAATCAGCTTTATCTGGGATTCTGTCGTTAAGGAAATCAAGGGTGAAAACAGAGTAGAATCTGTCGTTTTTGAAAATGTGAAAACAGGTCAAGTGACAGAGCAAGCCTTCGGTGGTGTCTTTATCTATGTTGGTTTGGACCCTGTTAGCGATTTTGTTAAAGAATTGAATATTCAAGACCAGGCTGGATGGATTGTGACAGATAATCACATGAAGACTGCAGTTGATGGTATCTTTGCAGTTGGAGATGTTCGTTTGAAAGATCTTCGCCAAGTAACAACGGCAGTTGGAGATGGAGCTATCGCCGGTCAAGAAGCCTACAAGTTTATCACAGAACATAGTTAATACACTTCGAAAATCTCTTCAAACCACGTCAGTTTCTCTTTGCCGTAGGTATGGTTACTGACTTCGTCGGTCTTATCTACAACCTCAAAAACATGTTTTGAGCTGACTTCGTCAGTTCTATCCACAACCTCAAAACAGTGTTTTGAGCTGACTTCGTCAGTCTTATCTACAACCTCAAAGCAGTGCTTTGAGTAACCTACGGCTAGTTTCCTAGTTTGCTCTTTGATTTTCATTGAGTATAATCATAAAAAAGTTTCCAATCAGATGACTGGAAACTTTTTTATAGTCTATTTCGAAAAACTTCGTACATGAGAATGGCCGCAGCAACACTGGCATTAAGGCTTTGAACATGTCCATTCATGGGAATGGTAATCATTTCATCGACTTGTTTTTTGATGTTGCTAGAGATACCTTTTCCTTCATTTCCAATGATGAGGGCGATTTTCCCTTTTGTATTCCACTTGTGGCAAGGAGTCCCATTCATATCCGTTCCAAAGGTCCAGAAGCTTTCATCCTTAAGTTTATCTAGGGTTTGACTTAGGTTGGTCACTCGAGCAATTGGAACGTGCTCAATAGCACCTGTGGCCGTTTTGGCAACGACAGGAGTAACACCGACAGCACGGTGTTTGGGAATGATGACACCTGAAACGTTGGTCGCATCGGCCGTTCTCAGGATGGAGCCTAGGTTGTGAGGGTCAGTTAAGCCATCCAGAATCAATAGCAAAGGATTTTCTTCTTGACGCGTTTGGGCAAGGATGTGATCCAGCTCGCTATAGGCAAATTCAGACACTCGTAGAACAAAACCTTGGTGGACAGCACCTTCAGTCATCTCAGAGAGGGATTTTTTTGAAGTCCAAGAAATGGACACCTTCTTTTCTGTAGCCAGTTCTTTGACTTTCTCAACATTCTTACCTCGGAGATCTTCTTGGAGGTAGAGTTTGTTTCCAGTGTTTGCAAGGAGGGCTTCGGTAACGGCGTGGACGCCATAGACAATATCATTTGTTTTCATGCCTCTATTATAACACAAAACCCCGTCTTGCAACGGGATTTTCTTTATTCTAGAATTAGTAAACCATCTTTAACTGCAAATGGGTCTTTTTCATTGATACGATCGTAAAACATGATTCCGTTGATGTGGTCAATTTCATGCTGAACAACAATAGAGTTGTAGCCTTTGAGCTTGATACGGTGTTTTTCTCCATCCTTGTCAAAGTAGTCAACAGTGACGCGAGCATGACGCACCACATAGCCAGGCACGTTGCGGTCAACAGACAGACAACCTTCTCCTTCGCCAAGAGCAGCGTCTTGAACAGAGTGAGAGACGATTTTTGGATTGTACATAATAGCTTGCAAATCGTAGGCTTCCTGTGGAGTTTCTCCTTCTTCAACAATATTAGGCACCAAAACAGCGATAATGCGTTTTGAGATATCCAATTGAGGAGCAGCAAGTCCAACACCACCGCGGAGTCCCATTTTTTCAGCCATGACAGGATCTTGGGAATGTTTGAGGAATTGCATCATCTTTTCACCAAGGATGATTTCCTGGTCAGATAGGGGGAAAGTAACTTCCTCAGCAACCGCGCGTAGAGTTGGGTTCCCTTCGCGGATAATATCGTTCATATCAATTAAGTGAGCAGCTTTTGTAATACGTTCTATTGCAGACATTTTCTCTCCTTTCATTACCTCTACATGATAACACAAAATGACAAGGATTGAAAGTATTATAGCCTTTAGGATTTATAGAAAATAGATAGGATGTTCAATTCAATTGTGAAAGAAATACTTATCTGTGATATAATAAAAAGAAAAGGCTTGCATAAGAAAGTAGGGAGAATGAAGATGCAAAGAAGACAAGATAGAAATCAGGGTGGTTTAGCTTTTCGTTTTATGAAGGGCTTGGTAAACTTTTTTAGGAGTTATCGCAGGTGGAGCAATAAAGGATTTGTGGCGGTACTCTTGCTAGCAGTTGCTTTATCAATGGGCTTGGTCTTGTTGTTTGAAAGTTTCCAAGGCATGCCTCTGACCAGTCAAAAACGAGATACTATTTCTCAAGAGGGGACTAAGCAAAAGTCTCAGGAGCAGGAAGAGGAAAAATCTGCTAGAATTATGGCCAACGGAGATTTGCTCTACCACGATGGACTTTTCTTTTCAGCTAAGAAAGAAGACGGTACCTATGACTTTCATGAGAATTTTGAGTATGTGGCTCCTTGGCTTAAGCAAGCAGACTTAGCTATTGGCGATTTTGAAGGAACCATCAATAAGGATCATTATTTAGCAGGTTATCCTCTCTTTAATGCTCCTGCTGAAGTTATGGATGCTATTAAGGATGCAGGTTATCATGTGCTGGATTTAGCTCATAATCATATTTTGGATTCGCAAATTGAGGGAGTTATTTCAACGGCCGATATTATTGAGAAAGCTGGAATCACTCCAATCGGAGTTTATACGCACGAGCCACGTGATCAGGCTCCGCTGGTCATTAAGGAAGTGAATGGTATCAAGGTTGCTCTTTTGGCCTATTCCTATGGTTTCAATGGAATTGAGCAGTATATTTCTCAGGAAGACTATAATCGTTATCTTTCAGATTTAAACGAAGATAAGATGAAGGCTGAAATTGAACGGGCAGAAAAGGAGGCAGATATCACCATTATCATGCCTCAGATGGGTGTGGAGTATCGCTTGGAACCAACTGAAGAACAAAAGGCTCTTTATCACAAGATGATTGATTGGGGAGCTGATATTATCTTTGGAGGGCACCCTCACGTAGTTGAACCATCTGAAACGGTTGAAAAAGATGGAGAAAAGAAACTCATTATCTATTCAATGGGGAACTTCATTTCCAATCAACGGATTGAATCTATGGGAGATGAAGAAAATGCTAAGTGGACTGAACGTGGCGTTCTCATGGATGTAACCATTAAGAAGAAGGATGGAAAAACAACTATCGAAACAGCTAAAGCTCATCCTACTTGGGTCAATCGAACACCAAAGGGAACCTTTTCACCAGAAGGCTATCCTTTATATCATTATCAAACCTATATCTTGGAAGATTTTATAGAGGGTGGCAGTCATCGTGACCAGTTAGATGAAGCGACTAGGGAACGAATTGATACAGCCTATAAAGAAATGAACGAACATGTGGGATTGAAGTGGGATTAGTTTGAATCCAGAGGGAAGTAAATGACGATTAAAGTAATTGCGACAGATATGGATGGAACTTTGCTGGATGCTAGAGGTCAGCTGGATCTTCCACGTTTGGAAAAGATTTTAGATCAGTTGGATCAAAGGGGGATTCGTTTTGTCATCGCGACGGGCAATGAAATTCACCGCATGAGGCAACTACTGGGACACTTGGTGGATCGAGTGGTTCTGGTGGTTGCCAACGGTGCTCGTATATTTGAAAACAACGAATTGATTCAAGCTCAGACTTGGGATGATGCCATTGTCGACAAGGCTTTGGCTCATTTCAAGGGTCGAGCGTGTCAGGACCAGTTTGTTGTAACGGGGATGAAGGGTGGTTTCGTCAAGGAAGGTACTATTTTTACAGACCTTGAAAGTTTTATGACTCCAGAAATGATTGAAAAATTCTACCAACGGATGCAATTTGTGGACGAATTAACCTCTGACCTCTTTGGTGGTGTGCTCAAGATGAGTATGGTTGTTGGTGAGGAACGTTTGAGTTCGGTCTTGGAAGAAATCAATGACCTCTTTGATGGCCGTGTTCGGGCTGTATCGAGTGGCTATGGTTGCATTGATATCCTCCAAGCTGGAATTCATAAAGCATGGGGCTTGGAAGAATTACTCAAGCGCTGGGACTTGAACCCTCAACAAATCATGGCTTTTGGTGATAGTGAAAATGATGTTGAAATGCTTGAAATGGCTGGAATTGCCTATGCGATGGAAAATGCTGATGAGAAAGCCAAAGCTGTGGCTACTGCTCTAGCGCCAGCCAATAGCCAAGGAGGAGTTTATCAAGTCTTGGAAAACTGGTTAGAAAAAGGAGAATGAAGTGGCAGTACAGTTATTAGAAAATTGGTTACTAAAGGAACAAGAAAAAATCCAAACCAAGTATCGTCATCTAAATCAAGTTTCTGTTGTAGAGCCAGACATTCTTTTTATTGGGGATTCCATTGTCGAATATTATCCTCTGCAGGAACTATTTGGGACTTCAAAGACGATTGTCAATCGAGGCATTCGAGGTTATCAGACAGGGCTGTTATTAGAGAATCTGGATGCGCATCTGTACGGTGGGGCGGTAGATAAAATTGTCCTTTTAATTGGGACGAACGATATTGGAAAAGATGTGCCTGTGAATGAGGCTCTCAATAATCTCGAAGCTATCATACAGTCTATTGCTCGCAATTATCCACTGACAGAGATAAAATTGCTTTCCATTTTGCCAGTCAATGAAGGAGAGGAGTACAAGCAGACAGTCTATATCCGCTCGAATGAAAAAATTCAGAACTGGAATCACGCCTATCAAGAGCTTGCTTCTGCCTATATGCAGGTGGAATTTGTGCCAGTTTTTGATAGTTTGACAGACCAAGCGGGCCAACTCAAAAAAGATTATACAACTGATGGATTGCACCTCAGTGTTCCCGGTTATCAGGTTTTGACCAAAGCTTTGAAAGACTATCTTTACTAAATAGCTAAATAATGTTAAATTTGAGCATAATATCTTGTAAAAAATTCTAAAATCCTTTAAAATAAAAAGTGATGGAGGAATTTATGAATGTAAATCAGATTGTACGGATTATTCCTACTTTAAAAGTTAATAATAGAAAATTAAATGAAACATTTTATATTGAAACCCTTGGAATGAAGGCCTTGTTAGAAGAGTCGGCCTTTCTATCACTAGGTGATCAAACAGGTTTAGAAAAGCTGGTTTTAGAAGAAGCTCCAAGTATGCGCACTCGTAAGGTAGAGGGAAGAAAAAAACTAGCTAGATTGATTGTCAAGGTGGAAAATCCCTTAGAAATCGAGGCCTTATTAGCTAAAACAGATTCGATTCATCAATTATATAAAGGTCAAAATGGATACGCTTTTGAGATTTTTTCACCCGAAGATGATTTGATTTTGATTCATGCGGAAGATGACAGAGCAAGTCTAGTAGAAGTAGGAGAAAAGCCAGAATTTCAAACAGATCTGGAGTCAATTTCTTTAAGTAAATTTGAAATTTCTATGGAATTACACCTCCCAACGGATGTAGATAGTTTCTTGGAACTATCTGAAATTGGGACATCCCTTGATTTTATCCCAGCACAGGGGCAGGATTTGACTGTGGACAGTACGGTTACCTGGGACTTGTCTATGCTCAAGTTCTTGGTAAATGAATTAGACATAGCAAGTCTGTGCCAGAAATTTGAGTCTACCGAATATTTTATTCCTAAGTCTGAAAAATTCTTCCTTGGTAAAGATAGAAATAATGTTGAATTGTGGTTTGAAGAAGTATGAAGTGGACCAAGATTATTAAAAAAATAGAAGAACAAATCGAGGCAGGGATTTATCCCGGAGCCTCTTTTGCGTATTTTAAGGACAATCAATGGACGGAGTTCTATTTAGGCCAGAGTGACCCAGAGCATGGCTTGCAGACTGAGGCAGGACTTGTTTATGACCTAGCTAGTGTCAGCAAGGTTGTTGGGGTAGGTACTGTTTTTACCTTCTTGTGGGAAAGAAGTCAATTAGATATTGACAGACCAGTAACCGATTTTTTAGCTGAGAGTGATTATCCAGACATCACTATTCGTCAGCTCTTAACCCATGCTACAGATCTTGATCCTTTTATTCCAAATCGAGACCTTTTAACAGCCTCAGAATTAAAGGAAGCGATGTCTCATCTCAACAGACGAAGTCAGCCAGCCTTTCTTTATTCGGATGTTCATTTTTTGCTGTTGGGTTTTATCTTGGAAAGAATCTTTGATAAGGATTTGGATGAGATTTTACAGGAACAAGTTTGGAATCCTTGGAGAATGACGGAAACCCAATTTGGACCTGTTGAGCTTGCTGTTCCAACCGTCAGAGGTATCGAGACAGGTCTGGTACATGATCCCAAGGCTCGCCTCCTGGGCAGACATGCTGGTAGTGCTGGTTTGTTTTCGACTGTAAAGGATTTACAAATCTTTTTAGAACACTATTTAGCAGATGATTTTGCAAGAGATTTGAGTCAAAATTTTTCTCCTTTGGATGACAAGGAACGTTCTTTAGCATGGAATTTGGAAGGAGATTGGCTAGACCATACGGGCTATACAGGTACCTTTATCATGTGGAATCGTCAGAACCAAGAAGCGGCTATTTTCCTATCGAATCGTACCTATGAAAAGGATGAGAGGGCTCAGTGGATTTTAGACCGTAATCAAGTGATGGACTTGATTCGCAAAGAAGAGTAAGGAGAGACATGTCAAACAGTTTAAAAGGGACTTTATTAACAGTTGTGGCTGGGATTGCTTGGGGCTTGTCAGGAACGAGTGGCCAATACCTGATGGCACACGGAATTTCGGCTCTGGTTTTGACCAACTTGCGTCTTTTAATCGCTGGTGGAATTCTCATGCTCTTGGCTTATGCCACTGCAAAAGATAAAATGCTGGCCTTTTTAACGGATAGAAAGAGTTTGCTGTCTCTTCTTATTTTTGCCCTAATTGGTCTATTCCTCAACCAATTCGCCTATCTAACTGCTATTCAGGAGACCAATGCAGGAACCGCGACGGTGCTTCAGTATGTTTGTCCTGTTGGGATTTTGATTTATAGCTGTATCAAGGATAAGGTGGCGCCGACGCTGGGAGAGATAGTTTCCATCATATTAGCCATCGGAGGAACCTTCCTGATCGCAACTCATGGGCAGTTGGACCAGTTATCCATGACACCTGCAGGCCTGTTCTGGGGTCTATTTTCTGCTCTGACTTACGCCCTTTATATCATTTTGCCCATAACCTTGATTAAGAAGTGGGGGAGCAGCTTGGTCATTGGTGTGGGAATGGTCATAGCAGGTTTGGTCGCCCTTCCTTTTACAGGAGTTCTAGAGGCTACTATCCCAACTAGTCTTGATTTTCTCCTTGCATTTGCGGGCATTATCCTTATCGGGACTGTTTTCGCCTATACAGCTTTCCTTAAAGGAGCCAGTCTGATTGGACCGGTCAAATCAAGTTTGTTAGCTTCAATTGAACCAATCTCGGCGGTTTTCTTTGCCTTCCTAATCATGAATGAACAATTTTATCCTATTGATTTTCTTGGTATGGCAATGATATTGTTTGCTGTAACTCTGATTTCTTTGAAGGATTTACTCTTAGAAAAATAAAAAGACTCTTTGTCCGTGACAGAGAGTTTTTATGTAGTATTTTATACTCAATGAAAATCAAAGAGCAAACTAGGAAACTAGCCGCAGGCTGTACTTGAGTACGGCAAGGCGACGTTGACGCGGTTTGAATTTGATTTTCGAAGAGTATTAATTGTTTTCAAGATAAAATTCAAATCGTTCGCCTACATACTGACTTTTTACGTATTCAAATGCAGTACCATCTTCCAGGTAGGAAACCTGAGTCAGACCAAGAATAGCATGTCCTTTTTCAACTTCTAAATAGTGGGCAATTTTTTCTTTAGCAAGGCGAGCATAAATAGTCTGCTGTGATTTACCAATACGATAGCCATGTTGTTGCAGTGTTTGGAAGAAATGACTGGTGATTTCTTCTTTTTTAAAGTCCTTAATGAATTTTTCAGGAATAGAAGCAACCTCATAAACCAGAGGAACTTGGTCGGCATAGCGTACCCGCTCCATTCGGATAATGTTTTCGGTTGGAGAAATTCCTAACTTAGCAACTTCCTGCTCATTGGGAATGGTTTTTCTGTAGGAAATGAGTTGACTAGAGGGAACTTTGCCTTGGGACTTAACAATTTCAGTAAAACTGGTTGTCCCTCGCATCTTTTCTTGTACCCGAGTACTGGAAACAAAGGTGCCGCTTCCTACACGACGCTCTAAAACGCCTTCTTCGACTAATAGAGATACAGCTTGGCGAAGGGTCATGCGACTGACCGCAAACTGCTCTGCTAAATCTCGTTCACTAGGAAGCCTCTCCCCAATAGCCCAACGGTGCTCGTCAATATCCTTTTTAATCTGATCATGGATTTTCATATAAGCGGGTAGCATATTTTTCACTTCATTTCTATCTTTTCTCTATTGTACCCCAATAAACTAGAAAAAGTCAAACTTCGCCTTGTTTAGTTGGTAATTCGCCCTTATTTGTGATAGAATATTGAAAAAAGATATTTCTTTTGAGAAAGGAAAAAGATGAGCAACATTTCAACTGATTTGCAAGATGTAGAAAAAATCATCGTTTTGGACTATGGTAGCCAATACAACCAGCTGATTTCACGCCGTATCCGTGAGATTGGTGTTTTTTCAGAACTAAAAAGCCATAAAATTTCAGCCGCTGAAGTTCGTGAAATCAACCCTGTAGGAATCATCCTTTCAGGTGGTCCAAATTCTGTATACGAAGATGGTTCATTCGATATTGACCCAGAAATCTTCGAACTTGGAATTCCTATTTTGGGAATCTGTTATGGTATGCAGTTATTGACCCATAAACTTGGAGGAAAAGTTGTCCCGGCAGGTGATGCTGGAAATCGTGAATACGGTCAATCAACTCTTACTCACACACCATCAGCTCTTTTTGAATCAACACCTGATGAACAGACTGTTTTAATGAGCCATGGTGATGCAGTTACTGAAATTCCTGCTGACTTTGTTCGTACAGGTACATCAGCTGACTGCCCATACGCAGCCATCGAAAACCCAGATAAACACATTTACGGTATCCAGTTCCACCCAGAAGTTCGCCATTCTGTATACGGGAATGATATCCTTCGTAATTTTGCCCTTAACATCTGTAAGGCTAAAGGCGACTGGACAATGGATAACTTCATCGATATGCAGATCCAAAAAATCCGTGAAACCGTCGGTGATAAACGTGTCCTTCTTGGTCTATCAGGTGGTGTTGACTCTTCAGTTGTTGGAGTTCTTCTCCAAAAGGCTATTGGCGATCAATTGATTTGTATCTTTGTAGACCACGGTCTTCTTCGTAAAGGAGAAGCGGACCAAGTTATGGACATGCTTGGTGGTAAGTTTGGTTTGAATATCGTCAAAGCAGACGCTGCTAAACGTTTCCTTGACAAACTTGCTGGCGTTTCTGACCCTGAACAAAAACGTAAAATCATCGGTAACGAGTTTGTCTATGTCTTTGATGACGAAGCAAGCAAGCTCAAAGATGTGAAATTCCTTGCTCAAGGAACTCTTTATACAGATGTTATTGAGTCTGGTACAGATACAGCTCAAACTATTAAGTCACACCACAACGTTGGCGGTCTTCCAGAAGACATGCAGTTTGAATTGATCGAACCATTGAATACTCTTTACAAGGACGAAGTTCGTGCCCTTGGTACAGAGCTTGGTATGCCAGACCATATCGTATGGCGCCAACCATTCCCAGGACCAGGACTTGCTATCCGTGTCATGGGCGAAATCACTGAAGAGAAACTTGAAACCGTTCGTGAATCAGATGCTATCCTTCGTGAGGAAATTGCTAAAGCTGGCCTTGACCGCGACATCTGGCAATACTTCACAGTTAACACAGGCGTTCGTTCAGTTGGTGTTATGGGTGACGGTCGTACGTACGACTACACTATTGCAATCCGTGCCATCACCTCTATTGATGGTATGACTGCTGACTTTGCCAAAATTCCTTGGGAAGTCCTTCAAAAAATCTCAGTACGTATCGTAAACGAAGTGGATCATGTTAACCGTATCGTCTACGATATTACAAGTAAACCACCTGCAACAGTTGAATGGGAATAGTCATCTAAGGACTAATTTATATATTTTTACGAGCCAGTATCTTTGGGTACTGGTTTTTACTTTTCTAGACTTTTTGGCTACTTGTTAAAACTGGGTTAATTTTCGACAGTTTATCAGTCATTATGCAAAGCATATACTCAATGAAAATCAAAGAGCAAACTAGAAAGCTAGACGCAGGTTTCTCAAAATACTGTTTTGAGGTTGCAGATGGAAGCTGACGTGGTTTGAAGAGATTTTCGAAGAGTATTAAAAGATTAGAATTGTCAAAACAATCTGTCTAGGCTTGATTTTATCGCTTATTTACTATAAAATGAGAAGGAAAAACGTCAAACTTTTATATTGCAAATAGGAGAAATCATGACAAAAACATTAAAACGTCCTGAGGTTTTATCACCTGCAGGGACTTTAGAGAAGCTAAAAGTAGCTGTTCAGTATGGGGCAGATGCTGTCTTTATCGGTGGTCAGGCCTATGGTCTCCGTAGCCGTGCCGGTAACTTTACCTTTGAACAGATGGAAGAAGGCGTCCAGTTTGCTGCCAAGTATGGAGCTAAGGTCTATGTAGCGGCTAATATGGTTATGCACGAAGGAAATGAAGCTGGTGCTGGTGAGTGGTTCCGTAAACTACGTGATATCGGGATTGCAGCAGTTATCGTATCTGACCCAGCCTTGATTATGATTGCAGCGACAGAAGCGCCTGGTCTTGAAATCCACCTCTCTACCCAAGCAAGTGCCACTAACTATGAAACTCTTGAGTTCTGGAAAGAGCTAGGCTTAACACGTGTCGTTTTGGCGCGTGAGGTTTCAATGGAAGAATTAGCTGAAATTCGCAAACGTACAGATGTTGAGATTGAAGCTTTTGTCCATGGAGCTATGTGTATTTCATACTCTGGTCGTTGTACACTTTCAAACCACATGAGTATGCGTGATGCCAACCGTGGTGGATGTTCTCAGTCTTGCCGTTGGAAGTACGACCTTTACGATATGCCATTTGGTCAAGAACGCAAGAGCTTGAAGGGTGAAATTCCAGAAGAATTTTCAATGTCAGCCGTTGACATGTCTATGATTGACCATATCCCAGATATGATTGAAAATGGTGTGGACAGTCTGAAGATTGAAGGGCGTATGAAGTCTATTCACTACGTATCAACAGTAACCAACTGCTACAAGGCGGCTGTGGATGCCTATCTTGAAAGTCCTGAAAAGTTTGAAGCTATCAAACAAGACTTGGTGGACGAGATGTGGAAGGTTGCCCAACGTGAATTGGCTACAGGTTTCTACTACGGTACACCATCTGAAAATGAGCAGTTGTTTGGTGCTCGTCGTAAAATTCCTGAATACAAGTTTGTCGCTGAAGTGGTTTCTTATGATGATGCGACACAAACAGCAACCATTCGTCAACGGAATGTCATTAACGAAGGCGACCAAGTTGAGTTTTATGGCCCAGGTTTCCGTCATTTTGAAACGTATATCGAAGATTTACATGATGCCAAAGGAAATAAAATTGACCGTGCTCCAAATCCAATGGAACTCTTGACAATCAAAGTCCCACAACCTGTTCAAGCTGGAGATATGGTTCGCGCTCTCAAAGAGGGTCTCATCAATCTTTATAAGGAAGATGGAACCAGCGTCACAGTTCGTGCTTAATGTAGTTGTTTAGTTTTAAAAAATTATGCTAAGCTCCATATACAACACTTAAACGAGATTAAAGAATGGCGAAATCCCTTGATGTGCAAGGGATTAGCTGTCCTTTTTTATTTTTTAAGTGATAAAGTATGGAGTCGAGAGTGGAGAATAGCTTGTTACTCTTTTCTCAATACAGCTAAAATGTGATATAATAGTACTAATTTATTGGAATATGTGAAAGTTCTTGAAAATTTTCATGAGTTTCTAGCTAAGGAAGTAGGAAAAGTATGTATCCAGATGATAGTTTAACATTGCACACGGACTTGTACCAGATCAACATGATGCAGGTTTACTTTGACCAAGGGATTCACAATAAAAAGGCGGTCTTTGAGGTTTATTTCCGCCAACAGCCTTTTAAGAACGGCTATGCGGTTTTTGCAGGTTTGGAAAGAATTGTGAGTTATCTTGAAGACCTGCGTTTTTCAGATAGTGATATTGCCTATTTGGAGTCGCTAGGCTATCATGGGGCATTCTTGGACTACCTCCGCAATTTCAAGTTGGAGTTGACCGTTCGTTCTGCCCAAGAAGGGGACTTGGTCTTTGCTAATGAGCCGATTGTGCAGGTGGAAGGTCCTCTAGCCCAATGTCAGTTGGTCGAAACGGCCCTTTTGAATATTGTCAACTACCAGACCTTGGTAGCGACCAAGGCAGCTCGTATTCGTTCGGTCATCGAAGATGAACCCTTGATGGAGTTTGGGACACGTCGGGCGCAAGAAATGGATGCGGCTATCTGGGGAACACGCGCAGCGGTGATTGGTGGTGCCAATGGAACTAGCAACGTGCGTGCTGGTAAACTCTTTGACATTCCTGTTTTGGGGACCCATGCCCATTCCTTGGTGCAGGTTTATGGCAATGACTATGAGGCTTTCAAGGCTTATGCTGCGACCCACAAAAATTGCGTCTTTCTTGTGGATACCTATGATACCCTTCGCATTGGGGTACCCGCTGCCATTCAGGTGGCGCGTGAGCTGGGTGACCAGATTAACTTTATGGGTGTGCGGATTGACTCTGGGGATATTGCCTACATTTCCAAGAAAGTTCGTCAGCAACTGGACGAGGCTGGATTTGCAGAGGCTAAGATTTATGCTTCTAATGATTTGGACGAAAATACTATCCTCAACCTCAAGATGCAAAAGGCCAAGATTGATGTCTGGGGAGTGGGAACCAAGCTGATTACAGCTTATGACCAGCCAGCTCTTGGGGCAGTTTACAAGATTGTTGCAATTGAAGATGAAAATGGTAAGATGTGTAATACTATCAAGCTATCTAATAATGCGGAAAAAGTGTCGACGCCAGGTAAGAAGCAGGTATGGCGGATTACCAGTCGTGAAAAAGGCAAGTCAGAAGGTGACTATATCACTTATGATGGCGTAGATGTTGCCAGCATGACAGAAATCAAGATGTTCCATCCGATTTATACCTACATCAAGAAGACCGTTCGTAATTTTGACGCTGTTCCTCTCTTGGTGGATATCTTTAAAGACGGGAAATTGATTTACAATCTGCCTAGTTTGACTGAGATTCAGGATTATGCTCGTAAGGAATTTGACAAGCTTTGGGATGAGTACAAGCGTGTGCTCAATCCGCAGCATTATCCAGTGGATTTGGCGCGTGATGTATGGCGAGACAAGATGGACTTGATTGACAAGATGCGCAAGGAAGCCCTTGGTGAAGGAGAAGAAGAATGAGTTTGCAAGAAAGGATTATCCAAGAACTGGGCGTGAAACCAGCGATTGATGCCCAGGAAGAAATCCGTCGTTCCATTGATTTCTTAAAAAGATACCTGAAAAAACATCCCTTCCTAAAAACCTTTGTACTAGGGATTTCTGGGGGACAAGACTCAACCTTAGCAGGACGATTGGCTCAATTAACTATGGAAGAACTGCGAGCAGAAACGGGAGATAACAGCTACAAATTTATCGCTGTCCGCCTGCCATACGGAGTGCAAGCTGATGAAGCAGATGCTCAAAAAGCCCTAGCCTTCATCCAGCCAGATGTCAGCTTGGTTGTGAATATCAAGGAATCAGCTGACGCCATGACGGCAGCAGTTGAAGCGACAGGTAGTCCTGTTTCAGATTTTAACAAGGGCAATATCAAGGCTCGTTGCCGTATGATTGCTCAGTATGCCCTTGCTGGTGCCCATAGCGGAGCGGTCATTGGGACAGACCATGCTGCGGAAAATATCACAGGTTTCTTTACCAAGTTTGGTGACGGTGGTGCGGATATTCTTCCTCTTTACCGCCTCAATAAACGTCAAGGAAAACAACTTTTGCAGGAACTTGGTGCAGACCCAGCCCTTTATGAAAAAATCCCAACAGCAGACCTAGAAGAAGACAAACCAGGCTTAGCTGACGAAGTGGCTCTCGGAGTCACTTATGAAGAGATTGACGACTATCTAGAAGGCAAAACAATCAGCCCAGAAGCTCAAACAAGAATCGAAAACTGGTGGCACAAAGGCCAACACAAACGCCACCTACCAATCACCGTATTTGATGACTTTTGGGAGTAAAAAGGTCCGGGGGACCTTTTTAGCTTCTTGCCTTGAAATTCGAGAGCAAGAATAACCTCCAGTGGAGGTTTTTAGCCTCTCACCTAGAAATGAGAAAGTGAGAGAAGGTCCAGTGGGCCTTTTTAGCTTATTACCTTGAAATTAAAAAGTAAAACAAATTTCAATGGAGATTGGACAGAGAATCATCTATCAGAAAGTGAGGTAGTATCGTGAAATCTATCGGTACACAAATATTACAAACAGAACGTTTGATTTTAAGAAGATTTGTGGAGAGTGATGCAGAAGCCATGTTTCAGAATTGGGCTTCATCTGCTGAGAATCTAACCTACGTCACCTGGAATCCCCATCCTGATGTTGAGGTGACTCGAAATTCGATTCGAAATTGGGTTGCCTCCTATACAAATCCCAACTATTACAAATGGGCCATTTGTCTCAAAGAAAACCTAGAGCAAGTGATAGGAGATATCAGCATCGTTGCAATAGATGAGAACGATTTTTCTTGTGAAATTGGGTATGTTTTAGGAAAAAACTATTGGGGCCGAGGTATGATGACGGAGGCCTTGAAAGCTGTGTTAGACTTTTGTTTTACTCAAGCAGGTTTTCAAAAAGTCAAAGCTCGATATGCCAGTCTTAATCCGGCTTCAGGTCGTGTCATGGAAAAGGCTGGAATGTCCTATCTACAAACCATTGTTAATGGTGTAGAGAGAAAAGGCTATCTTGCGGATCTTATTTATTATCAGATAAGCAGGGAAGACTAGTGAATTTTTTCTGTTTCCATCGAAGTCAACTATTTATTGTAAATATAATAATTGGCATTCCAAGTTTATTTGCAACTTTAAAATAGTATATTGATTAGCACAAGACAGATGTTCTAGTTCCTTCTTTAATCTTGTTTAGTATTAGTTAAAAAATCGCTTTAATCTTGTAACTAAGAGGGAGCTAATCGACTAGATTCTCCAGCCGAACAGGTGGTAATATGTTTTTTATAGTGTAATCCTAACTGTTGTTAAATTTAAAATAGAATCCTCTATCGAGTTAGGGAATTGAATTCTACCAATTTTATTTATGTTTTTCTATCAAAATATCTAACATTAAAATAGTCTCATTCTGATGAGCAAACTATTCGATTGCTACTGCATCGTTGTATAAGGAATGATGAAAGATGAGTGAAAATTATCAAGTTGGAATGTTTGTATCGAAATATATTAGCATGTATTTAGATAAGATGTCTGCAATCCTCTATATATGAGATTGATTACGATATAGTTGAAGTGTTAGTTCAATAATCAATATCTCATTCTGAGTTTATTTAATATACAAAACATATTGTTTAACATTTGCCAGAAAAGATGCTATACTAGAAGTAGTAACTTTTAGAAGGAGGATGTAATGGAAAAATTTAATACCAATAAGCGCTATGCATTACGTAAACTCGGAAAGATTTTTGGTTCTGTGATAGTCGGGCTAACTTTATTTTTAGGAGGAATCCTGAATACAAGTTTTGTTCATGCTGATGGGGCAGATGTGACAAGTGAATTGGATGATAATTTTGAAACCCAAGATAACCGAAAAGATATCCCCTATGAAACAATATACGAAAGAGATGACAATCTTCCTAAAGGAACGAAAGAAACAAAAACACCTGGTAAAAAAGGAATAAAAGCTACCGTAAAAACATATTCATCTACAACTTTACAGTTGGTCAGCGAGAAATCTGACGTTGTTATTCTTCAACCTCAAACAGAAGTTATCAAAGTGGGAACAAAGCCTACTGTAGTTACCGAAACGATTAGCTCTCTTATTAGATATATAAAAGATGCCACTCGCCCTGTTGGAAGTAATGTTTTAACAGAAAGTGATGGAGAAGATGGACTTAGAAAAATTACTACAACATATGATGTAAATGATAAAACAGGTGAGGTAACAATTAGAGAAACAACATCCACCATTGAAAAAGAATCAAAGGATATTATCTATAAAGTTGCAGCTAAAGATAAGGTAGAAAAACGCATCACCGAAAAAAGTACAAATATCCGTTTTGAAAAAGATGAAACTAAAGACCGTAGTGAAAATCCTATTACAATTGACGGAGAGGACGGAACTGTAACCACGACAAGGACCTACGATGTTGATTCAGAGACTGGTAAGGTCACAGAAAAGGTTACTGTAGACAGAAAAGAACCGACAGACACAGTTATCAAAGTTCCAGCCAAAAGCAAGGTTGAGCGTAAAGTCCTTCCTACAAGTGTCATCCGTTATGAAAAAGATGAGAGTAGAGACCGAGGAGCTTCTATTGAGATGGTTGACGGAGAGGATGGCTATGTAACCACGACAAGAACCTATGATGTTAATCCAGAGACTGGTAAGGTCACAGAAAAGGTTACTGTAGACAGAAAAGAACCGACAGACACAGTTATCAAAGTTCCAGCCAAAAGCAAGGTTGAAGAAGTTCTTGTTCCATTTGCTACTAAATATGAAGCAGACAATGACCTTTCTGCAGGACAGGAGAAAGAGATTACTCTAGGAAAGAATGGGAAAACAGTTACAACGATAACTTATGATGTAGATGGAAAGAGTGGACAAGTAACTGAGAGTACTTTAAGTCAAAAAGAAGACTCTCAAACACGAGTTGTTAAAAAAGGAACCAAGCCCCAAGTTCTTGTCCAAGAAATTCCAATCGAAACAGAGTATCTCGATGACCCAACTCTTGATAAGGGTCAAGAAGTAGAAGAAGCAGGAGAAATTGGTGAAATTACGCTTACTACAATGTATACTGTAGATGAACGTGATGGAACAATTGAAGAAACTACTTCTCGTCAAATTACTAAAGAGATGGTAAAAAGACGTATAAGGAGAGGGACGAGAGAACCTGAAAAAGTTGTTGTTCCTGAGCAATCATCTATTCCTTCGTATCCTGTATCTGTTACATCTAACCAAGGAACAAACGCAGCAGTAGAACCATCTAAACCAGTTGCTCCAACAACAGGCTGGAAACAAGAAAATGGTATGTGGTATTTTTATAATACTGATGGTTCCATGGCAACAGGTTGGGTACAAGTGAATGGTTCATGGTACTACCTCAACTCTAATGGTTCCATGGTAACGGGTTGGGTACAAGTGAATGGTTCATGGTACTATCTCAACTCTAACGGTTCTATGGAGACAGGTTGGCTACAAAATAATGGTTCATGGTACTACCTCAACAGCAACGGTTCTATGAAAGCCAATCAATGGTTCCAAGTTGGTGGTAAATGGTATTATGTAAATGCATCGGGTGAGCTAGCGGTCAATACAAGTATAGATGGTTATAGAGTCAATGATAATGGTGAATGGGTGCGTTAATAGATTCCTCCCTGCGACAAAATTGATAATAGTATGTCTGGATATATAATTATGTATAAAAAGCTATAGATAAGCTCATCTTATAGCGACTATAAAAAAGTGAACAAGCCTAGTCTTCTGTGCATTAGAATTCAGGTTTGTTCACTTTTTGTTTAATACTCAATGAAAATCAAAGAGCAAACTAGAAAACTAGTCGCAGGTTGCTCAAAGTACTGCTTTGAAGTTGTAGATAGAACTGACGAAGTCAGTCACATATATAATCCAAGGTGACGTTGACGCGGTTTGAAGAGATTTTTGAAGAGTATAAGTCTTTGATTTTGAGACTAAGGAGAGTCAGGGTCAAAGTAGTGAATGATTCTGAAACAACTCATAATAGTCTCTTGAGAGGACAGATAAGAGTAACAAATATGGTGCTACTCATGTATCTTGCATTTTGATTTACAAACAGCGAAGAAAATATAGGAAGCTGAAATAAAATATAGATGAATCAATTTGGAGAGTCAACGCAATCTATTGTAGATATAATATCTTATCGATTTATTGGTATTAGAAGATTTAGAGAAATTCTTTCTCAATAAATAAACATGGCATCGCCAAAACTAAAGAAGCGATAGTGTTCTTGGATGGCATGGTGGTAAGCGTCTAAGACTAATTTACGGCCAGCAAAGGCAGAAACCAACATGACCAGAGTTGATTTTGGCAGGTGGAAGTTGGTTGAGAAGGCATCCACGACCTTCCACTCATACCCAGGTTTGATAAAGATATTGGTCCAGCCAGAATCTGCTTGGATTTGCCCCTCAAACTTGGAACCAATAGTCTCCAAGGTGCGGATAGAAGTGGTTCCGACAGCGATGACACGGCCTCCATTTTCCTTGACAGATCGAAGGGTGGCAGCAGCTTCCTCAGAAAGTTGGTAGAATTCTGAGTGCATTTCGTGTTCGTCCAGATTGTCAACTGAAACAGGTCTAAAGGTTCCGAGTCCGACATGAAGAGTCAGATAGACCAGATGAACACCCTTGGCTTGGATTTCTGCTAGCAGTTCTTTGGTGAAGTGCAGTCCAGCAGTCGGCGCTGCAGCAGAGCCACTTTCTTTGGCGTAGACCGTTTGATAGCGTTCACGGTCATCCAGTTTTTCGTGGATATAAGGTGGCAGAGGCATTTCTCCCAGACTTTCCAAGACTTCTAGGAAAATTCCTTGGTATTCAAAGCGGACAATGCGGCCCCCATGGGTCAATTCTTCTGTAACGACAGCGCTGAGGCGACCATCACCAAAACTGACACGTGTACCAATCTTGAGGCGTTTGGCAGGTTTTGCCAGAACCTCCCACTCATCTCCGGCAGTATTTTTGAGCAGGAGCAGTTCCACATGGCCTCCAGTTTCTTCCTTTTGACAATAGAGGCGGGCAGGGAGAACTCGGGTGTCGTTCATGACAAGGGCATCACCAGGTTCCAGCATATCAATAATAGAGTGGAAGTGTTTGTCCTGCATTTCTCCCGTCTCACGGTTGACAATGAGGAGTTTAGAAGCATCTCGTTTTTCAAGGGGCGTTTGGGCAATCAATTCCTCAGGCAAGTGGAAGTCAAAATCAGCTGTATTCATATATCTGTTCATTCTTTCTAAGTTCTAATCCTATCCATTATAACATGTTTCAAGTATAGTCGCTCTTTTTTTAGAAATTAAATCGTTTTCACTTGACAAAAATTGGT
The DNA here is from genome assembly GCF_903645285.1 of Streptococcus thalassemiae. Classification (GTDB taxonomy): domain Bacteria; phylum Bacillota; class Bacilli; order Lactobacillales; family Streptococcaceae; genus Streptococcus; species Streptococcus thalassemiae. The sequence goes on along the minus strand of NZ_CAHJXN010000004.1, from coordinate 248,099 downwards.
CTATACCATATAATGAATATAGACAGAAATGGAGGATGAAAAGATGAAAGTTATCAAAGTTGAAAACCAAATCGAAGGTGGAAAAGTTGCTTTTGAGATTTTGAAGGAAAAATTGGCCAATGGAGCTCAAACCCTAGGACTTGCGACAGGAAGTAGCCCACTTGAATTTTACAAGGAAATTGTTGAGAGTGACCTTGATTTTTCAAATCTAACCAGTGTCAACCTTGATGAGTATGTAGGCCTTGATGGCGACAATCCTCAGTCTTACCGTCACTTCATGCAAGAAAACTTGTTTAACCAAAAACCATTTAAAGAAAGTTTCTTGCCTCGTGGTGTTAAGGATCATGCTGAAGCTGAAGTGGAACGCTACAACCAAATTTTGGCTGACCATCCAGTTGACCTCCAAATCTTGGGAATCGGTCGCAATGGGCATATCGGCTTTAATGAACCTGGTACTCTATTTGACAGTCAAACGCATCTAGTAGAACTTGACCAGTCGACTATCGAAGCTAATGCTCGCTTCTTTGACAAGATTGAAGACGTTCCAACCCAAGCCATTTCAATGGGGATTAAAAACATTTTGGATGCCAAGTCAATCCTTCTTTTTGCTTACGGTGAGTCAAAAGCAGAAGCCATCGCTGGAACAGTGTCTGGCCCAGTTACTGAGTCTCTACCAGCAAGTAGCTTACAAAATCACCCTGATGTGACTATTATTGCGGATGCTGAAGCGCTCAGCTTACTTGAAAAATAAAAAGCAATGTTCTATTGAGCGCTTTCAACTCTTGTATAAATGGAAGAAAAAATCAAAATTAAACCTCATTTTTACTTGACAATTATTCCTTTTACGTGTAGAATAAAATAGATATTGAACTTGAAGGGAGTGAAAAAAATGTCTAAAACAGTGGTACGTAAGAATGAATCTCTTGACGACGCACTTCGTCGTTTCAAACGTGCGGTTACTAAAGCTGGTACTCTTCAAGAAACACGCAAACGTGAATTCTATGAAAAACCTTCTGTAAAACGTAAACGTAAATCAGAAGCAGCTCGTAAACGTAAAAAATTCTAATTAGAAATGAAAGGCTAGAGAAATCTAGTCCTTTTTCTTTTAATACTCTTCGAAAATCTCTTCAAACCACGTCAACGTCGCCTTGCCGTATGTGTAGGATACTGACTACGTCAGTTCCATCTACAACCTCAAAACAGTGTTTTGAGCTGACTTCGTCAGTCTTATCTACAACCTCAAAGCAGTGCTTTGAGCAACCTTCGGCTAGTTTCCTAGTTTGCTCTTTGATTTTCATTGAGTATAAATAAATACTCCAAAGCCTGCAAAAATCTGAAATATCCTCCTACAATTTGATATAATAGTAAAAAGAACTCGATTGAAGGAGGAAATGATGTCGGTTTTAGTAAAAGAAGTGATTGAAAAGCTTAGACTAGACATTGTCTATGGCGAACCAGAATTGCTTGAAAAGGAAATCAATATAGCGGATATTACGCGACCTGGTCTTGAAATGACAGGCTACTTTGACTACTACACGCCAGAGCGGATTCAGCTCTTGGGGATGAAGGAGTGGTCTTATCTGATTAGCATGCCTTCCAACAGCCGTTATGAAGTTTTGAAAAAAATGTTTCTACCTGAGACACCTGCGGTCATTGTTGCCCGTGGTTTGGTGGTTCCAGAGGAGATGTTAAAGGCAGCCAGAGAATGTAAGATTGCCATTTTAACCAGCCGTACGGCTACTAGTCGTTTGTCTGGAGAGTTATCTAGCTATCTGGATTCTCGTTTGGCAGAACGGACCAGTGTGCATGGAGTCTTGATGGATATCTATGGAATGGGCGTCTTGATTCAGGGAGATAGTGGAATTGGTAAGAGTGAGACAGGTCTGGAACTTGTCAAACGTGGTCACCGTTTGGTAGCCGATGACCGTGTTGATATCTTTGCCAAGGATGAGATTACTCTCTGGGGTGAACCAGCTGAAATTTTGAAACACTTGATTGAAATTCGTGGAGTTGGGATTATCGATGTTATGAGTCTCTACGGTGCCAGTGCTGTCAAGGATTCTTCACAGGTTCAGCTTGCTGTCTATTTGGAAAATTACGATACGCATAAGACTTTTGATCGTCTTGGAAACAATCCAGAGGAACTTGAAATTTCTGGCGTAGCCATTCCTCGTATCCGTATCCCAGTTAAAACAGGTCGTAATATTTCTGTCGTGATTGAGGCTGCTGCCATGAATTATCGTGCCAAGGAAATGGGCTTTGATGCGACTCGTTTGTTCGAAGAACGCTTGACAAATCTCATCGCTCGAAATGAGGTGCAAAATGCTTGATCCAATTGCTATTCAACTAGGACCCCTAGCCATTCGTTGGTATGCCTTATGTATTGTGACAGGCTTGATTCTTGCGGTTTATTTGACCATGAAAGAAGCGCCTAGAAAGAAGATTATACCAGACGATATTTTAGATTTTATCTTGATAGCCTTTCCTTTGGCTATTTTAGGAGCTCGTCTCTACTATGTCATTTTCCGTTTTGATTATTATAGTCAGAATGTAGGAGAGATTTTTGCCATTTGGAATGGTGGTTTGGCTATTTACGGTGGTTTGATTACCGGGGCTCTTGTGCTCTATATCTTTGCTGATCGTAAACTCATCAATACTTGGGATTTCCTAGATATTGCGGCGCCTAGCGTCATGATTGCCCAAAGTTTGGGACGCTGGGGCAATTTCTTTAACCAAGAAGCTTATGGTGCAGCAGTGGATAATCTGAATTATCTACCTGCCTTTATCCGTGACCAGATGTATATTGAGGGGAGCTACCGTCAACCGACTTTCCTTTATGAGTCTCTATGGAATCTGCTTGGCTTTGCCTTGATTTTGATATTCAGAAGAAAATGGAAGAGTCTCAGACGAGGTCATATCACTGCTTTCTACTTGATTTGGTATGGTTTCGGTCGTATGGTTATTGAAGGCATGCGAACAGATAGCCTCATGTTCTTTGGACTTCGAGTGTCTCAATGGCTATCAGTTGTCCTTATCGGTCTCGGTATAATGATCGTTATTTATCAAAATCGAAAGAAGGCCCCTTACTATATTACAGAGGAGGAAAACTAAATGTTAGAAGTTGCATATATTCTTGTTGCCCTAGCTTTGATTGTCTTTTTAGTCTATCTAATCATTACTGTACAAAAGCTTGGACGTGTTATTGATGAAACAGAAAAGACGATTAAAACCTTGACTTCAGATGTGGATGTGACCTTGCATCACACCAATGAGTTGCTGGCTAAGGTTAATGTCTTGGCAGATGATATCAATGTCAAGATGGCAACGATTGATCCACTCTTTAGTGCTGTTGCAGATTTATCTCTATCCGTTTCAGATCTCAATGACCATGCGCGTGTCTTGAGTAAGAAAGCTTCATCAGCTGGTTCAAAAACACTCAAGACTGGGGCAAGTTTGTCAGCTCTTCGTCTCGCAAGTAAATTTTTAAAAAAATAAAAAAGGAGAATCCTTATGGGTAAACTATCCTCAATCCTTTTAGGAACCGTTTCAGGTGCAGCTCTTGCCTTGTTTTTAACAAGCGACAAGGGCAAACAAGTTTGCAGTCAGGCTCAAGATTTTCTGGATGATTTGAGAGAAGATCCTGAGTATGCCAAGGAGCAGGTCTGTGAAAAACTGACAGAAGTCAAGGAGCAGGCTACAGATTTCGTTCTGAAAACCAAAGAACAGGTTGAGTCAGGTGAAATCACTGTGGACAGTGTACTTGCTCAAGCTAAATCCTATGCTTTTCAAGCGACAGAAGCATCAAAAAATCAATTCAATAATCTTAAGGAGCAATGGCAAGAAAAGGCCGAAATTCTTGATGAATCAGAAGAGATTGTGATTGATATCAAAGAAGAAAAAATCTAGATTTGACAGAGAGGGAAACCTCTCTTTTTTTTATAAAATATAATATATTGATATTTTATAAAACAATTAAATATTTTGCTAAATATTTTTAAATTTATTTGATAAAACAAACCGATTTATAGTTGTTTAAATATGTTGAAAATGGTATAATTAGCTGTGATAGCTGTGATAGCTGTGATAGCTGTGATAGCTGTGATAGCTGTGATAGCTGTGATAGCTGTGATAGCTGTGATAGCTGTGATAGCTGTGATGGCTGTGATGGCTGTGATGTTATTTGCCTATAGCAATCATCATAGTGATTTTTGTAGCTTAACTCTTTTTAAGGAGTTGAAGTTATAAAGATTGCTTTTTTATTATATTTTCCTTGGGAGGAGAAATGGAACACAAATCGAATTCATATAAAGTAAATCGACACCAACGTGAAAAGGTTTTACGCTTTTCTATTCGTAAATATAGCTTTGGTGCAGCTTCAGTAGCTGTTGCGGCACTACTGTTTTTGTCTGGGCATCAGGCTGTCCGAGTTGAAGCTGCTCAAGTTTCAGATACTACTGAAGCACCGGTTATCCCAGATAAAGAAGAGGCTCATACTGCTACAATAGTAGATTTGCCTAAAACAGAAGATTCTCTAACTACAGGTAAAGAAGAAAAATCACTAACCACAGCTGAGAATCCGGCTGAGACTTTATCTGAGAAACTACCTGAAACTTCAACTGAGAATGCATCTGAAAACGAGACTACTGCCCTTGATAAAGAGGTAGTTGAAAAACAAACATTAGATAAGACTAAATTACAGGCTAATATTACAAAAGTTCAAGAACTCTTGGATAAAGTCAACAAAGAAAAAGCTCCAGCTTCGACCCTTGCTGCAATCCAGGCAGATTTAGAAACAGCTAATAGTGTGCTTAATAACAATAGTCTTGGGTTAACACAAGCTGAAGTAGATGCGGCAGCTAAAACGCTTAGCGATAAATTGTTTATATTATCTTCAATGCCTAAGATTGGCACTCCTGAAAAAGTAGTAAAAGAAGGCAAAAATACGATTGCTAATACTGGGTCTCGTGATTCACGTAATGGCGAAACCATGGAAGAAGGATCTGATCTTCGCTCAGCACCTATTGATAAAAATACCAAACGTGGAAAATTAGATCTCGTTGTAGCAAATTCTGGATTTGTTACAGGATATGCAACACCATCTTCGACAATTGAAATTAAGAAAAATGGGAAAACGATACTGACTTCTAAATTAGATGATACAGGAGCCTTCAAATTAAATGCCCCAGGTATTGAAGTTGGAGATAGAGTTGACTTAGTAGTGAATGGACAAAGTGTTTCTAATACTACTGTAAAGAAAACAGATACTGTATCATTCAATGACAGTTTAGCTGGTATTGCTCAAGTTGATGGATATACAGCAGCAGAAGCTGATGTAGAAATATCAATTGGTGGACAAAAATACACGACTAGATCACAATCAAATGGATACTTCACAGTCAATGTTGATACGAAATTGATGGTGAACGATGCCGTTATTACAACAGTTATTAAAAAGAATGGGAAAGAAGTAGGTTCTGGAACAAGTACAGTACGTGACACGAAAGTAACAGACTTCGGTGTTGGATGGAATAAAAACCCTATGATTGACTATTCACACCGCGATGTATTCTTACCAGATACTAAGCAGTATGCTTTTGTAAGTAAAGGAAAAGCTGAACAAGCTTATGATAACATTCGTGTGTATCGTGAGATGCGAGTTGAAGACAATGGCAATAAGTATTACTATTGGATTTTAGACTCAGGTCCGGCAGCAAATGCTCTTGCAGGTTCTTCTAAGAAAATCTCACTTGCTATTCCGCGTACAGTTGGGGATCCGTATGAGTTTACTTATACAAAATACAAAGATGGAAAACAAATATCTCATGAGGAGTTTGGAAGTGCATCGGCATGGGAATATGAGAATTCAGCTTATCGAGCATATGTAAAAGATGGTGTCCGACGTTCGGGGGCATCTTATCCTGAAAATGTAGACGGATGGCTGGATTATATAGAACCATCAAATGGGTGGCAGAGAAATATTTATCGAAAGAATAGCGGAGATGGGACAGAGCCTAATGCAGATGCATTCCCTCGAGTCCTGGATATGTTAGGTATCAAGAAGAACCGTCTTGAATACAATCTTGTTAGAGGTGTTATAGAAGATAAATTAAATGTTGTTCGTGGTCAACGTTCAATCATAACTTTTAAAACAAAAGTTTTAGAAGGGGATGAATTGGATCAAAGTATTATGTCGGATTGGGTAGATAAAAATAAAAGCAATCCGATGTTATCAGAAATCAAATCACGCTTAGCGAATGATCCGTATATTGCCTATGGAGGGTATACAACTACAGGACGCATTCGTTATAGAACGGGTGAAAATGCTATTATCGGTACATTGCCATTGAAACCAGAGGAGGCAAATCAGTATACTTTCCAACCAGTTTCTAAAGAGCAAACTACAAAAGTGGGAGTTGTCCCAGATGCTATTAAGAGTATTGGAAATACCGATAATTTACCAGGAGGTACAACGTATCGTTGGTTTAAAGATCCTGATGTATCAAAAGCTACTGAGTCAGGAAAACCTGTTTATGGTAAGGTAGAAGTAGTAATACCACAACGTGGAACGTTTATTGTTGATGCACCCGTTCATGTTGTGGATGACAAGGCTGCAAAACCAATTGCGACAGCTAAGGATAATGGGGATGTAACTGCAAAACCACAAGATTTTACAAAAGTAGATAAAATCAAAGTAAGCTTTACAGGTGAAGATAACAAGCAAAAAACAGCTGAAGGAAATAAAGGAACAAATGGTAAATGGACTGTAAATAATCCTGATGTGCGAATTGATGCAAATAACGGTGAAATTACAATCCCAGCCAATAAAGTAAAAGATTTAACAGAAGTAACTGCTATTACTAAAAATGGAAATGGTGCGGATTCAGATCCTGCAAAAGCAATTGCAAAAGATGTTCAAAAACCACAAGCTACACTAAATGGTGTTACTTTAACAGAAACAGCTAATTCACCAATATTTACAGTCTATCGTGGTGCTGAATTTAACCCTGAATTGAAAGTGTGGGATAACTCAGGTACCATCTCAAAAGTAACAGTTGGAAATCTTCCGTATGGAGTAAGACCTTCTAGTTTTACAGCTCAAACGGGTAAAGATGGAAGTTCAGAAGATAAGAAGTATAAAACTCGCTTGTCTTCAGGTAGAGTAATCGATACTCAAACATTAGGAGAACATATCGGAACTCTTCATGTAGAGGGAAGCAGTGCAGCTGACAGCAGTGACTTGAAATTCAAGTACCGTGTTGTGGATATTACAACTAAAAATCTTGAAAATGGTATCGCAAAAGTTCCAGTAGGCTCAACTCTAAATATCGCAAATAGCCCTACAAATGTTGATGCTCATAATTACCTTAAAGTAGTAGATAGCAACGACCAAAGAGATCGTGGAAACAGTTATTTACCTCAAGGTATGGTATGGACATGGAAATCTGGAGATAAGTTAGAACCAGGAATAACACTTGATAATTCAGGTAAATATACACGATATGCTGTAGCAAAATTCCCAACTGCTTATACAGATACAAATAGTACAACTAGACCAATATTTGCCCCAGCTGAAATTAAGCGTCAAGTAGTTCTTGCAGTGACTCCAACAGCACCTAACGTAGTGGCAAATAAAGATGGTAGCGTGGAAATTACACCACCAAAACGTCCAAATAGTAATAATCCTCAAGATATTGATACGATTACATTGACTTATACTCCAACAGGAAAAACAACTCCTGAAACGGTAACCGTTACTAAAACAGGAGGTAACTGGACAGTAAATGGTAAACCAACGGATAAAGTATCTGTAACACCTCAAGGTGTTGTGAAAATCACTGACCTTGAAGTAGCAGATGGTAAAGAAGTATCTGCAAAAGTGTCTAAGACAATTGATAACAATGTGGTTCTTGAGAGTCCAGCAGCTAAACAAAATGCAAAAGATGCTCAAAAACCAACATTAACGATTACACCGTCAAGTCAAACAGTCGTTGAAGGTGAAAAAGTAGAATTTACAGTAACAGCAAAAGATAATACTTCTGTTACATTGAATGCTACAGATTTCTTAAATAAATACCTTGGTCGTGTGAATGCAGGTAAAGCAACTTATACACCAGTAAAAACAACTGAAACAGAAAAAGTTGTTCGTATTTCAATTACAACTTCAGCTGAAGATATCGGTAAACAAAATACGATTACATTTAACGCTGCAGATAATGATGGAAATAATGCAGATCCAGTAAACTTCAACTTTACGGTAACAGCACGTGATACAGTTGGACCAACAATCACAGCAAATGGAGCAACGGTAACGAAAAATGAGCCAATTGCACCTATTTCAGTAACAGCTGTGGATAATCCAGGTGGAGTAGGATTACGTGATAAGAATCCAATCGAAGTAACTGGATTACCAACAGGATTAACATATGCGAATAATCGAATCACTGGAACGCCAACAGCAGGAAAAGGGGATTACCCTGTAACGATTACAGCGTATGACAAGAATGGAAACCCAACTACAACGAACATTACGATTAAAGTTCAAGAACAAGCGGATAAATACAATCCAACTGGAGAAACATTAACTGTAAATCAAGGACAAGCCATTTCGGATGACGCTGTGAAAGAAAAAGTGAAAAACTTTGCCCCAGGAAAACTAACTGTTCAAAGTAAACCAACTTCAACAGAAACAGCAGGTTCAGCAGGAAATGCAGTTGTTAAAGTGACTTACCCAGACGGTTCACATGACACAGTAACTGTTCCAGTAACTGTAAGAGACGTAACAGGACCAACAATTACAGCAGAAGAAACAACTGTAACGAAAAATGAAGAAATCACACCAATTCCAATTACAGCTGAAGATAATGCAGGCGGAGTTGGAATGCGTGAAACAAATCCAATTACAGTAAGTAATTTACCAGCAGGATTAACATATTCAAATGGAAACATTACAGGTAAAACTTCAGCAAGAAAAGGGTTCTATACATTAACAATTACAGCGTATGACAAGAACAATACGCCTTCAACGAAAAAAGTTAAAATTCACGTCCAAGAACAAGCTGACAAGTACACTCCAACTGCAACGGAATTAACAGTCAACCAAAATGAAGACATTACAATTGAAAAATTAACTCCTAAAGTAAACAATCCTGGAAAAGGAACACTTTCACTTGTAAGCAAACCATCAACAGCAACAGCAGGTTCACCAGGAAATGCAGTTGTGAAAGTAACTTACTCAGATGGATCACATGACTTAGTAAATGTTCCAATTAAGGTAAAAGACGTAACTGGTCCAACGATTACAGCTAATAATGCCACAGTTACAAATCGTGAAGACATCACGCCAATTTCTGTAACGGCTAAAGATAATACGGGCGGAGTTGGAATGCGTGATACAAATCCAATCGTAGTAACAGGCCTACCAGAAGGATTAACGTATGCGAATGGTCAAATTACTGGTAAACCAACTGGAACAGCAGGTGAAAGTACAGTAACCATTACGGCATATGATAAAAACGATAATCCGTCAACAACTACGATTAAGATTACCGTACAAAGCCAAGCGGATGCTCATAATCCAAGAGGAGAAAGATTAACGGTTGATCAAAATCATGTGATTGAAGATTCAGAAGTGATCGCTAAGGTGAAAGATTACGCACCAGCAACTCAATTGACAGTTAAGAGCAAACCAACAACAGCAGTTGTAGGAAACCCAGAAGACGCAGTAGTAACAGTAACGTATCCAGATGGATCATTTGAAGATGTAAATGTACCGGTAACAGTACGCGATACGTCAGTAGCTGATACTACAGGACCAACAATTATAGCAGAAGGTGCAACTGTAACGAAAAATGAAGAAATCACACCAATTCCAATTAGAGCTGAAGATAACCCAGGTGGGGTTGGAATGCGTGATAATGATCCAATCGTAGTAGAAGGATTACCAAATGGATTAACTTTCACAGATGGAAAAATCACAGGAAAACCAACAGCAGATAAGGGTGAATACCCTGTAACAATTACCGCATTTGATAAAAACGGTAATAGAAGTGAAGCCCCAATTAAAATTACGATTATTGTTCAAGAACAAAAAGATAAGTACACTCCAACAGCTGAGGGCTTAACAGTAAACCAAGGTCATGAAATTACAGATGACGAAGTGAAAGCTAAAGTAAAAGATTACGCACCAGGTTCGCTAACAGTTACAAGTAAACCATCAACAGCAAAAACAGATAATGTACCTAATGCAGTAGTAACAGTTACGTACCCAGATGGATCAAGTGAAACAGTAGATGTACCAGTCACTGTAAAAGACGTAACAGGCCCAACAATCACAGCTGATGGAGCAACAGTAACTAGAAATGAACCAATTACTCCAATTCCAGTAAACGTAGCGGACAATGAAGGTGGACGTGGGTTACGTGAAGAAAATCCAGTAGAAGTAACAGGATTACCAGATGGTTTAACATATGCAAATGGAGAAATTACAGGAACACCAGCTAAAACAGCTGAAAAAGGTGGTTATACTGTAACGATCAAAGCAACCGATAAAGATGGTAACTCTACAGAAAAACAAATTACTATCACAGTTCAAACTCAAGCGGATAAATATAATCCAACAGGAGATAGTCTGAAAGTTGATCAAGGTCACACTATTACAGATGATGAAGTGACAGGTAAAGTAAAAGATAACGGTCCAGGAGAGCTGACTGTTACAAGCACACCATCAACATCAACGTTTGGTGATGCAGGAAATGCGATTGTAAAAGTAACGTACCCAGATGGTTCAACTGATGAAGTGAAAGTACCAGTAACTGTATCAGACGTAACAGGCCCAAAAGTTACAGCTGATGGAGCAACAGTAACGAAAAATGAACCAATTACACCAATCAAAGTCACTGTAAAAGACAATGAAGGTGGACGTGGATTACGTGAAGAAAATCCAGTGGAAGTAACAGGATTACCAGATGGTTTAACATATGCGAATGGAGAAATTACAGGAACCCCAACAGCACCTAAAGGTGACTACCCTGTAACGATTAAAGCGTATGATAAGGATGGTAATGAAACAACTGAAACAATCACAATCAAGGTCCAAGAACAAGCGGATAAATACAATCCAACAGGAGAAGGTTTAACGGTTGATCAAAATCATGTGATTGAAGATTCAGAAGTCATTGCTAAAGTAAAAGGTAATGGTCCAGGAACCGTTACAGTTGTAAGTAAACCATCAACAGTTACAAAAGGTAATGTTGGAAATGCGGTTGCTAAAGTAACATATCCAGATGGATCAAGTGAAGAAGTAACAGTACCAGTAACTGTAAAAGACGTAACAGGCCCAACAATTACAGCTGAAGGTGCAACCGTAACGAAGAACGAACCAATCACTCCAATTCCAGTAACTGTAACGGATAACGAAGGTGGATCAGGCTTAAGAGAAGAAAATCCAGTAGAAGTAACAGATTTACCAGAAGGATTAACTTATGCGAATGGACAAATTACAGGAACACCAACAGGAAATAAAGGTGACTATACTGTAACTATCAAAGCGCATGATAAGGACGGCAATGTAACGACACAAACGATTACGATTACAGTCCAAGAACAAGCGGATAAATACAATCCTAAGTATGATGATGGAAGTGGAATTCCAGGAGCTAAGGTTGAAGTACCAGTAAAAGAAGAAGCTGGTAAGACAATTCCAGAAGGAACTAAGTTTGAAAGTTTAACACCAGGAATCACAGTAGATGATAAAGGTAAAGTAACTGTCACAATCCCTGAAGATAAAAATCCAGGAGATGAAATCCCAGGTACGATTAAAGTAACGTATCCAGATGGATCAAAAGAAGAGGTACCAGTTAAAGTAACAGTAACAACTCCAGATAGAGATATCTACACTCCTAAATATGATGATGGAGAAGGGAAACCAGGTGGAACTGTAGAATTACCATTAAAAGAAAAAGATGGTAAGACAATTCCAGAAGGAACTAAGTTTGAAAGTCTAACACCAGGAATCACAGTAGATGATAAAGGTAAAGTAACTGTCACAATCCCTGAAGATAAAAATCCAGGAGATGAATTCCCAGGTACAATCAAAGTAACGTATCCAGATGGATCAAAAGAAGAAGTACCTGTAAGAGTTACGGTAACTAATAAAGACAAAGATAAATACACACCAGAGTACGACAAAGGAAATGGTAAACCAGGTGGCACAGTCGAATTACCACTGAAAGAAAAAGCTGGAAAAGAAATTCCAGAAGGAACTAAGTTCGAAAGTGATACCCCAGGAATCACAGTTGGCAAAGATGGTACAGTAACTATTACAATCCCAGAAGGAGCAAAACCAGGGGATAAGATTACAGGAGAAATCACAGTAACTTACCCAGACGGATCAAAAGATATCGTTCCAGTGGAAGTAACGGTTAGAGAAAAAGACAAAGACATCTACACACCAGAGTACGACAAAGGAAATGGTAAACCAGGTGGCACTGTCGAATTACCATTAAAAGAGAAAGCTGGAAAACCAATTCCAGAAGGAACTAAATTCCAAAGTGATACCCCAGGAATTACAGTTGGCAAAGATGGTACAGTAACCGTAACAATCCCAGAAGGAGCGAAACCAGGCGATAAGATTACAGGAGAAATCACAGTAACTTACCCAGACGGATCAAAAGATATCGTTCCAGTGGAAGTAACGGTTAGAGAGAAAGACAAAGACATCTACACCCCAGAGTACGACAAAGGAAATGGCAAACCAGGTGGCACAGTCGAATTACCATTGAAAGAGAAAGCTGGAAAACCAATTCCAGAAGGAACTAAATTCCAAAGTGATACCCCAGGAATTACAGTTGGCAAAGATGGTACAGTAACCGTAACAATCCCAGAAGGAGCGAAACCAGGCGATAAGATTACAGGAGAAATCACCGTAACTTACCCAGACGGTTCAAAAGATATCGTTCCAGTGGAAGTAACGGTTAGAGAGAAAGACAAAGACATCTACACACCAGAGTACGACAAAGGAAATGGTAAACCAGGTGGCACTGTTGAATTACCATTGAAAGAGAAAGCTGGAAAAGAAATTCCAGAAGGAACTAAGTTCCAAAGTGATACACCAGGAATTACAGTTGGCAAAGATGGTACAGTAACCGTAACCATTCCAGAAGGAGCGAAACCAGGGGATAAGATTACAGGAACCATCACAGTAACTTACCCAGACGATTCAAAAGATATCGTTCCAGTGGAAGTAACGGTTAGAGAAAAAGACAAAGACATCTACACCCCAGAGTACGACAAAGGAAATGGCAAACCAGGTGGCACAGTCGAATTACCATTGAAAGAGAAAGCTGGAAAAGAAATTCCAGAAGGAACTAAGTTCGAAAGTGATACCCCAGGAATCACAGTTGGCAAAGATGGTACAGTAACCGTAACAATCCCAGAAGGAGCGAAACCAGGCGATAAGATTACAGGAACCATCACCGTAACTTACCCAGACGGCTCAAAAGATGAAGTTCCAGTAGAAGTAACGGTTAGAGAAAAAGACAAAGACATCTACACCCCAGAGTACGACAAAGGAAATGGCAAACCAGGTGGCACAGTCGAATTACCATTGAAAGAGAAAGCTGGCAAAGAAATTCCAGAAGGAACTAAGTTCGAAAGTGATAACCCAGGAATCACAGTTGGCAAAGATGGTACAGTAACCGTAACAATCCCAGAAGGAGCGAAACCAGGCGATAAGATTACAGGAGAAATCACCGTAACTTACCCAGACGATTCAAAAGATATCGTTCCAGTGGAAGTAACGGTTAGAGAGAAAGACAAAGACATCTACACCCCAGAGTACGACAAAGGAAATGGCAAACCAGGTGGCACAGTCGAATTACCATTGAAAGAGAAAGCTGGCAAAGAAATTCCAGAAGGAACTAAGTTCGAAAGTGATAACCCAGGAATCACAGTTGGCAAAGATGGTACAGTAACCGTAACAATCCCAGAAGGAGCGAAACCAGGCGATAAGATTACAGGAGAAATCACCGTAACTTACCCAGACGATTCAAAAGATATCGTTCCAGTGGAAGTAACGGTTAGAGAGAAAGACAAAGACATCTACACACCAGAGTACGACAAAGGAAATGGTAAACCAGGTGGCACTGTTGAATTACCATTGAAAGAGAAAGCTGGAAAAGAAATTCCAGAAGGAACTAAGTTCCAAAGTGATACACCAGGAATTACAGTTGGCAAAGATGGTACAGTAACCGTAACCATTCCAGAAGGAGCGAAACCAGGGGATAAGATTACAGGAACCATCACAGTAACTTACCCAGACGATTCAAAAGATATCGTTCCAGTGGAAGTAACGGTTAGAGAAAAAGACAAAGACATCTACACCCCAGAGTACGACAAAGGAAATGGCAAACCGGGTGGAACTGTAGAATTACCATTGAAAGAAAAAGCTGGCAAAGAAATTCCAGAAGGAACTAAATTCCAAAGTGATAACCCAGGAATTACAGTCGACAAAGATGGTAAAGTAACCGTAACCATTCCAGAAGGAGCGAAACCAGGCGATAAGATTACAGGAACCATCACAGTAACTTACCCAGACGATTCAAAAGATATCGTTCCAGTGGAAGTAACGGTTAGAGAAAAAGACAAAGACATCTACACCCCAGAGTACGACAAAGGAAACGGCAAACCAGGTGGCACTGTTGAATTACCATTGAAAGAGAAAGCTGGCAAAGAAATTCCAGAAGGAACTAAGTTCGAAAGTGATACCCCAGGAATCACAGTTGGCAAAGATGGTACAGTAACTATTACAATCCCAGAAGGAGCAAAACCAGGCGATAAGATTACAGGAGAAATCACAGTAACTTACCCAGATGGCTCAAAAGATATCGTTCCAGTAGAAGTAACGGTTAGAGAGAAAGACAAAGACATCTACACCCCAGAGTACGACAAAGGAAATGGCAAACCGGGTGGAACTGTAGAATTACCATTGAAAGAAAAAGCTGGAAAACCAATTCCAGAAGGAACTAAGTTCGAAAGTGATACACCAGGAATCACAGTTGGCAAAGATGGTACAGTAACCGTAACCATTCCAGAAGGAGCGAAACCAGGCGATAAGATTACAGGAGAAATCACAGTAACTTACCCAGACGGTTCAAAAGATATCGTTCCAGTGGAAGTAACGGTTAGAGAAAAAGACAAAGACATCTACACACCAGAGTACGACAAAGGAAATGGTAAACCAGGAACTAAGGTAGAAATACCAGTCACACCTGATACTAATGGAGATTCTGGTCAAGATACACCTGCGCCAACAACTCCAATTCCAGATGCAGTTACACCGAATGCAGATCATGAAGATACTACAGATGCTAGTGATAACGGAGCTAAATCAAATGATTCTCAAAATGTATTGCCAAATACAGGAACAGAATCAAATGCGACTCTTGCCTCTCTAGGACTTCTTGGACTATTGAGTGGATTTGGACTTGTAGCTCGCAAGAAAAAAGAAGACTAAAAATTTAGTCAAATGAACATTCATTCTTTTGTATTGTAAAGACAAACTAGATTGGTTCTGGGAATCGTGTTCGTCATAAAATACAAAGAATGTTTAGATAAAGAAAGCGAACAATGCTAGGATTTTGTTAAAGGGAATTCTGAGTATTGTTCGCTTTTGTGGTATAATAATTACTATGCAGAAAAAACCAACGTCAGCCTATGTGCACATCCCATTTTGTACCCAGATTTGTTATTATTGTGACTTTTCAAAAGTCTTCATCAAGAATCAGCCGGTAGATAGTTATTTGGAACATCTGTTAGAAGAGTTTCAATCTTATGATATTCAAAAATTGAGAACCCTCTATATCGGTGGTGGCACACCGACAGCTTTGTCAGCTTCTCAATTGGAGGTGTTATTGAAGGGCTTGACTGAAAACTTGGACTTGTCTGTCTTAGAAGAGTTGACCATTGAAGCTAATCCAGGTGACTTGGATGCAGATAAGATAGCTGTTTTGAAAAACTCGGCTGTCAATCGTGTTTCACTAGGTGTGCAGACCTTTGACGACAAGATGCTGAAAAAAATTGGGCGCAGTCATTTGGAGAAAGATATTTATGAAAATATCGACCGCCTGAAACTGGCTGGTTTTGACAACATATCCATTGATTTGATTTATGCGCTGCCTGGCCAGACAATGGAGCAGGTCAAGGAAAATGTGGCTAAAGCCATTGGACTGGATATTCCCCACATGAGCCTCTATAGCTTGATTTTAGAAAACCATACGGTCTTTATGAATCGGATGCGGCGAGGAAAATTACCTCTGCCTAAGGAAGAGCTGGAAGCTGAGATGTTTGAGTACATCATCACTGAGCTTGAGCGAGCTGGTTTTGAGCATTATGAGATTTCCAATTTCTCCAAACCCGGTTTTGAAAGTCGCCACAATCTTATATACTGGGACAATGCTGAATACTATGGCATTGGTGCTGGGGCATCCGGTTATGTCAATGGTGTTCGATATAAAAATCATGGTCCGATTCGTCATTATCTCAGTGCAGTTGAGGAAGGCAATGCTCGGATCACAGAAGAACACCTGAGTCAAAAGGAGCAAATGGAAGAGGAAATGTTCTTGGGACTCCGAAAGAAATCAGGAGTCTCCATGGCGCGATTTGAGGAAAAATTTGGCCGGTCTTTTGATGGACTTTATGGACAAATTGTCAGAGATTTGGTTCAACAAGGTCTCATGCAAATAGAGGGTGACTGCGTGCGTATGACAAAGAGAGGTCTCTTTTTAGGAGACACCGTAGCAGAACGATTTATTTTGGAGTAGGATGATGGGCTTAACTTATCAAATGAAAATGAAAATTCCTTTTGATATGGCTGATATGAATGGTCATATCAAGCTTCCAGATGTGATATTGCTATCCCTTCAAGTTTCAGGGATGCAGTCGATTGAACTGGGAGTGAGTGATAAGATCATTTTGGAAGACTATAATCTGGTCTGGATTATCACAGAATACGATATTGAGGTGGTTCGTTTGCCTCGTTTTGCGGAAGAAATTACCATCGAAACGGAAGCCCTGAGCTACAATCGACTCTTTTGCTACCGTCGCTTTACCATTTATGATGAGGCGGGACAGGAGCTTATCCACATGATGGCGACCTTTGTTCTCATGGATCGAGACAGTCGAAAAGTCCATGCAGTAGAACCTGAGATTGTGGCTCCTTACCAGTCTGAGTTTTCCAAAAAATTGCTGCGAGGACCTAAATATCAAAGTTTGGAAAATCCAATCAGTAAGGATTACCATGTTCGTTTTTACGACTTGGATATGAATGGTCATGTCAATAACAGTAAATACTTGGACTGGATTTTTGAGGTCATGGGAGCGGACTTTTTGACCCACTATATTCCCAAGAAAATCAACCTCAAGTATGTCAAGGAAGTTCGACCAGGTGGGGTGATTACATCGGCTGTTGAACGGACTGGACTGGAGAGCAAACATGAGATTACAAGTGATGGGGCTACCAATGCCCAAGCTATCATCACTTGGCAAGAAAAAAAGGATTAGGGAGAAATAGATGAAATATAAAGGCTATTTAATTGATTTAGACGGAACCATTTATAAGGGGAAAGACAGAATCCCAGCAGGGGAGGCTTTTGTCCGTGAATTGCAAAAGCGAGACATCCCCTATCTCTTTGTGACTAACAATACAACCCGCACTCCAGAGAGTGTTCAAGAGATGTTGGCTCAGAATTTTAATATCGATACTCCCCTATCGACTGTCTACACAGCTACTTTGGCCACTATCGACTATATGAACGACTTGGGTCTTGAAAAGACCGTCTATGTCATCGGAGAAGCAGGGCTCAAGGAAGCCATTAAGGCGGCTGGATATGTCGAAGACAAGGAAAATCCTGCCTATGTGGTAGTAGGTCTGGACTGGCAAGTCGACTATGAAAAATTTGCCACAGCAACTCTGGCTATCCAAAAGGGAGCTCATTTTATCGGAACCAATCCTGACCTCAATATCCCAACAGAGCGTGGTCTTTTGCCTGGTGCTGGTTCACTGATTACACTTCTTGAAGTGGCAACACGAGTGAAGCCTGTTTATATCGGGAAACCAAATGCTATCATTATGAACAAGGCGGTTGAGCCCTTAGGTTTGGAACGTGAAGAGTTAATCATGGTCGGGGACAACTATCTGACGGATATCCGAGCAGGGATTGACAATGGCATTCCAACTCTCTTGGTGACAACAGGTTTTACCAAGGCAGAAGAAGTAGCAGACCTGCCAATCGCACCGACTCATGTGGTTTCTAGTCTAGCGGAGTGGGATTTTGATGAAAACTAAACTGACCTTTTGGAGCTCTATGCTCTTTCTTCTCTCCCTCTCAATCCTTCTGACTATCTATCTGGCTTGGATTTTTTATCCTTTGGAGATTGAGTGGCTGAACTTGACGGATCGAGTTTATCTAAAACCAGAAACCATTCAGTACAACTTTCATATCTTGATGAATTATCTGACCAATCCATTTAGTCAGGTCCTAGAGATGCCAGATTTTCGTTCGTCAGCAGCTGGTCTGCACCACTTTGCGGTGGTCAAGAATCTCTTCCACTTGGTTCAGCTAGTAGCCCTAGTGACACTGCCAAGTTTTTACGTCTTTGTCAAAGGGATTGTGAAAAAGGGCTTTTTGTCTTTATTTAGTAAGGGGCTTTTGGCTCTAGTGGTTTTGCCTTTACTGATTGGGCTTGGGGGAGTGTTGATTGGTTTTGACCAATTCTTTACCCTTTTCCATCAAATTCTCTTTGTGGGAGATGATACCTGGCTTTTTGACCCAGCCAAGGATCCAGTGATTCTGATTTTGCCAGAGACCTTTTTCCTTCATGCCTTCCTCCTCTTTTTCGCCCTCTATGAAAGCTTCTTTGGCTATCTGTGTCTAAAAAGTCGTAAGAAGTGAAAAGAAAGATGTTTTTAATTTGTATATATAAAAATGTATATCATTTGAAACCATCGTTAAGAGTTAATTAACCAAATCCAATTGTATCAATCGTTCGCAAACAGTCTATTTTTCTTGAAAAAATAGGCTTTTTTTCTAAAAATCTCTAGTCAAGCGCTTTATTTTTTTGTATAATAGAATTAGCAAAGTATAGATAAGAAGAGAAAAGCATGATTACACTATTTCTATCACCGAGCTGTACATCATGTCGTAAGGCGAAGGCCTGGTTAGAAAAACATAAGGTTCCCTTTGTGGAGCACAATATTATGACCAGTCCTTTAACAAGAAAAGAATTGCAACACATCCTTTCCTTGACCGAAAATGGTACTGATGACATCATTTCAACTCGTTCAAAAATTTTTCAAAAATTGGATATTGATGTAGAGAGTATTTCGGTATCGGAATTGCTTCATTTGATTGAGCAGTATCCTAGTCTTTTGCGTCGTCCAATTATTATCGATGCCAAACGCATGCAAATCGGTTTTAATGAAGATGAGATTCGTGCTTTTCTCCCTCGTAGTTACCGTAAGCAAGAACTAAAAGAAGCAAGAATGAGAGCTGGTATTAGTTAATGAACAAACAGTATAGTTACCCACTAGATTTGTCGTGGAGCACTGAAGAACTTGCTTCAGTGCTTTCTTTTTTTAATGATGTTGAAGCCGCCTATGAAGGCAAGGTAGAGGCTAAAAAGTTACTGGACTCCTATAAGGAATTTAAAGCGGTTGTGCCAAGCAAGAGTGAAGAGAAACGTTTGGGACGAGAATTTGAAACAGTTAGTGGCTATTCGCTTTACCGAGCGGTTCAGGCGGCTAAGGAAAAAGGGGAAGGAAAGATTTCTCTTGGAAAGTAAATTTGAATTTGCCAAAGAACTTGTTAAGAAAGCGGGCCAGTACATCCTTGACCACATGCAGGAAGACTTGTGTGTTGAGATCAAGTCCTCTCCAACAGATTTGGTGACCAAACTGGACAAGGAAGTTCAGGAACTCTTGGTTGGTGAGATTTTGTCCCGTTATCCTGAGGATAAGATTTGTGCTGAAGAAGGTTGTCTGCGAGCTTCGGTTCAAGAGGGCAAGGTTTGGGTCATTGATCCCATTGATGGTACCAATAATTTTGTCGCCCAGCAGGAAGATTTTGCTGTTATGATGGCTTATTTTGAAAATGGTCAGGGACAGTTTGGTCTGATTTATGATGTGGTCAAGGGGGATTGTTATCACGGTGGTGGTAAGTTTCCAGTTTGTCTAAATGATAAGCCCCTAGCTCCCTTTAAACCAAAACCACTTGGAGATTTTCTCATTGCAGGGAATAGTGGTATGTTGGAAACCAATGAATGGGGCTTGGCTGATTTGGGTCGAGCGGTCCTCGGTGTACGTGTCTATGGGAGTGCGGCTATTAGTTTTGCCAAGATTTTATCAGGGCGTTTGTTGACCTATGTCACTTATCTGCAACCATGGGATTATGCTGCGGCTAGTATTTTAGGGGAAAGTCTGGGCTATCGGGTGGTGACCCTATCTGGTGAAGCTCCTGATTTTCAAACCAGACAGCCGGTCATGATGGTGCCTCTTGAGATGCAGGAGGAAATTCAGTCCTATATTTACGAAAGGAAAAGAACTTAAATGCAATTTCCAGAAGGATTTGTTGAAAAATATGAAGAGATACTAGGAGATGAGGCAAGAGATTTTCTTGCCTCTTTTGAGGAGGAAGCGGTTTCGGCCTTTCGGGTCAATCCCTTAAAAGAAGAGCAACTTTCCTTTTCTGATGCCATTCCTCAAACCCCTTGGGGACATTATGGGAAGGTTTCAGGGAAATCACCTGAGCATGCTACTGGTTTGGTTTATTCGCAAGAACCTGCTGCTCAGATGGTTGCTCAGGTAGCCCAGCCCAGTCCTGGTATGAAGGTTTTGGACTTGGCAGCTGCACCGGGTGGCAAATCAACCCAACTGGCAGCCTATCTAGCAGGTGAAGGTATCTTGGTTTCAAACGAAATTTCAAGCAAACGGGCTAAGATTTTAGTAGAAAACATGGAGCGCTTTGGAGCGATAAATGTCGTGGTGACCAATGAATCTGCTGACCGCTTGGCCAAGGTTTTTAAGGGCTATTTTGACCTCATTGTCCTTGATGCCCCTTGCTCTGGTGAAGGGATGTTCCGTAAGCAACCAGATGCTATGGACTATTGGAGCTTAGATTATCCGAGTCAATGTGCTAGTTTGCAAAGAGAAATTCTAGCAGATGCAGTGACCATGCTAGCTCAAGGTGGTCGCTTGGTTTATTCGACCTGTACCTGGGCACCTGAGGAAAACGAAGAGATTGTCAATTGGTTGCTGGAAGAGTATGATTTTGATTTGTTGCCAATTGAACATATCAATGGAATGGTAGCTGGAATTGACCTGCCAGAAACGGCTAGGATGTATCCTCATCATTTTAAGGGAGAGGGGCAGTTTGTCGCCCATTTACAATTTAAAGGTGACAATCCAGCTCCTAAATTTAAGGAAAGTAAGAGCAATCTCAGCCGAGAACAAGTTGCCTTGTGGCAGGAATTTGCCCAAAAACACTTAAAGGTCAATCTAAGAGGAATCTTGCAGACTTTTGGTGACCAACTCTATCTCTTGCCAGAACTTTTGCCGGATTTAGGGAAACTCAAGATAGCTCGCAATGGCCTGCATTTGGGTACTTTTAAGAAGAAACGCTTTGAGCCTAGTTTTGCTCTTGGTCTGGCCTTGAAACCGAGTCAGGTCAAGCAGTCGCTTGAAATTGACCAAGAAGCGTTTGTAAAGTATGTTGCTGGAGAAACCGTTCAGCTGGCGGAAAGTCTGCCAAATGGTTGGTACCAAGTTTTAGTTCAAGGAAATGGTTTGGGCTTTGCTAAGGTGACTGGAAATGTTTTGAAAAATTATTTTCCTAAAGGCCTCAGATTCAAGTGAAAATGCTAGTCAAAGTAACTTGTCTATGTTATAGTGGAAGTATGGATTTTTTTCAAATTGTCTTTCATTTTAAGTCAAAATTGGTGGGCAAGGTAACTGAGCAAATTTCTAGTAAAACTAAGCTAGTAATGTCAGTTGACTCCCAATTTTAAAAAGAAAAATATAAATAAATAGTTGAAAAAATTCACAGCATTCACCATTATTTTCAAGGAGAAAAACAGTGAAAAAAAGGAAAAAACTCGCTCTATCCCTTGCGGCTCTTTTGCTGGCAGGTTCTTTGGCGGGATGTGCTAGCTGGATTGATCGTGGGGAATCCATGACAGCTGTTGGCTCAACGGCTCTTCAGCCCTTGGTCGAAGCAGCAGCAGATGAATTTGGCTCTATGCACGTTGGAAAAACAGTCAACGTCCAAGGTGGAGGATCTGGTACAGGTCTGTCTCAGGTTCAATCTGGAGCCGTTGATGTAGGAAATTCAGACGTATTTGCCGAGGAAAAAGACGGTATCAACGCATCCGCTCTAGTGGACCATAAGGTAGCCGTAGCGGGCTTGGCAGTCATTGTAAATAAGGAGGTTGACGTTGAAAATCTGACAACTGAACAACTCCGTAGCATCTTCACAGGTCAAGTGACCAACTGGAAAGAGGTCGGTGGGAAAGACCTAGCCATTTCCATTATCAACCGAGCGGCAAGTTCTGGTTCGCGTGCAACCTTTGATAGTGTTATCATGGATGGTCAATCTGCTGTGCAGAGTCAAGAACAGGATTCAAATGGGATGGTCAAAAACATTGTTTCCCAGACACCAGGAGCTATTTCTTACCTAGCCTTTGCCTATGTGGATGACTCGGTGAAACGCATGAAGTTGAATGGCTATGAGCCAATTGCAGAAAATGTTACAAGCAATAACTGGCCTTTGTGGTCTTATGAACACATGTACACCCTAGGTCAACCAAATGAATTGGTGGCAGAATTCCTCAACTTTGTCCTCTCTGATGAAGCGCAAAGCGGAATCGTTAAGGGGATGGGCTATATTTCTGTTAAGGAAATGAAGGTTGAAAAAGATGCTGTAGGAACGGTGACAGCACTAGAAGGGAGTCAATAATGAATCAAGAAGAATTAGCTAAAAAATTACTTTCTCCCTCAAAGAACTCTCGTTTAGAGAAACTAGGAAAAAGCTTGACCTTTGCCTGCCTGTCTTTGATTGTCATCATTGTGGCTATGATTTTGATCTTCGTAGCCCAAAAAGGTTTGTCGACCTTCTTTGTCAATGGAGTTAATATCTCTGATTTCCTCTTTGGACAAACTTGGAATCCTTCAGGTAAACAATTTGGTGCCCTTCCTATGATTTTGGGTTCCTTTATTGTCACAATCCTATCAGCCCTTATCGCAACTCCTTTTGCCATTGGTGCGGCAGTCTTTATGACGGAGGTCTCACCAAAAGGTGCTAGAATCTTGCAACCAGCTATTGAATTGCTGGTCGGGATTCCTTCAGTCGTGTATGGATTTATCGGTTTGCAGGTCGTAGTTCCTTTTGTTCGTAGTGTATTTGGTGGGACTGGTTTTGGGATCTTGTCAGGTATTTTCGTTCTCTTTGTCATGATTTTACCGACAGTAACGTTTATGACAACGGATAGCTTGCGTGCGGTGCCTCGTCACTACCGCGAAGCTAGTTTGGCTATGGGGGCCACTCGCTGGCAAACCATCTGGCGCGTGACCTTGAAGGCGGCGCGTTCAGGGATTTTTACAGCAGTAGTCTTTGGGATGGCGCGTGCCTTTGGTGAGGCCTTGGCCATTCAGATGGTGGTCGGAAACTCAGCCGTAGTCCCAACTTCATTGACAACACCTGCTGCGACCTTGACCTCTGTGTTGACCATGGGTATCGGAAATACCGTTATGGGAACTGTTGACAATAACGTTCTTTGGTCACTGGCCTTAGTCTTGCTCTTGATGAGTTTGGCCTTTAACAGTGTGATTAAATTGATTACGAAAGAAAGAGGAAAGAAAAACTATGCACGCTAAGAAATTAGATAAAATTGCAACAGCTGTCCTCTACTCGATTGCAGGAATTATTGTGGCCATCTTGGCATCCTTGATTCTTTATATCTTGGTTCGCGGTTTGCCTCATATCTCTTGGTCTTTCTTGACTGGCAAATCATCTTCCTACCAAGCAGGTGGAGGGATTGGAATTCAGCTCTATAATTCCTTCTTCCTTCTAGTCATTACCTTGATTATTTCTGTTCCCTTATCTATGGGGGCTGGGATTTTCCTAGCTGAATATGCCAAAAAAGGTCCTGTGACCAATTTTGTCAGAACCTGTATTGAAATCTTGTCATCATTGCCATCAGTGGTTGTAGGTCTCTTTGGTTATTTGATCTTTGTAGTTCAGTTTGAGTATGGATTTTCAATCATTTCAGGTGCCTTGGCCTTGACAGTCTTTAACTTACCTCAGATGACTCGTAATGTTGAGGACAGCTTGAAACACGTTCACCATACGCAACGTGAGGCTGGTCTGGCCCTTGGGATTTCTCGTTGGGAGACTGTGGTTCATGTGGTCATTCCAGAAGCCCTTCCAGGTATTATCACTGGGGTTGTCTTGGCCTCTGGTCGAATCTTTGGTGAGGCGGCTGCTCTTATCTATACTGCAGGACAATCCGCTCCAGCTCTAGACTGGTCTAACTGGAATATTCTCAGTGTAACCAGCCCAATCTCTATCTTCCGTCAAGCAGAAACCTTGGCTGTCCACATCTGGAAAGTCAATAGTGAAGGAACCATTCCTGATGGAACTATCGTATCAGCAGGTTCTGCAGCCGTGCTCCTCATCTTTATCCTCATCTTTAACTTTGGAGCCCGTAAACTCGGAAGCTACCTACATAAGAAATTAACCGCTGCCTAAAGGAGAAGCCATGTCAAAATATAATTGGGATGAAAAGCATATCATCACCTTTCCTGAAGAGAAAGTGGCCCTCTCTACTAAGGATTTACATGTTTACTACGGTAAAAATGAATCCATCAAGGGCATCGATATGCAATTTGAAAAAAATAAAATCACAGCCTTAATTGGTCCATCTGGTTCAGGGAAATCAACCTACCTCCGCAGTCTCAACCGTATGAATGATACCATTGATATTGCCAAGGTAACAGGTCAAATCCTCTACCAAGGGATTGATGTTAACCGTCCAGAAATCAATGTTTATGAGATGCGTAAGCACATCGGAATGGTCTTCCAACGCCCAAATCCCTTTGCCAAGTCTATCTACCGCAATATCACTTTTGCCCATGAACGTGCAGGTGTTAAGGACAAGCAAGTCTTGGATGAAATTGTGGAAACTTCTCTTCGTCAAGCTGCCCTTTGGGATCAGGTCAAAGATGATTTACACAAGTCAGCCTTGACCCTATCAGGTGGTCAGCAGCAACGTCTCTGTATCGCTCGTGCTATTTCGGTTAAACCAGATATTCTCTTGATGGATGAGCCGGCGTCTGCCTTGGATCCGATTGCGACAGCCCAGCTGGAAGAAACCATGTTGGAATTGAAGAAGGATTTCACCATCATTATCGTGACCCACAGTATGCAGCAGGCTGCGCGTGCTAGTGACTACACAGGATTCTTCTACTTGGGTGATTTGATCGAGTACGATAAGACCTCTAATATTTTCCAAAATGCTAAGTTGCAGTCAACCAATGACTACGTAACAGGACACTTTGGATAGAAAGGAAACAGTATGACAGAAGCGATTTTACAGGTGTCAGACTTGTCCGTTTACTACAATCAAAAAAAAGCCTTGAATAGTGTTTCCCTATCCTTCCAACCTAAGGAAATTACAGCCTTGATTGGTCCGTCTGGATCAGGGAAGTCAACCCTCCTCAAGGCCATCAACCGCATGGGGGATCTCAATCTAGAGGTGACTACAACTGGTTCAGTGGTTTACAATGGCCACAATATTTACAGCCCACGTACAGATACAGTTGAATTACGTAAGGAGATTGGTATGGTTTTCCAACAACCAAACCCTTTCCCTATGTCTATCTACGAAAATGTTGTTTACGGGCTTCGTATCAATGGAGTTAAGGATAAGCAGGTTCTGGATGAAGCAGTAGAAAAAGCCTTGCAACGAGCTTCTATCTGGGATGAGGTCAAGGATCGCCTGCATGATTCAGCTATCGGGCTTTCAGGTGGACAACAGCAACGTGTCTGTGTTGCCCGTGTCTTGGCAACCAGTCCTAAAATCATCCTCTTGGATGAACCGACTTCAGCCTTGGACCCTATCTCGGCCGGTAAGATTGAGGAAACCTTGTATGGTCTAAAAGATAAATACACCATGCTCTTGGTTACACGTTCTATGCAACAAGCCTCTCGTATCTCTGACAAGACAGGATTTTTCCTTGATGGAGATTTGATTGAGTTTAACGATACCAAGAAGATGTTCCTCAACCCACAACACAAGGAAACAGAAGATTATATTTCAGGAAAATTTGGATAAGGAGATAAATGATGTTACGTTCTCAATTTGAAGAAGATTTAGAGAAATTGCACAACCAGTTCTATGCTATGGGACAAGAAGTGCTATCCCAAATCAATCGTACGGTGCGTGCCTTTGTTACGCATGACCGTGATTTGGCCAAGGAAGTCATCGAAGATGATGCAGAAGTAAACGAATACGAAGTGAAATTGGAGAAGAAATCATTTGAAATGATTGCCCTTCAACAACCAGTTTCTCAGGACTTGCGTACTGTTTTGACAGTCTTGAAGGCTGTATCTGACTTGGAACGTATGGGTGACCATGCCGTTTCCATTGCCAAGGCGGCAATTCGTATGAAGGGGGAGCAACGTATTCCAGCTGTTGAAGAAGAAATCAAGAGAATGGGTCGCGATGTCAAGAACTTCGTTGAAGCAGCCCTTGAACTCTATCTGAATGGTTCAGTAGACCAGGCCTATGAAGTAGCAGCTATGGACGAAAAAATCAACCATTATTTTGATAGCATTCGTGATTTGGCTACAGAAGAAATCAAGAAAAATCCAGATGCCATCGTTACAGGTCGTGATTATTTCCAAGTGATTACCTTCTTGGAACGTATTGGAGACTATGCCAAAAATATCTGTGAATGGGTTGTTTACTTTGAAACAGGTAAGATTGTCGAACTATAAAATAGGTTCATTGTGTATAAAAAGGAGCTGGAAATCAACTGATAGCTCCTTTTCTTGAATGAAAAAAATATTTTTAAGATAAAAATTCAAAAAACACTTGACAAGTAACTTGAATAGCGTTATAATTATACAAAATCAACAGAGAGGTTGTTTATTTATGAAATCAAAAAAATGGATATTTGTTGTATGTAGTCTTCTTGCAAGTTTCTTTTTAGTAGCTTGCCAGTCAGGTTCTAATGAGTCTCAGTCAGCTGTTGAGGCCATTAAGCAAAAGGGGAAATTAGTTGTGGCGACTAGTCCTGACTATGCACCTTTTGAATTCCAATCCTTAGTTGACGGAAAAAACCAGGTAGTCGGTGCGGATATTGATATGGCCCAAGCTATCGCTGATGAACTTGGGGTGAAGTTGGAAATTTCAAGCATGAGTTTTGACAATGTCTTGACCAGTCTTCAAACTGGTAAGGCTGACCTAGCAGTTGCGGGAATTAGCGCTACTGACGAGAGAAAAGAAGTCTTTGATTTTTCAATCCCTTACTATGAAAACAAGATTAGTTTCTTGGTTCGTAAGGCTGATGTAGAAAAATACAAGGATGTAACTAGCCTAGAAAGTGCTAATATTGCAGCCCAAAAAGGAACTGTTCCAGAAGCTATGGTCAAGGAACAATTGCCAAAAGCTCAGCTGACTTCCCTAACCAATATGGGTGAAGCTGTCAATGAATTGCAGGCTGGAAAAGTAGATGCTGTTCACATGGATGAGCCAGTTGCCCTTAGCTACGCTGCTAAAAATGCTGACCTAGCTGTCGCAACTGTCAGCTTGAAGATGAAGGATGGCGAAGCCAATGCAGTTGCCCTTAGAAAAAACAGTGCTGATTTGAAAGAAGTGGTGGACAAGGTCATCCAAAAACTCAAGGATGAAGGAACTTACCAAAAATATCTTGAAAAAGCAGCAAGCCTAACAGAAGTTGAAGAATAATACTCAATGAAAATCAAAGAGCAAACTAGGAAGCTAGCCGCAGGTTGCTCAAAGCACTGCTTTGAGGTTGTAGATAAGACTGACGAAGTCAGTTACATATATCTACGGTAAGGCGACGCTGACGTGGTTTGAAGAGATTTTCGAAGAGTATAAGAAAAAAGCAGAGTTGGAAGTCAATCCAATTCTGCTTTTAAATAGTTTAAAACCTTTTCCAGATTGTCTAGGGACACCTTGGCAAATTGATAAGGACAGGTGCTTAAATAGGCCTCTTCAAAGAAGTCCAAGCCCAGTTGACTGTGTTTGAGACTAGCGATTTTAGGATACTGTCTCAGGTCTAGCAGCAAACCATCGTGTAGGGGATAATGAGAAAGAGGACAAGGTGTTTTAGTTAACCTTTCCTCGATTTGCTTCTGATAAGCCTCCTGATTGGACAAGCGAGCTAGACGGTTTTTCTCAAACAATTGACTGTCAATATAGAGTGACAGGGCCTTTTGCATGATGAGGTTGCTGTCGTAATCTAGGATATTTTTGTAGGCTACAAAGGCTTCTTTGATAGCATTTGGAAGAATGAGTGCCGTAATCCTCAGGGCTGGAAAGAGGCTGGTTGAGAAGGATTTGATGTAAATAACCCGCTCCTCTGTATCCAGATAGTGGAAGGTCTGGCCCTTCTTGGAGTCCAAATCCCCCAGATAATCGTCTTCGACGATATAAACACCATACTTAGCTGCTAAGTCAAGAATAGCTCGTTTGTCCTGCTCAGAATAGGAATGCCCCAGAGGATAGTGAAAACGAGGAATGGTGTAGAAAAACTTAATTTTTCCTGTTTTGAAGTGACCTTCCAGCTTCTTCAAGTCAATTCCATCAATGCCTCGTTCAATCGTTTGATAGTCCAGACCCTGAGCAATCAAGAGGCGATTCATTCGATGGTAGGTTGGCTGTTCCACCAAGATTTCCTTGGCTTGGCTAGGGAAGGAAATTTGAGAGAGGATAAAAAGGGCTTGTTGGGTTCCAGAAGTCAGTACTAGTTGGTCAGCCTTACAGTAGAGAGCTTGGTCAAAGAGGAGTTTGTGAATGGACTGTCTTAGGTCTTCTAATCCTTCTTGGTTGTCATAGTAGTTGAAGAGGTAGTTTTCTCGGCCAATCAAGGTTTCATTGACACAGAGTCGGAAATCGTCATAGGCGCTGGCGTGTTCGTCGGTAACTTCGATTTCTAGGTCCTGGTGTTGCCCTTGTTCTAGGACATAGTAGCCACTCTGGGGCTTGGCATAGAGGTATTGTTCGTGCCGTAATTCCAGTAGGGCGCGTTGGACAGTATCCTTGCTACAGTGAAAGTCAAGGCTCAGTTGACGGATAGAAGGCAGGCGACTTCCCGTTGGAAAACGTCCAGACTCGATACCGCTTTTTAGATAGGAAACGACCTCTTGGTACTTGCTTTGTTTCTTCATTCCAAACCTCCCTTGATTTTGTTACATTGTACCCTTTTTTTTCTTTCTTGGCAATGTCTAGGGTGTTTCTCTCGTTCACATCTAGGGGCAAATGTGGTATACTTAGGAGTAAGATTTATAGAATAACAGACAAGAAAGTGAATGGATAAGAACGTGCAGGAACCAGTGAAATTATTTCAATACAATACCCTCGGAGCCTTGATGGCTGGCCTTTATGGTGGTACCATGACAGTGGGAGAATTACTTAAGCATGGTGACCTTGGTTTGGGAACCTTGGATTCTATTGATGGGGAATTGATTGTCTTGGATGGCAAGGCTTATCAAGCCAAAGGCTCAGGAGACCAGCCAGAAATTGTGGAAGTGTCACCAGATGCCCTTATTCCTTACGCAGCAGTAGTACCACACCAGGCAGAGGTCATTTTCCGCCAGCGCTTTGAGATGACGGACAAGGAATTGGAAGAACGAATTGAGTCTTATTATGATGGGGAAAATCTTTTCCGCTCTATCAAGATTCGTGGGGAATTTTCGCATATGCATGTGCGCATGATTCCCAAGTCGACACCAGATACCAAGTTTGCTGATGTCGCAACCCATCAACCTGAATATAGTCGTGACAATGTTGCGGGAACCATCGTTGGTTTCTGGACGCCAGAGATTTTTCATGGGGTCAGTGTGGCAGGCTATCATCTCCACTTCATCTCAGATGATTTGACCTTTGGTGGACATGTCATGGACTTTGTCATCAAAGAAGGAATTATCGAGGTGGGAGCAGTTGATCAGTTGGACCAACGTTTTCCAGTCCAAGACCGTCAATATTTGTTTGCTAAGTTCAATGTTGACGAGATGAAAAAAGATATTGAAAAGGCAGAATAGGAGAAGAAAATGACCATTCATATTATCATTACCATGGTGCTGTTACTGGCTTTCTTGATAGGAAGCATTTGGTATGCCAGAAAGAAATACCAGATCAATCTAGCTGTCTTGGGCTTGGGTGCTGTTGCCTTCTTTGTTTCTTCGCAGATTTTAGAAAAACTGGTGCATATCTTGGTTTTGCATCCTCAAAAAGACGGTAGTATTGCCCTCTTGCAAGATCATCCGCTTGTCTATATCATCTATGGCCTAGCCATGGCAGCATTTTTTGAGGAAACTGCTCGTCTTGTTTTCTTCAAATGGTTGGAGAAAAAGAGAAGTTTGGAAAAGGCAGATGCTTTGGCTTATGGACTGGGGCATGGTGGTTTGGAATTGATTTTCCTAGGCCTTGCTAGTTTGCTCAATCTCTACTTCGTGCTTTCGGCAGTTCAAACTCAGGATCCACAGGTCATGCAATTACTGTCTGAAAATATGTTGAAAACCATTCAGTCGCTATCAGTCTGGCAGATTTATTTGCTTGGTTTTGAGAGAATCTTGGCCCTAGGTTTCCAATTACTCTTGACTGTTTGGGTTTATCAAGCTGTTCGCCAGAAGAAATGGATTTATTTCCTAGTAGCCTATGGCCTACATGCCTTCTTTGATCTGGCACCATCTCTAGTCCAAGTTGGCTGGTTGACCAATCCTGTCTTGGTGGAAGTTGTCCTAGCGCTAGAGCTCGTTCTGGTTGCCTATGGAACCAAGGCAATCTTTTGCAAAAAATTATAAGAAAAAGAGGGGAAACCTCTTTTTTTGTTTAAAATAAGCCCAAGATTTTTTTAGGGTCGTCAAATGGTCTTAAAAATGGTATAATGGAATGAATTTTGTAAAAGGAAGAGTGACATGTCTGTAAGAGAAAAAATGCTTGAAATCTTAGAAGGAATTGATATCCGTTTTAAGGAACCCTTGCATAGCTATAGTTATACAAAAGTAGGTGGAGAGGCCGATTATTTGGTCTTTCCACGAAATCGTTTTGAGTTGGCGCGCCTTGTTAAATTTGCCAATCAAGAAAATATCCCTTGGATGGTTCTTGGAAATGCCAGCAATATCATCGTTCGTGATGGTGGGATTCGTGGATTTGTCATCTTGTGTGACAAGCTCAATAACGTTTCCGTTGATGGCTATACCATTGAAGCAGAAGCTGGTGCTAACTTGATTGAAACAACTCGCATTGCCCTTCGTCATAGTTTGACTGGTTTTGAGTTTGCTTGTGGCATTCCAGGGAGCGTCGGTGGAGCTGTTTTCATGAATGCAGGTGCCTATGGTGGCGAGATTGCTCACATCTTGCAGTCTTGTAAGGTCTTGACCAAGGATGGAGAAATCGAAACCCTGTCTGCTAAAGACTTGGCTTTTGGTTACCGCCACTCAGCTATTCAGGAGTCTGGTGCAGTTGTCTTGTCAGCTAAATTTGCCCTAGCTCCAGGAACCCATCAGGTTATCAAGCAGGAAATGGACCGCTTGACGCACCTACGTGAACTCAAGCAACCTTTGGAATATCCATCTTGTGGTTCGGTCTTTAAGCGTCCAGTAGGGCATTTTGCGGGTCAATTAATTTCAGAAGCTGGCTTGAAAGGTTATCGTATCGGTGGTGTTGAAGTGTCTGAAAAGCACGCAGGATTTATGATCAATGTCGCAGATGGAACGGCCAAAGACTACGAAGACTTGATTGAGTCTGTGATTGAAAAGGTCAAGGAACACTCAGGTATCACGCTTGAAAGAGAAGTCCGTATTTTAGGTGAAGGCAAGTAGAAAGCTGTATTTGAAAAGCTGCTGCTATGTCATGGAAAGGGGGTGAAAGCCTATCGTTAGTGCAGAAGAATTTAGGCAGTTCAATCTCCTACACGAGGTAGTAGCGGCCTGACAGAGCCCTGATCTGTTAATCTATGAAAAAGAAGGAATAAATGACAATTGAAAAAACCAATTATTGAATTCAAAAACGTCTCAAAAGTTTTTGAAGACAGCAACACCAAGGTTCTCAAAGACATCAACTTTGAGTTGGAAGAAGGGAAGTTCTATACTCTTCTAGGCGCGTCTGGTTCAGGGAAATCAACTATCCTTAACATCATTGCAGGTTTACTGGATGCGACGACAGGAGATATTTTACTGGACGGTGTCCGCATCAATGACATCCCAACCAACAAGCGAGACGTCCATACGGTCTTCCAATCCTATGCCTTGTTTCCACATATGAATGTGTTTGAAAATGTTGCCTTTCCACTTCGCTTGCGTAAAATTGACAAGAAAGAAATCGAGCAACGCGTAGCGGAAGTTCTCAAGATGGTTCAGTTGGAAGGTTACGAAAAACGTTCCATTCGTAAACTATCTGGAGGACAACGTCAGCGTGTGGCTATTGCCCGTGCCATCATCAACCAACCTCGTGTGGTTTTGTTGGACGAGCCTCTGTCAGCGCTTGACTTAAAATTACGAACAGATATGCAGTACGAACTGCGTGAACTGCAACAACGATTGGGCATTACCTTTGTTTTTGTTACTCACGATCAGGAAGAAGCCTTGGCTATGAGTGACTGGATTTTTGTCATGAATGATGGCGAGATTGTCCAGTCTGGAACACCTGTGGACATCTACGATGAGCCGATTAACCATTTTGTTGCCACCTTTATCGGTGAGTCAAATATCTTGCCAGGTACCATGATTGAGGACTACTTGGTTGAGTTTAACGGCAAACGCTTTGAAGCAGTCGATGGAGGGATGAAGCCAAATGAACCTGTTGAGGTCGTTATTCGTCCAGAGGACTTGCGCATTACCCTTCCTGAAGAAGGCAAGCTCCAAGTTAAGGTGGATACTCAGCTCTTCCGTGGGGTTCACTATGAAATTATCGCCTATGACGAACTTGGAAATGAATGGATGATCCACTCGACTCGTAAGGCCATCGTGGGTGAGGAAATCGGTCTGGACTTTGAGCCAGAAGACATCCATATCATGCGTCTCAACGAAACCGAAGAAGAGTTCGATGCTCGTATCGAAGAATACGTGGAAATTGAAGAGCAAGAAGCAGGTCTGATCAATGCAATCGAGGAGGAAAGAGATGAAGAAAACAAGCTCTAAACTCTTTGTAGTGCCCTACATGCTCTGGATTGCCCTCTTTGTGTTGGCACCCTTGGTCTTGATTTTCGGACAATCCTTTTTCAATATCGAAGGCCAGTTTAGTTTAGAAAACTATAGATCTTACTTTGCGTCACAAAACTTGACTTATCTCAAAATGAGTTTCAACTCAGTGCTTTATGCAGGAATTGTAACTCTAGTGACACTGCTTATCAGCTATCCAACAGCCCTCTTTTTGACCTGTCTCAAGCACCGTCAACTCTGGCTCATGCTGATTATCCTGCCAACCTGGATCAATTTGCTCCTTAAAGCCTATGCCTTTATCGGAATTTTTGGTCAGAATGGCTCTATTAACCAATTCTTGGAATTTATCGGAATCGGCTCACAACAGTTGCTCTTTACCGATTTCTCCTTTATCTTTGTTGCAAGCTACATCGAGCTACCCTTTATGATTTTGCCGATTTTTAATGTCTTGGACGATATGGATAACAATCTCATCAATGCCAGCTACGACCTCGGTGCGACCAAGTGGGAAACCTTCCGTCATGTCATCTTCCCTCTATCTATGAACGGAGTGAGAAGTGGGGTCCAATCGGTCTTTATCCCAAGTTTGAGTCTCTTTATGCTGACCCGTTTGATTGGTGGGAACCGCGTTATCACGCTGGGAACAGCCATTGAGCAGAACTTCCTGACCAATGACAACTACGGTATGGGTTCAACCATCGGTGTGATTCTCATCCTGACCATGTTCATCACCATGTGGGTGACCAAGGAAAGGAGAGAACGATGAAAAAATTTGCCAACCTTTATCTAGGACTGGTCTTTCTTGTCCTCTATTTGCCGATTTTTTACCTGATTGGCTATGCCTTTAATGCAGGCAATGACATGAATAGCTTTACAGGCTTTAGCTTGAGCCATTTTAAAACCATGTTTGGCGATGGTCGTCTTATGTTGATTGTAACTCAGACCTTTTTCTTGGCCTTCCTGTCAGCCTTGATTGCGACCATTATCGGGACTTTTGGTGCCATTTACATCTACCAGTCTCGTAAGAAATACCAAGAAGCCTTTCTATCACTCAATAATATCCTCATGGTTGCGCCTGACGTTATGATTGGTGCCAGCTTCTTGATTCTCTTTACCCAACTCAAGTTTTCACTTGGCTTTTTGACCGTTCTTTCTAGTCACGTGGCCTTCTCCATTCCTATCGTGGTCTTGATGGTTTTGCCTCGTCTCAAGGAAATGAACGGTGACATGATTCATGCGGCCTATGACCTTGGTGCCAGTCAATTTCAGATGTTCAAGGAAATCATGCTTCCTTACCTGACTCCGTCTATCATTGCAGGTTATTTCATGGCTTTCACCTATTCGCTAGATGACTTTGCTGTGACCTTCTTTGTGACGGGAAATGGCTTTTCAACCCTATCAGTCGAGATTTACTCTCGTGCTCGCAAGGGGATTTCCCTAGAAATCAATGCCCTGTCTGCCCTCGTCTTTCTCTTTAGTATTATCCTAGTCGTTGGATATTACTTTATCTCACGTGAGAAGGAGGAGCAAGCATGAAAAAACTCTATTCATTTTTAGCAGGAATTGTAGCGATTATCCTGGTCTTGTGGGGAATTGCGACTCATCTCGATAGTAAAATCAATAGCCGAGATAGTCAAAAACTGGTCATTTACAACTGGGGGGACTATATCGATCCTGAACTCTTGGAGCAATTTACAGAAGAAACAGGAATCCAAGTCCAGTACGAGACCTTTGACTCCAACGAAGCCATGTATACCAAGATCAAGCAGGGTGGAACGACCTACGATATTGCCATTCCTAGTGAATACATGATTAACAAGATGAAGGACGAAGACCTCTTGGTACCGCTTGACTATTCAAAACTTGAAGGTCTTGAAAATATCGGACCAGAGTTCCTCAACCAGTCCTTTGACCCAGGTAATAAATTCTCTATCCCTTACTTCTGGGGAACCCTGGGAATTGTCTACAATGAAACTATGGTAGATGAAGCGCCTGAGCATTGGGACGACCTCTGGAAGCCAGAGTATAAGGACTCTATCATGCTCTTTGATGGAGCGCGTGAGGTGCTGGGTCTGGGGCTCAATTCCCTCGGCTACAGCCTCAACTCCAAGGATCCCCAGCAGTTAGAAGAGACAGTAGACAAACTCTACAAACTGACTCCAAATATCAAGGCCATCGTTGCCGATGAGATGAAGGGATACATGATTCAGAATAACGCTGCAATCGGTGTGACCTTCTCTGGTGAAGCCAGTCAAATGCTAGAAAAAAATGAAAATCTACGCTATGTGGTTCCGACTGAGGCCAGCAACCTTTGGTTTGACAATATGGTCATTCCCAAAACCGTCAAAAACCAAGATGCAGCCTATGCCTTTATCAACTTTATGTTGAAACCTGAAAATGCTCTCAAAAATGCGGAGTATGTTGGCTATTCAACACCAAACCTACCAGCTAAGGAATTACTCCCAGAGGAGAAAAAAGAAGATAAAGCCTTCTATCCAGATGCTGAAACCATGAAACACCTAGAAGTTTATGAGAAATTTGACCATAAATGGACAGGAAAATATAGCGACCTCTTCCTACAATTTAAAATGTATCGGAAGTAGGAGTTAGCAGTCACGAAACGAATCAGTCAAGCTGGTTCGTTTTTTTATGTAAAAGGTAATTTTTGTAACTGTATGTTTTTCTATGATAGTTGCTTATTTGTTTGCCCAGTAGTATACTAAGATTAACCTTACAGAAAGCGGTAACAAATAATGAAAATGTCTACTTTTTTCAAAAAAAGTTTCTGGCCAACCTTTTTGACTGTTCAGCAAACATATATACTATTTTATCTAAAGGATGGCTTGGATCGACAATACCTAACAACTGAGTCTATATATTTGGTGATAGGAAACTTTATATTTGCAAATATTTGTGTAGCTATATTTAGCAATTCGAAAACTTGGGATAAAAGTTGGGATAAAAAGAAAAATGGCAGTAAGAAAAAATATATCCTGAAAAAGTAATCTGAGATATAGAGAATTGGTCTGATTCAACGGAGATGATTTTCAGTTGACGTAGACTTAAAAAAACGTTATAATAAGAAAGTTGAGAATTGATTTTCTCTTGTCTTAGTCCAGAGAAATGGCGGTGCTGCGAGCCATCTAAGCTAGGAGGTCATGCTACTCAATCATACAATTGCATAAGAACAAGAGAATGACAAGTTCATTGAATGAAGGTGGTACCGCGGTTTTTCGCCCTTCGTGATATGAGCTTGTCTTTTGATTTTTGGAGGTGTTGATGAAAACATTTCTTGTCAAACAAAAGTTTCGTCTTGGAGGCGAACGCTTCGCTATCAAGGATGACAGGGGAGAAATCGCCTATCAGGTGGAGGGATCATTTTTTAAGATTCCCAAAACCTTTACCATCTATGATGCTAATGGTGAACAGGTCAGTCAGATTAGTAAAGAAATCTTGACCTTGCTTCCTCGTTTTGAGATTCAGCTTCAGGACGGATCGAGTTTTGTCATTCGCAAGAAGTTGACCTTCTGGCGAGATAAGTATGAGTTTGATAATCTAGGTCTTCGTATCGAAGGCAATATCTGGGATTTGAATTTCAAATTGCTGGATGATCGCGATCAGCTGATTGCGGAAATTAAGAAGGAACTCTTCCATCTGACCTCTACCTATACCGTAACGGTTCTTGAGGACGCTTATGCAGACCTAGTCATTTCCCTCTGTGTCGCGATTGACTATGTGGAAATGTTGGAAAGCCAATCACATTAAACAAGTAAATAAGGAGACAATATGAAACAACTATCTAGTGCACAAGTACGCCAAATGTGGCTTGATTTCTGGGCGACCAAAGGTCACTCTGTAGAACCATCAGTGAGTTTGGTTCCTGTAAATGACCCAACACTTTTGTGGATCAACTCTGGTGTAGCAACCCTTAAGAAATACTTTGACGGGACTATTATTCCTGAAAATCCACGTATTACCAATGCCCAAAAGGCTATCCGTACCAACGATATCGAAAACGTAGGGAAGACTGCACGTCACCATACCATGTTTGAAATGTTGGGGAACTTCTCAATCGGAGATTACTTCCGTGACGAAGCAATCACTTGGGCTTATGAGCTTTTGACCAGCCCTGAGTGGTTTGACTTCCCAGCTGAGAAACT
The DNA here is from genome assembly GCF_903645285.1 of Streptococcus thalassemiae. Taxonomy (GTDB): domain Bacteria; phylum Bacillota; class Bacilli; order Lactobacillales; family Streptococcaceae; genus Streptococcus; species Streptococcus thalassemiae. The sequence goes on along the minus strand of NZ_CAHJXN010000004.1, from coordinate 210,484 downwards.
TTACATGACTTACTATCCAGATGATAAAGATTCTTACAACCGTTGGATTGAAGTGGGAGTGGACCCAAGTCACTTGATTCCAATTGAAGATAACTTCTGGGAAATCGGTGCGGGACCTTCTGGACCTGATACAGAGATTTTCTTTGACCGTGGAGAAGCATTTGACCCAGAAAATATCGGCCTTCGTCTCCTTGCAGAAGATATTGAAAACGACCGTTATATTGAAATCTGGAACATCGTGTTATCACAATTTAACGCAGATCCTGCTGTTCCTCGTAGTGAATACAAGGAATTGCCACACAAGAACATTGATACGGGTGCTGGTTTGGAGCGTTTGGTGGCGGTTATCCAAGGGGCTAAGACTAACTTTGAAACAGACCTCTTCATGCCGATTATCCGTGAAGTGGAGAAATTGTCTGGTAAGGTCTATGACCAAGATGGTGATAACATGAGCTTTAAGGTTATCGCTGACCACATCCGTTCCCTTTCATTTGCCATCGGTGATGGTGCCCTTCCAGGAAATGAAGGCCGTGGTTACGTCCTTCGTCGTTTGCTTCGTCGTGCTTCTATGCATGGTCAAAAATTGGGAATCAACGAGCCTTTCCTTTACAAACTGGTTCCAACTGTTGGAAAAATCATGGAAAGCTACTACCCAGAAGTGCTTGAAAAACGTGACTTTATTGAGAAAATCGTTAAGAGCGAGGAAGAGTCATTTGCCCGTACCCTTCACTCAGGTCAACACTTTGCCCAAGGCATCGTAGCAGACTTGAAAGAAAAAGGTCAATCTGTCATCGCTGGTTCAGATGTCTTCAAACTTTATGACACTTATGGATTTCCAGTTGAACTGACTGAAGAAATCGCTGAAGAAGCTGGTATGACTGTGGACCGTGAAGGATTTGAAGCGGCCATGAAAGAACAGCAAGAACGTGCGCGTGCGTCAGCTGTTAAGGGTGGCTCAATGGGGATGCAAAATGAAACCCTTCAAAACATCACTGTAGAAAGTGTCTTCAACTACAATGCTAGTCAATTGTCTTCTAAATTGGTGGCTATCGTAGCTGACAATGCAGAAGTAGAAGCTGTATCAGAAGGAACTGCCTCTCTTATCTTTGCGGAAACGCCATTCTATGCTGAAATGGGTGGACAGGTCGCTGACCATGGACAAATCTTGGATGAGTCAGGTAAGGTTGTGGCTACTGTGACAAATGTTCAAAAAGCACCAAACGGACAAGCTCTTCATACAGTTGAAGTCCTTGCACCACTTGCCTTGAACCAAGAATATACCTTGGCAATTGATACAAATCGTCGTCACCGTGTCATGAAAAACCACACTGCTACTCACTTGCTTCACGCTGCCCTTCACAATATCCTTGGAAATCACGCAACACAAGCAGGATCTCTTAACGAAGTTGAATTCCTTCGCTTTGACTTTACTCATTTCCAAGCAGTAACTGCAGAAGAATTGCGTGCCATTGAGCAGCAAGTCAACGAGAAAATCTGGGAAGCTCTTGAAGTGAAGACAGTTGAAACGGATATTGATACTGCTAAAGAAATGGGAGCTATGGCTCTCTTTGGTGAGAAATACGGTAAGGAAGTCCGTGTTGTTACTATCGGTGACTACTCTATCGAGCTTTGTGGTGGTACCCACGTTGGCAACACTTCTGAAATTGGTCTTTTCAAGATTGTCAAAGAAGAAGGGATTGGATCAGGAACTCGCCGTATCTTGGCAGTGACTGGTAAGGAAGCCTTTGAGGCCTACCGTGAACAAGAAGATGCTCTTAAAGCTGTCGCAGCAACCTTGAAAGCACCACAAGTCAAGGAAGTACCTCACAAGGTAGAAGGACTTCAAGAACAACTTCGTCAACTTCAAAAAGAAAATGCTGAGTTGAAAGAAAAAGCCGCAGCTGCAGCCGCAGGCGATATCTTCAAGGACGTTAAGGAAGTCAACGGTCACCGTTACATTGCTAGCCAAGTGTCTGTATCTGATGCAGGTGCCCTTCGTACTTTTGCGGATAACTGGAAACAAAAAGACTACTCTGATCTTCTTGTCCTAGTTGCTGCTATCGGTGACAAAGTCAATGTTCTTGTAGCAAGTAAGACAAAAGACCTTCATGCAGGAAACCTTGTCAAAGAATTGGCACCAATCGTCGATGGACGTGGTGGTGGTAAACCAGACATGGCCATGGCAGGAGGAAGCAACCAAGCTAAGATCCAAGAATTGTTGGATGCAGTAGCAGGTAAATTGTAATCAAGTAATACTCTTCGAAAATCTCTTCAAACAACGTCAGCTTCGCCTTGCCGTAGGTATAGGTAACCGACTTCGTCAGTCTTATCTACAACCTCAAAACTGTGTTTTTAGCAACCTGCGGCTAGCTTCCTAGTTTGCTCTTTGATTTTCATTGAGTATAAAGATCTATCCATTTGGGTAGGTCTTTTTGTGAATGCAAAAAAGCCAAATCCGCTTGGACCTGACTTGATTATTAAGAACTATTAGATTGTATTGGATGCCCAGACACTTACCGAAGCAGCTGAGACAGGGAATTGTCCATAACCTTCCTCATCGATTGTAACTTGACCTTGGTGGTTTCCAAGTAAATCTACAAAAGTTTGGTTAGCCCATTCTTGGCCGACAAACATTGATTTGCTGTTTTCTTGGTCATTTGAAATCAAGACTGCGATTGGGGATTGATTTTCAGCACCTGAACGGACCCAACCGATACAGTTAGCGTGGTCAAAGTAGTCTGTTTGTTCTCCATAGGCCAAATCTTTTCGGATGGTTAGGAGGCGGTCAAGGACTTCTTTGAAATCTTGTTGAGCATATTGCCCTGAAATCCCATAGTAGTCGCCGTAAAAGACACATGGAAGACCATTTTGGCGTAACAGAATGAGGGCATAGGCTGCTGGTTTGAACCATTCTTCAACGGTAGACTCAAGAGCCTGACCTCGTTGTGTATCGTGGTTGTCGACAAAAGTCACAGCCTTGTCAGGCTTGAGTTCAACCAAGCTATCTGTAAAAATACCACGAAGGTCGTAGTTGGAACCTGCTCGGCTAGCATCAAAGAGATTCTGGTGGAGACGAACATCGACAAGGTCAAAGCGTTCTTCCGTTTTTTCAAGATAGTCTAGATTGGCTTCCTTGTCTGGATTCCAAAATTCACCAAAAACATAGAAATCTTCACCGTATTTTTCCTTCATATCGCGGATGAAATTGCTCATAAAGAAAGAGTCAATGTGTTTAACGGCATCCAAGCGGAAACCAGCTACACCAGTCGTTTCCATGAACCAATCAGCCCAGTCATAGATATTTTGGATGACTTCAGGATGCTTAAAGTCTAGGTCGGCATACATGAGATAGTCGTAGTTACCGTTTTCATTATCGACCAATTCCTCATTTGCCCAGCCCTTATTGTCCCCTTGGATCAGATAAATCCCAGACTTACGACGTTTGGCATCGTAGTCTGTACCTGTGAAGTGGTACCAGTGCCAGTGGAAGTCATTGTAGGTATTTTGGCGACCATCGAAGGTAAAGCTAGTCCAGCCATTGATAGTGAAGGGTTCTCCAAGTTCAACTGTACGGTCTACAGGATCCACTTCGATAACCTGAAAGGCTTCCATGTGATCGGCCGCAGCCTTGTGGTTGAGTACCACATCGGCCATAGGCTGGATTCCCTGTGCTTTTAGAGTTTGAATGGCTTGAAGATAGTCTTCTTTAAAACCATACTTGGTGCGGACAGTCCCTTTTTGGTTAAACTCGCCTAGGTCGAATAAGTCATAGACCCCATAACCTACATCTTTTTCATTGGTAGCCTTGAAAGCTGGTGGCATCCAGACATGACTGATACCGAGATCAGCTAGGTGTGGAGCATCTTCAGCCAGACGTGTCCAGTGCTGACCGTCGTGGGGCAGATACCATTCAAAGTATTGCATGAGTGTTTGATTTTGCATGATGTTTCCTCTTACTTGTCAATCTTGTTCTTTATTCTATCATAAAGTATCTCTCGGCGCAAACGTTTGCGTAAGAATAGGAGGAAACTATTGTATCTACTTAAAATAAAGTGTTGATTTTTTTGTATTAAAGTGCTAATATAATAGTATGTAATATAGATAAAGATAGGAGTTGTCCCATGATTGAATTTCAAAATGTTAGTAAGTTGTATGGTGATAAAGAGGCCTTGAGCAATCTCAATCTGCAGATTGAAAATGGAGAGATTATGGGCTTGATTGGCCATAATGGGGCTGGGAAATCGACCACCATAAAATCCCTAGTCAGTATCATTTCGCCCAGCAGTGGTCGTATTTTAGTAGACGGTCAGGATTTATCGGAAAATCGCTTGGCGATCAAACGAAAGATTGGCTATGTTGCAGACTCGCCTGACTTATTTTTACGTTTAACGGCCAATGAATTTTGGGAATTGATCGCCTCATCCTATGATCTGACTAGCTCTGACTTGGAGGCTAGTCTAGCTAGGCTATTGAGTGTTTTTGATTTTGCTGAAAATCGTTATCAGGTTATTGAAACCCTTTCTCACGGAATGCGTCAGAAAGTCTTTGTCATTGGGGCACTCTTGTCTGATCCTGATATTTGGGTCTTGGACGAACCCTTGGCTGGTTTGGATCCCCAAGCTGCCTTTGATTTGAAGCAAATGATGAAGGAGCATGCGCAAAAAGGCAAGACAGTCTTGTTTTCAACCCATGTCCTAGAGGTAGCTGAGCAAGTCTGTGATCGGATTGCCATTTTGAAAAAGGGGCATTTGATTTATTGTGGTAGTGTAGAGGACTTGAGAAAAGACCACCCAGACCAGTCTTTGGAAAGTATCTACCTTAGTCTTGCTGGTAGAAAAGAGGAGGTTGCGGATGCGTCTCAAGGTCATTAAAAAATTAGTTGATATCAATATCCTTTATTCATCTCAAGAAGCTAATCTGGCTAACCTACGAAAGAAGCAAGCCAAGAATCCTGGGAAAAAAGTAAATGTTTCCGCTAGAGTCCTAAGTTCTTACATTTTTTCCAGTCTCTTGATGCTTTTGATGTTTATAAATATAGCCTTTCGTTTTCCTTTTGAGGAAATGCCAAGTTTTTTTAGTAGCATGGTTGCTATTTTACTGGTGCTTGCCTTTTCAACTTCTTTCACTGCATTTTACAATGTCTTTTATGAGAGTAAGGATTTGGTATCGTATAGGCCTTATGCCTTTAAAGAATCAGAGATTATAATTGCTAAAGGACTGTCTGTCCTCTTGCCAGCTCTGCCTGGAATTGTACCAATCCTAGCTTATTTTCTAGTTCTCTACATTAGGCTAGCACCTTCTCTTTGGCTTGGCTTGCCTTTGATGCTGCTGTCCTTGGCCTTATTATTTGTCTCTGTTACTTTAGTGATGGTAGTGGCAGTACATTTCTTGGCTCAGACTACGGTCTTCAGAAAGTATCAGTCTATTTTTGCCAATGTGATGATTGGGATAGGAGTTCTCATACCTTTAATATTTGTCCTCTTTCTACAGTCGACTTTTGGAAGTATTGTTGACAAAGTTAGAGACATTCCATTTCTCCTTTATCCTCTTCATATCTTTTACAAAATAGCAGTGGAGCCTTTTTCGACAGAAGCCATACTGGGTCTGCTCGCTTGGATAACTCTAACTGTCTTCTTACTTTACCTGACCAAAAAGAAGGTTCTTCCTCATTTTTATGACGTGATTCTGCTTAACAGTGAGGAGAAGGTCAAGAAAGAACGTCGCAGTAAGGAGAGAATTTCAACTACTAAAAAAGGATTTTTCCGTATGGTTTTACGCTACCACCTCACCCTCTTGGGACAGGGGACTGGCGTGATTACAGTGCTTTTTACAAGTGCTTTCCTTCCTTATCTCATGATGATTGGTCTGATTTCCAAAATCCGAGATTCTCAGATAGTTCCAGATATTCATCCTCTATACTGGTTACCCTTGTTTTTTGTAGGAGTGTTTATAGCAGTTGTCAATAACAATATCACCAGCCTGCATTCAATTGCTTTATCCTTGGAGAGGGAAAATGTTGATTTTCTTAAGAGTTTACCCTTTGACTTTACTCGCTATGTGAAAGTGAAATTTTGGATTATATTTGCTGTCCAGTCCTTTTTACCAGTTCTGACTTTACTTGGCCTTTCTCTATATCTAGGCTTGCCCATCCTTTCGATGATTTACCTTCTTGTAGTCTGGATCCTTACCAGTGTCATCCTTTCTTGCCACAATTACTTTAAGGACGTGAAAAATCTGTCAACCAATTGGAGTAACATTACGGACCTGGTGAACCGTTCAAATCGTATAGTAGCAATTGTTTTGATTTTTATTTATAGTGCAATCTTAATGGCCCTTGTAATAGGGAGCTTATTCTTGGTTCAGTCTCTCACCCCTGTCCTTGCCATAAGCTTGGGAGTAGGAGCTCTTATCCTCTTGCTTGCTCTTGCTATTTTTGGCTATCATTACTACCTGTCACGCATATTGGCAGAGATAGAAAAAAGATGAGCTAGTTGGTCTCTCGCTTGATAAATTCAATTCGACAAACACTTTTATAGTTTGTTAGAATGTAGTTGTAAATGATTAGGATTGGTAATCAAAAATATATAGGGAGGAACGTTTTGAATAAGAAATATAATATAGTTCTATTATTGTTGTTTATAGTTTATTTATTTGGATATTTTTCAATTTCAAAAACTTTCATTCCTATAATGTGTGTGATCCAAGTATTTTTGAGAGAACATATATTTAAAGTTCGAAATAGAATGATGCAGATAGGTGAAATTATAATTATTGTTGCTTCTATAATATTATTTATTGATAGTATATTGAGTTTGTAACAAAAGGCTTTTCTATAAAATCAAATTTTCCAGATACCTGCTGAAGCTGATTTATATCCTAATATTTCTTCTACTATCTACGTCACTAAACTTGACAGACACATATTACTGATACAGCCTCTCCAGCTACAATCTCAAAGTTAATACTCTTCGAAAATCTCTTCAAACCACGTCAGCTTTGCCTTGCCGTATATATGTGACTAACTTCGTCAGTCTTATTTACAACCTCAAAACAGTGTTTTGAGCAGCCTGCGGCTAGCTTCCTAGTTTGCTCTTTGATTTTCATTGAGTATAAACTGTGGCTAGTTTTCTAGTTTGTTCTTTGATTTTCTTTGAATTTTATTTTATAAAAAGAAATGCTCCTCCAAGACGGAAGAGCATTTTTATTGTGATTTTGATTCGGTTTCTGCCGACTCTGGATGGAGTTCTTGGTAACTTGGTGCCTTGAAAAGGTCAGTACTGGTTTTACCTTTTCGTTGGCTAAAGAGGCTAGTTGACTGACTTCCCTTTTCCTGCTCAATCTTTTGTAGAATTGGCAAGGAATTGAGGTAAGAAATACTTTCTGTATCAACTTTTCCAAGATGATCTGCTTGGTAGAAACGGATCAAATCGCCAGTTTGAATCTGGTCGCTGATTTTTAGCTGTTGACTAGCTGCTTGCCGAACGCTTTCCAGTTCGGTCTGAGTTTGTTCATCAAGATTACTGATTTCGAGACCACTTTCAGTATAGTAGGTTCGTCCGTCGTAGCTGGTGTATTTTGGTGTGACGAAGGAATTGGCAGTCCGAAAGGCAACGATCTCTTGGTGGTCTGGAGACAGAAGGTCTTGTCCAACTTGAAGGAAGGAACTGGATTCGATACCAAGGAGGTGTTCGAGAGTCGGTAAGATATCGATTTGTCCACCGTAGGTATTGATGATTTGTCCTTTTTTATAGCCAGGCATGACCACCATAAAAGGCACTCGTTGCAACATGGCATTGTCGTAATTCGACCAGTTATCAGAAGTCTTTCCAATCAAGGGTGCCAGCTCAGGATTGCGGGAGTTAGAAATTCCATAATGGTCTCCGTAGATGACGATGATGGATTTTTCATAGAGGCCACTTTCTTTGAGATAGTCAAAGAAGGCCTTGATAGCACTATCCAGATAGTTAGCTGTTTGGAAGTAGCCATTGATGGTTTCATCTTTGGTTTTAGCCAAGGGGAAACCAAGCTCATCGCCTGTCAGATTGCTAGCATAGGGATAGTGATTGGACACCGTGATATACTTAGCATAAAAAGGCTGCTGCAAGTGCTCCAGATACTGGATAGAATCTTTCATCATGATTTTATCATTTAAACCATATTGGAAAGAATTGCTACTGTCTTGCTTAGTAAAATAGGAAGCGTCAAAGAAGTATTGGTAGCCCCACTGTTTGTAGGTTGTATTTCGATTCCAGAAGGTCCCGATATTACCGTGAAAGACAGCACTCGATTGATAGCCGTTTTTTGATAGGATAAAAGGAGCTGCTTGCTGGGTATTGGTACCTCCATAGTTGACCATAAAGGAACCTTGGTCAAGTCCAAACAAACCAGTCTCTAGCATGGTTTCCGCATCTGATGTCTTACCAGCCTTGACTTGGTTAAAGATATTCGAAAAGGCTAGTGTAGATTGCGAATGGTAGAGGGAATTAAGGAAGGGAGTGACTTCGTGCTCAGTTCCATCTATGTTGAGTTTATAGTCAAGTAGGAACTGCTGGAAACTCTCCAAGTGGAGATAAATCACATTTTTCCCTTTGACTAAGCCAAAATAGTCTGGATTGGGCTTAGCAGCATGTTCTTGAATATAGTCTGTAATAGGTTGGAGATCAGTCTCAGAGGCCTTGGCACGTTCCTTGTTTGCACTGTAGGATTGGTTGGCGCTATAACCTAAAAAGGCTGGCAAACTAAGGGCACGAACAACATAATAATTAGAAAATCCTCGCGACAGGAGATCGGGACGTTCAATCTCTGCTAAGAAAAGGTTAGCTGAAAAGAGCAAGGCTGAGAGAGCAGTGATAGCAACACTGGAGCGGAATTTGAAAGGTCTCCTATCTAAATGGATGAATTTTTTAAAGAAAAGGAAAGCTAGCAATGGGAAATCCATAAAATAGATAAAATCCCAAGGACGCAGTAACTCTAGTTCTGCAGTGCCGACAGACACCTTGCTGACCACCTTCATGGTATTAGCTGTGATAAAGTCACTAAATTCTCGATAGTAAAAGACATTGGAATAGAGCCAAATGAATAAAAGGCTGTAAATAGCTATACTGAGACTGTAAAAGGCCTTTGTTGACCGAGCATAGAGGGCTAGAGCTAGTAGAAGGAGGCCCAAAGGAAGGGGGTTGAAAAAGGCGATAAAGGCAAGGTAATTTCCCTGCAATTTGCCCAATTGAATGTCTAAATTAAAGTCAACGGCATAGGCTAATAAGTTTTTGAACCAATAGACGATTAAAAGGGTTAGGACAAAACCCAGTCTGGTACCGATGGCTTTTTGGATTTTGTTAAAATTGCTTTTCACACATTTACTTCCTAATTTTTTATTAGTATTAGTATACCATTTTTTAAAAGAAGAGTAAAAAAGCAAGGGTAGTTTCTTTTTTGAGAATTGCCTAAAAGTTTGATATAATGATAGTTATGAATAGAATAAGAGTTAGCAAAAGGGTTGAAAAGAAGCTCGCCAAAGGTCTGGTTTTACTAGAAGCCAGTGATCTTGAGAATGTCAATCTCAAGGATCAGGAAGTAGAAGTCCATAGTCAAGATGGAAACTTTCTTGGGACTGCCTACCTTTCTCAGCAAAACAAGGGCTTGGGCTGGTTTGTTAGTAAGGACAAGGTGGCCTTAAATCAAGCTTTCTTTGAAACACTGTTTAGACAAGCTAAAGAAAAGAGAACAGCCTACTATCAAGATGATTTGACAACTGCCTTTCGTCTCTTTAACCAAGAGGGAGATGGCTTTGGCGGTCTGACAGTGGACCTTTATGGCGACTATGCTGTCTTTTCTTGGTATAACTCTTATGTTTATCAGATTCGCAAGCTTATCTCAGAATCCTTTAGACAGGTTTTTCCTGAGGTTTTAGGGATTTATGAGAAGATCCGCTTCAAGGGTTTGGACTATGAATCTGCCCATGTTTATGGTCAAGAAGCACCTGACTTTTTCACTGTTCTGGAAAATGGTGTCTTGTATCAGGTCTTCATGAATGATGGCTTGATGACAGGTATTTTCCTAGACCAGCATGAAGTTCGAGGTAGCTTGGTTGACGGTTTGGCTATGGGTAAATCCTTGCTCAATATGTTTTCCTACACAGCAGCCTTTTCAGTAGCTGCGGCCATGGGAGGAGCAAGCCAGACAACTTCTGTGGACCTAGCTAAACGTTCACGAGAATTGTCTCAAGCGCATTTTCAGGCAAATGGGCTCAGCACAGACGACCATCGTTTTATAGTCATGGATGTCTTTGAGTATTTCAAGTATGCCAAACGAAAAGGCTTGACCTATGATGTGATTGTCCTAGATCCGCCTAGCTTTGCTCGGAACAAAAAACAGACCTTCTCTGTGGCCAAGGATTATCACAAGTTGATTTCCCAGAGTCTGGAGATTTTAAATCCGGGAGGGATTATCATTGCCAGTACCAATGCTGCCAATGTTTCCCGTCAGAAATTTACAGAACAAATTGATAAAGGCTTTGCAGGAAGAAGTTACCAGATTTTAAATAAATATGGTCTTCCAGCAGATTTCGCCTATAATAAAAAAGATGAAAGTAGTAATTACCTCAAGGTGATTAGTATGAAGGTTAGTAAATGAAATTAATCGTTTCAGTAATGCCAAGGAGTTTAGAGGAGGCCCAGGCTCTGGATGCTACGAGGTATCAGGATGCTGATATCATTGAATGGCGTGCCGACTATCTGCCTAAAGAAGCGATTTTGCAGGTGGCTCCAGCTATTTTTGAAAAATTCGCAGGTCGTGAGTTAGTTTTCACTCTGAGAACTCGCTCTGAAGGGGGAGAAATCGACCTTTCTCCAGAAGAATATATCCATCTCATCAAGGAAGTGGCGCAACTCTATCAACCAGACTACATTGATTTTGAGTACTATAGCTACAAGGATGTTTTTGAGGAAATGTTGGACTTCCCAAATCTCGTTTTGAGTTACCACAATTTCCAAGAAACACCTGAAAATATGATGGAAATCTTATCAGAGTTGACGAGCCTAAATCCAAAACTGGTCAAGGTTGCGGTGATGGCTCACACAGAGCAGGATGTGCTAGACTTGATGAACTATACACGAGGCTTTAAAACCCTCAATCCTGAGCAGGAATATGTGACCATTTCTATGGGCAAGGTGGGTAAGGTCTCTCGTATCACTGCGGATGTGACAGGTTCGAGCTGGTCCTTTGCTAGTCTAGATGAGGCAAGTGCCCCAGGTCAGATTTCCTTAGCTAACATGAAAAAAATTCGGGAGATTTTGGATGAAGCTTGATGGCTATACACGTTTAGCTGCCGTTGTTGCCAATCCTATTAAGCATTCTATTTCCCCCTTTATTCACAACAGCGCCTTTGAGGCGACAGCTACCAACGGTGCTTATGTGGCTTGGGAGATTGAAGCGGGTGATTTGGCAGAAACAGTGGCTAATATTCGTCGCTACCAGATGTTTGGCATCAACCTTTCTATGCCCTATAAGGAGCAAGTGATTCCTTATTTGGATGAGCTGAGTGACGAAGCGCGCTTGATTGGTGCGGTCAATACGGTTGTCAATCATAATGGCACTTTAATTGGATATAATACAGATGGCAAGGGATTTTTTAAGAGCTTGCCTTCTTTTACAATTACAGGTAAGAAGATGACCCTGCTGGGTGCAGGTGGTGCGGCTAAATCCATTCTGGCGCAAGCTATTTTGGATGGTGTCAGTCAGATTTCGGTCTTTGTTCGTTCAGTTTCCATGGAAAAAACAAGACCTTACCTAGACAAATTACAGGAGCAGACAGGCTTTAAAGTGGACTTGTATGCTTTAGAAGATGTTTTTGAACTGCAAGCAAGGATTGCCGAGTCGGATTTACTGGTCAATGCGACAAGTGTAGGAATGGACGGTCAATCATCCCCAGTTCCTGAAAGCATAGTCTTACCAGAAACTCTCTTAGTAGCAGATATTATTTACCAACCCTTTGAGACGCCGTTTTTGAAATGGTCTAGGAGGCAGGGCAATCCAGCGGTCAATGGTCTGGGAATGTTGCTCTATCAAGCTGCAGAAGCTTTTCAACTGTGGACAGGCAAGGAAATGCCGACAGAAGAGATTTGGCAGTCTTTAACAGAAAAATACCAATAAAGAAAAGGAGATTCTCCTATGAAAATCAGAATCGATATTCCTCATCATCCTTATGATATTCAGATTGAAAAAGGTTGTCTGGCTCAGGCTGGCCAATGGTTGCGAGAACTCTGGCAACCACAAAAAGTGGTCATTGTGACAGATAACCATGTAGCTTCTCTTTATGCAGAGAAGGTCAAGCTCAGCCTAGAAGATGCTGGTTTTCAGGTAGCAGTTTTTGACTTTTTGGAAGGGGAAGAAAGAAAGAATTTAACCACTGTCCAGAAAGTCTATGAATTTCTAGTTAAGCAGGGGTTGACTCGTAGCGATGGAGTCGTGGCTCTCGGAGGTGGTGTCGTTGGAGACCTGGCTGGTTTCGTAGCCTCTACCTATATGCGGGGTATTCATTTTGTTCAGATTCCGACCAGCTTGACAGCCCAGGTGGATTCTTCTATCGGCGGAAAGACAGGCGTTAACACTCCATTTGCTAAGAATATGGTGGGTACCTTTGCCCAACCAGATGGGGTTCTGATTGACCCACTTGTTCTTGAAACCCTCGGGAAAAGAGAGTTGATTGAAGGAATGGGTGAAGTTATCAAGTATGGCTTGATTGAGGATCCAGAACTTTGGGCTCTTTTGACGGAGCTGGATGGTTCTGTTGAGAGCATTTTGGAACATGCGGAGACTTTGATTGAACATTCTTGTCAGGTTAAACGCAAGATGGTGGTTGAGGATGAGCTGGACAATGGTGTACGCCTTTACCTCAACTTTGGTCACACTATTGGTCATGCCATTGAAGCAACTGCCGGTTATGGAAAAGTCATGCATGGTGAAGCTGTGGCCATGGGAATGGTTCAGATTTCCAAGGTTGCTGAGGAAAAAGGTCTCATGCCAGCTGGCATAACTCAGTCCATTACAGCTATGTGTCAGAAATTTGGCTTGCCTATTGACTATGAAAACTGGGATGTTGACAAGCTTTATCAGGCTTTGACTCATGATAAGAAGGCGCGTGGCAATACCTTGAAATTGGTCTTGGTACCAGAGCTTGGTTCAGCGACTATTCACCCAGTTTCTCTGGAAGAGATGAAAGACTACTTGGTAAAATAAGGAGAGTGTATGAGATATTTAACTGCAGGAGAATCACACGGTCCCCGTCTGACAGCTATTATTGAGGGAATTCCAGCTGGACTACCTTTGACAGCAGAGGATATCAATGAGGATTTGAAACGCCGTCAGGGTGGTTACGGTCGTGGTGGCCGTATGAAGATTGAGAGCGACCAAGTTGTCTTTACTTCAGGCGTTCGTCATGGGAAGACGACAGGGGCTCCCATTACCATGGATGTCATCAATAAGGACCACCAAAAATGGCTGGACATTATGTCTGCGGAGGACATTGAAGACCGTCTTAAAAGCAAACGAAAAATCACCCATCCTCGCCCAGGTCATGCTGATTTGGTTGGGGGCATCAAGTACCGTTTTGATGATTTGCGAAATTCTTTGGAGCGTTCATCAGCTCGTGAAACCACCATGCGAGTGGCTGTTGGGGCAGTGGCCAAACGCCTCTTGGCTGAACTGGATATGGAGATTGCCAACCATGTCGTGGTCTTTGGTGGTAAGGAAATCGATGTTCCTGAAAATTTAACAGTCGCTGAGATTAAGGAACGAGCTGCCCAGTCTGAAGTTTCTATTGTCAACCAAGAAAGAGAACAGGAAATCAAGGATTATATTGACCAAATTAAACGTGACGGTGATACCATCGGTGGGGTTGTGGAGACAGTCGTTGGAGGTGTTCCAGTTGGTCTTGGTTCCTATGTCCAATGGGACAGAAAATTGGATGCGCGATTGGCCCAAGCAGTTGTCTCTATCAATGCCTTTAAAGGAGTAGAATTTGGTCTCGGCTTTGAAGCTGGTTACCGTAAGGGCAGCCAAGTTATGGACGAAATTCTCTGGTCTAAAGAAGACGGCTATACTCGCCGCACTAACAATCTGGGCGGCTTTGAAGGTGGTATGACCAATGGGCAACCCATCGTTGTTCGTGGAGTCATGAAACCTATTCCTACTCTCTACAAACCACTTATGAGTGTGGATATCGAAACCCATGAACCCTACAAGGCGACTGTGGAGAGAAGTGATCCGACCGCCCTTCCAGCTGCAGGAGTGGTCATGGAAGCCGTTGTGGCAACGGTTCTGGCACAAGAAATCCTTGAAAAATTCTCATCAGACAATCTTGAGGAACTAAAAGAAGCGGTAGCCCAACACCGAGACTATACAAAGAACTATTAAGGAGTTCCTATGGCAAAAACAGTCTATATCGCAGGCCTTGGATTGATTGGTGCCTCTCTGGCCCTTGGCATCAAACGTGATCATCCAGATTATGAAATTTTAGGTTATAATCGTAGCCAAGCTTCGAGAGATATCGCCTTGAAAGAAGGCATGATTGACCGTGCAACGGATGATTTTGCCAGTTTTGCTCCTTTGGCAGATATCATTATCCTCAGTTTGCCAATCAAACAAACCATTGCTTTCATTAAGGAGTTGTCCGACTTGGACTTGAAAGAAGGAGTTATTATTTCAGATGCTGGTTCGACCAAGTCAGCCATTGTAGACGCAGCGGAGAACTATTTGGCTGGCAAGCCTGTTCGCTTTGTCGGGGCCCATCCTATGGCTGGTAGTCACAAGACAGGGGCAGCTTCTGCAGATGTCAATCTCTTTGAAAATGCCTATTATATCTTTACACCTTCTAGCTTGACAAGTCCTGATACGCTCGAGGAAATGAAGGACTTGCTTTCAGGGCTTCATGCTCGTTTTATCGAGATTGATGCCAAGGAGCATGATCGTGTGACTTCTCAGATTAGCCATTTTCCTCATATTCTGGCTTCCAGTCTCATGGAGCAGACTGCGGTCTATGCTCAAGAACATGAGATGGCGAGGCGCTTTGCGGCCGGTGGTTTTCGAGATATGACTCGAATTGCGGAAAGCGAGCCGGGTATGTGGACCTCCATTCTCTTATCTAATCGTGAAACCATTCTGGATCGAATTGAGGATTTCAAGGAACGTTTAGATGAGGTTGGACAAGCCATCAGTAAGGGAGATGAAGAGCAAATTTGGAACTTTTTCAACCAAGCGCGTGAGCAACGCCAAGCCATGGAAATCCATAAGCGTGGTGGTGTGGATAGCTCTTATGACCTCTATGTCGATGTTCCCGATGAAGAAAATGTCATCTTGCGGATTTTGGAATTGCTACGTGGAACTTCCTTGGTTAACATCCACATCAACGAGGAAAACCGTGAGGATATTCACGGGATTCTACAAATTTCATTTAAAAATGCTCAAGATTTAGAACGAGCCGAGCACCTCATAACAGAAAACACCGACTATACAGTCGTTATCAAATAAGGAGAAAATCATGTCAAATATTTACGATAGTGCAAATGAACTCAGTCGCGGCCTACGCGAATTGCCAGAATACAAGGCTGTCAAAGCGGCTAAAGATGCGATTGCAGCAGACGCTGAGGCAAGCAAAATCTTTACAGAATATGTTGCTTTCCAAGAGGAAATTCAAAAACTAGCACAAACAGGTCAAATGCCAGATGCTTCCTTCCAAGCGAAGATGGAAGGCTTTGGCAAGCAGATTCAAGGAAACAGCCTATTGTCGGAATTCTTTACCAAGCAACAACAATTGGCCATTTACCTTTCTGACATTGAAAAAATTGTTTTCGAACCAGTTTCAGAATTGCTAAAATAAGAAAATAACTATCATAAAGTCAGAAATTTTAAGGAATTTCTGGCTTTTTATGATAAAATAAGTAAAAGTATTGCAAGTATGAGGTCCAGTATGAAACTAAAAACAAACATTCGCCACTTACACGGCAGTATCCGAGTTCCAGGTGACAAGTCTATCAGTCACCGTTCTATTATCTTTGGAAGTTTGGCTGAGGGTGAGACCAAGGTTTATGATATTCTTCGAGGTGAAGACGTTCTTTCGACCATACAGGTCTTTCGTGATCTTGGTGTAGAGATTGAGGATGAAGACGGTGTCATTACTATTCAAGGTGTAGGTGTGGACGGCTTGAAAACTCCACAAAATGCCCTTGATATGGGAAATTCTGGCACCTCGATTCGCCTGATTTCAGGTGTCCTTGCTGGTGCAGACTTTGAAGTAGAAATGTTTGGCGATGATAGTCTTTCCAAACGTCCTATGGATCGTGTGACGATTCCACTGAAAAAAATGGGCGTCAGCATTTCGGGACAAACTGAGCGAGACCTTCCTCCCCTTCATTTAAAAGGGACGAAAAACCTAAGACCTATTCATTATGAGTTGCCAATTGCCTCTGCCCAAGTCAAGTCAGCCTTGATGTTTGCAGCCTTGCAGGCTCAGGGGGAGTCTGTTATTATCGAAAAAGAGTGTACCCGTAATCATACTGAAGATATGCTGCAACAATTTGGTGGTCATTTAAGTGTAGAGGGCAAGAAAATCACAGTCCAAGGGCCACAAAAATTGACAGGACAAAAGGTGGTCGTGCCAGGAGATATTTCCAGTGCAGCCTTTTGGTTGGTCGCAGGTTTGATTGTTCCAAATTCTCGTCTAGTGCTGCAGAATGTGGGGATCAACGAAACGCGCACCGGTATTATCGATGTCATTCGTGCCATGGGTGGAAAATTGAAAATAACTGAAATTGACCCAGTCGCTAAATCTGCTACCTTGATTGTTGAGTCTTCTGACTTGAAAGGAACAGAGATTGGTGGCGCTTTGATTCCACGCTTGATTGATGAATTGCCTATTATTTCCCTACTTGCGACCCAAGCCCAAGGTGTTACAGTTATCAAGGATGCTGAGGAACTTAAGGTTAAGGAAACAGACCGCATTCAGGTTGTGGCAGATGCCTTAAATAGTATGGGAGCAGATATTACTCCTACGGCAGATGGGATGATTATCAAAGGGAAATCAGCCCTTCACGGTGCTAGAGTCAATACTTTTGGAGACCATCGTATCGGAATGATGACAGCCATTGCAGCCCTTTTGGTTGCAGATGGAGAGGTGGAGCTTGATCGTGCAGAAGCCATCAATACCAGCTATCCGAGCTTCTTTGATGATTTGGAGAGCTTGATTCATGGCTAAGGTATTACTAGGATTTATGGGAGCTGGCAAATCGACTATTGCAAGAGGATTGGACCCTAATTACCTTGATATGGATGCTCTGATAGAGAAGCGCTTAGGTATGTCCATTGCGGATTTTTTCGCTGAAAAGGGAGAAGAGGTCTTTCGACAGGTAGAGTCAGAAGTATTAGCTGAGTTACTACAAAGAGATCAAGTTGTGTCAACTGGTGGTGGAGTGGTTATTTCTCAGCGAAATCGTGACTTACTCAAGACTAATTCTGATAATATCTATCTGAAAGCCGATTTTGAAACCCTCTACCAACGCATCGCAGCTGATCAGGACAATCAGCGTCCGCTTTTTCTAAATAATAGCAAGGAAGAACTTGCAGCTATTTTTCAAGAAAGACAGGCTTGGTATGAGGAAGTAGCCAGTCGGATTTTGGATGTGACCAAGCTAAGCCCAGAGGAAATTATAGAGGAACTGAGATGAAAATTGCTTATCTAGGTCCCAAGGGATCATTTTCACACCATGTTGTGCAGACTGCTTTTCCTCATGAGGAATTGCAGGCCTTCGCCAACATTACAGATGTCATCAAGGCCTACGAGCAAGGCTTGGTGGACTATTCTGTGGTGCCAGTTGAAAATTCTATCGAGGGTAGTGTGCATGAAACCTTGGACTACCTTTTTCATCAGGCTCGCATCCAAGCAGTAGGAGAAATCGTTCAGCCTATTCATCAGCAGTTGATGGTAGTCCCAGGTCATACTAAGATTGAAAAGATTTTTTCTCATCCACAGGCCTTGGCTCAAGGAAAGAAATTCATCGATGAACAGTATCCAGAGGCTCAAATCGAGGTAACAGCTAGTACAGCTTATGCGGCCCGCTTTATTTCCGAACATCCAGACCAGCCTTTTGCGGCAATTGCACCTAGAAGTTCTGCAGAAGAATATGGCTTGGAACTGATTGCCGAGGATATTCAGGAAATGGAAGCCAATTTCACACGTTTTTGGGTGCTAGGAGCCGAAATTCCTACTATTCCCTTGCAAGCACAAACTGAAAAAATGAGTTTGGCCTTGACCTTACCTGATAACCTTCCAGGTGCACTTTATAAGGCCTTGTCGACCTTTGCTTGGCGAGGAATTGACTTAACAAAAATTGAAAGTCGTCCACTTAAGACAGCACTGGGCGAATACTTTTTCATTATCGATGTGGACTATACTGATAGGGACTTGGTTCACTTTGCCCAAAAAGAACTAGAAGCGATTGGAATCCAGTATAAAGTTCTGGGTACCTATCCGATTTATCCAATATCAGACCATGGAAAGGAGAGAAGATGAGTAAAGAAAATCCTCTCAGTCATCATGAGCAGTTGCGTTATGATTATTTGCTAAAAAATATTCACTATCTCAATGAGAGAGAAAAAAATGAGTTTGCTTACTTGCAAGAAAAGCTAACTCTTGCTAGAGTAAATAGTAGTTCCAGCTTGGAACAAGAAAGAGAAGAGCAGGTCGACTTACCAAGCTATGCGAACCGGAGTCGCTCACAATACAAATCACAAGCACTCTCTGCTCCTCCCAAAAAGAAAAGACGGAAGCTCCGTCTTAAACGCATTTTTATGGTGATTTTTTCACTTTTGGTCTGTGTGGCTTTGGCCATGGTATTCATGTTTTTGCGTGGTTACCAAGATGCTAGCGCAAAGAAAACTGCTGATGCTAAGGCAGCACAGGTTCAAGTCTTTAATGGTCAGGACACTAGAGACGGGGTTAATATTTTGATCATGGGGACGGACGGTCGAATTGGTCAAAATAGTGCTGAGACGCGGACAGACTCTATTATGGTATTAAATGTTGGCGGCTCAGATAAGAAAATGAAGCTAGTCAGCTTCATGCGTGACAATTTGGTTTATATAGACGGTTATAGCCAAGTGATTAACGGTAGAAAACAGACGGATAACAAGTTAAACGTAGCCTATGAGTTAGGAGAACAAGAGGGGCAAAAAGGGGCAGAAATGGTTCGTCAAGTTTTGAAAGATAATTTTGATTTGGACATTAAGTACTACGCCTTGGTCGATTTTCAGGCCTTTGCAACAGCGATTGACACGCTTTTCCCTGATGGGGTGACAATTGATGCCCAATTTTCAACATTGAATGGGCGTCCACTAACAGAAGCTACAGTCGGAGATGATTTACACGCTACTGAGACTGAGTCTCCAACCCAAACCATCAAAGTCGGGAAGCAGCAGATGAATGGCTCGACCCTGCTCAATTATGCTCGTTTCCGTGATGACGATGAGGCGGATTACGGCCGTACAAAAAGACAGCAACAAGTTTTAACAGCAATTTTAGAGCAAATTAAAGATCCCACTAAACTTTTCACTGGTTCTGAAGCTCTTGGAAAGGTTTTTGCTATGACCTCAACCAATGCACCCTATACTTTCCTCCTAACAAACGGTTTATCTGTTTTGGATGGAGCAAAAAATGGTATTGAAAAATTGACGATTCCAGAACTGGGTGACTGGGTAGATGCCTATGATGTTTATGGAGGCTTGGGCTTGCTGGTTGATCAAAACAAATATCAAACCAAGCTCGCTCAAATGGGCTTGAGATAAAATAAGATAGGAGAATCAAAGTTTGATAGCTATTTGGGTAGCAGTCAGGCTTTGATTTTTTACAGTCTGCAATAGATTTTCACCCCCTATTTGTGGTATAATGAAACGATACGATAGAAAGAATAATGAACAATATGACTGATTTAAAAGCAATTCAGGCTCGTAGTCTGGAGATGGCTGAATATTTTGTGGCCTTTTGTAAAGAACATGATTTGCTTTGTTACCTCTGTGGAGGAGGTGCTATTGGTGCCCTTCGAAACAAGGGCTTTATTCCTTGGGATGACGACCTAGACTTTTTTATGCCTCGTAAGGATTATGAAAAACTAGCAGAATTATGGCCTCGCTATGCAGATAAGCGTTATTTCTTGTCAAAGAGTCACAAAGATTTTGTAGACCGTAATCTTTTTATTACCATTCGTGACAAGGAAACCACCTGTATCAAGCCTTATCAGCAGGATTTGAATTTGCCACATGGTCTTGCCTTGGATGTCTTGCCTTTGGATTATTATCCGAAAAATCCAGCTGAGCGGAAGAAACAGGTTCGCTGGGCCTTGATTTATTCTCTTTTTTGTGCCCAAACTATTCCAGAAAAGCATGGTGCACTTATGAAATGGGGAAGTCGCATTTTACTGGGTGTGACTCCAAAATCTCTCCGTTATCGCATTTGGAAAAAAGCTGAGAAAGAAATGACCAAGTATGGTTTGGCTGAGAGTGATGGCATTACAGAATTATGCTCAGGTCCTGGCTACATGAGAAATAAGTACCTAATCGCATCTTTTGAGGATAATCTTTTCTTGCCATTTGAAGGAACAGAGATGCCTATTCCAGTTGGTTATGATGCTTATCTCAGTACTGCTTTTGGGGATTATATGACGCCACCACCAGCAGACAAGCAGCTACCGCATCATGATGCTGTCATCGCTGATATGGATAAGTCTTATACAGAATACAAGGGAGAATATGGTGGCTAAGAAAAAAATCTTATTTTTTATGTGGTCTTTTTCTCTCGGAGGTGGAGCAGAGAAGATTTTATCTACCATTGTTTCAAATCTGGATCCAGAAAAGTATGATATTGATATTCTTGAAATGGAGCATTTTGACAAGGGATACGAATCAGTTCCTAAACATGTAGGCATTTTAAAATCCTTTCAGGATTATCGCCAAGCCAGATGGTTACGAGCTCTTTTGTGGAGAATGAGAATTTATTTTCCAAGACTGACTCGGCGCTTGCTTGTGAAAGATGACTATGATGTTGAAGTTTCCTTTACCATTATGAATCCACCACTGTTGTTCTCTAAAAGAAGAGAAGTCAAGAAAATCTCTTGGATTCATGGAAGTATTGAAGAATTTCTTAAGGATAGCTCAAAAAGAAAATCACATAGACGCCAGTTGGATGCTGCGGATACCATTGTAGGGATCTCAAAAAAGACCAGCCATTCTATCAAGGAAGTCTACCCAGATTATGCTTCAAAATTACAGACGGTCTACAATGGTTATGATTTTAAGACTATCCTAGAAAAATCTCAAGAGAAGATTGATATCGAGATTGCTCCTCAAAGTATCTGTACTATCGGACGGATTGAAGAAAATAAGGGTTCTGACCGTGTGGTGGAAGTGATACGGTTATTACACCAAGAGGGGAAAAATTATCACCTTTACTTTATAGGTGCTGGTGATATGGAAGAGGAACTGAAAAAACGGGTCAAAGAGTATGAGCTTGAGGACTACGTACATTTCCTTGGCTATCAAAAAAATCCTTATCAGTATTTATCTCAGATGAAAGTTCTCTTGTCTATGTCTAAACAAGAAGGTTTTCCTGGGGTGTATGTGGAGGCCTTGAGCCTTGGAATCCCTTTTGTCTCTACGGATGTTGGAGGTGCTGAGGAACTATCCCAAGAAGGAAGATTTGGACAAATCATTGAGAGCAATCAAGAGGCAGCTCAGGCAATTACGAACTATATGACTTCTGCCTCAAACTTTGATGTCGATGAGGCTAGTCAATTCATTCAACAATTTACAATTGCCAAACAAATCGAACAAGTAGAAAAACTATTAGAGGAGTAGCATGGAAACTGCATTAATTAGTGTCATTGTGCCAGTCTATAATGTGGCGCAGTACCTAGAAAAATCGATAGCTTCCATTCAGAAGCAGACTTATCAAAATCTGGAAATTATTCTTGTTGATGATGGTGCAACAGATGAGAGTGGTCGCTTGTGTGATTCAATCGCTGAACAAGATGATAGGGTGTCAGTGCTTCATAAAAAGAACGAAGGATTGTCACAAGCACGAAACGATGGAATGAAACAGGCTCACGGAGATTATCTGATTTTTATTGATTCAGATGATTATATCCATCCAGCAATGATTCAGAGCTTATATGAGCAATTAATTCAAGAAGATGCGAATGTTTCGAGCTGTGGTGTCATGAATGTCTATGCTAATGATGAAAGCCCACAGTCAGCCAATCAGGATGACTATTTTGTCTGTGATTCTCAAACATTTTTAAGGGAATACCTCATAGGTGAAAAAATACCTGGAACGATCTGCAATAAGCTAATCAAGAGAGAGATTGCAACTGCCCTATCCTTTCCAAAGGGATTGATTTACGAAGATGCCTATTATCATTTTGATTTGATCAAGTTGGCCAAGAAGTATGTGGTTAATACCAAACCCTATTATTACTATTTCCATAGAGGGGATAGCATTACGACCAAACCCTATGCAGAGAAGGATTTAGCCTATATTGATATCTACCAAAAGTTTTATAATGAAGTTATGAAAAACTATCCTGATTTGAAAGAGGTTGCTTTTTTCAGATTGGCCTATGCCCACTTCTTTATTCTGGATAAGATGTTGCTAGATGATCAGTATAAACAGTTTGAAGCCTATTCTCAGATTCATCGCTTTTTAAAAGGCCATGCCCTTGCTATTGCTAGAAATCCAATTTTTCGTAAGGGGAGAAGAATTAGTGCTCTGGCTCTATTCATAAACATTTCCTTATACCGATTCTTATTACTGAAAAATATTGAAAAATCTAAAAAATTACATTAGAACGGGGGTGAGCAAGTGATTGATGGAAAACGATTATTATTTAGTTTGACCATAGTCAGTTATGCCTTGACGCTAGTAAGTGGAATTGTGTATCTGTTTAATAATAACAATGTTAGCTTGCTTTCTACTTTGTTGTTCTTACTGGTTAGTAGCTTAATTGCTTGTTGGAATGATATCAAGTATTATTTAATCCATTTTATTTTCTATTTAACTATTTTTGTCTTTCTGGTATCAAGACCGACCATTGATTATTTTAGGGATGGAGCTTTGGATACCTATCATCCCATAGCCTATCGTTTTGCCTTTATAGTCGTCATGGTTTCGATTCTGGGCTTGACCACAGGAGGCGTCCTGGCTCGTTACTTCATAGCTAGGAAGAAAATAAAAGTACCAAATATAGGAAATTCTCTAAAAGAGGTTTATACCAAGAGGTTGCGCTTTGTTTCGCTAGGAGTTTTTCTTCTCACCTATCCTTTCTATTTCATTCGGTTATTCGAACGGCTCCTGTATCGCTTGCAGACTTCCTACTATGCCTACTATGCAAATTTTGAAAGTAAACTGCCTTATTTTACCTACATTTTGTCTACCTTTACGGTCTACGCAATGTGTATGTATCTGGCAACCAAGCCAAAGAAATTGCAGGCCACAGCAGTGCTTGTCTCCTTTATTGCAGCCAATACTATTCATTTGGCAATCGGGACACGAAATCCCTTTATTTTAAGTATTTTATTTGCTTTTGTTTATTACTTTATGCGGGAGCAAACTGAAAAGGGAAAATGGATTGGGTTTAAAGAAAAGTTAGCAATTTTTGTAGGTTCTCCTATTCTCATGTTAGCGATGGGAGTGCTCAATTATGTGCGGGATAATGTCCAAGTTTCCCATACAGGTTTCTGGGATATCTTACTTGACTTTATCTATAAACAAGGGACTAGTTTTGGTGTTTTGGCTAGAGGTTTTCTATTTAACAGTAGCCTCCCTTACCGAGATTTCCGTAATTTTACTTTTGGTCCTGTTATTGATTATTTTGCAAGGGGGAGTTTGGGGGCCATTTTCGGAGGAAAAGCCTTTGAGCATACAACCAATAGTGTGGAATTGGCTATTGATAGTAATAGTTATGCCCACAATCTATCCTATCTTGTTTTGAACAAGGAATATTTGAAAGGACATGGTATCGGAAGTAGTTATATCATGGAGTTATATACAGACTATGGTATGATAGGAGTCTTTCTACTTAGTCTCTTGCTAGGTATGTTATTCATAGCCATGCTGCAAGTAGCCTATCGTTCAAGAACAATCCTATTTGCCTTGTCCCTACTCATCTTGAATAATTTATTCTTTATGCCAAGAAGTAGCTTTTCAGAAAGTTTCTTCAATCTATTTACAATGCAATTCTGGGGAATTGTTCTTGTGATTATATTTGTAGCAAAAATGCTTACAAAAGAAAACCAGTATCTACTAAACAAAGGAGAAAAAAATCATGTTTGAACATTATTCAGTAGCTGATTTATTTGCAAATCTTTACAAAAAACGAAAAGCAAATATTTTAGCTCTCATCGCTTTATTTGCTCTCATTGCTGTACCATTTACCATTAAAGCAGTTAGGAATAAAAATACTGTCAAAGACACAACAAGTTATTCAACTTATCTTAGCTATAAAATCACTCCTCCAGAAGACTCAGCCAAAACGATTTTGAATCATCAAATTGGTGGTTATAGTGATTTTTATGGGAAATTGATTGATGGGAATTTGAATGGAGCTTATCTTTTCAATGATGTAGAACCCAGTGAGTTGAAAAAAATTGCCAGTGAATTAGACACGACAGAAACAACCTTGAAAAATTCAACGAATGACTATTGGTGGAAAAAATTGACCGTCTACTATATGATTGACGATGCAGGGGTCGGTGTGAAAATTTTGACACCAAGTAAAGATGTCAATGACTTGTTAGAGCGAAAAATTGATGGATTGATTGAGAAATTTAAACACACTTTTGCAAATGTAAAAATTGAAAAATTGGAAACCATCAACTCTAAAGAATTGAATGCAAATGGTGAGACAGCGCTTGGATTGAATGTGAAGAATTTGATTCTCCGTTTAGCTGTTATTGGAGTAGTCTGTGTGATTTTGGTTGTGATGGGAAATGTATTGGTTTATCTCTTTAACCCAACAATCAATAGAGCAGGTGATTTTTCTCAGTATCAAATTGATTTTGTAACAGAGATTACAACAATTGCTAACCTAGCAGATGTCTTGTCATACAAAAATGCTGGACAAGAATTAACAATCGTTAGCTCAAACAAAGCTATCCTAGATAAATTGAAACAAAATCAAGAGTCTTTAAAAGGAATGCATTTTGTCGATTTACAAGATGTGCCATCGCTTTTGGAAAGAGATACAGTCCTTCTTGTTGAAGAGTACGGAGTGACTCGTTATAAGAAGTTTGAGCAAAGTCTTCAAATTCTCAGAAACTTAAATCGTTCTATCCTCGGTGTAGCAACTTTTAAATTATAAGCATTCTGATGTATCAGGTCTTCAAAGTCGGACAAGAAGTTTGATTTTGAAGGCTTTTTCTATCTGTCTGTAGAAATTTTCTTTTATACTCAATGAAAATCAAAAAGCAAACTAGGAAGCTAGCCGCAGGTTGCTCAAAGCACCGCTTTGAGGTTGTAGATAAAGCTGACGTGGTTTGAAGAGATTTTCGAAGAGTATTAGAGTCTTCTACAGAAGTTACCCTAGGGAAAATCTATCCCGACAGAGGAGCCTTCTTTTGATAAAATCGTAAAAATCTAGTATAATAGATAGAACTGAAAGTATGAGGTTACTAGCAATGAAAATGAAACAAATTAGTGATACAACTTTGAAAATCACGATGTCTTTAGAGGATTTGATGGATCGTGGCATGGAGATTGCTGACTTTCTCGTTCCTCAAGAAAAAACAGAAGAGTTCTTTTATGCTATCTTGGATGAGTTAGAGATGCCTGATAGCTTTTTGGATACAGGTATGTTGAGCTTCCGTGTGACTCCAAAACCTGATAAGGTTGATGTTTTTGTAACCAAATCAAAGATTGACCAAAATCTAGATTTTGAAGACTTATCGGATTTGCCAGATATGGAAGAATTGGCTCAAATGTCGCCAGATGAATTTATCAAAACCTTGGAAAAAAGCATTGCGGACAAAACCAAGGATGATATCGAAGCGATTCAATCTCTAGAGCAAGTCGAAACCAAGGAAGAAGAGCAGGAACAGGCTGAACAAGAAGCTGAGAGCAAGAAAGAACCTTACATCTACTACATCCTTTCTTTTGCTAAGTTGGCTGACTTGGTGGCTTTTGCCCAGACAGTGACTTTTGAGATGGAAACTTCTGAACTCTACAAAATGAACGAGCGCTATTATTTGACCATTTTAGTGGATATTGAAAATCATCCAAGTCCATATCCAGCTTGGCTGTTGGCTCGTATGCGCGAGTTTGCGGACGATAGTGACATCAGTCGCTCAGTCTTGCAAGAGTATGGCCAAGTCTTGATGAATCACGATGCAGTGATCAATCTGCAAAAAATCGGATAATCATTTCTGGAAAGCTATTTTCAGATTTTAAGGAGAGCGAATCGTCTGATTCGTTTTTTCTTTTTATACTGAAATAGTGATTTACTATGATAGGAATTTTCACAAAATTCTGTTATAATGGCTATATTAGAAAATTTCGAGGAGACAAACATGACAGTTAAAATTGCTTTACTAGGATTTGGTACCGTTGCAAGCGGCGTGCCTTTCCTCCTAAAGGAAAATGGAGAAAAAATCAATCAATCAGCACATTCAGAGATTGAAGTTGCTAAGGTATTGGTCAAGGATGAAGATGAAAAGAATCGCTTACTTGCAGCAGGAAATGACTTTAACTTTGTAACCAATGTGGATGACATTTTATCAGACCAAGACATTACCATCGTAGTGGAATTGATGGGTCGTATCGAACCTGCTAAGACCTTTATCACTCGTGCCTTGGAGGCTGGCAAACACGTTGTTACTGCTAACAAGGACCTTTTGGCTGTCCATGGTGCAGAATTGTTAGAAATCGCTCAAGCTAACAAGGTAGCACTTTACTATGAAGCAGCAGTAGCTGGTGGGATTCCAATTCTTCGCACTCTAGCAAATTCCTTGGCTTCTGATAAAATCACGCGCGTGCTTGGAGTAGTTAACGGAACTTCTAACTTCATGATGACCAAGATGGTGGAAGAAGGCTGGTCTTATGATGATGCTCTTGCGGAAGCGCAAAGACTTGGTTTTGCAGAAAGCGATCCGACAAATGACGTAGATGGGATTGATGCAGCCTACAAGATGGTTATTTTGAGCCAATTTGCCTTTGGCATGAAGGTTGCCTTTGATGATGTAGCCCACAAGGGAATCCGCAATATCACACCAGAAGACGTAGCTGTAGCTCAAGACTTGGGTTATGTAGTGAAATTGGTTGGCTCTATCGAGGAAACTCCTTCAGGAATTGCTGCAGAAGTGACTCCAACCTTCCTTCCTAAAGCGCATCCACTTGCCAGTGTGAATGGAGTGATGAACGCTGTCTTTGTAGAATCTATCGGTATTGGTGAGTCTATGTACTACGGACCAGGTGCTGGTCAAAAACCAACTGCAACAAGTGTGGTGGCGGATATTGTCCGTATCGTTCGTCGCCTGAATGATGGTACCATTGGCAAAGACTTCAACGAATATAGCCGTGACTTGGTCTTGGCAAATCCAGAGGATGTCAAAGCAAATTACTACTTCTCAATCTTGGCTCCAGACTCAAAAGGTCAGGTCTTGAAATTGGCTGAAATCTTCAACGCTCAAGATATTTCCTTCAAGCAAATCCTCCAAGATGGCAAAGAAGGTGATAAGGCGCGTGTTGTGATCATTACACATAAGATCAATAAAGCCCAGCTTGAAAATGTCTCAGCTGAATTGAAGAAGATTTCAGAATTCGACCTCTTGAATACCTTCAAGGTGCTAGGAGAATAAGATGAAGATTATTGTACCTGCAACCAGTGCCAATATCGGGCCAGGTTTTGACTCTGTCGGTGTAGCTGTAACCAAGTATCTTCAAATCGAGATCTGCGAAGAACGAGAAGAGTGGTTGATTGAACACCAGATTGGCAAATGGATACCACATGATGAGCGTAATCTCTTGCTCAAAATCGCTTTACAAATTGTGCCAGACTTGCAACCAAGACGTTTGAAAATGAACAGTGATGTTCCCTTGGCGCGTGGTTTGGGTTCTTCTAGCTCGGTTATTGTGGCTGGGATTGAACTAGCCAACCAATTGGGGCAACTCAACTTATCAGACCATGAAAAATTGCAGTTAGCGACCAAGATTGAAGGACATCCTGACAATGTGGCTCCAGCCATTTATGGTAATCTCGTTATTGCAAGTTCCGTTGATGGACAAGTTTCAGCTATTGTAGCAGACTTCCCAGAATGTGATTTTCTAGCCTACATTCCAAACTATGAATTGCGTACTCGAGACAGCCGTGGCGTCTTGCCTAAGAAATTGTCTTACAAGGAAGCTGTTGCAGCTAGTTCTATCGCCAATGTCGCGGTTGCAGCCTTGTTGGCAGGAGACATGGTGACCGCTGGGCAAGCAATCGAGGGAGACCTCTTCCACGAGCGCTATCGTCAGGACTTGGTGAGAGAATTTGCGACGATTAAGCAAGTGGCCAAAGAAAATGGTGCCTATGCAACCTACCTCTCTGGTGCTGGGCCTACAGTTATGGTTTTGGCTTCTCATGATAAGATGCCAATGATTAAGGCAGAATTGGAAAAGCAACCCTTCAAAGGAAAACTGCATGACTTGAAAGTTGATACCCAAGGTGTCCGTGTAGAAGCAAAATAAAGAATAGCAGATAGGATGGGGAAACTCTCGACCAGAGGGCTTCCTATCCTTTTTTTGAAAAGAAGTTTATACTCAATGAAAATCAAAGTGCAAATTAGGAAGCTAGCCGCAGGCTGCTCAAAACACTGTTTTGAGGTTGTGGATAGAACTGACGAAGTTAGCTCAAAATACTGTTTTGAGGTTGCAGATGTAAGCTGACGTGATTTGAAGAGATTTTCGAAGAATATTAGTTAAAAACGTGATAAAGGAGAAATAAAGATGGCAGAAATTTATCTAGCAGGTGGTTGTTTTTGGGGCCTAGAGGAGTATTTTTCACGCATTTCTGGTGTATTAGCAACCAGTGTTGGCTACGCTAATGGACAAGTCGAAACGACCAATTACCAGTTGCTCAAGGAAACAGACCATGCAGAAACGGTTCAAGTGATTTATGATGAGAAGACAGTGTCACTCAGAGAGATTTTACTTTATTATTTCCGTGTTATTGATCCATTATCAATCAATCAACAAGGGAATGACCGTGGACGTCAGTATCGGACTGGTATATATTACCAGGATGAAGCAGACTTGCCAGCTATCTACACAGTGGTGCAGGAGCAGGAGCGCATGCTTGGGCGAAAGATTGCAGTAGAGGTGGATAAACTTCGCCACTACATTCTGGCTGAAGATTATCACCAAGACTATCTTAAGAAGAATCCTTCAGGTTACTGTCATATTGATGTGACTGATGCTGAGAAGCCATTGATTGACGCAGCAAATTATGAAAAACCTAGTCAAGAGGTGTTAAAGGAAAGCTTAACTGAAGAATCCTATCGTGTTACCCAAGAAGCTGCTACAGAGGCTCCATTTACCAATGCCTATGACCAAACCTTTGAAGAGGGAATTTATGTAGACATCACGACGGGTGAGCCACTCTTTTTTGCCAAGGATAAGTTTGCCTCAGGTTGTGGTTGGCCAAGTTTTAGCCGTCCGATTTCCAAGGAATTGATTCATTATTACAAGGATCTCAGCCATGGAATGGAGCGAATCGAGGTTCGTTCTCGGTCAGGCAATGCTCACTTGGGTCATGTTTTCACAGATGGACCGCGGGAGTTAGGCGGCCTCCGTTACTGTATCAATTCGGCTTCCTTGCGTTTTGTAGCCAAGGATGAGATGGAAGAGGAAGGATATGGCTATCTATTGCCATACTTAAACAAATAAAATTGAGAGGGTGGGTGCTTCCCACTTTCTTCATTTCCAGAATACGAATAGAAGGGATTTATGAAACACCTATTATCTTACTTCAAACCCTACATTAAGGAATCAATTTTAGCCCCCTTGTTCAAGCTGTTGGAAGCTGTTTTTGAGCTCTTGGTTCCCATGGTGATTGCTGGGATTGTTGACCAATCCTTGCCCCAGAAAAATCAAGGACATCTCTGGATGCAGATTGGTCTGCTCCTTATCTTTGCAGTGATTGGAGTTTTAGTGGCCTTGGTAGCTCAGTTCTACTCGGCTAAGGCTGCGGTTGGATTTGCCAAAGAACTGACAGGTGACCTCTATCGCCATATTCTTTCCTTGCCCAAGGACAGCAGAGACCGTTTGACAACTTCTAGCTTGGTCACTCGCTTGACTTCGGACACCTACCAGATTCAGACTGGTATCAATCAATTCCTGCGTCTCTTTTTGCGAGCGCCCATTATCGTTTTTGGTGCCATTTTTATGGCTTATCGAATCTCAGATGAGCTGACTCTCTGGTTCTTGGTCATGGTTATCATTTTGACCGTCGTCATTGTAGGCCTTTCTCGGTTGGTCAATCCTCTCTACAGTGTTCTCAGAAAGAAAACGGATCAACTGGTTCAGGAAACACGTCAGCAATTACAAGGCATGCGAGTTATTCGTGCTTTTGGGCAAGAAAAACGAGAGTTACAGATTTTTCAAACCCTTAATCAAGTTTATGCCAAATTACAAGAAAAGACAGGTTTCTGGTCCAGTTTATTAACCCCTCTGACCTATCTGATTGTCAATGGAACCCTCCTCGTTATCATCTGGCAGGGCTATATTTCAATTCAAGGAGGTTTACTCAGTCAAGGTGCCCTCATCGCCCTTATCAACTACCTCTTGCAAATCTTGGTGGAATTGGTTAAGCTCGCCATGCTGATCAATTCCCTCAACCAGTCCTATATCTCAGCCAAGCGAATCGAGGAAGTCTTTGCCGAAGCTCCAGAAGACATCCATTCAGAATTAGAACAAAAGCAAGCTACCAGTGATCAGGTTTTACAAGTCCAAGAGCTGACTTTTACCTATCCTGATTCGGCCCAGCCATCTCTGAGAGGCATTTCCTTTGATATGAAGCAAGGGCAAATCCTTGGTATTATTGGGGGAACGGGTTCTGGTAAATCAAGCTTGGTGCAACTCTTACTTGGACTTTATCCAGTAGACAAGGGGAACATTGACCTTTATCAAAATGGACGTAGTCCTCTTAATTTGGAGCAGTGGCGGTCTTGGATTGCCTATGTACCTCAAAAGGTCGAACTCTTTAAAGGAACCATTCGTTCCAACTTGACTCTAGGTTTACATCAAGAAGTAACGGACCAAGAACTCTGGCAGGCCTTAGAAATTGCGCAAGCTAAGGATTTTGTCAGTGATAAGGAAGGACTCTTGGATGCCCTAGTTGAGGCAGGAGGGCGAAATTTCTCGGGCGGTCAAAAACAAAGGCTGTCTATCGCACGAGCAGTCTTGCGCCAGGCTCCGTTTCTCATCCTAGATGATGCTACCTCGGCCCTCGACACTATTACCGAGTCTAAGCTCTTGAAAGCTATCCGAGAAAATCTGCCAAATACAAGTTTAATCTTGATCTCTCAACGAACCTCGACTTTACAGATGGCTGACCAGATTCTCCTCTTGGAAAAAGGTGAGCTCCTAGCTATCGGCAAGCATGAGGACTTGATGAAATCCAGTCAAGTCTATCGCGAAATCAATGCATCCCAAAATGGAAAGGAGGACTAGCATGAGACGACAAACTGCAAATCAAACACTCACACGTTTGGCCAAAGATTTAGCAAGTCATCCTTTCCTCCTTTTCCTAGCCTTTCTAGGAACTATTGCCCAAGTTGCCTTATCAATCTACCTACCTATTCTGATTGGGCAGGTCATTGACCAGGTCCTAGTGGCTGGTTCTTCACCAGTTTTTTGGCAGATTTTCATTCAAATGATTTTGGTGGTAATAGGAAATACTCTGGTACAATGGGCCAATCCTCTCCTCTATAATCGTCTAATCTTCTCTTATACCAGAGATTTACGGGAGCGAATCATCCATAAGCTCCATCGTTTACCGATTGCCTTTGTAGATAGGCAAGGTAGTGGAGAGATGGTTAGTCGTGTAACCACGGACATCGAACAGTTGGCAGCTGGCTTGACCATGATTTTTAACCAATTTTTCATTGGCATCTTGATGATTTTGGTTAGTATTCTAGCCATGCTGCAAATTCACCTCCTCATGACCCTCTTGGTCTTGCTGTTGACGCCACTGTCTATGGTGATTTCACGCTTTATTGCCAAACGCTCTTATCATCTCTTCCAGAAGCAAACAGAGACCAGGGGGATTCAGACTCAGTTGATTGAAGAATCTCTTAGCCAGCAAACCATTATCCAGTCATTTAATGCTCAGGCAGAATTTATCCAAAGGCTGCGTGAGGCTAATGACAACTATGCAGGTTATTCGCAGTCAGCTATCTTTTATTCTTCAACGGTTAATCCTTCGACTCGCTTTGTCAATGCGCTCATTTATGCGCTTTTAGCTGGAGTGGGTGCTTATCGTATCATGATGGGTTCCACCTTGACCATTGGGCGTTTAGTGACTTTTTTGAACTATGTTCAGCAGTATACCAAGCCCTTTAATGATATTTCTTCTGTTTTAGCCGAGTTGCAAAGTGCTCTCGCTTGTGCAGAGCGCGTCTATGCTGTCTTAGAAAGTCATGAGGTTGCTGAAACAGGTAAGAAAGTTTTGACTAGTGACCAAGTCAAGGGAGCTATTTCCTTTAAACATGTTTCTTTTGGCTACCATCCTGAGAAGATCTTGATTAAGGATTTATCTATTGATATTCCAGCTGCTAGCAAGGTGGCTATCGTTGGTCCGACAGGTGCTGGAAAATCAACTCTTATC
Source organism: Streptococcus thalassemiae (assembly GCF_903645285.1). Lineage (GTDB taxonomy): Bacteria > Bacillota > Bacilli > Lactobacillales > Streptococcaceae > Streptococcus > Streptococcus thalassemiae. Next base: position 177,587 of record NZ_CAHJXN010000004.1, on the reverse strand, counting down.
AATCTTCTCATGCGTTTTTATCCCATTAGCTCGGGAGATATCTTGCTGGATGGGAAATCCATTTATGATTATAGTCGTGCCTCTTTACGCCAGCAGTTTGGCATGGTGCTCCAAGAAACCTGGCTCAAGCAAGGAACTATTCATGATAATATTGCCTTTGGAAATCCTGAAGCCAGTCGGGAGCAGGTGATTGCTGCTGCCAAAGCAGCCAATGCAGACTTTTTCATCCAACAGTTGCCGCAGGGATACGATACCAAGTTGGAAAATGCAGGAGAACCTCTCTCTGTTGGTCAAGCTCAGCTCTTGACCATTGCCCGAGTCTTTTTAGCTATTCCAAAGATTCTCATTTTAGACGAGGCGACTTCCTCAATCGATACACGGACAGAGGTGCTGGTACAGGATGCCTTTGCCAAACTCATGAAGGGGCGTACTAGCTTTATCATCGCTCACCGCTTGTCTACCATTCAGGATGCGGATTTGATTCTCGTCTTGGTGGATGGTGACATTGTTGAGTATGGGAACCATCAGGACCTTATGGCTCGAAAGGGCAAGTATTATCAAATGCAGCAAGCTGCAGCTTTTAGCTCTGAATAAGCCTTTCTAATTTCGAACTCTTATAGATAAAAAAAGTTGCCTTCGGGTGACTTTTTTGTTACAATAGCTAGAAAAATTGTTCACTGTAATACTCCATGAAAATCAAAGAACAAACTAGGAAGTTAGCCGTAGGTTGTTCAAAGCACTGCTTTGAGGTTGTAGATAGAACTGACGAAGTTAGTAACCATACATACGGCAAGGTGAAGCTGATGTGGTTTGAAGAGATTTTAGAAGAGTATAAATTGTCTTTTAGAAAAGGAACCTAGAATGAAAGTCTTTCAGCATGTAAATATCGTGACTTGTGACCAAGATTTCCATGTTTATTTGGATGGAATCTTAGCAGTTAAGGATTCTCAAATCGTCTATGTCGGTCAAGAGAATCCAGAGATTTTAGAGCAAGCTGAGCAGATTATAGACTATCAGGGAGCTTGGATCATGCCTGGATTGGTCAATTGCCACACCCATTCTGCTATGACAGGCTTGCGAGGAATTCGGGATGACAGCAATCTCCATGAATGGCTCAATGACTATATTTGGCCTGCAGAAGCTGAGTTTACTCCAGACATGACTACCAAGGCGGTCAAAGAAGCGCTGACAGAAATGCTCCAGTCAGGAACAACAACCTTCAACGATATGTATAATCCCAATGGAGTGGAGATTGAGCAGATTTATCAGGCAGTCAAGGCTTCCAAGATACGTTGTTATTTCTCACCGACCCTCTTTTCTTCAGAGACAGAAACAATTGATGAGACCATAAGCAGAACACGATCTATTATCGAGACAATCATAGGATATGAAAATCCAAATTTCAAGGTGATGGTGGCACCACATTCTCCCTACAGCTGTAGTAGAGACTTGCTGGAAGCGAGCCTGGAAATGGCAAAAGAGTTGGATATCCCCATCCATATCCATGTTGCGGAGACCAAGGAGGAGTCAGGAATTATCCTGAAACGATATGGTAAACGCCCCCTCACTTTTCTCGAAGAACTGGGGTATTTAGATCATCCGTCTGTCTTTGCTCACGGGGTCGAATTAAACGAGCGAGAAATTGAACGCTTGGCAACTTCTCACGTGGCTATTGCCCACAATCCTATCAGTAACCTCAAATTGGCATCAGGGATTGCTCCAATCATCCAGCTCCAAAAAGCAGGAGTGGCAGTAGGAATTGCGACAGATTCAGTTGCTTCCAATAACAATCTTGATATGTTTGAGGAAGGACGGACAGCCGCTCTCCTACAGAAAATGAAGAGTGAGGATGCTAGCCAATTCCCAATCGAAACAGCCCTCAAGGCACTAACAATCGAAGGGGCTAAGGTCCTAGGGATGGAAGAACAGATAGGAAGTCTGGAAGTAGGTAAACAGGCAGATTTTCTTGTTATTCAACCACAAGGGAAAATTCATCTCCAACCCCAAGAAAATATGCTCTCTCACCTAGTTTATGCTGTCAAATCTAGTGATGTTGATGATGTCTATATTGCCGGAGAACAAGTTGTTAAGCAAGGTCAAGTCCTGACAGTAGAACTTTAAAAGAAAAATCACGAAAAATTTTAAAAAAAGTTTGCAAAAATCTTGCATTCTTTTTTTAACTATGCTATACTTATATACGGTTTGAAAAAACTGCCTAAGACAGTAGGGGAGCTCGACTCATAAGGATCCTACCGAGGACAAAACGTATCATGTAAAAAGAAGCGTATTGTACTTTCGTGTCTAGGTTTGGGCGCGTTTTTCTTTTGGAAAAATTCCCCAAGCAAAATAATTACGGAGGTGAACACACTAATGAGTGAAGCAATTATTGCTAAAAAAGCGGAACTAGTTGACGTAGTAGCTGAAAAAATGAAAGCTGCTGCATCTATCGTCGTTGTTGACGCTCGTGGTTTGACAGTTGAGCAAGATACAGTTCTTCGTCGTGAGCTTCGTGGAAGCGAAGTTGAGTATAAAGTTATTAAAAACTCAATCTTGCGTCGTGCAGCTGAAAAAGCTGGTCTTGAAGATCTTGCATCTGTATTCGTTGGACCATCTGCAGTAGCATTTTCTAACGAAGATGTTATCGCACCAGCGAAAATCTTGAACGACTTTTCTAAAAACGCTGAAGCACTTGAAATCAAAGGTGGTGCAATCGAAGGCGCTGTCGCATCTAAAGAAGAGATTCTTGCACTTGCAACTCTTCCAAACCGCGAAGGACTTCTTTCTATGCTCCTTTCTGTACTTCAAGCGCCAGTGCGCAACGTTGCTCTTGCAGTCAAAGCGGTTGCAGACAACAAAGAAGACGCAGCTTAATCTTAAGCTACGCAGCGTAGCCTAGCTACGAAAATCTATCATAAATTTAAAACATATTTGGAGGAAATAACAATGGCATTGAACATTGAAAACATTATTGCTGAAATTAAAGAAGCTTCAATCCTTGAATTGAACGACCTTGTAAAAGCTATCGAAGAAGAATTTGGTGTAACTGCAGCTGCTCCTGTAGCTGTTGCTGCAGCTGGTGCTGCTGACGCTGGTGCTGCTAAAGATTCATTCGACGTTGAATTGACATCTGCAGGCGACAAAAAAGTTGGCGTTATCAAAGTTGTACGTGAAATCACAGGTCTTGGTCTTAAAGAAGCTAAAGAACTTGTTGACGGTGCACCAGCACTTGTTAAAGAAGGCGTTGCAACTGCAGAAGCTGAAGAAATCAAAGCTAAATTGGAAGAAGCTGGAGCTTCAGTTACTCTTAAATAATAGAGCAACTACATTAGTAGCTTAAAAACATGATTAAACCGCTATTCTTAGGAGTAGCGGTTTTTCTTTTTGTTCAAGAAGGGGCAAAAAAGGGCTCTTTGTCAACTGTAGTGGGTTGAAGAAAAGCTAAGCTCGAGAAAGGACAAATTTCGTCCTTTCTTTTTTGATGTTCAGAGCGATAAAAATCCGTTTTTTGAAGTTTTCAAAGTTTCGAAAACCAAAGGCATTGCGCTTGATAAGTTTGATGAGATTATTGGTCGCTTCCAGTTTGGCGTTAGAATAGTGTAGTTGAAGGGCGTTGACAATCTTTTCTTTATCTTTAAGGAAGGTTTTAAAAACAGTCTGAAAAATAGGATGAACCTGCTTAAGATTGTCCTCAATAAGTCCGAAAAATTTCTCCGGTTCCTTATTCTGAAAGTGAAAAAGCAAGAGCTGATAGAGCTGATAGTGGTGTTTCAAGTCTTGTGAATAGCTCAAAAGCTTGTCAAGAATCTCTTTATTGGTTAAGTGCATACGAAAAGTAGGGCGATAAAATCGCTTATCACTGAGTTTACGGCTATCCTGTTGAATGAGTTTCCAGTAGCGCTTGATAGCCTTGTATTCATGGGATTTTCGCTCAAATTGCTTCATGATTTGAACACGCACACGACTCATAGCACGGCTTAGATGTTGTACAATGTGGAAGCGATCTAGAACGATTTTGGCACACGGAAAAAGCTGTTTAGCCAAGTCATAGTAAGGGCTAAACATATCCATAGTAATGATTTTGACGCGACATCGGACGGCTCTATCATATTTAAGAAAGTGATCTCGGATGACAGTTTGTGTTTTACCTTCAAGAACAGTGATGATATCGAGCTTTTTAAAATCTTGCGCAATAAAGCTCATCTTTCCTTTTGTAAAGGCATATTCGTCCCAAGACATAATCTCAGGCAGATTTCTACAATTACACTCAAAATGGAAGTCATTGAGCTTTCGAATGACAGTTGAAGTTGAAATGACCAGCTGATGGGCAATATCGGTCATAGAAATCTTTTCAATCAACTTTTGCGCAATTTTTTGGTTGATGATACGAGGGATTTTGTGATTTTTCTTTACTAGAGGAGTCTCAGCGACCGCCATCTTAGAGCACTGATAGCACTTAAAACGACGCTTTCTAAGGAGGATTCTGGTAGGCATACCAGTCGTTTCAAGGTAAGGAATTTTCGACGGTTTTTGAAAGTCATATTTCTTCATTTGACTTCCACACTCAGGACAAGATGGAGCTTCATAGTCCAGTTTGGCGATGATTTCCTTGTGTGTATCCTTATTGATGATGCCTAGAAACTGGATATTAGGGTCTTTAATATTGAGTAGTTTTATGATAAAATGTAATTGTTCCATATGATTCTTTCTAATGAGTTGTTTTGTCGCTTTTCATTATAGGTCATATGGAACTTTTTTTCTACACAAAAATAGGCTCCATAATATCCATAGGGGATTTACCCACTACAAATATTATAGAGCCCAAAAAAGTTGGCGAGTAAGTCATACTCAATGAAAATCAAAGTGCAAACTAGGAAACTAGCCGCAGGTTGCTCAAAACACAGTTTTGAGGTTGTAGATAATACTGACGAAGTCAGTGACCATATCTACGGTAAGACGACGCTGACGTGGTTTGAAGAGATTTTCGAAAAGTATAAAATAGATTGAATTTAGAATAGTCCACCGAGTTTTATAAAACATTGTTAGAAATTGGTTTGAATTCCGAAATCAATTTGTTTGGTTTTTATTTCATTTAATTAGAATTTCCCAACTGTCTAAACTCAACATAAAAATCCCCAATCGTAGTGATTGAGGAAATAAATCTTAAACAATACCTTGGGCAATCATGGCATTTGCTACATTTTCAAATGCAGCAATGTTTGCTCCTGCAAGATAGTCTTTATCAAGACCATATGTTTCTGAAGTTATTTTAGCTGTGTTGAAGATATTCGTCATGATGTCTTTGAGACGTCCATCAACTTCTTCACGAGTCCATGAGAGGCGAAGACTGTTTTGGCTCATTTCAAGGGCTGAAACGGCTACACCACCAGCATTGGCAGCTTTGGCAGGTCCGTAGAAGATACCATTTTCTTTGTAAACTTTGATGGCATCAAGGTCGCTTGGCATGTTGGCACCTTCAGATACACAGATAACGCCTTGAGCTACTATACGTTTAGCTGCTTCACCGTTGATTTCGTTTTGAGTAGCACATGGAAGAGCGATGTCATAGTTTCCAGCGTAAGTCCATACAGAACCTTCATGATAAGTAGCAGTTGCTTTCTCAGCTGCATACTCAGTCAAACGGGCGCGACGTTTTTCTTTAACATCAACCAAAAGATCAAAGTCAATACCGTTTTCATCGATAACATAGCCGTTTGAGTCAGAAACAGAAATAACAGTTGCACCGAGTTCAGTTGCTTTTTGAAGAGCATATTGAGCAACGTTACCAGAACCTGAAATGACCACTTTCTTACCAGCAAAGTTATTACCGTTAGCTTTGAGCATTTTTTCAGTGTAATAAACCAAACCGTAACCAGTTGCTTCTGGACGGATCAAGCTACCACCAAATCCAAGAGGTTTACCAGTCAAGACACCAGCATCAAATTGGTTAAGACGCTTGTATTGACCGTAAAGATAACCAATTTCACGTCCACCTACACCGATATCACCAGCAGGTACGTCAAGTGATGGCCCAATGTATTTTTGCAATTCAGTCATGAAGCTTTGGCAGAAGCGCATCACTTCAGCATCTGTTTTACCTTTAGGATCGAAGTCTGATCCACCTTTACCTCCACCGATAGGAAGTCCAGTTAAGACATTTTTAAAGATTTGTTCAAATCCGAGGAATTTCAAGATCCCTTGGTTTACAGTTGGGTGGAAACGAAGTCCGCCTTTGTATGGTCCAACAGCTGAGTTGAATTGAACACGGTAGCCACGGTTTACTTGAACTTTTCCATCACGGTCAACCCAAGGAACACGGAAAGAAATCACGCGCTCAGGCTCAGTAATACGTGCCAAGATATTTTCTTCGATATACTCAGGGTGTTTTTCAAATACAGGTTCTAAAGTGTTGAAAAATTCTTCAACAGCTTGGAGGAATTCAGCCTCGTGCCCGTTACGAGCTTTTACAGTTTCAAACACGCTTTGGATATATTCTTTAGCAGATGTCATATCGTTCTCCTTTTATTGTCATATTTTATTACATGAGTCATTATAGCAGAATTTTTTTTCACTGTAAAGAAAAAAACAGAAATTTTCTAAAAATTCTTTCAATTCAGTTTTTGGGATTTTTTGAAAATAGATAAAAAAACGAACGTTTTTCTTGTAAATATCTTTCTCAAAGAGAAAATCTTAAAGTATGCTATAAGAAAAGAAAATGTTTAGCAATTCAGAAATCACTTGTTAATTTATCCGTGATATGTTAGATTTGCCAGCAAAACTATGACCATTTTGGAGGAAAGCAATATTTACATCCCCTTATTCAGGGCAGGATTTTCTATACAAGTATAGATGTCTTGCTGGAGTTGGATCATGGAACCCAAGCGGTTATTGTGATTTAGAACTATCATCGGAATTTTTTCATTAGACTTGTTCGGTAACCATAAAGTACTATACTATTCATGAACAAGATCCAGAAAAAGTAGCCTTATTTCTGAAAAATTTTAATAGTTTAAAGCACTTAGCACCTGTTTATATTGATGAAACAGGATTCGATACTTATTTTTATCGAGAGTATGGTCGCTCTTTAAAAGGTCAGATAATAAGAGGTAAAGTATCTGGAAGAAGATATCAGAGGATTTCTTTGGTTGCAGGGCTCACAAATGGTGAGTTAATCGCTCCAATGACCTACGAAGAGAGGATGACGAGCGACTTTTTTGAAGCTTGGTTTCAGAAGTTTCTCTTACCAACATTAAATACACCCTCAGTTATTATTATGGATAATGTAAGATTCCATAGAATGGATAAGATAGAACTCTTGTGTGAAGAGTTTGGGCATAAACTTTTACCTCTTCCTCCCTACTCACCTGAGTACAATCCTATTGAGAAAACATAGGCTCATATCAAAAAGCACCTCAAAAAGGTATGAGCAACTTGCAGTACTTTTTACGAGGTGCTTTTGTCTTGTTCTTGTTTCAGTTTGTTATAAACGCCTAAGATAAGAGCTATACTAGGTAAATAAAAATCTCTATACTATCTGAAAGTGAAGATTACTCACTGTGAGATAGTATAGAGTCTTTTTGTTGTAGTTAAATTATACTACCCACTCACCGTTGGCATTGACACGATAGCCGTCAGGGGTCGTCGTATTGATTGCTAAGGCTCCAGAGCTATAGGCATAGTACCATTTGCCAGATACTTTCATCCAGCCTGTTTTCATAGCACCTGAATCTTGAAGGTAGTACCAGCTACCGTTATCTTTGAGCCAACCAGTCTTCATAGCGCCTGAACCGTCGAGATAGTACCAGCTACCGTCTTTTACCCAGCCTGTTTGCATCCAGCCAGAGTTGTCAAAGCGATACCAAGTTCTATTTATTTTTTCCCATCCATTACTCGTGTATGAGCCGTCATTGTGTTTAAACCACCAACGTCCGTTTGATTGAATCCAACTTCCGAAGTATTGAGAATGATTGAACCAACTTCTTAGTCGATTAAGAAATTCGGCAGGGTCATTGGTCTCATCGTCTAGTTTCTGACTTGAATTTGTATTTGCAGTTTTGGTTTTATGAGTTCCGATAGCCTTCAAGTCTTTGTCAAAAAGATTCGCCTTAGTCGCAAATGTTTGAATCTGAGAAGAATTTGCTTCTGTGTATTGAATGGCTTTTCCATAACTACCAGCTAGTTCTTCAGAGCCACCAGATGCTGTTCCGAGACTTTGTGCAACAGTAATCCATCCATTTTGAGTGGCAGGGTTTTCAAAGGCTGCAAGCCCCATATAGGTCAGTTTTGGATCAATTAAGGATTTATAGTGTCCAGTTTGACCTGTAACACTGACACCACTACGAGATTTAACATAATCGGCTTTTTCATCATACCATTGCTGGATGGCCTTCATAAATCCGTCATAGTTCCAAGCCAAATTTTCTGAAAGGGAGAAATTTCCTGCAGGCCAGGAAGTCCAAATATCTTTGCTAGACAAGCGTGTGTGATCAATGGTGATCGAAGCTTCTGCTGCACGAACGAAGGCTGTTTTTTCTAGTGCAGTTGACCATTTGATGGGAACATAGCTAGTAACTAGACCTTCATCTGCCGCCTCTTTTCGAATGGCATTGATACGGTCTAAGATAGCTTGTTTATCTGGCGTTAAGAAAGTCCCTTCAATACCAACTAGAGTAGTACCAGAAGAAGCACTAGTGACCTCAGAGTTTAAGATATTGTAGGATTGACCATTGATTGCTTGAGTGGAAACCAGCCTATCATTAGCAGCTACTGATTGTGATGTAAGAGTTCCAGCTCCTAACAAGGAAAGTACTAAAACTGTAGCAAGTGTGAACTTTTTAGTTTTATTGTTCATTTTGTGTCCTCCTATTTTTATTATAACATCTCTACTGGGCAGAGTAAACTAAAATTCGGTATAGCTAGGGACTAGATTTATTTTAAATTTAGATGTTTGCAAAAATTTTTCTTAAATTTGGTGTATAATATAAATAGATGATTTTAATGAATCTACTCGACTTGTTCGATAACTATCTGAAGCGAGATTAGGTGTTCAGAGATTGAATTTTTAAGGTTCCCACTTAGCCATGCTTTTTAGGTTTTACATATTTAAATAAGCTAAACACTCCATGACATCATATAAATTATAGTTTAGAGGATGTAGAACAACTCTTCTTTCATCAAGGAAGTAAAATAACTCAATAATACAGGGATTCCATTCCCCTAGAAAGGTTAAATAAATGAAATCATATAAGAAATTTACGATTCTTGCTCTAGCTCTTCTTGGATTTACTAGCCAAACAGTTCTAGCTAATGATACTAGTCATCCTACGAATAACTCTATCGGTAGTTCCACTACTAGCTCTGCAAATGCTTCTCAAGCAGTTACAGAAAACCAGCCAACGACCCCTAGTTCGAGTAAGCAGGAGACAAAGCCAACTCTTCCTACTGAGTCTAAGCTACAAACTGGTTGGGTAAAAGAAGATGGGAAGTGGACTTATTATAGTCAAACGGGTGTCAAATTTACAGATACTCTCTATGAGGGCTACCTATTTGATAAGAATGGTTACTTACTTGAAAATAGCTGGTATCAGATGGCTAACAAGTGGTACTACGCCAATGGCTCAGGAAAATATCTGTCTAACCAATGGAGTCAAATCAATGGTAAATGGTATGCATTTGATCAAAATGGTGTCATGATGGCTAATACCTGGAAGGGAAATTATTACCTGAAATCCAGTGGGGCTATGGCAGACAAAGAATGGGTGTACGATCCTAACTACTCTAGCTGGTTTTATCTCAAGTCAGGTGGGCACTATGCTGAACAGCAATGGGTTGGCTCTTACTATCTAAAATCTGGTGGCTACATGGCTCACAAAGAGTGGATTTATGATCAAGATTATAAAGCTTGGTATTATCTTAAAGAAGATGGCGTTTATGTCACTGGAACTTATACTATTGATGGAAGTAGTCATTTTTTCAAAGATAATGGTAAATGGGTGCAAGAACTTCCAAAAGGATTTGAAAAGGGGCGCTATAGTAAGACTATTTTCCTAGATCCTGGGCATGGTGGACGTGATTCGGGCGCTTACTATTATGGAATAGCTGAAAAAGATTTGAATCTACAGGTCTCTCGTAAATTACGGAAACGTTTAGAAGAACTTGGCTATACAGTTTTAACATCTCGTGATAGTGATGTGGATGTTGACTTTGTGACAGAGCGTTCTCGTATGGTAAATAAGACGAATGCAGACTTCTTTATTAGTATTCATTTTAACGCTACTGGGAATGACACAACACTGAATCTGGGAATACAGACTTATTCTTATAAGGAAGATGCAGGTTACCCGAGCAAGATTAACCAGTACTGGCATAATAATCCAGACCGTATAAGTGAAAGTAATCGTTTGGCCGCTGACCTTCATTCATCACTCTTGACCGAGACAGGAGCTAGGGATGCTGGACTTCTGCAAGCCACCTTCGCTGTTCTTCGTGAGACTGCGAAACCTGCTGTGTTATTAGAGTTGGGTTATATGGATAATTCAGAAGAAAACCAACGAATCCGTAGTGACCAATACCAAGATAAGTTAGTTGAAGGCATTATTAAAGGAATTCAAAAATATTACGCTGGAAATTAAGAAACTAGATCAAACTAAGCTTTGGAGATTGTCCTAGGCTTAGTTTTTTGCATTTGTAATGCTATTCATAACATTAAATTGTCTGAAAATTTATTGAAAAATGAGTGAAAACATGCTATAATGAAACGTAAAATTAATTCAGGTATCCTGAACCAATAGGAGTATACAATGAAAAAACTAGGTTTTGTCCTTTTATCTTCAGCCTTGCTATTGACAGCATGTGCAGTCCGTTTTGAAAAATCAACCGAGACAAATGATTCATCTAAGGTGACAGCCTTGTCTGAAGACAAGCAGAAAATGCTTGATAAGGCCACTGCTGACTATAAGATTTTTGTGCAAGAGCAAATCGATAAACTGTTGACAGATACAGAAGGCTTTGTCAAACTGTTGAAAGAAGGTAAGTTAGAAGAAGCCAAAAAGGTTTATCCACTGATTCGTATGTCTTATGAGCGTTCAGAACCAATTGCCGAGAGTTTTGGTGAGTCAGATGTAAAAATTGACTTCCGTTTGGCAGACTACATGGACGAAAACAAGACTGAAGAAGGATGGTCTGGTTTCCACCGTATTGAGCGTATCCTTTGGGAAGACAATACAACTAAAGGAACTGAAAGCTACGGCGATCAGTTGGTAAATGATATCAAGGAATTGAAAGCCAAGATTGCAACTGTTGATGTGGACTACAAGGTTATGCTGACTGGAGCAGTTGACTTGCTTAACGAAGTAGCGACAAGCAAGATTACAGGTGAAGAGGAAATTTATTCTCACACAGACCTGTATGACTTCCGTGCCAATATCGAAGGTGCTGAGAAGATTTTCCAACTCTTTAAACCTTTACTTGAAAAATCAGACGCTAACCTAGTTAAAGAATTGGAAGCAGACTTCAAGTCTGTCAATAGTTTGTTGGATAAACACATGACAGATAAGGAACACTACAAACTCTATACTGATTTGACAAAAGAAGATACCAAAGAATTGTCAGAAGCTGTGACAAAACTTGGTGAGCCTCTATCACAAATGGGTAAATTTCTTAGTGGAGAATAAGAGTCATGACTGAAAAAGACGAAAAGTTTTTTGAGAAGAAAATGGACCGTCGAGAATTTCTAAAAAAAGCAGGGATTGGAGGGGCTGGTTTAGCGCTAGGACTCTCTGGTGCTTCTGCTTTTTTCGCACCCAAGCTTGGGACTCAGGAAAAAATCTCGTACGGAAATGAAAAAATTGCTTTTTATGGCAAGCATCAAGCTGGAATTAGTACGCCCATGCAAAAGAATATCTATTTTGTTGTCTTGGACCTGCATACGACGGATAGAGATAAGATTATCCAGCTATTCAAGGATTGGACGGATTATAGTGCCAAGTTGGTTGATGGGGAACTGGTCAAAAAAGATGGCCAGAATGCTCTCTTGCCTCCGAGCGACACTGGTGAAACAGTCGGGCTCCACCCTCATCGTTTGACGTTGACTTTTGGTGTGTCTGCCAGTTTCTTGAAAAAGATGAACTTGGAAAACAAGCGTCCTCAAGTGTTTAGGGATTTGCCGCCTTTTCCTAAGGAGCAATTGCGTGAAAAATATACTGGTGGAGATATTGTGATTCAGGCTTGTGCCGATGATGAGCAAGTTGCCTTTCACGCTATTCGCAATCTCATCCGTAAGGGGAGAAATGCCGTGATCCTTCGTTGGAGTCAGTCGGGATTTGCAGCTATCGGAGATCGAATGGAGACTCCGCGTAACCTCTTTGGTTTTAAAGATGGAACAGCAAATCCAACCAAGGAGCAAGACTTTGACCGCGTTATCTGGGCTGATAGTAAGGACTGGATGGAAAATGGTTCTTATATGGCAGTTCGTCGTATTCAGATGTTTTTAGAGACCTGGGATCGCACTAGTCTTGAAGAACAAGAAAATACCTTTGGTCGTTACAAGGAAAGTGGTGCCCCCTTTGGTAAGAAAAATGAGTTTGATGAAGTGGATTTAAGTCTCTTACCTGATGATTCACATGTCCGTTTGGCTAAGGAAGTGGATAAGCCACTTTTACGTCGTTCTTATTCTTACTCAGATGGAATTGATGAAAAAACTGGCCAGTTTGATACAGGATTGCTTTTCATTTCTTTCCAGAAGGATCCTGATAACTTTGTAAAGGTTCAAACCAATCTAGGTGCTACAGATAAGATGAATGAATATATCACTCATATTGGTAGTGGACTTTTTGCTTGCTTTGGTGGTGTGGAGAAAGGAGGCTATATTGGTCAGAAATTATTGGAAGGCTAGAAGCTGGTTACTAGTTTTAGCTCTGTTATTTTTAATTCTTTCCCCAGTAGGTGCCCAAGAAAGTCTGAGTTCTTACTTTGTGAAAATCACAGATGCGTCTAAAGCGGTCAAAAATGGCAATCAGGTTGAGGCCCAGAAACTCGTTACAGAGATGGCATCAGATTTCGAGAGAGTAAAAGACAGTAATTCTGAGGCTGGTAAAGTCGTCAAGGAAAAGTTAGCTCAATCAGGTGAGATTACTGAAGACAAACTCACCGAACTTTCTTCAGCCTTATTGGCCTTTGAAAAAGAACAAAATCCTGTTAACTTAGATGCGGAAAAGGAAAAATTGGTCAACCGTCTAAGTCCTCGTTTTGAAGCTTTGGAGCAGGCCATTGCCTCCAAAGATTTGGAAAAGGTTCGTGAAGCCTTTAAGAAAATGAATTCCACTTGGACCATAAATGAAAGTGTGGTTCGTGACAATAGTACAGCTCATTATGGGCGTGTTGAAACAGCTATTTCCTTCCTGCGTAGTAGCATGGAAACCGAACCTACAGATTTCAACTCAATCCAGACTTCCTTTGAGGACTTAAAAAAGGCTATTGATGATTTTGTGAGTGGAAAAGAAGTAGTAGCAACATCTTCGGATTTGAGTCTTAAAGATGGTATTGCCCTTTTGAAGAAGGCTTTGGAACAATTCCAAGCTGGTGACCAAGCATTAGGAGTAGCCAGTATGAAGGAATTTATTACCATTTGGCCAACGATTGAGGGTTCTGTTAGCACGACCAATCCTTCCCTCTATACACGAGTGGAAAGTGAAAGCCCTGTGATTATGGTCAAGGGAAGTGAGAAGGAATACCAAGAAAAATTAGAAAAACTGATAGCAGATTTATCACAAATTGATACTAGCGCACGTTACAATGCCTTTGATGCTATGCTGATTCTTCTAAGAGAAGGTGTAGAGGCTCTCTTAATCGTTATGGCCTTGGTGACGACCTTGAAAGCAGCCAAGATGCGAAAAGGACTCAAGTGGGTTTATGGTGGTGCTATCACAGGAATCATGGCTAGTCTCCTTATTGCTTTCATCCTGCAAATTGCCTTTCCAGCAGTAACATCAGGCTCCAATCGTGAAATCATCGAAGGAGCAGTGGGAATTTTTGCAGTAGCTATGATGATTTTGATTGGAATCTGGCTCCACAGCAAATCCTCGGTCAAAAAATGGAATGCCTTTATGGAGTCACAAATGGAAACAGTGACCAAAACAGGCTCCTTTATTTCCATGTTTGCCCTCAGTTTTCTAGCTGTTTTCCGTGAGGGAGCAGAAACCATTCTCTTTTATGTTGGAATTTTACCAAGGATTTCCAGCTTTGAATTTGTATTGGGCATTTCACTTGCCTTGCTGGTTCTGGTAATTATTGCCATTGTGATGAACAAGGCCAGTCAATTCTTCCTGCCACATAAGGTCTTCTTTATCCTGACTTGGATGATTTATGCTCTAGCCTTTAAGATGCTGGGGGTTAGTATCCATGCTCTTCAATTGACCAATATGGCACCTAACCACTTGCTGACAGGATTTCCAACGATCGACCTGCTGGGAATTTATCCAAGTTGGGAAGGTTTGGTTAGCCAGCTAGTCTTTGTTATTATTGTTTTGATTGTCACTTTCAGACAGGGTGAAAAATAAATGGATAGAAAAGAATTGACAATCGTGGAACATCTGGTAGAATTTAGAAAGAGATTATTGGCAGTGGTCATTTGTTTCTTTTTGGTATTCTGTGTATCTCTGCTTTTTGCAGATCAGATTTACCAGTATGTGACCCAATCTTTTCAGCAAAAGTTGATTGTTCTAGGCCCTAATGATATTTTATGGATATACATACGTTTAGCTAGTCTGATGGCCTTTACCATAACCTTACCTTACACGGTGTATCATATTTGGTCTTTCATCAAACCAGGTTTAAAGAAGGAAGAAGCTAGAGCAGTCTTTGCCTATATTCCAGCTAGTTTTCTTTGTTTTCTAGTTGGACTGGCTTTTGGTTTTTACTTTGTAACACCAGCCATACTTCAGGTTTTATTAGGGCTAGGAGAAGGACTATTTGAAACGCAATTAACCGCCCAAAATTATCTGTCCTTTGTTTTTCAAACGACCTTGCCTTTGGCATTGATTTTTGAATTGCCAGTTATCATTGCCTTTTTGACGACGATTGGACTCATTGGACCAGAATTATTGATTGCTTATCGCCGATATGCTTATTTTATCTTATTGGTACTCGCAGTCATCTTGACACCAGCTGACTTTGTCAGCGATTTGGCAATGACTGCCCCCTTGATTTTACTCTATGAATTGAGTATTGCTATCAGCAAATACATTATGAAACGCAAGCAGAAAGGAGAGAGGAATGGGAATCTTACGTGATATTGGAGCACCAGGATTGATTATCATCGTTTTAGGAGCTCTCTTGATATTTGGACCAAAACGATTGCCTGAACTAGGCGAGTCAATCGGTAAAATGCTATCTGAATTTAAAAAAGCAGTTAAAGGAGCTGAAAATCAAGATAAGGAAGACTAAACCTTGTCTAATAAAAAACTTTGTACTCTGGAAGCCATTGTGTGGCAATCGAGAGTGCAAAGTTTTTTGAGTCTGGAATATGAAAACAGCAGTTGATTTCAAGAAACAAAAAAAACAGCCGAAGCTGTCTTTTTATCATTATTTGAGACCGTATTTTTTGTTGAAACGATCCACGCGTCCATCTGCTTGAGTGAACTTTTGACGTCCAGTGTAGAATGGGTGTGAGTCTGATGAAATTTCCACACGGATCAATGGGTAAGTTTCGCCTTCGAACTCAACTGTTTCGTTAGAGCGTTTTGTTGAACCGCTAAGGAATTGGTAACCAGTAGTTGTGTCCATGAAAACAACTGGGCGATATTCTGGATGGATATCTTTTTTCATTTTGCAATATTTCCTTTCTGCCATGGTCTCTTTGCGAGCCATAGATTGTTACCATACTAGTCTATCAGATTCTGAAAAGTTTGGCAAGTATTTTTTCAGTTTTTAAGCAAGTTTTTTAACTTTTGGTAGATGATTTCGTTTTCTTCTAGGCTATAGGAATTAGCCCCACTTGCTAGAGGGTGGCCTCCTCCATCATGTTCTTTGGCAATTTCATTGATAGGATGGATTTTACTGCGTAAGCGAACACGGTAGTGGCCATCAGCCTGCTCTACAAAAATTCCCCAGATACTGACGCTGTCAATACGTCCAGGTGCACCGACAATGGCTGCAGTTTCAGCATCGGTAACATTGAATTGTTTCAAGACTTCTTGACTCAGGATAACGCGAGCAGCACCATTTTCATCCACTTCCAGATGGTCGTAGATGTAGCCTTGAAGTTTAGCAATTTTGTAACTCATAGTGTCCATTTTGCGAGTGAGAGCTGCAAAGTCAAAGTTATGTTCTCTCAAATAAGCAGCAAGGCGAAGAGTCCGTGCAGTCGTAGAAGGATAAAGAAAGCGACCTGTATCACCAACAATACCTGCAAAGAGCAATTCAGCAGCGCGATCTGACAAGGATAGTTGAGTTGTTTGGGCAAATAGGGTAATCATCTCGCTAGCGCTGCTTGAACTAGTATCCACCCAAGATAGGTCACCATATACATCATCATTTGGATGATGGTCAATTTTGATGAGAAAATCACCTTGAATATAGCGCTTATCATCGATACGAGCAGTATTAGCTGTATCACAGACGATGACAAGGGCGTCTTGGTAGGCACTATCTTCAACAAGATCCATTTCAGCCATCCAAGTAAGAGTTGGTTCATCAAAACCAACGGCTTTGATGGTTTTTTCTGGGAAATGATGTTTGAGAAGAACTTTCAAGCCCACTTGACTTCCCAAGGCATCAGGGTCTGGTTTCATATGACGGTGAATGATAATCGTGTCGTATTCTTTGATTTTTTCTAAAATTTGATGGCAAATTTCCATAAATAACCTCAATTCTTTCTCATTTCATTGTAGCACAAGAATTTTTATTTTTAAAATGAAAAAGATGTGATATAATGGAGAAAGATAAATTGAGGAGGACGATATGGCATTAGCAAAAATTGTATTTGCCAGTATGACCGGTAATACCGAAGAAATTGCAGATATTGTAGCAGACAAATTACGTGACTTGGGCTTGGATGTTGATGTTGATGAATGTACAACTGTTGACGCTTCAGACTTCTTGGAAGCAGACATCGCTATCGTTGCGACCTATACTTATGGTGATGGAGAATTGCCAGATGAGATGATGGACTTCTACGAAGACCTAGCAGATCTCAACTTGAATGGTAAAATCTACGGAGTGGTCGGCTCAGGAGATACCTTCTACGATGAATTTTGTAAGGCTGTTGATGACTTTGACCGTGTCTTTGTGTCAACAGGAGCAGAAAAAGGTTCAGAGTGTGTTAAAGTTGATCTTTCTGCTGAGGAAGAAGACATTGAACGTTTGGAACAATTCGCAGAAGAATTGGCTGCTAAAGTAGGATAAGTATAAAACTGCGCTGATGTAATCAATCAGTGCAGTTTTTTATCGTGAGTTGGGATTTTACTAGCCTATTTGGTGGCTTTTTGATACAATAATTCAAATAAAGGAGGAGACTGTATGGATTTAGATATTATTCGTCAAGAAATTGATCAAATCGATGATCAAATCGTCAAGCTCTTAGAAGAACGAATGCATTTAGTTGAGGGTGTAGTTGCCTATAAGAAAGCTTCGGGTAAACCGATTTTAGATACCAAGAGAGAAGAAGTTATTTTTGAAAAGGTTAGAAGTCGTGTAGGAGACAAGCGCTATCAGGAGACTATTGTAGCGACTTTTTCGGACATACTCAAACGTTCGCGTGATTATCAGGATCAAAATATCAAATGAAAAAAGAACAATTTTATCCGCTAGGGATTTTTCTAGCTGCTATGTTGGGCGGACTTGTACGCTATCTAGTTTCCACTTGGTTACCAGCCAGTCCAGATTTTCCTTGGGGCACTCTTCTTGTTAACTATCTAGGCATTTTCTGCTTGGTTTATCTTGTCAAGGGCTATCTGGTCTATAAGGGGACTAGTAAGGGCTTGGTTTTAGCACTGGGGACGGGCTTTTGTGGCGGCTTAACAACCTTTTCCAGTCTCATGCTTGATGCTGTAAAATTACTGGATACAGGGCGTTATCTTAGTTTGGTTATGTATTTGCTTTTGAGCATCGGTGGAGGACTGCTTTTAGCTTACTATTTAGGGAGGAAGAAATGGTAATCGCCTATCTTGCAATTGCTTGTGGTTTCGGAGCTTTAATGCGCTATTTCTTTTCCCGCTATAATCAAGCTTCTACATTGCCACTCGGAACGCTTATAGCAAATCTTTTAGGGTGTTTTTTGATTGGATTATTCTACAATCATGTAGAGTCTAAGGAAATCTATGCTATTTTAGCGACGGGTTTTTGTGGCGGTTTGACAACTTTTTCCACCTTGAATGACGAACTCCAAAGACTGCTAAGTGATAAGAAGGTATTTTATTCTTATTTAGCTTTGACCTACCTAGGTGGTTCGGTTGCGATTTTTTTAGGAATTCTGTTGTAAATTTCTTTACTTTTTTGTGGAAATTTGGTAAACTGTATCTTGTGTGTAATGGACGCACAAAAATACAGTTTATCCGCTGAGGAAGTTTCCTCAAGATTGACAAAGATAGGAGAATAAAATGAATCCATTAATCCAAAGCTTGACTGAAGGTCAACTTCGTACAGATATCCCATCATTCCGTCCTGGTGACACTGTTCGTGTACACGCGAAAGTTGTCGAAGGTAACCGTGAACGTATCCAGATTTTTGAAGGTGTTGTTATCGCACGTAAAGGTGCTGGAATCTCAGAAAACTACACAGTTCGTAAAATCTCTAACGGTGTAGGTGTTGAGCGTATCTTCCCAATCCACACTCCACGTGTTGAAAAAATCGAAGTTGTTCGTTACGGTAAAGTACGTCGTGCGAAATTGTACTACTTGCGTGCTCTTCAAGGTAAAGCAGCTCGTATCAAAGAAATCCGTCGTTAATTCGACTAAAAAACTCTGCTTTTCAGCAGAGTTTTTATCTAGCTCCCTTAGTTCAATGGATATAACAACTCCCTCCTAAGGAGTAGTTGCAGGTTCGATTCCTGCAGGGGGCAGTAATTAGACATCAAAAACCGCTCAGCTGAGCGGTTTTCGTCTATTCATACCCTTTTACAGTACCCATGTACGGATGGCATGGGCAACGCCAGATTCGTCATTTGTTTTAGTGATGTATTTGGCGATTTTTTTGATTTCTGGATTTCCATTTTTCATGACAACGGGGTTTCCAACGACTTCCAGCATGGCACGGTCATTTTCTTCGTCACCGATAGCCATTGTTTCACCTTTGGTCAATCCGAGTTTTTCAGCTAAGTGAGTGATGGCTGAACCCTTGTCAACATTCTTTTTAAGGAGTTCGAGGTAGAAAGGAGCAGATTTGTTGATGGAGTAGCGTTCGTAAAATTCGGCTGGGATTTTTTCAATCGCAGCATCGAGGATTTCTGGCTCATCTATGAACATACACTTGACAATTTCTTTGTCAGCCATTTCTTCAGGTGTACGGTAGAAAATTGGCATGCTGACGAGGGTTGATTCGTGCACTGTGTATTTTCCGATATTGCGATTGGCTGTGTAGATGCCGTCCTTGGTAATAGCGTGCATGTGGACACCGAGCTTACGACTGAGAAATTCCATATCCAGATAATCCTTATAGGTCAAGGATTCACTGATAATCTCATGTCCTGTAGCAGTTTCTTGGACAAGGGCACCGTTGAAGGTCACCACATAGTCACCCTCGTCTCTCAACTGCAGGTCGTCCAGAAGTTTGGCAACACCTGCGATAGGGCGACCGGTTGCAATCACGACTTTGACACCAGCTTCTTTGGCATCTTGGATGGCAGAAAAGACTTCAGGAGTGATTTCCTTTTGGCTGTTGACTAAAGTTCCGTCAATATCGACGGCGATTAGTTTAATACTCATAAATTTCCTCTTCTAGTTTTTATTTGGGGTAAAATGATCGTTCTCAATCAAGTGTAAAAATTGCTGGGTAATGCTAGCAAAGATACTGTTTTGGTCCAACATTTCTTTTGGGAAATAGAAACGATTATCTCCGTGGCGACTACCTGCAAGGGATTGGACGATAGGAGACAGGCTAGAGAGTTCGGCCAGTTCTCCATTTTTTTGTAAAATCTCAATCTGTGTCCGTGGATTTTCAGATTCGGGACGATAGATATCATAAGGGAGGTCAAAATTCTTATGAATGGCAGTATAGTAGTCTGGATCAAAGCCGATATCCTCAACTAATTTTCTTATGCTAGCGAGTTGGTCTTGATCCTCTTGTGAAAAGGTAATGGATTTAAAGACCTTGCGGTTGACAAAGCGTTGCGACAGGTCTGCGAGTATCTTATCAGGACTGGTCATCCAGAGCTGGAAGTAGGTATTCATCACACCATCATCCAGAGCCAGATAATCAGACAAGGTCACATTTTTTTCAAAGAAAGGCAGGAGATGTGGAGATGTCCGTGCAAAGAAGTCTTTGTCTTTAGGATAGAGTTCCTTGGCGCGCTTGAGAAGATTTTGCAGGAGAACTTCCATGGCGCGTGTTGCGGGGTGGAAATAAACCTGCATGTACATCTGATAACGACTGAGGACGTAGTCTTCGATAGCATGCATGCCATTGCGCTGAAAGGCGATACCGTTTTCAACAGGACGAATGACTCGGAGGATGCGAGTCAGGTCAAATTCCCCATAAGAAGCTCCTGTAAAATAGGAGTCGCGCAAGAGATAGTCCATGCGGTCCGCATCAATCTGACTGGAAATGAGTTGCACGACCTGCTTGTTAGGGTAGGTATGGTCGATAACACTGGCAACCTTTTCTGGAAAATCTGGCGCCACTTGTAGCAGAACTTGGTGAATCTCCGTTTCAGGGCTTTGGATAATCTCCTGAGTAATGGCTTCGTGGTCTGTATCAAAGAGATTTTCAAAAGTATGGGAGTAGGCACCATGTCCAAGGTCATGTAGGAGAGCAGCGGTCATGGTCAAGAGAGACTCGGCAGGATTCCATTCTTCAGGATATTTTTCTTCAAAAATTTCCGTGATACGACGAGCAATCTCATAGACTCCTAGACAGTGAGAGAAGCGACTGTGTTCTCCACCGTGGAAGGTATAACTGGAAGTTCCCAGTTGTTTGATACGACGCAAACGCTGAAATTCTTTTGTATTGATCAAGTCATAGATGATTTGATTATTGACATGGATGTAGTTGTGAACTGGGTCACGGAATACTTTTTCGTTCATATGACCATTATAGCAAAATCCTGCTCTTTTTGGTAAAATAGTAGGACAAGAGACAAGAAAGAGGACCTGATGTGAAGATTCGGATGCGAAATACCATTCAGTTTGATGAACAGTTGGAAGTGATTGACCAGCTTTATGACGTGGAAGTGCATGAAAAAGGAGATTATAGCTACCTGCTTTTCTATAATGAGGAAAAGGAAAAAGTGGTTATTAAATTTCATGGTCAAGAACTGGTGATGAGTCGATTTTCCAATCCCAAGACCATTATGCGCTTTCTAAAGGATAGCGATAGTTTAGCCTATATTCCTACACCTATGGGCATGCAGGAGTTTATCATCCAAACGAGCCATTATCAAGTTGATGGGCAAAAGATTGAACTAGATTATCAACTACAAAATCAAGAGGGACATCCCTTTGCCCGCTATCAATTGGAAATTACTTGGGGTTAGTCTCATGTCTTTTTCAAATTTAGCTAGTTATCTTCTTAGATTGGCTCCCTAGTGTGGTAGATTAGGCTATTTTTTGGTATAATAAAAGTTATGGAAATCGAAAAAACCAATCGTATGAATGCGCTCTTTGAATTTTATGCAGCGCTTTTGACAGATAAGCAAATGAATTATATCGAGCTCTACTACGCTAATGATTACAGCCTTGCTGAGATTGCCGAGGAGTTCGGCGTTAGTCGTCAGGCTGTCTATGACAATATCAAACGGACAGAAAAGATTCTGGAAGATTATGAGATGAAATTGCACATGTACTCGGACTACCTTGTCCGCAGTCAGATTTTTGACCAGATTTTGGAGCGCTATCCCAAGGATGACTTTCTGCAGGAGCAGATAGAAATTTTAACAAGCATTGATAATAGAGAATAAGAGGAAGAAAAATGGCATTTGAAAGTTTAACAGAACGTTTGCAGAACGTCTTTAAAAGTCTACGTAAAAAAGGAAAAATCTCTGAATCTGATGTCCAAGAGGCAACCAAAGAAATTCGCTTGGCCTTGCTCGAGGCCGACGTTGCCTTGCCTGTTGTAAAGGACTTTATCAAGAAAGTTCGTGAGCGTGCAGTCGGGCATGAGGTCATTGATACACTTAATCCTGCGCAACAGATTATTAAAATCGTTGATGAGGAACTGACAGCTGTTTTAGGTTCTGATACGGCAGAAATTATCAAGTCACCTAAGATTCCTACAATCATCATGATGGTTGGTTTGCAGGGAGCTGGTAAAACAACTTTTGCAGGTAAGCTGGCTAACAAACTCAAGAAGGAAGAAAATGCCCGTCCTTTGATGATTGCGGCGGATATCTATCGTCCAGCTGCCATTGATCAGCTTAAGACACTAGGACAGCAGATTGATGTGCCTGTCTTTGCACTTGGAACAGAAGTACCAGCTGTTGAGATTGTACGTCAAGGTTTGGAACAAGCCCAAGCCAATCATAACGACTATGTTTTGATTGATACGGCAGGTCGTTTGCAGATTGATGAGCTTTTGATGAACGAGCTTCGTGACGTAAAAGCACTGGCTCAACCAAACGAAATTCTGCTCGTCGTTGATGCCATGATTGGTCAGGAAGCAGCCAATGTTGCGCGTGAGTTTAATGCTCAGTTGGAAGTGACTGGGGTTATCCTTACTAAGATTGATGGCGATACTCGTGGTGGTGCTGCTCTATCTGTTCGTCACATTACTGGAAAACCAATCAAGTTCACTGGTACAGGTGAAAAGATTACGGACATTGAGACCTTCCACCCAGACCGTATGTCTAGCCGTATCCTTGGTATGGGGGATATGCTCACTCTGATTGAGAAAGCTTCTCAGGAATACGATGAGCAAAAAGCCCTTGAAATGGCTGAGAAGATGCGTGAAAACACCTTTGATTTCAATGATTTCATTGATCAGTTGGATCAGGTGCAAAACATGGGGCCAATGGAAGACTTGCTCAAGATGATTCCAGGTATGGCCAACAACCCAGCCCTTCAAAATATGAAGGTAGATGAGCGCCAGATTGCGCGCAAACGTGCCATTGTGTCTTCCATGACACCTGAAGAGCGTGAAAATCCAGATTTGTTAAATCCAAGCCGTCGCCGTCGTATCGCTGCAGGTTCTGGAAATACCTTTGTCGAAGTCAATAAATTCATCAAGGACTTTAACCAGGCTAAACAGCTCATGCAAGGAGTCATGTCTGGTGATATGAACAAGATGATGAAGCAGATGGGAATCAATCCAAACAACCTTCCAAAAAATATGCCAAATATGGGAGGAATGGATATGTCTGCCCTTGAAGGAATGATGGGACAAGGTGGCATGCCTGACCTGTCAGCTCTCGGAGGAGCAGGAATGCCAGATATGAGCCAAATGTTTGGTGGCGGACTCAAAGGTAAAATCGGTGAATTTGCTATGAAACAGTCCATGAAACGCATGGCGAATAAAATGAAAAAAGCGAAGAAGAAACGCAAGTAAGACAAGGGAAGGCCGCAGGGCTTTCCTTTTTTATACTCTTCGAAAATCTCTTCAAACTACGTCAGCGTCGCCTTACTGTACATATGTGACTGACTTTGTCAGTCTTATCTACAACCTCAAAGCGGTGCTTTGAGCAGCCTGCGGCTAGCTTCCTCTTTGATTTTCATTGAGTATTAGAAAGAAGAAAAAAAGTCTATTTTGAATTTGCAAAGAATGATATAATAGTAGAAATAGTCTAACAAGGAGGAATTATGGAAATTGATAATCGATCAATTCGTCTTGGAGATGAGTTAAAGAAAGAATTGAAATCAGAGAGCCGAGTCAAGATTGCAGCAGCAACCTTTTCTATGTTTGCTTATCAGCAGTTGAAAGAGGAATTGGAGAATATAGAAGAGTTAAAATTTATTTTTACAAATCCGACTTTTATAACAGATGAAACCAAAACAGATTTTCGTGAATATACGATACCCAAAAAAGAACGGGAACAATCGATTTTTGGTGGAAAGTATGAACTGAAATTGATGAATGAGCTGACCCAAAAAGCGATTGCTCGTGAATGTGCTGATTGGATCCGAAGAAAAGCGCAATTCAAATCGATTAATATTGAAACAGATGAAATGCCAAATGGTATTCGAATTGAAAATTCGGATGATGTAGTGGCAGTAGATCGTTTGAAAAACTTTGATCGCAAAGAATTAGGATATGAAGCTTCTCTATTTAAAACGAGTAGAAACCTCTATCATGCACCACTTAGTTTAAATTATTTAGATGAATTTGATAATCTTTGGGAAGAAGATGATTATTTTCGTGATGTTACAGAAGAGTTTTTGGAGAATTTAAACCTAGCTCATAAAGAACATTCTCCTGAGTTCATTTACTATGTGATGCTATATAATTTATTCAATGAATTTTTAGAAGATATAAATGAAGACTTTTTACCCAATGAAGGGGTTGGCTATAAAGAAAGTAAAATTTGGGGGCTGTTATATGATTTCCAAAAGGATGCAGTAAAATCGATCATTTCTAAATTAGAAAAATTTAATGGATGTATTCTAGCGGATTCGGTTGGTCTAGGGAAGACTTATACAGCTTTAGCGGTCATGACTTATTATGCTTATCGAGGAAAACGTATTTTAGTACTTTGTCCTAAAAAGTTAGAAAATAACTGGAATATGTATCGTCATGATTATGTAAATAATCCAGTTTATGATAGACATTTGCTTTATGACGTGCTTTATCATACAGATCTTAGTAGAGATAAAGGACACTCTAATGGAATTGATCTGTCCTTAAATAATTGGCATACTTATGATTTGGTTGTTATTGATGAGTCCCATAATTTTAGAAATGGAGGCTCTAGCGAAAATGACTTATCCGAGGGGAGAGAAAATCGATACAGCCGTTTAATGAATCGCATCATAAAGTCTGGTGTTCCTACAAAGGTACTCATGCTATCAGCCACACCTGTTAATAATCGCTTTAATGATTTGAAAAATCAAATTGCTTTAGCCTATGAGGGAGATACGGATCAAATTGATAGTAAATTAGAAACAAAATCATCTATAAACGATATTTTCAGAAATGCTCAATCTGCTTATAATAAGTGGGCTGATCTACCTGCAGAAGAGAGAACAACAGATAAATTGCTATCTACATTAGATTTTGATTTCTTTAAAGTACTAGATAGTGTAACGATAGCTAGAAGTAGAAAACATATTCGGGAATTTTATGATAGAGAAGCTATTGGAGAATTTCCGCAGCGCTTAAAACCACTTAATTTTGAACCTGATTTAACAGTTTCAAATCTCGGAATTACCTATAAAAAATTATATCACTTACTTGATAAACTACAGTTGACTATCTATCAACCATCAATACATATTTACCCATCAAAGAGAGCTAAATACGATAAAAGTAAAGAAGGAAAAATGGGGAATTTAACTCAGTTTGGTCGTGAGTCTGGTATCAAAAAACTGATGATGATTAACCTGCTTAAACGTTTAGAAAGTTCTGTTGCAGCTTTTCGATATACTTTAATAGATGTTGTTAAAGATTATGTAGAAAAGACCTTAAAGGCTATCGAGGAATATGAATTGACAGGCTTGGATCATTTATCTCTTGATTCTCATCTTGATGAAGATGATTTTGATTTGGAAGATAGTAATTTCGAGTTCTCTATTGGTAAGAAAAATCGTATTACTTTACAAGATATGGATTATCGTAGTTGGAAGGTCGAGTTAGAACAAGATTTTGCAGTATTGATAGAGCTAGAAGATCTAATCAGTAAAATAACGCCACAAGAAGACCAAAAACTGCAGACTCTTTTTACCTTGATAGATGAGAAACTAACAAATCCAATCAATGTTGGTAATAAAAAGTTGATTATTTTCTCCGCATTTGCGACAACAACGAACTACCTTTATAAACATATTAGTCAGTATGTCTTGGATAAGTATGGTCTTTACACTGCTCAGATTTCAGGTACAAAAGGCTTTGCAACAACTTTGGAAACTAAAAATAAAGATCTCAATTCTTTATTAACTTATTTTTCTCCTAAATCAAAATCTCGTGATATTTTGTTTCCTGGTGATGAGAGTGAGATTGATCTTTTAATTGCAACAGATGTGATTTCCGAAGGTCAAAACTTACAAGATGCAGATATGATGGTCAATTATGATATCCACTGGAATCCTGTCCGTATTGTTCAACGATTTGGTCGAGTGGATCGAATTGGTAGTCAAAATAAATACATTCAATTGGTTAACTTTTGGCCAAATCTTGAGTTAGATGAGTATATCGATCTTAAGTCTAGGGTTGAATCGAGGATGAAGATTTCTGTTTTGACTTCAACAGCAGATGATAATGTTTTGTCTAGTGAAGAAATAGAGGATAATAATTACCGAAGAAAACAATTAGAACGTCTTAGAGATGAGGTAGTCGATTTAGAGGAGATGAATGATGGTATTTCCATTATGGATTTAGGATTAGAAGATTATCGTATAGACCTTCTTAAGTATTTGGAAGAACATCCTGAGTTAGAAAAAGTTCCAAAAGGATTGCAAGCTATTTTACCTGCCTCCAATAAAGAATCAGAAGGTGTCATTTTTGTCCTAAAAAATAAAGAACAGATAAAAGGAAAAAATAATCAAAATCAGCTTCATCCATATTATATCCTCTACATCAATAGAAATGGAGAATTACTTTTATCCCCTTCCGAAAGCAAGAAAATATTGGAACACCTCAGTAGTATTTGTCGGGGTCAAAGTAAGCCATTAAGTCAAGTAGTAGACAAGTTTAATCGTCAAACAAAAGATGGTAAAGAAATGGTTGTTTATTCGGAATTGCTTCAAGAGGCAATCGATCAACTAATGGAACATGATCAGATCTCAACGATGGATGCCCTATTTAACTTTGGATCTGTTGACTTGATGAATACTAGTATTGAGGGAATGGATGATTTTGAGTTAATTTGTTTCTTCATATTGATGAAAGGGGATTCTGATGATTAAATTTCCAACCTATACAGCCTTATCAAAACCTCACCTTCTCTATAGGCCTCATAAAAAGGGAAATAGTGATTTTTTTGATAATCTTAATGTATCTGTAAAAGAAAAGAAAGATTTAAGAGAACAGATTAGAGCAATTCAAATTACTCATCAGATTGATACAAGCACCACTAATATTCCTGCTGGAAAAAAAGTGAAGCAAATCATGGTTTTAGAAATAGAACTCGAACAAATGGATGTTTTCTTAACTTTATTAGAACAGCTAGATATAAGATTAGGGATTTACACAGCCTTTGTATTAAAATATCCACAAGGTCAAGAAGAACTTCTTATTCATTATAAAGAGCCTTTAAGTCAAGAAAAGGATGGCAAGCACTTTAAGATTGTCCGTCGCTTTCAGACGAATGATGATGTAAGCATTGACTTTGAGGGAAATGATTTAGATGATGTTTATGAGAGTCTTGTAAAAGAAACTGGTAAGAAAGAATTACAAGTTTTAGAAACAAGTAATCTTAGAAACTCTATTGAACTCAGTGACCAATTAGATAAATTAGAAAAAAGGGCACAACAGTTAAAGAAAAAGATGTATTCTGAAAAATCAATGAGAAAACAAATGGAAATAAAAAGAGACTATCAGACTACATTGAAAGAAATAGAAGATTTAAAGAAGCAAAATTGATTGTAAGTTTTGATTAAGGACAATCAGAAATTGAGATTAGGGAACACTTTTGATTTCAACCCCTATTTTTGATAAAATGAAGCTGTAATGTATTAAAAATGAAGCATTACAAAGATAGGATAAGCCAACTTAATTTTTTATAAAATTAAAATTACAAAAGCTTGACAAAGCTAAGAAAGGATACTACCATGAGCACAGCACAGCACAGCACAGCACAGCACAGCACAGCACAGCACAGCACAGCACAGCACAGCACAGCACAGCACAGCACAGCACAGCACAGCACAGCACACAGGTGAAAACTCTGGACTTGAAAAATTAAATCTCACTTCAAAAGATGTTTTTACAGATAATATTTCAAAAATTGGTCAACTTTTTCCTGAAGTTCTGACGGAAAAGAGGGATGAATACGGCAGATTAGGTCCTGCGATTGACTTTGAGAAGCTAAAACAGTTTTTATCAGAGGAAATTGTGGATGGTCGAGAATCCTATGAGTTTACTTGGGTTGGAAAGCGTGAAGCTATCGCAGAAGCTGGGCGACCAACTACCAAAACACTAAGACCAGATCTTGATGAAAGTGTTGACTTTGAAAACAGTGAAAATGTCTTTATTACTGGGGACAATTTAGAAGTCTTAAAAATCTTACAAGAATCCTATCTAGGAAAAATCGATATGATTTATATCGATCCACCCTATAATACTGGGAAAGACTTTGTATACTCTGATAAGTTCCAAAAAACAGATGAAGAGTTGAAGGAAGAGATGGATCTTTTGGATGAAGAAGGACGCCAGGTCGTTGGGCTCACAAAAAATGAAAAGACTTCGGCCCGTTATCACTCAGACTGGCTCAATATGATGTATCCACGCCTCCGTCTAGCGCGTAATCTCCTCAAGGATTCAGGTGTTATCTTTATCTCTATCGATGATAATGAACAAGCTAATCTTAAAGCTATCTGTGATGAGATATTTGGAGAGGAGAATTTTGTAGCTGAGAATATTGTTATTGTAAAGACAGAAGGACGACGATATGGATATTTTGCTAAAACACATGAAAATTTGTTTGTATACTCTAAAAATCAATCAAGAATAGAATTAAATGAAATTAGTGTTGAGGGAGCTGATTTTTCCTATTTTGATAAGTTTGGGGGCTACAATTTAACTGATTTAAGAAATCAAAATGCCCGTGCCTTTAATGTTATTAACCGTCCAAATCTACGCTATCCATTCTTTATCAATTTATCGGAGAGACAGGAAGGAGGATTTTTAAATGTTTATTTAGAGGAAAAAGAAGGCTTAACAGAAGTGTGGCCGATTACGGTTAATGGATTTGAGAGTGTTTGGAGATGGGGAAAAGAAAAAGCAAAAGTAGAAAAACATAATTTAATAGCTCGTGAAGGTTCTGATGGAGTTATTAGGATTTATCAAAAATATAGAAAAATAACTCAGACTGCGAAAACTCTTTGGCAAGGGACAAAATTTATTTCTAATAAAGGAACTAAAGAAGTTCAAGAGCTATTTGGTGGACATACGTTTTTTGATTTTCCTAAACCATTAGGGACTATTAAACAAATCTTAGAAATAGGAAGCAATGAAGATTCACTAATACTAGACTTCTTCGGTGGTTCTGGTACTACGGCAGATGCAGTCATGCAGCTGAATGCGGAAGATGGTGGAAATCGTAAGTTTATCCTGTGTACCTTGGATGAAACAGTTGCTGAAAAATCTGCTGCTAAAGAAGCAGGTTATGAAACTATTGACCAAATTTCACGTGAGCGGATTCGTCGTGCTGCTACCAAGATTCAGGAGGAGCATCCAGAGTTGGTTGGCAAGCAGGACTTTGGATTTAAGGCTTACAAACTAGATTCTTCTAATTTTAAGGATGTTTCAGCTCGACCTGATCAATTTATCCAAGGAGAACTTTTCGATAGTATATCCAATATCAAGGAAGGACGTACTGGCCTCGACTTACTTTTCCAAGTTATGCTGACATGGGGAATGGAACTGTCATTAGCCATTGATTTGGAGAAAGTAGCAGGAGCAGAAATCTATGATGTAGATCAAGGATCACTCATGGCTTGTTTTGAAGATGAAATATCAGAAGAAGTTATCCGTCATATCGCTCAAGCACAACCACTCCGTGCTGTTTTCCGTGATAGTTCATTTGCCAATTCAGCAGATAAGATTAACGTAAGTGAAATCTTCAAAGAATTATCACCTCATACAAAAGTGAAGGTGGTGTAGGCGATGTTCTATCAGCTGACAACTGATAATTGGATAAGTATCGGAGGGATTATAGTAGATTCGATTGCGATTATTGTTTCTATCAGCATTGCAATCTGGGTTACTAGACGTGCTTTTAAAGATAACTTAAAACAAAATTTATTTGAAAAAAGGATGATATTGTATAGTGATTTTATTCTACATTTGGAGTACTTACTTGCAAATCATACAGTTTCTAATCTAGAAAAGCAACATAAGGCAATTGATGAAAATATAACTAAATTATATTTTTTATCTAATAAAGAAATGTATAGTTTAGCCATAGAATTCAATAAAGAACTTGAAGATACTATCGAGAAAGTTGAAGACGGAAAGATACAAGAAGATAATCAAAGACTTATTTCTATTTGTCTTGTACTTAGTGATGCAATGAAGTGGGAAAAAGAGTATTTTAACGATATTACATCATCAAAAATGAAAGAAATTAAAAAGAAATATAATATGGCGTAACTATTAAATATAGTTATAGATGTGAAATAGTTTATGTGAATTTAATAAAAAGAATATAGAATTATGAAACTACAATTTAAAAAACAACAATTTCAGTTGGATGCGGTTAGTGCCATTGCAGATTTATTTCAAGGGCAAGCCAAACATACTGGAGTTCAGTATATGGCGGATCCAGGTCGTCTCAAGTCAGATGAGGTAGATTTGGTTTTAGATGCTTATCGAAATGCACCGATTCAATTGAGTCAAGCAAGTATACGAGAAAATGTCCATACTATGCAAACTTGTTATGGTTTGCGTCCTTCTGATAAACTATCGATTGATATGATTGCTGGACGAGAAGCTTATAATTTTTCCATAGAGATGGAGACGGGAACAGGGAAGACATACACGTATATCCGTACAATTATGGAATTGAATAAACGTTATGGCTGGCTCAAGTTCATCATTGTCGTTCCAAGTGTAGCCATTCGTGAAGGAGTTCTCAAGTCTCTACAGATCATGTCAAGTCACTTTCAGATGGAGTATGGCAAGCAACCACGCTATTTTGTCTACGATTCCTCACGTTTAGGTGATTTGGATAGTTTTGCCAATTCGTCAGATCTTCAAATCATGGTCATCAACTCTCAAGCCTTTAATGCAAAAGGCAAAGATGCGCGACGGATTCATTCTGAACAGGAAAGTTTCCGCTGGCGCCGTCCGATTGATGTACTGGCAGCTATGAATCCGATTATGATTATTGATGAACCTCAGTCTGTTGAAGGGAAACAAACCAAGGAAAGACTAAAAGATTTCAAGCCATTGTTTACACTACGTTATTCGGCTACCCACAAGGAAAAGCATGATATGGTTTATAGATTGGATGCCATGGATGCTTACAATCAAAAATTAGTGAAGAAGATTGCGGTTAAGGCTATCGAGCAAACTGGGACGACCGGGACACAAGGCTATCTATATCTACAAGAAATCATTCCACAAAAAACAGGAGCACCCAAAGCAAAAATTGAGTTTGAAGTAAAAACGCAGTCAGGTGTCAAAAGGAAATTGAAGGTGGTGGAAGAACCCTTTGATTTGTATGCTGAATCAGGGAATTTATCTGCTTATAAAGGAATGACCCTTAGTCACTTTGATGCAAGAGAGAACAAACTTCAAGTTGGTGTGACGCAAGAACTTCATGTCGGTGAAGTGATAGGGGAAGTGGATGAGTCTAGCATCAGAAGAATTCAAATCCGAGAGACTATAAAAAGTCATCTCGAAAAAGAAAGTAAACTGTACAATCGAAGAATTAAAGTATTATCCCTATTTTTCATCGATGAAGTGGCCAAGTATAAACAATATGATGAACATAATGATGCCTATAATGGTGAATACGCTCAGATTTTTGAAGAAGAATATCGAAATCAAGTAAACCAGTTTATCCGAACACAGGAACCAACTCCTTATCGTAGATATTTGGAGGCTAATCTTGAAGGAAATTCAGTTCATGCTGGTTACTTTTCGGTAGATAAAGTGAAGAAGTCAGATAAGACCATTTTCGTAGATTATAAATCTGCTAGTGAAAAGAAAAACAATCTTTCAAATGACATCGATGCCTATGACTTGATTATGAAGGACAAGGAGCGTTTGTTGAGCTTTGAAGAGCCAGTTCGTTTCCTATTTTCTCATTCAGCTCTAAAAGAGGGATGGGATAATCCTAATGTCTTTCAAATCTGTACGCTAAAGCAATCTTCAGCAGAGACTCGTAAGCGTCAAGAAATTGGCCGAGGTATGCGTTTGGCAGTTGACCAAAATGGAATTCGTCAGGATTTTGAACTCCTAGGAAATGATGTTCATGAAATCAATAAACTGACAGTAATTGCAAATGAAAGTTATGATCAATTTGCTCGAAGTCTACAAGAAGAAATCAAAGA
Organism: Streptococcus thalassemiae; assembly: GCF_903645285.1. Lineage (GTDB taxonomy): Bacteria > Bacillota > Bacilli > Lactobacillales > Streptococcaceae > Streptococcus > Streptococcus thalassemiae. The sequence goes on along the minus strand of NZ_CAHJXN010000004.1, from coordinate 145,080 downwards.
ACTCTTAGCAGATCGTCCTGCAAAAGTGGATGTTACTCTCTTTACGAATAAAGTTCTAACCAATCAAGAAGGCAAAACAATACGTATTACCAAGGAACAAGCAGATTCGATTCACTTTGATTTAATTCGACAAGGCTATATAGACCGTGAAGGACAATTAACAACAGAATATTTTACTGCAAAAGAAAATCATCAGTTGAAACTGTCTGAGACATTAGCAGGTTATGAGGATAAGTTGGTAGAGATATTGGAGAGCGTTTATCATGCTGGACAGTATGAAATTGAAAATGCGAATAATGCGGTAATTCAATTCTCAAACGAGGTCAATCAAGAAAATATTGCCCGAAAAGAATTTTTAAATCTCTGGAAGCAAATCAATCGAAAGACCAGCTATCAAGTAGAATTTGATGATGCGGAATTGGTAAAACATTCGGTTGACTATATCAATGAGAAATTAGTCGTTAGCAAACCAAGCTTTCATATAACTCAAGCAAGCGCTACTGAGATGAGTAAGGAAGAAGGACTCCATCTGACAGTGGCTGAGAATGATCGTCAGCAAGAGTATCTAACGGATTCGCAGATTATGACCAAATATGATTTATTAGGAGAAATTGCTGAGCAGACTGGTTTAACTCGTAGGTTGGTTGCGGAAATATTAAGTAAAATCTATGTCTACCAATTTGACAAGTTTAAACAGAATCCAGAAGAATTTATTCTTAAGGTTTCAAAACTCATTAATGAACAAAAAGCAAGTCAAATTATCAAGCATATTCAGTATAATGTGCTAAATGAAGAGTATGATATGGACTTGTTTTATGACAATCCTGAAACTGCTAACAGATCAGATGATCACTTACTTGAATCCAAAAAAGGGATTTACAATTTTGTAAAAGTTGATTCAAATACGGAGAAGACCTTTAAAGAATCTTTGGAACAATACGAGGATGTTCGTGTTTATGTGAAGCTACCAGGGAAGTTCAGTATTGCGACTCCGCTTGGAAACTATAATCCTGACTGGGCAATCGCCTTCCGTGAAGGTAGTGTCAAACATATCTATTTTGTTGCAGAAACGAAAGGATCTATGTCTAGTCTTCAATTAAAACAAGCTGAGCAAGCAAAAATTGCATGTGCGCGTGCTCACTTTAAAGCTTTAGCTCAAGCTGGATTGATTAATGATCAGCACATCTATGATGTGGTTTCTAGTTATGAGGAATTATTAAATATTGTAAGATAGGGAGGAAATACTAGAGTCTATTTGGGCAGAATTTGTCTTACCTTGTGTTGCCTTGATTAAAACAGGAGAGAACCAAGCTTGCCATCAATTATATAAAACATATACACTAGAACTATCTCAAAAAGTGGTTCAATAAAACAATTAGAATATACAAAAAGAGTTCGGGTCCTTGCTAACTTGTATAGTGCAGAGGAGCCCGAGTTTTATTTAGATTTCCAATGCTAAAACACACGTATCAAGCTACTCACTAATAGCACTTATTTAGAGGACTTTGAGTGGAATGATGAAGAGTCAAACGAGTTGCAATTTAAGCAGTGGTTTGATGAAATGGTAGGATTGTAAGGGGGTATTTTTACCCCTTGGGATTTAAGAGTATATACAATTAAGATAAACTAAAAAGACTAACACAAAAGAAGAAAGTAGGGAAAAGAAAATGAAATTATTAAAGGGTTTGGGTATTGCCTTGGTATTGTTTTACATGGTTATTTTTATAGGTGTAAATTTTGTAACTGTTGGGGTAGAAGAGCCTAAACCAGTACAAAAAGAACCATCAGAATACTTAAAGCAAGAGATACAGTTGGAAGATGCTAAAATACTTGGAAAGTTTTGGAATGATAAAGGGCATTTTATTGTGGTGTATAGAGATACTACAAAAGCCCCTGAAATCGTTGAGGTTGATGCTTCTGAGTGGGAGCTTATGGAAGTAGGTGTAAACTTTGTGACTGTTGGTGTAGGTAGCAAGGAAGAGACTAAAACAGTACAAAGGGAAAGCCTTGGATTTCAAGAAAGCAAGTTAAGGGCAAAATTAGAAGATGCTACTATTTTAGGCAAGTTTTGGAATCGTAAAGGTCACTTTATTGTAGTGTACAATGGTACTACAAAAGCCCCAGAAATCATTGAGGTTAACTATTCTGATTGGCAACTTATGGATATAGGGGAACTATATTAGACAGTGTTAGAGGGGATACACTCACTTCTAAGTATCAAAAAAAAGAGCACTTCCGTAATTGGAAATGCTCGTTTTTTGATGTGTTTAGATGTTTAGTCTTTATTTTCGTATGGCAAGATTAAGTTCAAGATGATTCCTGTCATGGCTGATAGGGCAGTACCTGAAAGAGTAACTGGACCAAGTTTAAGGATAGCTCCTCCAAGTCCAAGCACCAACATAGCACTTGCGATGATCAGGTTTCGCATTTGAGCGAAATCAACACGTTCTTTAATCAAAACTTTCAAACCGTTGCTGGCGATAACTCCATAGAGAAGGATTGACATGCCACCAAGTACAGCATTTGGAATAGTTGAAATCAAGGCAGTGAATTTGCCAAGGAAGCTAAGAGCAATCGCGATGAAGGCAGCGTTACGGATAACTGAGACAGAAGCGATACGAGTCATACCGATAACCCCTGTATTTTCTCCGTAAGTTGTATTAGCTGGTCCACCAAGGAAGGCAGAAACAGAAGTTGCGATACCGTCACCAAGAAGAGTACGGTGAAGACCTGGTTCTTTCAAGAATTGACGGCCACAGATTTGACCCAAAACAGTATGGTCACCGATATGTTCAGAAATTGTTACGATAGCGATTGGCAAGATAGCGATAGTTTCTGGACCAAAGTAAAGATTGTATTCTTTAAAGGCACCACCTGTATTAAATGGCAAGTAGAAACCAGGAATCTCGAACCAGTTAGCTTTAAGAACTGGTGTAAAATCAACCAAGCCAAGAGTTAGTGCGAAGAGGTAACCACCGATAATGGCAAAGAGGAATGGAATAATTCGTAGGAAGCCTTTTCCTTTTGTATTGATAAAGGCAGCAATTAAGAACGTAACAACGGCTACCAGAGCATTTTTCCAATTTCCGTCTGCTACAAGACCTGCATTGGTAACAGCTGAACCTGCAAGTCCAAGACCGATAACGATGATCATAGGTCCGATAATGATTGGTGGCAAGAGTTTATCAATCCACTTTGTTCCTACAAATCGGATGCTGGTAGCAACAAGGACATAGACCAAACCAGTCAAGATAACCCCTGTTTGGGCAGCAGATACATCACCACCCATTTCTTTCATCGCCAGTGACATAGCTGTGATAAAGGCGAATGAAGAACCTAGATAAACTGGAACTTTAAAACCAGTAGCAATCATGTAGATGAGTGTCCCAACACCTGAAGCAAAAAGGGCAACAGATACAGGCATTCCCAAAATCAATGGTACCAAGATGGTCGCACCAAACATGGCGAAAACGTGTTGGAAACTAAGGAGAATTCCTTTTCCAGCTGAAGGACGTTGGTCAACGTCCAGTAACAAATCAACAGTTGATTCTTGTTTCATATAAACCTCACTTTTGGGCATCAAAAAAGAGCCCATTATTTTACAGCAATAGGCCCTCAGAGTAAGACTTCTCTAAAATCTAGACTTTAAAGAGTTTCAAGTATTTCTGCGTCTTCGTCACCTCACGGGATGACATTAAAAACCTTTGCTTGTGATAGTATAGCAAAAATTGCAAACTTTGTAAATATTTTTTTACTAAAAAGATTAAATCGGGCGTTTATTGGGCATGCCAGCCTTACGTGGATATTTATTTGGTGTTTCCTTTTTCTTTTCAACCACTGTGATGTAACGCGGATCTCCATTTGGTAGGGCGTAGCTGAGATTGTCTTCGACCTTACTAAAAAGGAGGTTGAGGGCATTCTTAGCTTCTAACAACTCCTCAGGCGCATTGCTGGCCTTGAGTGCCAATAGTTTTCCGCCAACTTTAAGGTAAGGAATTGTCAATTCAGATAAAACCTGCATACGGGCAACCGCACGAGCCGTTACAAAATCATACTGAGCACGGAAGTTCTTGTCTTGTGCAAAATCTTCGGCACGTCCATGGTAGAAATGAACACCATCCAAATCCAGTTCTTGAGACAAAAGTTGGAGGAAGTTGATGCGCTTATTGAGTGAATCAATGATGGTCACATCTAGCTGAGGATAGAGAATTTTCATCGGCAGACTAGGAAATCCTGCCCCGGCTCCAATATCAAGAAGTTTGATATTTTCATTAGGAATCAAACCTTGAAGGATGGGTGCAATCGAATCGTAAAAATGTTTGAGATAAACTTCTTCCTTGTCTGTAATGGCTGTTAAATTAATCTTTTCATTCCACTCGACCAAGAGCTCAAAATAACGTTCAAATTGTTCTTTTTGCTGGTCCGAAAGTGAAAGATTTTGCTCGGCAAGCAAGTTGTAAAATGTTTCTGGTTTCATAGTTATTTCCTTCTTTAGTATCATCTTATTTTACCACAATCATTAAAAATTTGATATACTGGTACTAATCTAAAAGAAGAAAGGACTTATACCATGACTTGGATTATTCTTGGAGTTATCGCTCTTATTGTTATTTTTGTGATTGTTAGCTATAACGGTTTGGTTAAAAATCGTATGCAAACCAAGGAGGCTTGGAGCCAGATTGATGTTCAGTTGAAACGTCGAAATGACCTCTTGCCAAACTTGATTGAGACTGTAAAAGGTTATGCTAAATATGAAGGTTCTACCCTCGAAAAGGTGGCAGAACTTCGTAACCAAGTGGCGGCAGCGACTTCACCAGCAGAAGCTATGAAAGCTAGTGATGCCCTTACTCGTCAGGTTTCAGGTATTTTTGCAGTTGCAGAAAGCTATCCAGATTTGAAAGCTAGTGCCAACTTTGTTAAATTGCAAGAGGAGTTGACAAATACAGAAAATAAAATTTCTTACTCTCGTCAACTCTACAACAGTGTTGTCAGCAACTACAATGTAAAATTAGAAACTTTCCCAAGCAATATTATCGCTGGAATGTTTGGATTTAAAGCAGCAGATTTCCTTCAAACTCCAGAAGAGGAAAAGGTAGTACCTAAAGTTGATTTTAGCGGTTTAGGTGACTAAGATGTTGTTTGATCAAATTGCAAGCAATAAACGAAAAACCTGGATTTTGTTGCTGGTATTTTTCCTACTCTTAGCTCTTGTTGGCTATGCGGTTGGTTACCTCTTTATGCGGTCTGGGCTTGGTGGTTTGGTTATCGCACTGATTATCGGCCTTATCTATGCCTTGTCCATGATTTTTCAATCGACAGAGATTGTCATGTCCATGAATGGAGCGCGTGAGGTTGATGAACAAATGGCACCAGACCTCTACCATGTAGTGGAAGATATGGCTATGGTGGCTCAGATTCCTATGCCTCGTGTTTTCATCATTGATGATCCAGCCTTAAATGCCTTTGCGACAGGTTCTAACCCTCAAAACGCGGCGGTTGCTGCGACTTCAGGTCTCCTAGCTATCATGAATCGCGAGGAGCTAGAAGCTGTTATGGGACATGAGGTTAGTCATATTCGTAACTACGATATTAGAATTTCGACTATTGCTGTTGCACTTGCTAGTGCTATCACCATGCTTTCTAGTATGGCAGGTCGTATGATGTGGTGGGGTGGTGCAGGTCGCAGACGAAGTAACGATGATCGGGATGGAAATGGTCTTGAAATCATTATGCTCGTGGTTTCACTACTAGCTATTGTTCTGGCACCTCTCGCTGCAACCTTGGTGCAACTAGCTATTTCTCGTCAGAGGGAATTCCTAGCAGATGCTTCCAGTGTTGAGTTGACGCGCAATCCTCAAGGGATGATCAATGCTCTAGGTAAGTTGGATAATAGTAAACCCATGAGTTGTCCTGTCGATGATGCTAGCAGTGCACTTTATATCAATGATCCCAAGAAAGGGGGAGGGTTCCAAAAACTATTTTATACCCACCCACCTATTTCAGAGCGGATTGAACGTTTGAAACAGATGTAAAATGAAGGCTGGAAAAAAGTCTTTAAAATCTGAAAAACGCATCATATCAGGTGTGAAAAAACTTGATATTATGCGTTTTATTATGGGAAGATTTACTTTCTCTTCTCCTAAAATTGTGTTTTTGCCCCACCTATCTGCTATGTTGCAAATTTATAAATCATCTAAATTAACTACCTCCAAACCGTGTTCTGTTAAGCGATAGATGCTTGAACAGACCTCTTTTAAGAAACGACGGTCATGCGAAATAGTGATGAGTCCACCAGGATAGGTGGCAAAGAGTTTTCTGATTTCTGGTTGAGAAGTTGGAGAAAAGTTTCGTGTAGGTTCATCCAGAAGGAGAAAGTTTGGTTTGCGCAAGACTAAATCCAAAAGCAGGAGTTTGCCTTGTTGTCCGCCAGATAAGGAGCGAATTTGATGTTGCATTTCTGGATAACTGAAATTGAGACTGGCTAAGTGAGATTGTATTTTCTGCAATTCATCTTTTTCCCCAGTTTTACTTAGATAGTCTACTGGAGATAGCTCCAATTGCAGTTTCTTGTGGTAATCTTGTGGCATATGATCAAGCGAAATCTCTCTTTTATCATTAAGAAGTTGCTGTATCTTGGCTAACAGAGTTGATTTTCCAATACCATTTGGGCCGATGATACCAATTTTTTCTTGGCCACGGACAGTTAATTGTAGTTCTTGCACCAAAATTCGCTCGCCAATAGACAAATTTTCTTTTTCCAATTGGATTAAGACTTTAGAAGCCGGTAATGGTTGGATATCTGAGAAGAAAAGTCTGATTTCTTCCTCTTCAAGTGGCTTTTGGGTCATGAACTGAGCTGTCTTTTCAAAGCGTTTTTCTTGAGAGAGGACAGTTTTCATCTTTTTAGCCAATAGGCGACCGGCAGTACTATCTTTAGTAGCTCGAAGTGCAGTTTCTACATTTTGCTTGACTCGGCGATGTTTTTCCATGGTTTTATCGTAGGCTCTTTGATCGTTGGCAGCTTGCTGACTTTGTCTGACAAAATTAGCCTTTCTCTGCTCACTATAGCGATCATAGTCTAAATGCTCTACTAACGTTTCTGCTTCTTTACGGTGCTTGACCAGTCGCAAGTGAACAATAGTGTCTGCCGTTTGAGACAGAAAGTCTTCATCATGGGAAATGAAAATAACGGTTTGCCTCATCTTATGTATCTGTCTTTTTAGCCAATCAACCGTCTCAAGGTCTAGATCATTTGAAGGTTCATCTAAAAATAGAATCTCAAAGGGTTTGGCTAACTCATGGATGAGCTGAATTTTCAAAGCTTCGCCACCCGAGAGGCTCCCGATATCTTGGTTACTAGCAAAGCGATCACTATCAAAATGTAATTCCTCAGCCAAACGATAGAGGACACTATAGTCTAAATCAATAGAATCTAAAAAGAAGTAGTCGTGTAAAGTTTTCTTTTTCAGGTCCTCGGGGAGTTTTTGAGGAATGTAGGCTATTGATTGATAATCAGATTGAATGTCTCCCTTGATAGTGAAATCAGGCAAAGTTTCTCCCATTAAAGTTTTAAGTAAGGTTGATTTGCCATTTCCTTCCTCTCCAATAATAGCTACTTTTTCACCATCCTGGATGGTCATGCTGAGGTCAGATACAAGATCTCGTAAATCTTTGTTTTGTGTGATGGTTAGGTGATTGATTTTTATCATATGATTGCCCTTTCTATAATGTCCATAGTGCATAACAAAAAGCTCTACTTTACCTAGTAGAGCCAAAGTCTATGTCAAAAAAACTCTATGAACATGCCAGAAAAAGAGCATAAGAGCACACAAAAAGAGACAAAAACAAGATCTACTAAATAAAGGTTCTTTATTTGATAGACTTAGTTGTTCATGTCTCCCTTACCTCCGAGTATTAGTACCTTTATCCTATACCTTTAAGGAAATTTTGTCAATAGAAAACTGGAAATTCTATGCTCTAAAATCCAAAAACAGGTACCTAAAGAGTTAGTAGGTGTTTGACATGCTCGTAATGGAATTTATTATAGTTGCGCCAAGAGATACGTGCTTGGTCGTTTAGTTTTAGGTTACCAAGTCCAATCAGAAGACTGGTAGGTTGGTAAAATTTCTCAAGATCGATTAAAATACTGTTGTCCAACTTTTCCGCTTTTTAGTTCTTTCATAGTGGTGTTTAGCATCTCTTGTAGTCGAATATCATCTGCTCTACCCTGTTTGCAGCTTTGGAAACTTTTATTTAACTCGGATAGGAGTTGGGTTGCATTAGTAATGAGTTCTTTGTCTTCCATGTGAGCATCATCCTTGCTCTGATGTAGTATAGCACTAAAAAACAAAAATAACATAGTAAATATGTTAAAAAATTGAATTTTGATTATAAAGTTTGCTGTGCTGATTTGTAGCCTTTTCATGGTATAATCAAGAGAGTAAATCTTTATGGAGGAAGTATGAAATTAAATATTCAAGAAATTCGTAAGCAGTCTGAAGGCTTGCATTTTGAACAAACCTTAGACCTAGTTGCTGACCTGCGTGCACGCAATCAAGAAATTTTAGATGTGAGAGATATCCTTGCTGTTGGAAAAGTACAGTACGAAGACCGTATGTATTTCTTAGATTATCAGTTGTCTTATACCATTGTCCTTGCTTCAAGTCGCAGTATGGAGCCAGTTGAGTTAGTTGAATCTTATCCAGTCACAGAAGTTTTCATGGAAGGCGCAACTAACCAGCTAGATCAGGAAGTTTTAGACGATGATTTGGTCTTACCTATCGAAAATGGGGAACTTGATCTTGCTGAGAGCGTGTCAGACAATATCCTACTAAATATTCCTATTAAGGTTTTGACGGCTGAAGAAGAGGCTGGTCAAGGATTTGTGTCAGGAAATGACTGGCAAATCATGACTGAGGAAGAATACCAAGCTCAACAAGCAGTTAAGAAAGAAGAAAACAGTCCTTTTGCTGGCTTACAAGGACTATTTGATGGAGACGAATAATGGTCTTGTCAAAAAAACGCGCACGAAAGGTGCTAGAAGAAATCATTGCTCTTTTTCCAGATGCCAAGCCCAGTCTTGATTTTACCAATCATTTTGAACTTTTGGTTGCGGTCATGTTGTCAGCTCAGACAACGGATGCAGCGGTAAATAAGGCCACACCAGGTCTCTTTGCTGCCTTTCCAACGCCACAAGCCATGTCTGTGGCGACTGAGAGTGAGATTGCTTCACATATTTCTCGCCTGGGACTGTATCGGAATAAGGCTAAATTCCTTAAAAAATGTGCCCAACAGTTACTAGACGATTTTGATGGCCAAGTTCCTCAAACACGTGAGGAATTAGAGAGTTTGGCAGGTGTTGGTCGCAAGACAGCCAATGTTGTTATGAGTGTAGGATTTGGGATTCCAGCTTTTGCAGTGGATACTCATGTAGAGCGTATTTGCAAACACCACGATATCGTCAAAAAATCAGCGACACCACTTGAGGTGGAAAAGCGGGTCATGGATATCTTGCCGCCTGAGCAGTGGTTAGCTGCCCATCAGGCCATGATTTATTTTGGAAGAGCCATTTGTCATCCTAAAAATCCAGAGTGTGACCAGTACCCACAGTTATATGATTTTAGCAATTTATAAGATGGGCTTTCAAAAGTTTTTGCTTGATTTTAAGCATGCTTTGTGCTATAGTATTTGATAACTAAATATTCCTTTAAACCTGTCCCGTGAGGCAGGCAAGGAGAACGATTAAGTAGTAGTGTGAAGTCTATACTGTTTGCAGTAAGGCTCGCTTGGCTATACATTTCAAGTCTCCTTGTTTAAGGAGACTTTTCTTTTTGGAGGTTTGTCATGAAGGCAAAAGAAGTTGTAGACGAATTGACCGTCAAACGAGCGATTACGCGTATTACTTATGAGATTATCGAACGCAACAAAGATTTGAACAAAATCGTCTTGGCTGGTATTAAAACTCGTGGTGTCTTTATCGCCCACCGAATCCAAGAACGCTTGGAGCAGTTAGAAAATCTTTCAGTTCCTGTTGTGGAATTGGATACCAAACCTTTCCGTGATGATATTAAAAGTGGAGAAGATACTTCTTTGGTTTCTGTCGATGTGACAGACCGTGAAGTTATCTTGGTGGATGATGTGCTCTATACAGGTCGTACCATCCGTGCTGCTATTGATAATATTGTCAGTCATGGTCGTCCTGCGCGCGTGAGTTTAGCCGTTCTAGTCGATCGTGGACATAGAGAATTGCCAATCCGTCCAGATTACGTTGGAAAAAATATCCCAACCAGTCGTTCTGAAGAAATCATCGTAGAGATGGCAGAACTTGATGGTCAAGACAGAGTTCTGATTACTGAAGAAGCTTAGAAAGCTAAAGGAGTAGCCATGTCAGAAAATCAACAAGCATTGAACCATGTGGTGTCCATGGAAGACCTCACTGTCGATCAAGTGATGAAATTGATCAAGCGAGGAATTGAGTTTAAAAACGGAGCTCAGCTTCCTTATGAAGACCATCCGATTGTTTCCAATCTTTTCTTTGAGGATTCTACACGGACGCATAAGTCCTTTGAAGTGGCAGAGATTAAACTGGGGCTGGAACGACTTGATTTTGATGTGAAGACCAGCTCGGTTAATAAGGGTGAGACACTTTATGATACCATCCTGACTCTGTCTGCTTTAGGAGTTGACGTCTGTGTGATTCGCCACCCAGAGGTTGACTACTACAGAGAGTTGATCGCTAGTCCCACGATTACGACTTCCATCATCAATGGTGGAGATGGTTCGGGGCAACACCCTAGCCAGAGCTTGCTTGATTTGATGACCATTTATGAGGAATTTGGCCACTTTGAGGGTCTCAAGGTTGCGATTGCAGGCGACTTGGATCACTCACGTGTTGCCAAATCTAATATGCAGATTTTGAAACGTTTAGGTGCAGAACTTTATTTTGCTGGACCTGAGGAATGGAGAAGTCAAGAGTTTGCAGATTATGGACAGTTTGTAACTATTGATGAAATCATTGATCAGGTGGATGTTATGATGTTTCTCCGTGTGCAACACGAACGCCATGATAGTGGAGCTGTATTTTCAAAAGAAGACTACCATGCCCAACATGGCTTGACTCAAGAACGTTATGACCGTTTGAAAGAAACAGCAATCCTCATGCACCCAGCTCCAGTCAACCGTGATGTAGAAATCGCAGACCACTTGGTTGAAGCACCAAAATCACGGATTGTCCAACAAATGACCAATGGTGTCTTTGTTCGAATGGCAATCTTAGAATCCGTACTGGCGAGTAGAAACGCCAACTAAAACACAAGACGTTAAAAGACGCCAGTGAGCGTCCACGAGAGGTGAAAATATGACAAAAAGACTTCTAGTATTAGAAGATGGCACAGTTTTTGAAGGCAAGGCCTTCGGAGCAGATATTGATGTAACAGGCGAAATCGTCTTTAATACAGGAATGACCGGCTATCAAGAATCCATTACAGACCAGTCTTATAATGGACAAATCTTGACCTTTACTTATCCTTTGGTAGGAAATTATGGAATCAACCGTGATGATTACGAATCCATTATTCCAACTTGTAAGGGAGTCGTTGTTTTTGAAGAAGCACGTAGAGCAAGTAATTGGCGCAACCAAATGACCTTGGATGAATTTTTGAAATCCAAGAAAATTCCAGGTATTTCAGGAATTGATACGCGTGCCCTTACCAAGATTATCCGTAAGCATGGTACTATGCGTGCAACCTTGACTCATGTTGGAGACAGTATGGACCATGTAACGGATCAGCTCCAAGCAACAGTTTTGCCGACAGACAATATCAAGCAGGTTTCTACTAAAACATCCTATCCAGCTCCAGGAGTTGGTTTGAGTGTTGTCTTGGTGGACTTTGGTCTCAAGCACTCAATCCTACGTGAACTTTCTAAGCGAAACTGTAACGTGACGGTTGTTCCTTATTCAACAACGGCGGAAGAAATTCTCCATCTCAATCCTGACGGAGTTATGTTGTCAAACGGTCCAGGTAACCCAGAAGATGTTCCACAAGCACTGGACATGATTCGTGGTGTGCAAGGGAAAATTCCAATCTTTGGTATTTGTATGGGACATCAACTCTTTGCAATGGCAAATGGTGCTAAGACCTATAAGATGAAATTTGGACACCGTGGATTCAACCATGCGGTACGCGAAATTGCTACAGGACGTGTGGATTTTACAAGTCAAAACCATGGTTATGCAGTCAGCCGTGAGGATTTGCCAGAGCATTTAATCATTACCCACGAAGAAATCAATGACAAGTCAGTTGAAGGTGTGCGTCACAGATACCAACCTGCTTTCTCTGTTCAATACCATCCAGATGCAGCCCCTGGTCCTCATGATGCAAGCTACCTATTTGACGAATTTATCGAGATGATGGAAGCTTTTAAACAATCAAACTAAGGACGAGTGATAGCTCGTCGGAGAACTTATGTAACTGAACACGGACGGAAAGCTCGGAATTTAGAGAAACCAACTTGGATTGTTAATCCTTCTTTAGTTTCCTAACATTCAATCGCTCTCTATTCGTCCTTTGTATCCTATTTAATGGCAACCCGAGAGTTGCCGAATAGAAAGGCAGGTCGTTTCTTTTAGTCGCTATCAGGCGAACTAAAAACTCCCTGCACTAGATTTTTTACCGAAAAGTATCGTTTCGCTAAAAAATTATCGGAGAATTTATTTAATGTCGCCCTGAGAGGCGACGAATAGAAAGGAGAAGATACATTGTTCGCGGAAGTGAACACGCCCTAAGAACTGTGTGAAAAAGATAAACATCGTCTTGACGCTAAAGGCGTCTGCACCGAGTTTCCTATTTTCACTGTGTTCTTTACGGGCTTTGTATCATAAACTATGCCTAAACGTACTGATATTCAAAAAATTATGGTGATTGGTTCTGGTCCGATTATTATTGGTCAGGCTGCTGAGTTTGACTATGCTGGGACCCAGGCTTGCTTGTCGTTGAAAGAGGAAGGTTATGAGGTTGTCTTGGTTAACTCAAACCCTGCCACCATCATGACGGACAAGGAGATTGCGGACAAGGTCTATATCGAACCGATTACACTTGAGTTTGTGACTCGTATTCTCCGTAAGGAACGTCCAGATGCTTTGCTACCAACACTCGGTGGTCAGACAGGTCTCAACATGGCCATGGAATTATCTAAGAATGGTATCCTTGATGAGCTTGGTGTTGAGCTTCTGGGAACTAAATTATCTGCCATTGACCAAGCGGAGGACCGTGACCTCTTTAAACAATTGATGGAAGAGCTGAATCAACCAATTCCAGAATCAGAAATTGTAAATACAGTCGAAGAAGCTGTTGCCTTTGCAGCAACAATTGACTACCCAGTCATCGTTCGTCCAGCCTTTACTCTTGGTGGTACTGGTGGTGGTATGTGTGCCAACGAGGAAGAATTGCGTGAAATCGCTGAAAATGGATTGAAATTGTCACCTGTGACCCAATGTTTGATTGAGCGTTCGATTGCTGGCTTCAAGGAAATCGAATACGAAGTGATGCGTGACTCAGCTGACAATGCTTTGGTTGTTTGTAACATGGAAAACTTTGACCCGGTTGGAATTCACACAGGGGATTCCATTGTATTTGCCCCAGCTCAGACTATGTCAGACTATGAAAACCAAATGCTTCGTGACGCAAGCTTGAGCATTATTCGTGCCCTCAAGATTGAAGGTGGATGTAACGTTCAGCTGGCCCTTGATCCCCACAGCTTTAAGTATTATGTTATTGAAGTAAATCCTCGTGTATCGCGTTCGTCAGCCCTTGCTTCTAAAGCGACAGGGTACCCGATTGCTAAGTTGGCTGCCAAGATTGCAGTAGGTTTGACCTTGGATGAGGTTATCAACCCAGTTACAGGTTCAACCTATGCCATGTTTGAGCCTGCCCTTGACTACGTTGTTGCCAAGATTCCACGTTTCCCATTTGACAAGTTTGAAAAGGGTGAGCGCCGTCTTGGGACACAGATGAAGGCGACTGGAGAAGTCATGGCGATTGGCCGTAACATCGAAGAATCTCTCCTTAAAGCTTGTCGTTCCCTTGAAATTGGGGTGCACCACAATGAAATGCCTGAACTTGCATCAGTTTCTGATGATGCCTTGATTGAAAAAGTAGTCAAAGCCCAAGATGATCGTCTATTCTACGTATCAGAAGCCATTCGTCGTGGCTACACACCAGAAGAAATTGCAGAGCTTACAAAAATCGATATCTTTTATCTCGATAAACTCTTGCATATCTTTGAAATTGAGCAGGAGTTGGGTGCCCATCCACAAGATCTTGAAGTTTTGAAAACTGCAAAATTGAATGGCTTTTCAGACCGTAAGGTTGCTGAACTTTGGGAAACGACTGCAGCCCAAGTTCGTCAGCTTCGTTTGGAAAATAAGATTGTTCCAGTTTATAAGATGGTAGATACTTGTGCGGCAGAATTTGACTCTGAAACACCATACTTCTATTCAACCTATGGTTGGGAAAATGAGTCTATCAAGTCTGACAAGGAATCTGTACTGGTCCTAGGTTCAGGTCCAATCCGTATCGGGCAAGGGGTCGAGTTTGACTACGCAACTGTTCACTCTGTTAAGGCGATTCAAGCTGCTGGTTATGAAGCCATCATCATGAATTCAAATCCAGAGACCGTTTCTACAGACTTCTCGGTATCTGACAAGCTCTATTTTGAACCATTGACATTCGAAGATGTTATGAACGTCATTGACTTGGAGCAACCAAAAGGTGTTATCGTTCAGTTCGGTGGTCAGACAGCCATCAACCTTGCGGAGCCATTGGCAAAAGCAGGTGTGACCATCCTTGGTACACAGGTTCCTGACCTAGACCGTGCCGAAGATCGTGACCTCTTTGAGCAAGCTCTTAAAGATTTGAATATTCCACAGCCACCAGGACAAACGGCTACCAATGAAGAAGAAGCAGTTCTTGCAGCTCGCAAGATTGGCTTCCCAGTCTTAGTTCGCCCATCTTATGTTTTAGGTGGACGTGCTATGGAAATCGTAGAAAATGAAGAAGATCTTCGTTCTTACATGCGTACAGCGGTTAAGGCTAGTCCTGACCATCCAGTCCTTGTAGACTCTTATATCGTTGGACAAGAGTGCGAAGTTGATGCCATTTCAGATGGTAAAAATGTACTCATCCCTGGTATCATGGAGCATATCGAACGTGCTGGTGTCCACTCAGGTGACTCAATGGCCGTTTACCCACCACAAACCTTGTCGCAAAAGGTACAAGAAACAATCGCAGACTATACTAAACGCCTAGTAATCGGTCTTAACTGCCTTGGAATGATGAACATCCAGTTTGTCATCAAGGATGAAAAAGTCTATGTTATTGAGGTCAATCCACGTGCCAGCCGTACCGTTCCATTCCTTTCTAAGGTAACCAATATCCCTATGGCTCAAGTAGCAACCAAGCTCATTCTTGGTCAAAAACTTGAAGAACTTGGCTACCAAGATGGACTTTACCCTGAAAGCACCCGCGTTCATATCAAGGCACCTGTCTTCTCCTTTACCAAACTAGCTAAGGTAGACAGCTTACTTGGTCCTGAAATGAAGTCAACAGGGGAAGTTATGGGTTCTGATACGACTTTGGAAAAAGCTCTCTATAAGGCCTTTGAAGCTTCTTACTTACACTTGCCAACTTTTGGTAATGTTGTCTTTACCATTGCTGATGATGCAAAAGAAGAAGCCTTGGACTTGGCTCGTCGTTTCCAAAACATTGGCTATGGAATCCTTGCGACAGAAGGGACAGCAGCCTTCTTTGCTAGTCATGGACTGCAAGCTCAACCTGTTGGTAAGATTGGTGATGATGATCAGGATATCCCAAGCTTTGTTCGCAAAGGAAGAATCCAGGCTATCATTAATACAGTGGGAACCAAACGAACTGCTGACGAAGATGGTGAGCAAATCCGCCGTTCAGCCATTGAACACGGGGTGCCCCTCTTTACAGCCTTAGATACAGCTAACGCCATGCTCAAAGTATTGGAAAGCCGTAGTTTTGTTACAGAAGCCATTTAATACCCAATGAAAATCAAAGAGCAAACTAGTCGCAGGCTGTACTTGAGTACGGCAAGGCGACATTGACACGGTTTGAAGAGATTTTCGAAGAGTACAAATAGGAAAATAAGTTGGACAAAAGGTCTTTAAGAAGATAAGGAAAACGCATAATATCAGGTGTTGAAAACCTTGATATTATGCGTTTTATTGTAGGAATATTTACTTCATTTTCTACTAAAATTATGTTTTTGAATAACCTCTATCTTAGTAGTTTGTATGGTCGCCCTCAATCAGTTTTTACGATAAGCTTTAATGCTATGACTATACCATTCTTGCATTTCTTTTGATGGTGGTGTCATATAATCCCCATACATCTGGGTTAAAAATTGGTCATATTTTTTTGGCACAGGCAACATACGACCTTCAAACTCGGTTAAAATCAGTTCTTTAAAAGTATCAACTGGGAAGATTTCTTTCATCCCTTCCTTACCTATCCCAATTCCTCCTTCATATTGAGGAGTGCTGGTTACAGCATTTTTGACTAGCTGATCAATTTTCTTGTAAAAGTAACGGGGATTGACCACTCGGAGGGCGTACCAGCTACATAATCTTAGAAAATCTTTTAACTTGCTATCACCGTGAACTGCGCGTGATTTTTTGATATAAGCCAGTTGACGAAGGGCTACATACTTATAACTCTTATCGACAATGCTCAAGTCTGTAAAGCGATCAATTGGGAAGACATCGATAAAGAGACTGGTGTCATGACGCTTGTACTTAACATGGTCTTCGATAACAGTAGAAGTATCCAAAATCGATGCGAAATTATGGAAGTACCAAGAAGATGTATCGTAGGAAAGAACCTTGTAGCGAGGGTGATTTTCTGCTTCAATAATCTTCAGTAAACGCTCATAATCCTCACGATAAAGGGAAATATCAATATCATCATCCCAAGGAATCATACCTTTGTGGCGGATAGCTCCAAGCATGGTTCCATAACTGAGAAAATAAGGAATATCATGTTTCTTACAAGTCTCATCAATATAGTCTAGCAGGGCTAGTTGAATTTCTTTAATTTCTTTTTTTTCTAAATACTGCATCCTAATCCTCCAATTTATAAGCGTGAAATTCATGACTGTAGAAGCGTTTTTCTTCTGGTGGTAGGGTCATATAATCTCCATAAAATTGTGTCAAAATAGTATCAAATTTTTCAGGTGCTGGAAGGCTTAAATTTTCAAAGGGCAAATCGATTGTTTTATCAAAAGTACCACTTGGGAAGACTTCCTTTTCCTTAAATTTAGAAGGGATAAAAGCCATATACTGCCCATTCTCACGACTATATTTTTGAATTTCTTTCTCGATTTTATGTGCGAAATAACGAGGAGAAACAGGTCGAAGGAGTAACCAGAAGGCTGTTCGTATCCAATCTTTTAAAAGGCTATCCTTATAGACAATATTTTTATGTTTACTGAAAGACAGTAGTTTGAAGCTTTCCAGTTTGTAACAAGTATCAATGACCTTAGGATTATCAAATCGGTCCATAGGGAAAATGTCAATAAAGACACCAGACTCATAGGTTTTTGTATTTCGAGTATCAACAATTTTAGTCGTACTGTCGGTTATTTTTATAAAGTTGTTAAAGTAGTTTTTATCTGTTTCTAAGGATAAAATTTTGTATTTACTTTTTTCCTTTTGAAAAATGTTTATAAATCGTTGGTAGTCTTCTCGAGGCATGGATAAATCAATATCGTCGTCCCAAGGGATAAAGCCCTTATGTCGAACCGCCCCAATCAGAGTACCGTAGTTAATAATATAGTTGATATTGTGCTTTTTACAGAGAGTATCAATATAATCCAAAATTTCTAATTCAATTTGTTTGGCATCTTCAATGGTTAGTTGTTTCATTTTAAACTCCTATGATCTTTTGAATTTATTTTTTAAGGCTAGGACATGGTTTAAAAATTCATAGAAAATGCTATCTTTTGTGAAGACGAGTAGACCAATATAAGAGATAGCTGATAGCAAGACAATCAAACCAGTATTCATCAAAAATGGCAAATTAATGACCATATCCACAGGATACAAGAAATTGATCAGGAAATAAATTCCCACGAAAGAAAGTGAAAAGAGCGAGTATCGAACAGTATAGCCAAAGATATGTCCCAAGTGAATAAGCTGTTTCCTATGGATGAAAACGATATAGAAAACAAGTAGAGAGGCCTCTGATAGCATAGTTGTGAGTAAGTAGTATTCAGGAGCCACGATATGGTTGAAAAAGAGGAGACTATTTAAGCCCAAATTGAGTAACCCAGCAAAGACTGTATAGACTGTGATACGTTTTTCATAGCCATTGGTAAAGAGAATTTGGGAACCAAGAATGGTATCTAGTGCCAGGATAATCGTACGAAAAGCGAAGAGAGAGGTTAAGATACCGCCTCCGATATATTTTTCACTACCGTAAAGTAGGATGGCATTTGGCCCTAAGACCATGAGTCCAAAGCTCAGTGGAATGATAAAGAAGTTAAAGATTCGACTACCTCTATTAACTAGAGAAACATAGGCTTCTTTGTCTCCTTTACCCAAATAGTAACTGAGACGAGGCACACTCACTCCAATTGCACCTGTTACAACCCCAGCTATAACGGTCACAATTCGCTGAGCTATGGTGTAGTAACTAACGTTGACATCAATCTCTGTTTTAACGAGGAAGAGACGATCTAAAAAAGTGAAGAGCATATTGGCATTAGCAAAGACCAACATGGCTGTCAGAGGGAGAAAGAGCGGTTTAAAATCACTTAGGTGAATCTTAACAAGCTTAATGTCTCTTTTAATCCAAAAATAACTAATCAGATAGTTAATTAGTGTCGATAAACTCATCACTAGTGTGTAGACAACAATATCGTGTTCATTTTTGACAAACAGGAAAATAGAGGCTAGCATCAGGATACGGATGAAGGCAGTCTTGTAAAAGAGAAAACTGTAATTTTCCAGAGCTTCATTGACCCACTCGATTGAAAAAATCTGGGCAATGAGTTGGATCCCCATAACAAGATAGACTTTTTTGACGATTGGATTATCAGTAAAGAAGAGAGGATAGGCTAGGATATAGACAGCAGTGGTCAAAATCGTACAAGCTATGCACAAATAAAAAAGACTCGAGAAGGTTCTATTCAGATCTTTTTTGTTATCCTTGACATTACTGATGGCCCGTAAACCGTAGTTATAGACTCCATAAGTTGCAAAGGGTAAGAAAAATGACAAAATTGTGTCGACTGAGTTGAAGTAACCATAGTCAGTTCGGTCCAAGACACGCGCGACATAGGTTCCAGTTAGGATGGGAAAAATAATATTTAAGACACGAATTCCCATGTAAGATAGAGCATTTAATTTTATACTTTTCATTCAATTTACCTCGTTTTTCATTATATCATAAAGTCAGCTAATAAGAAATGAAGGGCAGTAATACTCTTCGAAAATCAAATTCAAACCACGTCAGCGTCGCCTTACCGTACTCAAGTACAGCTTACGGCTAGCTTCCTAGTTTGCTTTTTGATTTTCATTGAGTATAAGTCAAGTAATCACTTTGAAGTTTCAAAGCTTAATTTTAAGTTTTCTTTAAGAAAACTATATTATTCTGAAGAACTCTAAAATTTCACAGCCATTTATTGGTAATGACTACAGAATTCCCAGTCATTACTAGAAATGGACTAGTTTCTTTGAATAATAGAACTCTTTAATCCTTCTATTCTAGAACGGGAGGGTCGGTATTTCTTTCATGATAGGACTAGATTGTGGTATAATAGAGAGAATAAGTTTTTTTAGTAAGACGAAGGAGAAAATAGATGATTTATGCAGGAATTCTTGCTGGTGGAACTGGTACACGCATGGGGATCAGTAACTTGCCAAAACAATTTTTAGAGCTAGGTGATCGACCTATTTTGATTCATACAATTGAAAAATTTGTCTTGGAACCAAGCATTGAAAAAATTGTAGTTGGGGTTCATGGAGACTGGGTTTCTCATGCAGAAGATCTTGTAGATAAATATCTTCCTCTTCATAAGGAACGTATCATCATTACAAAAGGTGGTGCTGACCGCAATACGAGTATTGAGAAAATCATTGAAGCCATTGATGCTTATCGTCCGCTTACTCCAGAGGATATCGTTGTTACACACGATTCTGTTCGTCCATTTATTACACTTCGCATGATTCAGGACAATATCCAACTTGCCCAAAATCATGACGCAGTGGACACAGTGGTAGAAGCGGTTGATACTATCGTTGAAAGTACCAATGGTCAATTTATTACAGATATTCCAAATCGTGCTCACCTTTATCAAGGACAGACACCTCAAACATTCCGTTGCAAGGATTTCATGGACCTTTATGGCTCTCTTTCTACTGAAGAGAAGGAAATCTTGACAGATGCATGTAAAATCTTTGTGATCAAAGGAAAAGATGTGGCATTGGCTAAGGGTGAATATTCAAATCTAAAAATTACAACCGTAACAGATTTGAAGATTGCAAAAAGTATGATTGAGAAAGACTAGTGATATGATTAATCAAATTTATCAACTAACTAAGCCTAAGTTTATCAATGTCAAATATCAGGAAGAGGCTATTGACCAAGAGAATCATATCCTCATCCGCCCTAATTATATGGCGGTCTGTCATGCGGATCAGCGTTACTACCAGGGAAAACGTGATCCAAAGATTTTGAATAAAAAACTCCCAATGGCAATGATTCATGAGTCATGTGGAACCGTTATTTCTGACCCGACAGGAACCTATGAGGTTGGGCAAAAAGTTGTCATGATTCCCAATCAGCCTCCTATGCAGAGTGATGAAGAATTCTATGAGAACTACATGACAGGGACCCATTTCTTGTCTAGTGGATCTGATGGCTTTATGAGAGAGTTTGTTTCTCTCCCTAAAGACCGTGTGGTGGCTTATGATGCTATCGAAGATACGGTTGCAGCCATTACAGAGTTTGTTAGTGTCGGCATGCATGCTATGAATCGTCTATTGACCCTTGCTCATAGCAAGCGGGACCGAATCGCCGTTATCGGAGATGGAAGTTTAGCATTTGTGGTTGCCAATATTATCAACTATACTTTGCCAGAAGCAGAGATTGTGGTTATTGGTCGTCATTGGGAAAAGTTGGAACTCTTCTCATTTGCCAAAGAATGCTATATTACGGATAATATTCCTGAAGATTTGGCCTTTGACCATGCTTTTGAGTGTTGTGGTGGTAATGGTACTGGACCGGCTATAAATGACCTGATTCGCTATATTCGTCCTCAGGGAACGATTCTCATGATGGGCGTTAGCGAGTATAAAGTCAATCTCAATACACGCGATGCCTTAGAAAAAGGCTTGCTCTTGGTTGGTTCCTCTCGTTCTGGTCGCATCGATTTTGAAAATGCCATCCAAATGATGGAAGTCAAGAAATTCGCAAATCGTCTTAAAAATATCCTTTATCTAGAAGAACCTGTAAGAGAAATTAAAGATATTCACCGTGTCTTTGCAACCGATTTAAACACAGCCTTTAAAACCGTGTTTAAGTGGGAAGTATAAGTGCTGGAGGTTAATTGTGGAGAAAATCATTAAAGAGAAAATTTCTTCCCTACTTAGCGCAGAAGAGGAAGTCCTCAGTGTCGAACAATTGGGGGGAATGACCAATCAAAACTATTTGGTCAAAACAACAAATAAGCAATACATTGTTAAATTCTTTGGTAAAGGGACAGAAAAACTGATCAATCGACAAGATGAAAAGTACAATCTTGAACTACTAAAGGATTTAGACTTAGATGTAAAAAATTATCTTTTTGATATTGAAGCTGGTATCAAAGTAAATGAGTATATCGAATCTGCTATTACGCTTGATTCAAGGTCAATCAAGACCAAATTTGATAAAATTGCTCCAATATTACAAACCATTCATGCTTCTGGCAAGGAATTAAGGGGAGAATTTGCTCCTTTTGAAGAAATCAAAAAATACGAATCCTTGATTGAAGAGAAAATCCCTTATGCCAACTATGAAACTGTTCGAGAAGAAGTCTTCTCCTTAGAGAAAAGACTGGCTGACTTAGGTGTTGACAGAAAATCTTGTCATATCGATTTGGTGCCTGAAAACTTTATCGAGTCACCACAAGGACGACTTTATCTGATTGACTGGGAATATTCATCAATGAACGATCCAATGTGGGATTTGGCTGCCCTCTTTTTAGAGTCTGAATTCACTCGTCAAGAGGAAGAAGACTTCTTGTCTCACTATGAGAGTGACCAAACACCTGTCTCTCGAGAAAAGATTACCATTTATAAAATTTTACAAGATATCATTTGGAGTTTATGGACAGTCTATAAAGAAGAGCAAGGTGCAGATTTTGGTGACTATGGTGTGAGTCGTTACCAAAGAGCTGTCAAAGGTTTGGCTTATTATGGAGGTTCAGATGAAAACTAAAAATGGAGTTTCTTTTGGTCTACTTTCAGGTATTTTCTGGGGGTTGGGTCTAACGATTAGTGCTTATATCTTTTCGATTTTTACAGATTTGTCGCCCTTTGTGGTGGCCGCTGCTCACGATTTCTTGAGTATCTTTATCTTACTAGCTTTTCTCTTGGTAAAAGAAGGAAAAGTTCGCCTCTCAATTTTCTTAAATATTCGCAATGTTAGTGTTATCATCGGAGCCTTGCTAGCAGGCCCTATCGGTATGCAGGCCAATCTTTATGCGGTTAAGTATATCGGAAGTTCCTTAGCTTCATCAGTATCCGCTATCTATCCTGCGATTTCAGTTTTATTAGCTTTCTTCTTTTTGAAGCACAAGATTTCAAAAAATACTGTATTTGGGATTGTCTTGATTATTGGAGGGATAATTGCTCAGACCTATAAGGTTGAACAGGTTAATTCCTTCTACATTGGTATTCTCTGTGCTTTGGTTTGTGCCATTGCATGGGGAAGTGAGAGTGTTCTTAGCTCTTTTGCCATGGAAAGTGAATTGAGTGAAATCGAAGCCCTCTTAATCCGTCAAGTGACTTCATTCTTGTCCTATCTTGTGATTGTGCTCTTCTCTCATCAGTCATTTGCAGAAGTGGCCAGTGGACAATTGCTAGGTCTTATGATTGTCTTTGCAGCCTTTGATATGATTTCCTACTTGGCTTATTATATCGCTATCAATCGATTGCAACCAGCCAAGGCTACAGGCTTGAACGTGAGCTATGTAGTATGGACTGTCTTGTTTGCAGTTGTTTTCTTGGGTGCACCGCTAGATATGCTGACAATTATTACGTCACTTGTCGTCATTGCTGGAGTTTATATTATTATTAAAGAATAAAGGAGATTCGTGTGAAAGCCATTATCTTAGCAGCGGGATTGGGAACTCGCTTGCGTCCTATGACTGAAAATACCCCTAAAGCCTTGGTTCAGGTTAATCAAAAACCTTTGATTGAATACCAGATTGAGTTTCTCAAAGAAAAAGGAATCAATGACATCATCATCATCGTTGGTTACCTTAAAGAACAATTCGATTACTTAAAAGAAAAATATGGTGTTCGCCTCGTTTTCAATGATAAATACGCTGACTACAATAACTTTTACTCTCTCTATCTTGTAAAAGAAGAATTGGCTAACAGCTATGTTATTGATGCCGATAACTATCTCTTCAAAAATATGTTCCGCAATGATTTGACACGTTCGACTTATTTTAGTGTTTATCGTGAAGATTGTACCAACGAATGGTTCTTGGTCTATGGAGATGACTACAAGGTTCAAGACATTACTGTTGATAGTAAGGCAGGTCGTATCCTTAGTGGGGTATCCTTCTGGGATGCCCCAACTGCAGAAAAGATTGTTAGCTTTATTGACAAGGCCTATGCAAGTGGTGAATTTGTTGATCTATACTGGGACAATATGGTTAAGGACAATATCAAAGAGCTAGATGTCTATGTTGAAGAGTTAGAAGGCAATAGCATCTATGAGATCGATAGTGTCCAAGACTATCATAAATTAGAAGAAATTCTTAAAAACGAAAATTAAAGATTCCAACATCTGGCTAAAATAGTCGGATGTTTTTTGATTTTTTTACGAATAAATAGATGAGTAGAAAAAGAAATGGAGCTATTTATGAAAATCACAAACTATGAAATCTATAAGTTAAAAAAATCAGGTTTGACCAATCAACAGATTTTGAAAGTCCTAGAATACGGTGAAAATGTCGATCAGGAGCTTTTGTTAGGTGATATTGCAGATATATCAGGTTGCCGTAATCCAGCCGTTTTTATGGAGCGTTATTTTCAGATAGACGATGCGCATTTGGAGAAAGAATTTCAAAAATTTCCATCTTTCTCTATTTTAGATGACTGTTATCCTTGGGATTTGAGTGAAATATACGACGCGCCTGTACTTTTATTTTACAAGGGAAATCTTGACCTCTTGAAATTTCCAAAAGTAGCGGTTGTGGGTAGTCGTGCTTGTAGCAGACAGGGAGCTAAGTCAGTTGAAAAAGTCATTCAGGGATTGGAAAATGAACTGGTTATCGTCAGTGGCTTAGCCAAGGGCATTGACACAGCAGCTCATATGGCAGCTCTTCAGAATGGCGGAAAAACCATTGCAGTGATTGGAACAGGAATGGATGTATTTTATCCAAAAGCTAATAAACGCTTACAAGATTACATCGGCAATGATCATCTAGTTCTCAGTGAGTATGGGCCTGGTGAACAACCTCTGAAATTTCATTTTCCTGCCCGTAATCGCATCATTGCTGGACTTTGTCGTGGTGTGATTGTAGCAGAGGCCAAGATGCGTTCAGGTAGTCTCATTACCTGTGAGCGAGCAATGGAAGAAGGGCGCGATGTCTTTGCTATTCCTGGTAGCATTTTAGATGGACTATCAGACGGTTGCCATCATTTGATTCAAGAAGGTGCAAAATTGGTCACCAGCGGGCAAGATGTTCTTGCGGAATTTGAATTTTAATACTCTTCGAAAATCAAATTCAAACCACGTCAGCTTTATCTGCAACCTCAAACAGTGTTTTGAGCAGCCTGCGGCTAGCTTACTAGTTTGCTCTTTGATTTTCATTGAGTATAAATATTCCCTAAGATAGAATCCTGAGAAAAAATCAATTTTTAATAAAAAATGAAGTAAATATCCCCACAATAAAACGCATCCTATCAGGTTTTTTTCACTTGATCTTATGCGTTTTTTCTAAGTGAATAAGTAGAGTGGAGGACTTTTCTCATAGGAAGGAAAGCAATTTAGTGTGATTGAGAAAGGAGAGTTGCTTGTGACTAATCTTGGTCAGCTTATTATCAGGGAGCAGTATCGTCTCAAGTATTGCCAGTAAGGAAAAATAAATTCTTCAAAAGTAGAGATTACAAGGCTTGTTTAAGAAAGAATTTAAAGACCTTGACAGATAAAAATAAAATGGTTATTATAAAAAATGGTCTGAAATTGATGGTGACACTCTTCAAAAAACTTTTTACGTCAACTCAGCTTTGTCTTGTTGTGTTTTGAGCAATCTACGGTGAGCTTCCGAGTTTGATTTTCATTTACTAGAAATGAAGTTGATGAGAGCTAGCAGTAGACATTTGCGTCAGGATATGATGGAAAATGATAAAAAGACCTCATGAGATTGGCATATCAGACTACTAAAGTATTGAGTTTGTTAGGATTTTATACTCAATGAAAATCAAAGAGCAAACTAGGAAGCTAGCCGCAGGTTGCTCAAAGCACTGCTTTGAGGTTGTAGATAAGACTGACGAAGTCAGTTACATATATCTACGGCAAGGTGAAGCTGACGTGGTTTGAAGAGATTTTCGAAGAGTATTAACGACTAGTTAGCTAGGAAAGGAAGATATTTGTGACAAATAATAAACTGTATTCGTTGGTAGAATTTAGAAATAAAATATATGAAGAATTAGAACTCTCCAGAAGTGATTTAGCGATTTTGCTATGTGCCATGCTTATCGCCTCTATCGGATTAAATATGGATTCGACTCCCGTGATTATTGGAGCCATGTTAATCTCTCCTTTGATGACACCTATTCTAGGAGTGGGGCTCTCTCTAGCTATATTTGATTTTAAATTGTTAAGAAAATCTTTTAAAATATTAGCTATTCAAATTCTTGCCAGTTTAATAGCCTCAGCCCTTTATTTTTATCTTTCTCCCATTTCGTATGCTAGTTCGGAGATTGTTGCTAGAACCTCTCCGACTATTTGGGATGTTCTCATTGCTTTTGTAGGAGGGATAGCAGGTATTATTGGTGCTAGGAAAAAAGGGACCAATAATATTGTCCCTGGTGTCGCTATTGCAACCGCCTTGATGCCTCCTCTTTGTACAGTAGGTTATGCTATTGCTTCTGCTAATCTAAAATTTATCATAGGCTCCTCTTACCTATTCCTCATCAATTGTAGCTTTATTGTCATTGCGACTTATATAGGTGTCAGATTGATGATGGTTAAGAAGCACTATTTTAGAGATAATGAAGAAGACTCTAAAATGCGCAGGATTTTGCTTTTAGTTGCTGTTTTGCTGATGATTCCGAGTTTCATCTCTGCAACGACTTTAGTCAGAGAAACGTTGAAAAAAGAATCCCTTAATAAATTTATATCAGAGCAGTTTCAGGGGCATAATATTTTGAAAAAAACCTATTCTAAAAAGACTCATACCCTAAAGCTAACCATTTCAGGAAATTATTTGACAGAAGAAGAGCTTGATATGATTTCCAGTAAGAGGGGGGACTATGGTTTAAGTGATGTTTCTGTTCAAGTTTCCCAATTGTCTGATTCAGAACAACTTAGCAAGGAAGAACTGGTAGAATATTTCTTCCAGTATATCAAGGATAAGGAAGCAAAAGAAAAGGAAAAGGCTAATAAATTTGATACAGAGTCTGAGGAACAATAATTTCTTGAGAATAGCTGGTTTTTTTCGTGAGTCTTCTATGTATCTCAAAGGAAGATTGTGGTCTTAAGTATAAACTTTTCTTCTATTATAATAGCTAAGTCTTGACAGGGTTCAAAAAATGGTTTACACTTTATAAAGTTTATTACTTTGAAAAGGTGTGATACTGTGGCTACGGCAACAAAAAAGAAAAAATCAACAGTTAAAAAAAATCTAGTAATCGTGGAGTCGCCTGCTAAGGCCAAGACGATTGAAAAATATCTAGGCAGAAATTATAAGGTTCTAGCCAGTGTCGGGCATATCCGTGATTTGAAGAAATCCAGTATGTCCGTCGATATTGAAAATAATTATGAACCGCAATATATCAATATCCGAGGAAAAGGTCCTCTCATCAATGACTTGAAAAAAGAAGCCAAAAAAGCTAATAAAGTCTTTCTGGCGAGTGACCCGGACCGTGAAGGAGAAGCGATTTCTTGGCATTTGGCTCATATTCTCAACTTGGATGAAAATGATGCCAACCGTGTGGTCTTCAATGAAATCACCAAGGATGCGGTCAAAAATGCTTTTAAAGAACCACGCAAGATTGATATGGACTTGGTCGATGCCCAACAAGCTCGTCGTGTTTTGGACCGCTTGGTAGGCTATTCGATTTCGCCCATTTTGTGGAAGAAGGTCAAGAAGGGCTTGTCAGCAGGGCGCGTACAGTCCATTGCTCTTAAACTCATTATTGACCGTGAAAATGAAATCAATGCCTTCCAGCCAGAAGAATACTGGACAGTTGATGCTGTCTTTAAAAAGGGAACCAAGCAATTTCAGGCTTCCTTCTATGGAGTGGATGGTAAAAAGCTGAAACTGACTAGCAATGATGAGGTCAAGGAAGTCTTGTCTCGTCTGACTAGTAAAGACTTTTCAGTAGATCAGGTGGATAAGAAAGAGCGTAAGCGCAATGCTCCTTTGCCTTATACCACTTCATCTATGCAGATGGATGCGGCCAATAAAATTAATTTCCGTACTCGAAAAACCATGATGGTTGCCCAACAGCTCTATGAAGGGATCAATATCGGTTCTGGTGTGCAAGGTTTGATTACCTATATGCGTACCGATTCGACTCGTATCAGTCCAGTGGCACAGAACGAAGCAGCAAGTTTCATTACGGACCGTTTTGGTAGCAAGTATTCTAAGCATGGTAGCAAGGTCAAAAACGCTTCAGGTGCTCAGGATGCCCACGAGGCGATTCGTCCGTCTAGTGTCTTTAATACACCTGAAAGTATTGCTAAGTATTTGGACAAGGATCAGCTCAAGCTTTATACCCTTATCTGGAATCGTTTTGTAGCGAGCCAGATGACAGCTGCTGTCTTTGATACAATGGCTGTTAAATTGTCTCAAAATGGAGTTCAATTTGCTGCCAATGGTAGTCAGGTTAAGTTTGATGGTTATCTTGCCATTTATAATGATTCTGACAAGAATAAAATGTTACCAGATATGGCTGTTGGAGATGTGGTTAAGCAGGTGAATAGTAAACCAGAGCAACATTTCACTCAACCGCCTGCTCGTTATTCTGAAGCGACATTGATTAAGACCTTGGAGGAAAATGGGGTTGGACGTCCGTCAACCTACGCACCGACCATTGAAACTATTCAGAAACGTTATTATGTTCGCCTTGCAGCCAAACGCTTTGAACCGACAGAGTTGGGAGAAATTGTTAACAAGCTCATCGTTGAATATTTCCCAGATATCGTAAACGTGACCTTCACAGCTGAAATGGAAGGCAAGCTGGATGATGTCGAAGTCGGAAAAGAGCAGTGGCAACGTGTCATTGATGCCTTTTACAAACCATTCTCCAAAGAAGTCGCCAAGGCTGAAGAAGAAATGGAAAAAATCCAAATCAAGGATGAACCAGCTGGATTTGACTGTGAAGTGTGTGGCAGTCCAATGGTCATTAAACTTGGTCGTTTTGGTAAGTTCTACGCTTGTAGCAATTTCCCAGATTGCCGTCATACCCAAGCAATCGTGAAAGAGATTGGTGTAGAGTGTCCAAGTTGTCATCAGGGACAAATCATTGAGCGAAAAACCAAACGCAATCGCCTTTTCTATGGTTGCAATCGCTATCCAGACTGTGAATTTACATCTTGGGACAAGCCTGTTGGTCGTGACTGTCCAAAATGTGGCAACTTCCTCATGGAGAAAAAAGTCCGTGGTGGTGGCAAGCAGGTTGTATGTAGTAATGGCGACTACGAAGAAGAAAAGATTAAATAAGAGGAGAGTCCTGAAAGTGAATTTCAGGCTCTTTTTGGTTGGAACTTGACAAAATTCATTATTGTATGCGAAACTAGAAGAAGATTATTTTATACTCAATGAAAATCAAAGAGCAAACTAGGAAACTAGCTGCAGGTTGCTCAAAGCACTGCTTTGAGGTTGTGGATAGAACTGACGAAGTCAGCTCAAAACACTGTTTTGAGGTTGCAGATGAAACTGACGAAGTCAGTAACATATATACGGCAAGGCGACGTTGACGCGGTTTGAAGAGATTTTCGAAGAGTATTAACTAGGAGAAGTTATGCGTCTTATCTATCTAATTATTGGTTTTTTATCACTAGCCTTGGCTATTGTTGGGGTCGTCTTACCCTTGTTGCCGACAACGCCTTTCCTTTTGTTGTCTATTGCTTGTTTCTCCAGAAGTTCCAAGCGCTTCGAAGATTGGCTTTATCATACCAAGCTCTATCAAACATATGTAGCTGATTTTCGGGAGACCAAGTCTATTGCGCGTGAACGAAAGAAAAAAATTATCGTCTCTATCTACATCTTGATGGGAATTTCCATTTATTTTGCCCCTCTCTTACCAGTCAAAATCGGTCTGGGAGCCTTGACCATCTTTATCACTTATTATCTCTTCAAGGTCATTCCGGACAAAGAATAAAAAATAGTATCTGTTTTCCTTGATATAAATGAAAGCATATTCACAACAATATGCTATAATAAATTCAAAGTAATCTTCAAGGAGAATCAAATGATTTACGAATTTTGTGCTGAAAATGTGACCTTGCTTGAAAAAGCGATGCAGGCTGGAGCTCGTCGAATCGAACTCTGTGATAATCTTGCAGTTGGTGGGACAACTCCCAGCTATGGAGTGACCAAGGCAGCGGTTGAATTGGCAGCTAACTATGATACGACCATCATGACCATGATTCGTCCACGTGGTGGCGACTTTGTCTACAATGACCTAGAAATTGCTATTATGCTAGAAGACATTCGGTTGACTGCTCAGGCTGGAAGTCAAGGGGTTGTATTTGGAGCTTTAACTGCTGATAAGAAGTTGGATAAGAAAAATCTTGAGAAGTTGATAGCTGCATCAAAAGGAATGGAAATTGTCTTTCACATGGCCTTTGATGAATTGAGCGAAGAAGACCAGTTAGAAGCTATTGACTGGCTTAGTCAAGCTGGTGTCACTCGTATCCTAACTCGCGCTGGTGTGTCTGGCGATTCACTAGACAAACGTTTTGCTCACTATCACAGAATTTTGGAGCACGCTAAAGGTAAAATTGAAATTCTACCAGGTGGGGGGATTGACCTTGACAACCGTCAAACCTTTATTGACCAGCTGGGCGTGACACAATTGCACGGAACTAAGGTTGTCTTTTAAAAAATAGAAAGGAACTGCTAGCTTTGGGTAGCAGTTTTAACTTATGTTTGAAATTTTTAAATCCTATCAGTTTAATCACGAAAAGGCTAAAGCTTTTGGTTTTGTAGAAAATAGGGGAGTCTGGAATTATAGCAGCCAGATTTTGCAGGGCGACTTTGTCATGACTGTGTCCATCACTGCTGATAATGTGAGTTTTCAAGTCTTTGACCAGGAGACTGGTGATCTCTATCCTCAAGTTCATATGGAAAGCATGCGTGGAAGTTTTGTAGGAAGTGTCCGTGAGGCTTGTTTGGAGACTCTTTACCAGATTCGGAAGGCTTGTTTTGATGTGCAGGATTTTATCTGTCCTCAAACTAAGCGTATTATGACTCAAGTTCAGGAAAAGTACGGAAATCAGTTGGAATATCTGTGGGAGAAATCTCCTGATACGGCAGTGTTACGTCATGAAGGCAATCAAAAATGGTATGCTGTTTTGATGAGAATACCTTGGGATAGGTTAGATAAGGGTAGAGAAGGTCTAGTCGAAGCAGTCAATCTAAAACACGACCAAGTAGCGGACTTGCTTTCACAAAAGGGCATTTATCCAGCTTTTCATATGAATAAACGTTACTGGATTAGTGTGGCGCTTGATGATACTTTATCAGATGAAGAAGTGTTAGAATTGATAGAAAAAAGTTGGAACTTAACCACTAAAAAATGAAATATTTCAAGGATTTTCAATAACTTTCAATTAGCTAAATATTCTCTACTGAAGAAATTTTCAGAAAATATTGGATTTTTTCTTGACAAGTGCTTTTGCCTATGCTAAAATACTAAACAAGATATCAAACGAAGGAGAAAGTCAAACATGAAAACAGCTAAGTTTAATCAATTTGCTTTGTTGTTGAGGTACTCGGGCTAGTGCAAAAAGCATTAGTCCTGTTTGGCTTACCAAGCGGGAGTAAATCAACATCTCGCTTGGGTTTCTGAGCGAGATGTTTTTTTAAAATCACATTTGGAAAAGGGGAAATCTTATGCGAACAGTTGAATTTCTAGATACCAGCCTTCGGGATGGAGAGCAGACACCGGGTGTTAACTTTTCAATCAAGGAAAAAATTGCCATTGCAAGGCAGCTGGAGAAATGGGGTATTTCAGCCATCGAAGCTGGTTTTCCAGCGGCTAGCCCAGACTCATTCACAGCAGTGCAGGAGATTGCTAAGGTCTTGAAGAAAACGGCGGTGACTGGTTTGGCACGTTCGGTCAAGTCTGATATTGATGCTTGTTATGAGGCCCTCAAGGACGCCAAGTATCCACAAGTTCACGTCTTTATTGCTACCAGTCCGATTCATCGTAAGTATAAACTCAATAAGACCAAGGAAGAGATTTTGGAAGCAATCAGTGAACATGTTTCTTATGCCCGTTCTAAGTTTGAAGTGGTTGAATTCTCTCCTGAAGATGCGACTAGAACAGAGTTGGGTTTCCTCTTACAAGTCGTTCAAACAGCGGTTGATGCAGGGGCGTCTTATATCAATATCCCTGATACGGTAGGATTTACCACACCAGAGGAATACGGAGCTATCTTCAAACACTTGATTGAGAATGTCAAGACGGATCGTCAGATTATCTATTCACCTCACTGTCATGATGACCTTGGAATGGCAGTGGCTAATAGCCTTGCTGCTGTCAAGAACGGAGCAGGACGTGTTGAAGGGACTATCAATGGTATCGGGGAGCGAGCTGGAAATGCTGCTTTGGAAGAAATTGCAGTAGCCCTCAGTATTCGCCAAGATTACTACCAAGCAGAAACCAGTATTGTCCTAAATGAGACCATCAATACGTCAGAAATGATTTCTCGCTTCTCAGGAATTCCAGTTCCTAAAAACAAGGCTGTGGTCGGTGGCAATGCCTTTTCTCACGAATCTGGTATTCACCAAGACGGAGTCCTTAAAAATCCTCTTACCTATGAAATCATCACCCCTGAATTAGTTGGTGTTAAGAGTAATAGTCTTCCACTTGGAAAATTGTCTGGTCGCCATGCCTTTGTTGAAAAACTAAGAGAATTGGCCCTAGACTTTACAGAAGAGGACATCAAACCACTCTTCGCTAAGTTCAAGGCACTGGCCGATAAGAAACAAGAAATCACAGATGCAGATATTCGAGCTCTGGTAGCTGGAACCATGGTTGAAAACCCAGAAGGCTTCCATTTTGATGATTTACAACTTCAAACTCATGCAGATAATGACATTGAAGCGCTTGTTAGCCTGGCTAATATGGATGGTGAAAAAGTCGAATTTAATGCGACAGGGCAAGGTTCCGTTGAAGCAATTTTTAACGCTATCGATAAGTTCTTTAACCAATCCGTCCGCTTGGTGTCCTACACTATTGACGCTGTGACAGATGGAATTGATGCCCAAGCTCGGGTTTTGGTCACTGTTGAAAACAGAGATACAGAAACCATCTTTAACGCTGCAGGTCTTGATTTCGATGTGTTGAAGGCTTCGGCTATTGCCTACATCAATGCCAATACCTTTGTTCAAAAAGAGAATGCTGGTGAGATGGGACGCAGTGTTTCCTATCGTGACATGCCTAGTGTGTAAAGGAGAAGGCTATGACAAAGAAAATAGTAGCTCTAGCAGGGGACGGAATTGGCCCAGAAATCATGGAGGCTGGTTTAGAAGTCCTGGAAGCTCTAGCTGAAAAAACAGGTTTTGACTATGAGATTGATAGACGACCTTTTGGAGGTGCAGGTATCGATGCAGCAGGGCATCCCTTACCTGATCAAACCCTCAAGGCAAGTAGAGAAGCAGATGCCATTCTTCTAGCGGCTATCGGTAGTCCTCAGTATGATGGAGAAGCGGTTCGGCCTGAACAAGGCTTGCTGGCTCTCCGTAAGGAACTTAATCTTTACGCTAATATTCGTCCTGTAAAAATCTTTGATAGTCTCAAGCATTTGTCACCTCTCAAACCAGAACGAATTGCTGGTGTGGACTTTGTCGTGGTGCGGGAGTTGACAGGCGGGATTTACTTTGGGGATCATGTTCTTGAAGAGAGAAAAGCACGTGATATCAACGACTATAGCTATGAGGAAGTGGAGCGGATTATTCGCAAGGCCTTTGAAATCGCAAGAAATCGCAGAAAAATCCTTACCAGTATCGATAAGCAAAATGTTCTAGCAACATCAAAACTCTGGAGAAAAGTGGCTGAGGAGGTCTCACAGGATTTCCCAGATGTGACCTTGGAACACCAGTTGGTAGACTCAGCTGCTATGCTTATGATTACCAATCCTGATAAGTTTGATGTCATCGTGACGGAGAATCTTTTCGGAGATATTCTATCTGATGAATCAAGCGTTTTATCTGGCACACTTGGAGTTATGCCATCAGCCAGTCATTCTGAAAATGGGCCAAGTCTCTATGAACCTATTCACGGTTCAGCACCTGATATTGCTGGTCAAGGAATTGCAAATCCTATTTCCATGATTTTATCAGTGGCCATGATGTTGAGAGATAGTTTTGGACGTTTTGAGGATGCAGAGCGTATTGAGCGTGCTGTTGAAGCTAGTTTAGCGGCTGGCATTTTAACAAGAGATATAGGTGGACAGGCTTCGACCAAGGAAATGACAGAAGCTATTATTGCAAGGTTATGAAGTTAGATGAAAAAATTACTCTTGCCCTCTTGATTTGGAATGTCATGGTTTTCTTAATTTATGGTATTGACAAATCCAAGGCAAGGAGAAGAGCTTGGCGCATCCCAGAGAAAATCTTACTTATTTTAGCCCTTTCTTGTGGTGGTTTTGGTGCTTGGTTAGCAGGAATCACTTTTCACCATAAGACTCGAAAATGGTACTTTAAAACAGTTTGGTTTCTTGGGATGGTGACTACACTAGTAGCCTTATATTTTATTTGGAGGTAATGGATGGCAGGAAAATCGATTTTTGATAAATTATGGGACCGTCATGTCATCACAGGAGAAGAGGGGCAACCCCAACTCATGTATGTGGACCAGCACTATATCCACGAAGTGACCAGTCCTCAGGCTTTTCAAGGATTGCGAGACGCAGGTCGCAGATTAAGACGACCAGACTTGACATTTGGAACCTTTGACCACAACGTCCCTACTGTCAATATCTACGATATTCGAGATGTAATTTCCAAGGCTCAAATTGATAAGCTGGCTGAAAATGTTGAGGAGTTTGGGATTGAACATGCTGCACATGGTTCTG
The DNA here is from genome assembly GCF_903645285.1 of Streptococcus thalassemiae. Classification (GTDB taxonomy): domain Bacteria; phylum Bacillota; class Bacilli; order Lactobacillales; family Streptococcaceae; genus Streptococcus; species Streptococcus thalassemiae. The sequence continues at coordinate 110,305 of NZ_CAHJXN010000004.1, read as the reverse complement.
AAAAGCAGGGCATTGTTCACATGGTAGGTCCAGAAACTGGAAGGACTCAACCAGGAAAATTCATCGTCTGTGGAGACAGCCATACCGCAACCCACGGAGCTTTCGGAGCAATCGCTTTTGGAATTGGGACCAGTGAGGTAGAGCATGTCTTCGCTACCCAGACCCTCTGGCAGGTTAAACCCAAGAAAATGTTGGTAGAATTCACTGGTGTTCCTCAAAAAGGAGTTTATTCCAAGGATTTCATTTTAGCCTTGATTGCTAAATACGGCGTTGCCTGTGGAGTTGGCTATGTGGTGGAATATCGGGGACAAGCGATTGATGCACTGAGCATGGAAGAGCGAATGACTATCTGCAATATGTCCATCGAGTTTGGTTCTAAGATGGGAATCATGAATCCGGACCAAACCACCTATGACTATCTCAAGGGACGGGAATGTGTTCCAGAGGACTTTGAAGAGGCTGTGGCGGATTGGAAAACAATTGTCAGTGATGAGGATGCTGTTTACGATAAGGTTATCCAGATGGATGTCTCAGACCTTGCTCCTATGGTGACCTGGGGAACCAACCCTGCTATGGGGGTTGACTTTGACAGTAGTTTCCCAGAAATTAAGGATATGAATGATGAACGAGCCTACAATTATATGGATTTGGAACCAGGTCAAAAGCCAGCGGATATTGAACTAGGTTATATCTTTATAGGTTCATGTACCAACGCTCGTCTCAGCGATTTGCAACTGGCTGCGCGATTTGTCAAAGGGAAGAAAATAGCTCCCAACTTAACGGCTATCGTAGTCCCAGGTTCTCGTCCTGTGAAACGAGCTGCTGAGAAGTTGGGCTTGGACAAGGTCTTTCTGGATGCTGGTTTTGAGTGGAGAGACCCAGGTTGCTCCATGTGTCTAGGGATGAATCCTGATAAGGTTCCAGATGGTGTACATTGTGCCTCAACAAGCAATCGAAACTTTGAGGACAGACAAGGCTTTGGCGCTAAGACCCATCTCTGCAGTCCAGCTATGGCAGCTGCGGCAGCTATCGCAGGGCGTTTCGTAGATGTTCGGAAAATGCCAGAAGCCCAGTAAGGAGAGGATATGGAGAAATTTACAGTTTATACGGGAACGACCGTTCCTCTCATGAATGATAACATCGACACCGACCAAATCCTACCCAAGCAGTTTCTCAAGTTAATTGATAAAAAAGGCTTTGGTAAGTACCTCATGTATGCTTGGCGTTATTTGGATGACAAGTATACTGAGGATCCAGACTTTGTCTTTAACCGACCTGAATATCGGAAAGCCAGTATTCTCATATCAGGGGATAACTTTGGCGCAGGTTCTTCGAGGGAACACGCGGCTTGGGCTCTAGCAGACTATGGTTTTAAAGTCGTGATTGCAGGATCTTTCGGTGACATTCATTACAATAATGAACTCAATAATGGCATGCTACCTATTGTTCAGCCTAGAGAGGTTCGAGAGAAACTAGCCCACTTGAAACCAATCGACCAGGTAACTGTGGACTTGGAACAACAAAAAATCATCTCACCAATTGGAGAATTCACTTTCGAAATTGATAGCGAATGGAAACACAAACTCTTAAATGGTTTGGATGATATTGGTATTACCTTGCAGTATGAAGATTTGATTGCTGCTTATGAAAAACAACGACCAGCCTACTGGCAGGATTAGAAGAAAATTAGAAAAGGAAATAGAATTATGACAAAACATATTCAATGGAAGGGAACACTTTCACAAGAAGGCTATGATATTTTAAAAGGTGAGGGCGGATGTATCGTTTGTCCTACAAAAGTTGGCTACATTATTATGACTAGCGACAAGGCAGGTCTTGAACGTAAGTTTGAAGCCAAAGAGCGTAACCGTAACAAACCAGGTGTTGTTCTCTGCGGTAGCATGGATGAGCTTCGTGCTTTAGCACAACTTAACCCAGAAATTGAAGCCTTTTACCAAAAACATTGGGATGAAGATATTCTTCTTGGTTGTATCCTTCCTTGGAAACCAGAAGCCTTTGAAAAATTGAAAGCATACGGGGATGGCCGTGAAGAACTCATGACTGACGTGCGTGGTACTAGCTGTTTTGTTATCAAATTTGGGAAAGCTGGTGAACAATTGGCTGCCAAACTTTGGGAAGAAGGCAAGATGGTATACGCTTCATCTGCAAACCCATCTGGAAAAGGAAACCGTGGTAAGGTAGAAGGAATCGGAGAACGTATCGAAGGAGCAGTGGACCTTGTCATTGAAGCAGACGACTATGTGGCATCTATCCAACCTGACAAAACGATTGAAACTCGCTACGAGCAAGGTGTGATGGTGTCTATGGTCGATAAGGACGGCAAACTCATCCCAGAACAAGGGGGAGCACGTTCAACTTCACCAGCTCCAGTTGTAATCCGCAAAGGGCTTGACATTGATAAGATTATGATGCACCTGTCAGACACCTTTAACTCATGGGACTACCGCCAGGGAGAGTATTATTAGGATAGAGGAGAAATGGAGAGAAAATAATCTCTCCTCTTTTTATTGTTATTTATACAATAAAAACCGAACGATATATTTTAATTCACAAAATAATTTGACAAAAACTGTACTTTAGTTTATAATAAGTTAAGGAAACGTCAGAAAAGGCGTAGTGATGCGAGAGCATAGGTAGGTCATTACAAAAGAAACGAGACATCGAGATGTTAAATGAATTTCCAATTTTTGATTACGAAGATATTCAATTGATTCCAAATAAATGTGTGATTAAAAGCCGTGCAGAAGCGGATACAAGTGTCACTCTAGGAAAGCACACCTTTAAACTACCTGTTGTGCCAGCGAATATGCAGACGATTTTGGATGAACATGTAGCAGAGCAACTGGCTAAAGGTGGGTACTTCTACATTATGCACCGTTTTGATGAGGCAGGACGCATTCCTTTTATTAAACGCATGCACGATCAAGGGCTCATTGCTTCTATCTCTGTCGGTGTTAAGGATTATGAGTATGATTTTGTTAGCCAGCTCAAGGCTGATGCTCCAGAATACATCACGATAGACATTGCTCATGGTCATGCGGATAGCGTGATTTCTATGATTCAACACATTAAGAAAGAATTGCCAGATACTTTTGTTATTGCTGGAAATGTGGGAACACCAGAAGCTGTGCGTGAATTGGAAAATGCTGGTGCGGATGCTACTAAGGTTGGAATCGGTCCTGGTAAGGTTTGTATCACCAAAGTTAAGACTGGTTTTGGTACAGGTGGTTGGCAGTTGGCTGCTCTACGCTGGTGTGCTAAGGCTGCGCGTAAACCGATTATCGCTGATGGAGGAATTCGTACTCACGGTGATATTGCTAAGTCTATCCGCTTCGGTGCCAGCATGGTTATGATTGGCTCCCTCTTTGCAGGACACATCGAAAGTCCAGGGAAAACGATTGAAGTCGATGGTGAACAATTCAAAGAATACTACGGTTCAGCTTCACAATATCAAAAAGGTGCTTACAAAAATGTGGAAGGCAAACGTATCTTGCTTCCTGCAAAAGGTCATTTGCAAGACACTTTAACTGAGATGGAACAAGACCTTCAAAGTGCTATTTCCTATGCAGGTGGACGTCAGGTTGCTGACCTTAAACACGTTGATTATGTGATTGTGAAAAACTCTATTTGGAATGGGGATGCTTCCCACTAAGACGGGCTATCTCACTAGAAAAAAACTTGTTATTAGAGCAAATTTCTGTTATAATAAAACAAGTTTCCACCCTTAGTGTAATGGATATCACGTAAGATTCCGGTTCTTGAGATGGGGGTTCGATTCCCTCAGGGTGGATGTAAACATCCTAAGAAAGCCTTTAGTAGGGCTTTTTTCTTTACACAGCCCTAAATTGGCCCTTAAAACTGAAAATCTCTTTTTAAAGAATTCCCAAATGCTCTCCAGTCCCGTTTTAGAGTGACTCAGGGGGCTTTTTTTGATATAATAAAAAGGACTGTTATCAGTTAGAAAGAGGTTGGTATGAAAGAATTACAAACTGTACTTAAAAACCATTTTGCAATCGAATTTGCAGACAAAAATTTACTGGAGACTGCCTTTACTCATACGAGTTATGCCAATGAGCACCGCCTCTTAAAAATTTCACACAATGAACGCTTGGAATTTTTAGGAGACGCTGTTCTACAGTTATTGATTTCAGAATATCTGTATAAAAAATATCCTAAAAAGCCTGAGGGTGACTTGTCTAAACTCCGTGCCATGATTGTTCGCGAGGAGAGTTTGGCTGGTTTTGCGCGTGATTGCCAGTTTGATCAATTTATCAAGTTGGGTAAGGGGGAAGAAAAATCTGGTGGTCGCAATCGTGACACCATTCTTGGTGATGCCTTTGAAGCCTTTCTTGGTGCCCTTCTTTTGGATAAGGATGTGGCCAAGGTCAAGGAATTTATCTATCAAGTCATGATTCCTAAGGTTGAAGCAGGTGAGTTTGAGATGATTACAGACTACAAAACCCATCTCCAAGAGTTACTTCAGGTCAATGGAGATGTGGCTATTCGTTATCAGGTGATTTCTGAAACGGGTCCTGCCCACGATAAGGTTTTTGATGTAGAAGTTCTTGTTGAAGGCAAGAGCATTGGTAAAGGTCAAGGTCGTTCCAAGAAATTAGCAGAGCAGGAAGCTGCCAAAAACGCCGTTGAGAAAGGGCTGGATTCATGTATTTAAAGGAAATCGAAATTCAGGGATTCAAGTCTTTTGCTGATAAGACCAAGGTCGTCTTTGACCAAGGTGTGACGGCAGTTGTTGGACCCAATGGATCTGGAAAGTCGAATATTACAGAAAGTCTACGTTGGGCCTTGGGGGAGTCAAGTGTTAAGAGTCTCCGTGGCGGTAAGATGCCGGATGTTATCTTTGCCGGAACAGAAAGTCGCAAACCGCTTAATTATGCTTCTGTAGTTGTGACTCTGGATAATCATGACGGATTTATCAAGGATGCAGGGCAAGAAATTAGGGTAGAACGCCATATCTATCGTAGTGGAGATAGCGAATATAAGATTGACGGCAAGAAAGTCCGTCTGCGTGATATTCATGACCTTTTCTTGGATACTGGATTGGGACGAGATTCCTTCTCCATTATTTCCCAAGGGAAGGTTGAGGAAATTTTTAACTCCAAGCCTGAAGAACGCCGAGCTATTTTTGAAGAAGCTGCTGGAGTTTTAAAATACAAGACTCGCAGAAAAGAAACTGAAAGTAAACTGCAACAAACTCAGGATAATCTAGACCGTCTTGAAGACATTATCTACGAGTTGGATAATCAAATCAAGCCTCTTGAGAAGCAAGCTGAGAATGCCCGTAAGTTTTTAGACTTGGAAGGTCAACGCAAGGCTATTTACTTGGATGTCCTTGTTGCTCAAATCAAGGAAAATAAGGCTGAACTAGACTCGACAGAAGAAGAGTTGGCTCAGGTTCAGGAACTCTTGACTAGTTATTACCAAAAGCGTGAAAAATTAGAAGAAGAAAATCAGAATCTCAAGAAGCAACGCCAAGATTTACAGGCTGAAATGACCAAAGACCAAGGCAGTTTGATGGATTTGACCAGTCTGATTAGTGATTTAGAAAGAAAATTAGCCTTATCGAAACTGGAGTCCGAGCAAGTGGCCTTGAATCAACAGGAGGCACAAGCTCGTTTGGCTGCTTTGGAGGATAAGAGAAATTCACTCAGCAAAGAAAAGTCTGATAAAGAAAGCTCTTTAACTCTGTTAGAGGAAAATCTAGTCCAAAATAATCAAAAACTCAATCGTTTAGAGGCTGAATTGCTAGCTTTTTCAGATGATCCTGATCAGATGATTGAGCTCTTGCGTGAACGCTTTGTAGGTCTTTTACAAGAAGAAGCAGATGTCTCAAATCAACTGACCCGTATCGAAAACGAGTTGGAAAATAGTCGTCAGCTTTCTCAAAAACAAGCAGATCAATTAGAAAAACTGAAAGAACAACTGGCTACAGCTAAAGAGAAAGCTGATCAGCAAAAGGAAGAGCTTGAAACTGCCAAGGAGCAGGTTCAAAAATTATTGGCCGACTACCAAGTCTGTGCCAAGGAGCAAGAGGAACAGAAAACTTCCTATCAAGTTCAACAAAGTCAACTCTTTGACCGTCTGGACAGTTTTAAAAACAAGCAAGCCAGAGCTCAAAGTTTGGAAAATATCCTGAAAAATCATAGCAACTTTTATGCAGGTGTTAAGAGTGTTCTCCAAGAAAAAGACCGCCTTGGTGGGATTATTGGGGCAGTCAGTGAGCATCTGACCTTTGATGTTCATTATCAAACAGCTCTTGAGATTGCCTTAGGGGCAAGTATCCAGCATATCATAGTAGAAGATGAACATGCGGCAACCAAGGCGATTGATTTCCTTAAACGAAACAGAGCAGGTCGAGCAACCTTCCTTCCTTTGACAACGATCAAGGCGCGTACGATTTCTAGCCAGAATCAAGATGCTATCGCTGCAAGTCCAGGATTTCTGGGTATGGCTGATGAGTTAGTTACTTTCGATACTAGACTGGAAGCTATTTTCAAGAACTTGCTAGCTACGACGGCTATTTTTGATACTGTAGAACATGCGCGTGCAGCAGCTCGACAAGTTCGTTACCAGGTTCGTATGGTGACTTTAGATGGGACAGAGTTGCGTACAGGTGGTTCCTATGCAGGTGGTGCCAATCGTCAGAACAACAGCATCTTCATCAAGCCAGAACTGGAGCAATTGCAAAAAGAAATTGCTGAAGAAGAAGCAAGTCTTCGTTTAGAAGAAGCATCTTTGAAGACCTTGCAAGATGAGATGATAGTATTAACAGAAAGATTAGAAGCCATCAAATCTCAAGGAGAGCAGGCACGTATTCAGGAGCAGGGCTTGTCTATTGCTTATCAGCAGACCAGTCAGCAAGTTGAAGATCTAGAAACTCTTTGGAAACTCCAAGAAGAGGAATTAGATCGTCTTTCTGAAGGAGATTGGCAAGCAGACAAGGAAAAATGCCAAGCACGCCTTGCTACTATTGCCAGTGATAAGCAAAATCTGGAAGCTGAGATTGAAGGGATTAAGTCTAACAAAAATGCCATCCAAGAACGTTATCAGAACTTGCAGGAAGAGCTAGCGCAAGCTCGCTTGCTTAAGACCGAACTACAAGGGCAAAAACGTTATGAAGTAGCTGATATTGAGCGTTTAGGCAAGGAATTGGATAATTTGAATATCGAGCAAGAGGAGATCCAGCGCCTTCTACAACAAAAGGTTGACAATCTTGAGAAAGTTGATACGGATTTGCTCAGTCAACAGGCCGAAGAAGCCAAAACTCAGAAAACAAACCTCCAACAAGGTTTGATTCGCAAGCAGTTTGAGTTGGATGATATTGAAGGGCAACTAGATGATATTGCTAGTCATTTGGATCAGGCTCGCCAGCAGAATGAGGAGTGGATTCGCAAGCAAACACGTGCTGAAGCTAAGAAAGAAAAGGTCAGCGAGCGCTTACGCCATTTACAAAGTCAATTAACAGACCAGTATCAGATTAGCTATACTGAAGCTTTAGAAAAGGCACATGAGTTGGACAATCTCAATCTGGCAGAGCAAGAGGTGCAGGATTTAGAGAAAGCTATCCGCTCACTGGGTCCTGTCAATTTAGATGCTATTGAACAGTACGAAGAAGTTCACAGCCGTCTGGATTTCCTCAATAGCCAGCGAGATGACATTTTGTCAGCGAAAAATCTGCTCCTTGAGACCATTACAGAGATGAATGATGAGGTCAAAGACCGCTTTAAATCCACCTTTGAAGCTATTCGTGAGTCCTTTAAAGTGACCTTCAAACAGATGTTTGGCGGAGGTCAGGCAGACTTGATATTGACTGAGGGCGACCTTTTAACAGCTGGTGTGGAGATTTCTGTTCAACCTCCAGGTAAAAAAATCCAGTCTCTCAACCTCATGAGTGGTGGAGAAAAAGCTCTATCGGCTCTTGCCTTGCTCTTCTCCATTATTCGTGTCAAGACCATTCCATTTGTTATCTTGGATGAGGTAGAGGCTGCACTTGACGAAGCCAATGTTAAACGTTTCGGGGATTACCTCAATCGATTTGATAAGGACAGCCAGTTTATCGTTGTGACCCACCGTAAGGGAACCATGGCAGCGGCTGATTCTATCTATGGAGTGACCATGCAAGAATCGGGTGTCTCAAAAATTGTTTCAGTTAAGTTAAAAGATTTAGAAAGTATTGAAGGATGACAATTAAACTAGTAGCAACGGATATGGACGGAACCTTCCTAGATGGAAATGGGTGCTTTGATGTGGATCGCCTTAAGTCTCTCTTGGTTTCCTATAAGGAAAAAGGGATTTACTTTGCGGTGGCTTCGGGGCGTGGATTTCTGTCTCTAGAAAAATTATTTGCTGATGTACGTGATGACATTATTTTCATAGCGGAAAATGGCAGTTTAGTCGAATATCGAGGTCAAGACTTGTATGAAGCGACCATGTCTCGTGATTTTTATCTGGCGACTTTTGAAAAGCTGAAAACGTCACCTTATGTAGATATCAATAAATTGCTCTTGACGGGAAAAAAGGGATCTTATGTGCTAGATACGGTTGATGAGACCTATTTAAAAGTCAGTCAGCACTATAATGAAAATATTCAAAAAGTAGCAAGTTTGGAAGATATCACAGATGACATTTTCAAATTCACAACCAACTTCACAGAAGAGACGCTGGAAGCTGGGGAAACTTGGGTTAATGAACATGTTCCTGGTGTTAAGGCCATGACAACTGGCTTTGAATCCATTGATATTGTTCTGGACTATGTCGATAAGGGAGTGGCTATTGTTGAATTGGCTAAAAAACTTGGTATCACAATGAATCAGGTCATGGCTTTTGGAGACAATCTAAATGACTTGCATATGATGCAGGTTGTGGGACATCCTGTAGCTCCTGAAAATGCACGACCTGAAATTTTAGAATTAGCAAAGACTGTGATTGGTCACCATAAGGACCAGTCGGTTATAGCTTATATGGAGGGCTTATAATGGCAGATATAAAATTGATTGCATTGGACTTAGACGGGACCTTGTTGACTACTGATAAAAGGCTGACGGATCGTACCAAGGCAACTTTGAAAGCTGCGCGTGATCGTGGTATCAAGGTTGTATTGACAACTGGTCGTCCCTTAAAATCCATGGATTTCTTTCTCCATGAGCTAGGGACTGACGGTCAGGAAGATGAGTATACCATTACTTTTAATGGTGGTTTGGTTCAGAAAAATACAGGTGAAATCCTTGATAAGACAGTCTTTTCATATGATGATGTGGCGCGCTTGTATGAGGAAACAGAGAAATTATCGCTGCCTCTTGATGCTATTTCAGAAGGAACTGTTTATCAAATCCAATCTGACCAAGAAAGTCTTTATGCCAAATTTAATCCAGCTTTGGCCTTTGTTCCAGTGGACTTTGAAGACCTAGCTAGTCAAATGACCTATAATAAATGTGTTACTGCCTTTGCTCAAGAACCCTTGGATGCAGCTATTCAGAATATTTCTCCAGAATTGTTTGACCAATATGAAATCTTTAAATCACGTGAAATGTTGCTAGAGTGGTCACCAAAGAATGTTCACAAAGCAACAGGTTTGGCAAAACTAATCAGCCATCTTGGAATCGACCAAAGCCAAGTCATGGCTTGTGGTGACGAGGCCAATGACCTTTCTATGATTGAATGGGCAGGGCTCGGTGTTGCCATGCAAAACGCTGTTCCTGAAGTCAAGGCAGTCGCAAATGTGGTAACTCCAATGACCAATGATGAAGAGGCTGTCGCCTGGGTTATCGAAGAATATGTGCTAAAGGAGAACTAAGATATGGGATTATTTGACCGTCTATTCGGAAAAAAAGAAGAACCTAAAATCGAAGAAGTTGTAAAAGAAGCTCTGGAAAATCTTGATTTGTTTGAAGATACGGAGCCTGCCCTTACAGAAGCTGAGGAAATTCCTCAAGAAGAAGCAGAGGTTGAAATTGTTGAACAAGCTGAGCTCCAAGAAGAGGAAAATCAAGAGACAGTTGAAGAGAGTCAGGATTCAGAGCCAGTTGTAGAAGTTCAACAAGTGGAAGAATTGCCAAACTCAGAAGAAGTCCCAGAGGAAGAGAATACTGAGCTCCTAGAGACTGTAGAAGAAAATAGTTCTGAAGTGCTTGAACCAGAAAGGTCTCAAGAAGAAGAAACTGTTCAGGAAAAATATGACCGCAGTCTCAAGAAAACTCGCACAGGCTTCGGTGCCCGCTTGAATGCCTTCTTTGCCAATTTCCGCTCTGTCGATGAAGAATTCTTCGAGGAACTGGAAGAACTGCTGATCATGAGTGACGTTGGTGTACAGGTCGCTTCTAACTTAACCGAGGAGCTACGCTACGAAGCCAAGCTTGAAAACGCCAAGAAACCTGATGCCCTTCGCCGTGTTATCATTGAGAAATTGGTTGAGCTTTATGAAAAGGATGGAAACTACGATGAAAGCATCCACTTCCAAGAGGGCTTGACTGTCATGCTCTTCGTTGGTGTGAATGGTGTTGGGAAAACAACTTCTATCGGGAAACTAGCCCACCGCTACAAACAAGCTGGGAAGAAGGTCATGTTGGTTGCGGCAGATACCTTCCGTGCTGGTGCCGTTGCCCAATTAGCAGAATGGGGACGCCGTGTGGATGTTCCAGTTGTGACTGGACCTGAAAAAGCTGACCCAGCCAGCGTAGTCTTTGATGGCATGGAACGTGCCGTAGCTGAAGGTATTGATATTCTCATGATTGATACCGCTGGTCGTCTGCAAAATAAGGATAACCTCATGGCTGAGTTGGAAAAGATTGGTCGTATCATCAAGCGTGTTGTTCCAGAGGCACCCCATGAAACCTTCTTGGCTCTGGATGCATCAACAGGTCAAAACGCTCTTGTACAGGCCAAAGAATTTTCAAAAATAACGCCATTAACTGGAATTGTCTTGACTAAGATTGATGGAACTGCTCGAGGTGGTGTGGTTCTAGCCATCCGTGAAGAACTCAATATTCCTGTAAAATTGATTGGTTTTGGTGAAAAAATCGATGATATTGGAGAGTTTAACTCAGAAAACTTTATGAAGGGTCTCTTGGAAGGCTTAATCTAATCAGAAGCAAAAATCCTGCAAGCTACAAACTTGCAGGAAATTTTTTTTATTCTAAACGACCATCTTGACGATAGGCGATATCTGGTTGCCAAGTCCATTTGGCACCAAATTTTTCAAGTAAGTCAAAACTTGCTTGAGGTCCCATGCTTCCAGCTTTATAGTCATGAAGTGGGGCACCATTTTCAGCCCAGAGTTCTTCGATACGGTCAATCAATTTCCATGACGCACCAACTTCATCCCAGTGGCTAAAGTTAGTTGAGTTGTTATTTAAGACATCATAAATCAATTTCTCGTATGGTTCTGGAGAGGCACCAGTTGCGGTCGCATCTGTACGGTAATCAAGTGAGTTAGGAGCCAAGTTAAATTCTTCTCCTACTTGCTTCCCATTGAGGCTAAGAGAGAAGCCTTCTGTTGGTTGGATATAGATGGTCAAAATGTTTGGAGCAAGTGGTTCTCCAAAGATAGAGTCCATTTGTTTAAAGACGATGTTGACATGAGTTCCTTTTTCAGTCAGACGTTTACCAGTACGGAAGAAGAAAGGAACACCACGGAATCGATCGCTGTCTACAAAGAAAGCACCAGATGCAAAGGTTTCAGTTGTAGATTCTGGATTCACATTTGGCTCGCTACGATAAGAGATGTATTTCATGCCATCAATCTTACCAGAACGGTATTGACCACGGATAAAGTGTTCTTTAAGTTCTTCATCAGTTGGATGATAGAGGTTTTTAAAGACCTTAATCTTTTCGGCACGGATCTCATCTTTTGTGAAGCTGGCTGGTTTGTCCATAGCAAGGAGAGAAAGAAGTTGCAGTGTATGGTTTTGTACCATGTCGCGGAGGGCACCAGATTGGTCATAGTAGCCACCACGTTCTTCTACACCCAAGCGCTCCGCAAAGGTAATTTGAACATTGTCGATAAAATCCTTGTTCCAAACATTTTCAAAAATCAGGTTTGCAAAGCGAACTGCAAAGATGCTTTGGATCATTTCCTTACCAAGATAATGGTCAATACGGAAAATTTGTTCTTCGTCAAATGTTGCTAGGAGCTCGTCATTCAACTTGCTTGCAGTTGCGTAATCTGTACCAAATGGTTTTTCAACGATTAAACGTTCAAAACCTTTACCGTCTACAATGTTTTCAGACTTGAGGTGTTTTGCTATAGTTCCAAAGAACTGAGGCGCCATAGACAAGAAGAAGAGCTTGTTGTGTTCAGCTTGGTACTTGTCATTTAGTTCAGCCTGCAATTGACGTAGAGCAATATAGTGTTCTGTATCATTGACATCATGACTTTGATAGTAGAAGTGGCTAGCGAATTCTTGAGCCTGTTCGGTACTATCTGCCAAATCAAGGATCGATTCGACGACAACAGATTCAAAATATTCCTTGCTCCAAGGACGACGGGCAGTTCCAATAACGGCAAAATGTTTGGAAAGATTGCCGGATTTATATAGTCTAAATAGGGAAGGGTAGAGCTTGCGTTTAGCCAGGTCTCCACTCGCACCGAAAATTGTAACAATAACCTTAGATGACATCTAGCTACCTAATTTCTATTTTTATTCCTAGTTTTGCTAGGTATGAGGAAACCTCATTTCATAAACTTAATTCTAACATAATTTTCCGAAAAATCAAAAATTCCAATACGAGATAGAAAAAAACTGCAAGGAAATCCTTACAGTTTGCATTTAAACGTTTAAGACCTTGTCCAAGAAATCTTTCAGACGTGGGTGTTGAGGGTTATCAAAGATTTGATCAGGTGTTCCGTCTTCTAGGAACTCGCCATCTGCAGTAAAGATAACGCGGTTAGCAACCTGACGAGCAAATCCCATCTCATGGGTTACGATAATCATGGTCATACCTTGCTCAGCCAATTCCTTCATAACGTTTAGTACGTCTCCGACCATCTCAGGGTCAAGGGCAGAAGTTGGTTCATCAAAGAGCATGATGTCTGGATTCATTGCAAGTCCACGAGCGATGGCTACACGTTGTTTTTGACCACCTGACAGGCTATCTGGACAGGCCTTAGCCTTATCTGCTAGTCCAACCTTTTCAAGCAACTCCATTCCCAATTTTTCAGCTTCTTCCTTAGTCATCAACTTGTGCTCAATAGGAGCAAAGGTGATGTTGTCCAATACAGACATGTGTGGGAAGAGATTGAAGTGTTGGAACACCATTCCGATATTTTCACGGACGTGGTCAACGTTGGTTGTTTTTTCAGTTAAGTCATAACCGTTCACAGTGATGTGACCGCTAGTAACTTCTTCCAAAAGATTGAGGCTACGAAGGAAAGTTGACTTACCAGAACCTGAAGGACCAATGATACAAACAACATCTCCTTCATAGAACTTGGTCGTAATTCCTTTTAAAACTTCATTTTTTCCGTAGCTTTTGTGTAAATCATTTACATCAATTTTTAATTTTGCCATTAACGAATCCTCTTTTCTAAGCGTTTCGCTAGTTTAGTCAAAAGTGTGATAATTACAAGATAGAAGATAGCAAGGATTGCATACATCTTGAAACTTTGGTAGTTACGGGCAATGATAATCTTACCAGTTTGGAAGAGTTCAACCAAACCGATAGCAGATACGATGGTTGTATCTTTAAGTGCGATAACGAATTGGTTAACAAAGTTTGGCAACATCAATTTAGTTGCTTGTGGCAAGATAATCTTACGCATAGTTTTTCCATAAGAGATACCCAAGCTTCGACTGGCTTCCATTTGGCCAACTGGAACGGCCTGAATACCACCACGAACGATTTCAGCGATGTAAGCCGCTGCATTGAGAGAAAGGGCAATAGTACCAGCTACAAAGTCGTTAATTGGACTTTGTTGGCCTGTAATAGACTCGATGAAGTTTGGAATTCCCCAGAAGATGAAGGCTGCAAGAATCATCAATGGAATACCTCGAATAACGTCAACGAAAATCTCAGAAATCACACGAAGAGATTTATACGGGCTGACACTAAACATACCGAAGATAATTCCGATAACAATAGCAATAGCAAATGAGATAAGAGCTAGAGCAAGAGTGATACCAAGCCCGCTAAGGAGTTGTTTGTAGTTGTTTTGAAGCAAGCCCCAGATAGTTGTCTCATCAACAGTGCTTGTTGATGCAGTTGAAGATTCGTTAGCTAGGTATTTGTCAAGAATCTTTTGGAATTCACCGTTTGCTTTAAGGTTAGCAAGTCCGTTATTGAACATTTCAATCAATTCTGGATTTGCTCCTTTTTTAACGGCAAAGGCTGTTTCACCGATTGGAGTTCCAGCGATTGGTGTTTTCAATTTTTGCCCTTGGCTGATAGAATATTTGAGAACAGGTTCATCATCCATAACGGCATCGATTGCCCCAGTGTTTAAACTGTCATACATTGATGAACCATCAGCGAAGGTTTTGATTTTGTAACCGTATTTGCTTTGATTTTCTGTTAGGAAGGTTTGAGAAGCAGTTCCGTTTTTAACACCAACTGTCTTTCCTTTCAAATCCTCATAAGAAGCAATGGTGCTTGATTCTTTGACACCAAGGATAGTATTGGCAGTGTAGTAGGATTCTGAGAAGTCAAAAGTTGCCTTACGAGCATCTGTGACAGACATACCAGCAATGATACCATCAGCTTGTCCAGCTTGAACAGCACTGATAGCGGCATCGAAACCAGGGTTGGTGATTTCAATTTCAAAACCTTGGTCTTTAGCGATTGCCTTAATCAATTCCATATCAATACCAGTAAATTGGTTACTTGAGTTTTGGAAAACAAAAGGTGCAAAAGAAGAATCGCTGGCAATGATATATTTAGCTTTAACAGGAATGGCTTTTAAGCCTGCTAGAGTATATGTAGTTGGCACTGCTGAAGATGATGAAGCAGTCCATTTCTTAATGATTTTATCAAGACTACCATCTTTTTTCATTTCAGCCAAGGCTTGGTTAAATTCAGTAACTAGGTGCTCGTATTTGCTACCTTTTTTAACACCGAAAGCAAAACTCCCTACAGCTTCACCATCCATTTCAATATGGAGGTCTTGACCTTGGTTAATGGCATACTCGATAACAGGTTTATCATCCATCATGGCATCAATTGAACCAGCACTTAAGCTGTTGTTCATCAAATCACCAGTGTCAAATGTTTTAATAGTAAAGCCGTATTTATCTTTAATCGTTTCTAGGAAACGTTGAGCGGCTGTTCCATTTTTAACACCAACAGTTTTACCAGACAATTGATCGTACTGACTAATCTTGTGTGCCTTTGTAGTTGCAATGACAACTTTTGTATCATAGTAAGTATCAGACATGGTGAAGACTTTTTCACGTTCTTTCGTCTTTGTCATCCCTGCCATAATAGCGTCAGCTTGACCAGCTTGAACCGCATTGACCGCTGCGTCAAATCCAGGATAAGACATCTGAATGTTCCAGCCTTTAATCTCAGCGACTTTGTTAATAATGTCAACATCAATTCCTTTATAAGTTTGATCTGAATCTTTAAACTCAAAAGGTGCATAGGCGGTATCAGAAACAATCTTAATCGTTTCAGCTTTGGCAATACCTAATGAGAAAATTGGGAATAAAATTAGCAAAAATGCTAGAAATTTTTTCTTCATTTTTAGTCTCCTTTTCCGAATATTCTCCCATTATATCAGAAAAAGTAAAAAAAGGCAAATTTTTATATTTTTGTGTCAGAAAATATAACATTGATTTTTTCTTTTCTTTCTTGAATTGCTACTATAAAGTGCTATAATAATAGTATATAATAGAAGAAAAGAGGACGGGGATATGAAGAACAAAAGAATATTTAAAGACTTCCAAGCTTCAAAAATGAGTTTAAACATTTACACAAGCCCCTTGTTAGCCTTTGCTTTTGTCTTCATAGGAGAGTTTGTGGCTTTTACTCTGTATGGTATTAGTTTGTTAGCTCTCATCGGACTTTTTAGAAATTTTGGAGAGGCTGGTCAAAATCTTGCAAGCTACTTACAGACCTTGCATCAGAGCTTGATGGATAAAACAAGTGACTTTCATTTAATTTTAGATTTACTGTCCTTTGGTTTTATCATCTTAACTGTGTTTAGATGGACTAGAAAAGTAGAGAAAAGACCGATTCGAACCTTGGGATTCTATAAAGAAAATTTTTTAAGTGCCTTATTTAAAGGATACGGTCTTGGTCTATCCCTCTTTATACTTGCTTTGGCTGGACTAGTAGTGTTGGGGCAGTATCAATTTGACTCCATTCACTTGGATACTTATTCGCTTATCTTTGTCATTTTTACCATTCCATTTTGGATTTTACAAGGAACGGCAGAAGAATTGGTTACTCGTGCTTGGCTGATTCCACAATTGGCTAAGAGAACCAATATTAAAGTCGCTATTATCATATCTAGTAGTCTCTTTACCTTACTTCATTTAGGAAATCCAGGCATAACTTTCTTATCTGCAATTGATCTCTTTTTATTCGGAGTTGCCATGTCCCTATATCTTCTTAAAACAGATACTATATGGGGTATAGGTGGTATTCATGGAGCTTGGAATTTCGCACAGGGAAACCTCTTTGGAGTATTAGTTAGTGGTCAGTCTTCAGGAACATCAATCATGAAATTTACTCCACAAGGCAATCAAGACTGGCTATCTGGTGGGTCTTTTGGTATTGAGGGTTCCATCGTGTCCAGTATTATTTTGTTTCTGCTGATTCTTTATCTCGCTTATCAATTAAAGAAAGAAAATGAAAGGATGTGACTTCGGTCCGTCCTTTTCTTCGTGAAAATGCTACAAGTATGCTAAAATAGGAATAGCACATGGAGAGAGGATTCTTATGATTAACCGCATTACAGATAATCAATTTAAACTAGTATCAAAATATCAACCTTCAGGAGACCAACCTCAAGCTATTGAGCAGTTGGTTGATAATATCGAGGGGGGAGAAAAAGCTCAGATTCTGATGGGGGCGACTGGTACAGGGAAGACCTATACCATGAGTCAAGTCATTTCCAAAGTCAATAAACCAACTCTGGTTATTGCCCACAATAAAACTCTAGCAGGACAGCTCTATGGGGAGTTTAAGGAATTTTTCCCTGAAAATGCTGTTGAGTACTTCGTATCCTACTATGATTATTACCAGCCAGAGGCCTATGTACCTTCAAGCGATACCTATATTGAGAAGGATAGTTCTGTCAATGACGAGATTGACAAGCTCCGTCACTCAGCGACTTCAGCCCTTTTGGAGCGTAATGATGTTATTGTCGTGGCCTCAGTCTCTTGTATCTATGGTTTGGGTTCGCCCAAGGAATACGCTGATAGTGTCGTGAGTCTCCGTCCTGGTCTAGAGATTTCTCGTGATAAACTCTTGCATGACTTGGTTGATATCCAGTTTGAACGTAATGATATTGATTTCCAACGGGGAAGATTTCGTGTGCGTGGGGATGTAGTGGAGATTTTCCCAGCATCTCGTGATGAACACGCCTTTCGAGTAGAATTTTTTGGAGACGAAATTGACCGTATTCGTGAAGTTGAGGCTCTGACAGGTCAGGTCTTAGGAGAAGTGGATCATTTGGCTATTTTCCCAGCTACTCACTTTGTGACCAATGATGACCACATGGAAGTTGCCATTGCCAAGATTCAGGCCGAGTTGGAGGAGCAGTTAGCTATCTTTGAAAAGGAAGGTAAATTACTTGAAGCCCAGCGTTTGAAACAGCGGACAGAGTATGATATTGAAATGTTGCGTGAGATGGGCTATACTAACGGGGTTGAAAATTATTCTCGTCACATGGATGGTCGTAGCGAAGGTGAGCCTCCTTATACGCTTCTCGACTTCTTCCCAGATGATTTTTTGATTATGATTGACGAGAGTCACATGACTATGGGGCAGATCAAGGGCATGTACAATGGGGACCGTTCGCGTAAGGAAATGCTGGTTAATTATGGTTTCCGTTTGCCATCAGCTTTGGACAATCGACCTCTCCGTCGTGAAGAGTTTGAAAGCCATGTGCATCAGATTGTTTACGTTTCAGCGACACCTGGTGACTATGAAAATGAACAGACCGAGACAGTGATTGAGCAAATCATTCGTCCGACAGGTCTTTTGGATCCTGAGGTGGAAGTCCGTCCGACAATGGGACAGATTGATGACCTTTTAGGTGAAATCAATGCCCGTGTTGAAAAGAACGAGCGTACCTTTATCACAACCTTGACCAAGAAGATGGCAGAAGACTTGACCGACTACTTCAAGGAAATGGGTATCAAGGTCAAGTACATGCACTCGGATATCAAGACATTGGAGCGGACTGAGATTATCCGTGACCTGCGCTTGGGTGTCTTTGATGTCTTGGTCGGAATCAACCTCCTCCGTGAAGGGATTGATGTTCCTGAAGTGAGCTTGGTTGCCATTCTCGATGCTGACAAGGAAGGTTTCCTTCGTAATGAACGTGGCCTTATCCAGACCATTGGCCGTGCTGCCCGTAACAGCGAAGGGCATGTTATCATGTATGCAGATACTATGACCCAGTCTATGCAACGTGCTATCGATGAAACGGCCCGTCGTCGCAAAATCCAGATGGCCTATAATGAAGAACATGGTATCGTGCCACAAACCATTAAGAAAGAAATCCGTGACCTGATTGCCGTAACCAAGGCAGTTGCTAAGGAAGAAGACAAGGAAGTTGATATCAATAGCCTCAATAAGCAAGAGCGCAAAGAACTAGTCAAGAAACTCGAAAAACAAATGCAAGAAGCCGTCGAAGTGCTT
Organism: Streptococcus thalassemiae; assembly: GCF_903645285.1. Classification (GTDB taxonomy): domain Bacteria; phylum Bacillota; class Bacilli; order Lactobacillales; family Streptococcaceae; genus Streptococcus; species Streptococcus thalassemiae. The sequence continues at coordinate 91,465 of NZ_CAHJXN010000004.1, read as the reverse complement.
GACTTTGAACTAGCAGCACAGATTCGTGATATGATGCTGGAAGTAAAGGCCTTGGATTAGGGAGATAGAAAAAAGATGGACTATAAAGAAGAATTTTATGGTTTTTACAGAGAACCATTTAATAAAGAAAATATGACAAATGAAAATACAATTATTGTGTTTGATACTAATTCATTGTGTATTTAGGTTTACACCAGAAGCATCAAAAGAATATTTTGAGATAATTCAAAGTACAAGATAAAATTTATATTCCATATCTTGTAGCTTTAGAATTCCACTTTCATAAATCCGAAACATTGTTATTGAATGAAATAAATGTGACAAAGTTTAAAAATGATTTCAGCAAGAATTGGAATAAGGTGAAGTCGGATTCAAAAAGCTATTTTCAAGTCTCACCTTTAGAAATGATTTACAACAAAACGAATTAACTACATTCTTATCAAATTTATTGAATTCCGATAAACTTGACATAGAAGCCAAACTTATTGAAAAGATTTCATCAATTAGCGATAATCAAAAAAATACCTTTAAAATTTTGATTCAAATTATGGAGAGTAAAACAGGAGAGCGATATACTCAAGATATGATTACAAAAATTGAAAAGGAGGGAGAAGAAAGATATAAAAATGGGATACCACCTGGTTTTAATGATGCTAATAAAAAATTATCAAGAAGTTATAATGGTATAAAGTACCAACAAAAGTTTGGAGATTTAATTATTTGGAAGGATATAATTAGCAAAGCAAAGGAAGATAGAATCAAACATGTAATTTTTGTAACCTCTGATGGAAAACAGGATAGTAAAACCGATTTAAACTATAAAGTTTGTGTTGGAAATGATGGAAATGGTAAGGAGAAATATCAGATTATTGGTCCAAGGATTGAACTTATTGAGGAAATGAAAAATGAGACTGGAGCAGATTTTTATTTAATGGATGAACTGGAATTCATGAAACAATTCTCACAAGAGGAAGTATCATCTCAAGTAGCAAAATCTATTAGTGATACACTACTAGATTTTGCTAAAATAGTATCACCTTCTCTAAATGATAGTACAGTAAAACCTTTAGTAAAATCGCCTTCTCAATCAATAAGTAGTATATCATCTGTAATCAAAAGAAGAAAAGTCACAGATGTTTCTGAATTATTAAAAATTGTAGAAAATGATTATGGAATTAGTGATGTAATAGAGGAATACTTAAAAAGTGAACTGCCAAACATGAATTTTGAAAATGACTATGGTGATTTAGGTTGGGGAGAATTTGAATATGTAACGATTACAGGAGTGGAGATTGAAGAATACACATTTGAAGATGACTTTTATGAAATTAAGTGTAAAGCAAGCATTGATGTGAATATAGACTTTAATATTGTTACCAAGAGCCCTTTCTACGAAGAAGTTGGAGATACAGAATTTGAGTATGAGTCATCAGAATTAGATGCTACTTTTGAAATATCATTTATTTATGACTTGGATTTTGATGTTTTTGATGATATAGAAATACTTGATTTCTATATTTAAATATTTAGAAAGCGAGTAAATTTATGTCCCGTTCCCAATTAACGATTTTAACAAATATTTGTCTGATTGAAGACCTCGAAACTCAGCGCGTGGTGATGCAGTATCGCGCTCCTGAAACCAATCGCTGGTCAGGTTATGCCTTTCCTGGAGGTCATGTTGAAAATGGTGAGGCTTTTGCGGAGTCTGTCATTCGTGAAATCTACGAAGAAACAGGATTGACTATTCAAAATCCTCAACTTGTCGGCATTAAAAATTGGCCACTAGATACAGGTGGGCGCTACATTGTCATTTGTTATAAGGCGACTGAGTTCTCTGGTACCCTTCGCTCTTCAGAAGAGGGAGAAGTTTCTTGGGTGCAAAAAGACCAGATTCCAAACTTGGATCTGGCCTATGATATGTTACCTTTGATGGAGATGATGGAAGATCCTGACAAATCTGAATTTTTCTATCCTCGCCGTACAGAAGACGATTGGGAGAAAGAAATTTTTTAGTTCTATGATTAGTTGATAGATGTTATCTTTTAAAGTAAGGTACTGAAATATAGGCTAAGTATGGTGGTGTAAGTCAACTGAATATCTCTAAATTTCTTATTATTCTTTTCGATCTATATTTTGAACAATCTCCACCTTCAATGTTGAAATCGGAGATTGTTTTATTTTATGGTATAATCTTAAAATATGAAAGGAAGTACCAGAAAATGGATGATAAAGTAATTGAACAATATGCAAAACAAGATAATCTTGATATTAGAGTAAGCATACATAAGAAGTATTCGAAAAATAAATTAGGATTTAACAATTGGATATTTTCTAACTACCAAATAGCTGATGAAGTAAATGTTCTAGAATTGGGATGTGGTACAGGAGAACTGTGGAAAAGTAATAGTGATTCTATAGATAAAATGAAGCAGTTGGTTATTACAGATTTTTCTAAAGATATGGTGAGAACAACGAGATCAGTGATTGGAAATAGAGACAATGTTAACTATGAAATAATGGATATTCAAAAGATTTCTTTTGAGAATGAAACCTTTGATATTGTTATTGCTAATATGCTTCTACATCATGTAAATGATATTCCTAAAGCGCTCTCTGAGGTGAATAGAGTCTTAAAAACAGGCGGAATTTTTTACTGTGCTACATTTGGTGAAAATGGAGTTGTAGATTATTTGGCAAGTTTATTTAAATATGAGGTTAATCAAGATTTAGAAAATAAAACGTTTACTTTACAAAATGGTAAAAGGTACCTGAGTAGGTATTTTAACTCTGTCGATACATTACTCTATGATGATGAGTTACAGGTAACTAGAATAGATGATCTAGTTCAATACATCCAATCCTTTAAAGGAATTTCAGAAATAGGTTCGCTAGAAGAGGAAATAATTCGTAAAAGGTTGGAAACTGAGTTTAATAATGGTATGTTGATTATTCCTAAAGAATATGGAATGTTTATCGCTCGAAAATAAAGTTAAGGGAAAGAATTGTGAAAAATTATGGAGAAGCTTTTCGATATAAAATCAAGCGGATAGTCTTTAGAGCATGCTATAGCTGATTCTATATAAAAGTCTCAATCTTTTGGATTTGGAGAAGTTTCTTGGGTGCAAAAAGACCAGATTCCAAACTTGGATCTGGCCTATGATATGTTACCCTTGATGGAGATGATGGAAGATCCTGACAAATCTGAATTTTTCTACCGCCACCGTACAGAAGATGATTGGGAAAAGAAAATTTTCTAATCTTTTACTAAATAACCTAGCTGATCCAAGGCCTCCTCGATATAGTGGAGGTCTTGTTGTGTTTCGGCTTCGACTAGGTGGTAATGGATGCCATCTGTCAATTCAGATAGAGGTCTAAAGTCAGAATGCTCGACTTGTTCTAGAAAATGTTGCACATCTCTGCGGCAAGACAGTTTCAGCAAGGTTTCAATTTCTCCATAAACGGGATGGTCAATCAAGGTGTTCTGGACACGCCCTCCATTATCTACGATAGCAAGGAGTTCTTGACCGATTTCTTCAACTTCATGTTTGACTTTGAAAAGTTTGTGGACGTATGGATTGACATCAACTTGCTTATAGACGTAGCCACGATTAGTGGATAGGATAGGAGCGCCATCGGCTCTCAAAATTGCAATGTCCTGCACAATGACCTGACGTGTGACATGAAAATGTTCCGCCAAACTTTGGCCATTGAGGGCTTTTGGAGCTTCTTTCAAGAGTTGGAGAAGGGCTTGTTTGCGATCTTTTGTCATAGTTCTTCCTTTTAACGGCGTTTTCGAAGCACTTTATAGACAGCTAGTGCTAATGTATAGTCTACCATACTATGGATAATTGTACCAAATCCAACTAGCACAAAGAGAACATAAAACATATTTTCTACATTGGTACCAGAAGTTGCGTAAAAAAGGACACAGGCCAATACTTCAGCAAGGGCATGAATAACAGCCAAAACAAAGTTGAAAATCCAGGAAGCTTTTGGTTTATCTAGAGTATCGGGGAATTTTTGTAGGTAAAGAGCTCCCAAAGTCCCAAAAAAGATATGGGAAAAAGCTCGAAAAACGATAACTATGGGATAGCCAGCCATCAAAAATCCAAAACTAGAGGCTAGGATGACAAAAACTGCCATCAAGGGCGACAAGAACATGGCGATAAAAATAGCGATGTGGCTCCCCAAAGTGTAAGAAGCAGGCGGAATGACAATCTTGAAAGGCATAACAATTGGAATCAAAATTGCAATAGCCGTTAAGAGGGCTGTCATTGTCATAAATTGTGTCTTTTTCCGTGTGTTCATAAGAATCTCCTTTTTAACTGTATATACACTAGTATAGTACAATAAACCAGACAATAAAGCAAGAATTTACTTGGGTTTATAGATCATTTTTTAGTTAAAAGTTAGTAAAGATTTCATTAAAAAGAAACTGTATAGAGCAAAATCTCCACCTTCAGGTTTGAAAGTGGAGATGTTTTTATTTTTTCAAAGTCTGTAGTCTTGGAACAATGGCTAGGGTTAGAACTGCGGAAATGACTAATTCGGCAATCGAATTTGTTGAGATAACAGTTGCTAGGAGTTTTTGGATATTACCATCAAAAACATTTCCAAAAAGGTAGAAAATTCCACCAAGGACAAAGACAGTATTGGTAAGTGAACCCAGGGCACCAGCTAGAATCAGACCTGTCTTGTTTTTCATCAGTTTATAGACTAGATAAGGAGTCAAACCAATCAAAATACGTGGGACAATTGCAATGATAGCTGAGTAGATGTTTCCGTTTGGTACAAATGGGGAGAAGAGGTAACTTGTCGGTAGAATTGTAATCGTGTTAACAGTTAAGCTAAGTAGCCCCATCAAAAATCCAAGTGTAACCCCAACGCGTGGACCGTAAATAATGCTGGCAATAATGACAGGAATATGAACGATAGTCGGTTTGATTGGGAATGGAAAAAGGTTAAAGATAAGTGAGCTCAGAAAGTGTATCACGAGCATGGTTGCAAAAAAGATAGCAATAGGTGCAATATTAGAGCGTTTTTTCATCGAGAGTTTCCTTTATTCTTTCTAAAATAATTGTGAGGTCAGCTAAAGCTCCTCGTCCGTGGTCTCCACAAGCTAGGAGGGATTCCTTAGGAGCGATCAGCTGATAGCCGTAGGTTTCTAATGTTTTCAGATTAGCCTGAGTTGCTGGATGGTCATACATCTTTGTATTCATAGCTGGTGCGATGAGTTTAGGAATATTTTTGGGCAAGGCTAGAGCTATGCTGGTTACCATGTTGTCAGCATAGCCGTGGGCTAGCTTTGCAATTGTGTTAGCTGTTGCAGGGACTACGATAAATAAATCTGCCTTTTTTCCAAGTTCGATATGATTAATCTGATTAGGATAGGGTTCCTTCATGACATCAAGGTGGACAGGATTCTGTGATAAGACCTGTAGTGTCAAAGGTTGGATAAACTCTGTAGCGGCCTGAGTCATTAAAACCGTGACTTGATGACCTTGTTTTTTTAGAGAACTGACTAAATCTGCCGACTTGTAAGAGGCGATAGACCCCGTTACAGCCAAGAGAATGTTTGCCATAGCTTTCCTTTCTAAGAATGGTAGGCTTGAATTTTTTCAAGGAGGAGTTTTGCAATTTCTTCTTTACTCTGGACTACTTGAAGCTGATTTTTCTCAACAAAGATTGCTCGATGCTTGTCTGTTGAAATTTGAGTCTGGTCATTTGCAATGATTAGGTCTGCTTGATTATTGATAAGACTGTTTCTAGCAGTGTCAATTAGATGATTTTCAGATACATCAACTAGTAGTTTAAAACCAATCAGATGAATAGCAGGATTCCATTCCTTGACTAGAGAGATGATTTTGGGTGTTTTTTTAAGGAACAAAACCTGAACCTCATCAGTTGAAGAAATCTTGGCCTGATGATTCTGCTTGCTTAAAAATTCTTCTAGATTGGAGCTAGCCTGAACTTCCTCAAGCCCTGTCATATAAACAGGAGTGTAGTCAGAAACAGCCATTGAGTGAATCAAAACCTGATAATCTGCAACCCGTTCTTGCATTTCCAGTAGAAGGTCGTTGGTATTGGTAATTTCTCGAATGCTTAGATTAGGGTGAGCTTCTGGCTTCTGAGCTCGTTTTGTCGTAATTAAACAAACTTCATGCCCTGCAGCAAGCAAGGTTTCTGTGATGATTTTCCCCAAGCGACCTGTAGAATGGTTAGTGATAGAGCGGACGCTATCGATAGCTTCACTGGTACCGCCCGATGTAACTAAAATTTTCATAGCACCATTGTACCAAAAAAAAAATAATAAGCAAAAGAAAGCGCTTGAATATATATAAAAAATAATAAGAATCTACTATAGTTTAAAACTATAAAGCCATATAAAATTTAAGAAAGGACTCTAAAAACCTCAAAAATAGGGATATTTACGAACGTTTAGAGAGTTTTGGGATGTTAAAAATCTTGTTTTGTGTTATAATGAATTATCATATAAGAGGTTAGAGGAGTTTTGAATGAAAACAGATATTGAAATCGCACAGAGTATTGAGTTGAAGCCAATCGTTGATGTTGTAGAGAAACTGGGTATTTCTTACGATGATTTGGAGTTGTATGGAAAGTACAAGGCTAAACTCAGCTTTGATAAAATTCGTGCAGTTGAGAGTAATCCAGTTGGTAAATTGATTTTGGTTACTGCCATCAATCCAACGCCTGCAGGTGAAGGGAAATCAACTATTACTATTGGTCTTGCGGATGCCTTGAATAAGATTGGCAAGAAAACAATGATTGCTATCCGCGAACCATCTCTTGGTCCAGTAATGGGGATTAAGGGTGGTGCTGCTGGTGGTGGTTATGCCCAAGTGCTACCAATGGAAGACATCAACCTCCACTTCACTGGAGACATGCATGCTATTACAACTGCTAACAATGCGCTTTCAGCCTTGATTGACAATCACTTGCACCAAGGGAATGAGTTGGGAATTGACCAACGTCGTATCCTCTGGAAACGCGTTGTGGACTTGAATGATCGCGCCCTTCGCCATGTGACCGTTGGACTTGGTGGCCCTCTAAATGGTATTCCACGTGAGGATGGCTTTGATATTACAGTTGCTTCCGAAATCATGGCAATTCTTTGCTTGGCAACAGACATCGAGGACTTGAAACGCCGTTTGGCTAATATCGTTATCGGTTATCGCTATGACCGTACCCCTGTTTCTGTAGGTGATTTGCAGGTTGAAGGTGCCTTAGCTTTGATCTTGAAGGATGCTATTAAGCCGAACCTGGTTCAGACAATTTATGGAACGCCTGCCTTTGTACATGGTGGTCCATTTGCTAATATTGCTCATGGATGTAATTCAGTCTTGGCAACAAGCACAGCCCTTCACTTGGCTGATTACACAGTTACTGAAGCTGGTTTTGGTGCAGACCTTGGTGCTGAGAAATTCCTTGATATTAAGACACCAAACTTGCCAACATCTCCAGATGCAGTTGTTATCGTCGCAACCCTTCGTGCCCTTAAGATGAATGGTGGTGTAGCTAAAGACGCTTTGACAGAAGAAAATGTGGAGGCGGTTCGTGCAGGTTTTGCTAACTTGAAACGCCACGTTGAAAATATCCGTAAATTTGGAGTACCTGCAGTCGTAGCAATCAATGAATTTGTCTCTGATACTGAAGCAGAAATCGCAGCCTTGAAAGAGCTTTGTGCCTCAATCGATGTACCAGTTGAGTTGGCAAGTGTCTGGGCTGATGGTGCAGAAGGTGGAGTAGCGCTTGCTGAAACGGTTGTCAAGACTATCGCTGAAAACCCAGCTAACTACAAACGTTTGTATGATAATGACCTTTCTGTCCAAGAAAAGATTGAAAAGATTGTTACTGAAATCTACCGTGGTAGCAAAGTAAACTTTGAGAAGAAAGCTCAAACACAAATCGCCCAAATCGTTCAAAACGGTTGGGACAAATTGCCAATCTGTATGGCTAAAACTCAATACAGTTTTTCAGATAATCCAAATGCACTTGGAGCACCTGAAAACTTTGAAATTACCATTCGTGAATTGGTACCAAAATTAGGTGCAGGCTTTATCGTTGCATTAACTGGTGATGTCATGACCATGCCAGGACTTCCAAAACGACCAGCTGCTCTCAACATGGATGTTGAAAGCGATGGAACAGTATTAGGCTTGTTCTAGTATATTGCAATTGACTTTAAATGAGTTTGGAGATTTTAATCCAAGCTCATTTTTTCTCAGACTGCAAGCAGTTCATCAATAAGAATTATACTCTTCGAAAATCTCTTCAAACTACGTCAGATTCACCTTGCCGTATAGATGTTACTGACTACGTCAGTTCTATCTGCAACCTCAAAACGGTGTTTTGAGCTGACTACGTCAGTTCTATCCACAACCTCAAAACGGTGTTTTGAGCTGACTACGTCAGTTCTATCCACAACCTCAAAACAGTGTTTTGAGCAACCTGCGGCTAGCTTTCTAGTTTGCTCTTTGATTTTCATTGAGTATTAGTCCTCTTTCTCTTGGGAAGAGGCTTTTTAATACTAGGAAAAGGACAGTTAGAGTCTTCTGTGTTATACTAGAGATATGTTAGATTTGAAAGAATACGGTATCGTTCTGTGGCCGGAGGAGAAGATTGTTTCTTTTCGTGAGAAACTCCTCAGTTGGTATGATGGAAACAAGCGAGATTTACCGTGGCGCAGAAGTAAAAATCCTTATCATATCTGGGTATCTGAAATTATGCTCCAGCAGACCAGGGTGGATACGGTTATCCCTTATTACGAACGATTCTTGAACTGGTTTCCAACAGTGGAAAGTTTGGCGAATGCGCCTGAAGAGCGTTTGTTGAAGGCTTGGGAAGGTTTGGGTTATTATTCTCGAGTTCGTAATATGCAGGCTGCAGCCCAGCAGATTATGACTGACTTTGGTGGCCAATTTCCAAACACCTATGAAGGAATTTCTAGTTTAAAAGGGATTGGTCCTTACACAGCAGGAGCCATTTCCAGTATCGCTTTTAATTTGCCTGAGCCAGCTGTAGATGGTAATGTTATGCGTGTTTTGGCCCGTCTGTTCGAAGTCAACCATGATATTGGGATTCCAAGTAATCGCAAAATTTTTCAGGCAATGATGGAAATCTTGATTGACCCAGAACGGCCAGGTGATTTTAATCAAGCTTTGATGGACTTGGGGTCTGATATTGAGGCGCCAGTTAATCCTAGACCAGAAGACAGTCCAGTGAAGGACTTTAGTGCGGCATATCAGAATGGAACCATGGAGCGTTATCCAATTAAGGCTCCAAAGAAAAAGCCAGTTCCCATTTATCTAAAAGCCTTAGTTGTGAAAAATGCTCAGGGACAATTTTTGCTTGAAAAAAATGAAAGCGAAAAGCTATTGGCAGGTTTTTGGCATTTCCCACTGGTAGAAGTTGATGATTTTTCGCAAGAAGAGCAGTTTGACCTCTTTCATCAGGTTGCGGAAGAAAGTGTAAACTTTGGCCCCAGTCCAGAGGAGAGTTTCCAGCAGGACTATGACCTAGATGTTGCTTGGTTTGATGTTTATTTTGAGACTGTCAAGCATGTCTTTAGTCATCGTAAATGGCATGTTCAAATTGTAACAGGTCAGGTGACTGACTACCATGACTTTTCCGATAGAGAAGTTCGCTGGCTTTCACCAGAAGAGTTCAAGAATTACCCACTTGCCAAACCCCAACAAAAAATCTGGCAGGCTTATGCAAAAGCCAATATAGACACTAACAAAGACTAGCTATTGTGTCTTCTTGTTATTTTTTTGGTATAATAGTAGAGAAAAAGGTGAACATATGAAAAAAATACTAATTGTAGATGATGAGAAACCAATCTCGGATATTATCAAGTTTAATATGACCAAGGAAGGTTACGAGGTTGTAACTGCTTTTAATGGTCGTGAAGCGCTAGAGCAATTTGAAGCAGAGCAGCCAGATATTATTATTCTGGATTTGATGCTTCCAGAAATTGATGGTTTAGAAGTTGCTAAGACCATTCGCAAGACCAGCAGTGTGCCTATTATCATGCTGTCGGCTAAAGACAGTGAATTTGATAAGGTTATCGGTTTAGAGCTTGGAGCAGATGACTATGTAACCAAACCCTTCTCCAATCGTGAGTTGCAGGCGCGTGTTAAAGCTTTGCTGCGTCGTTCTCAACCTATGCCAGTAGATGGGCAGGAAGCAGATAGCAAACCTCAGCCTATCCAAATTGGGGATTTAGAAATTGTTCCAGACGCCTACGTGGCTAAAAAATATGGCGAAGAACTAGACTTAACCCACCGTGAGTTTGAGCTTTTGTATCATTTGGCATCGCATACAGGTCAAGTCATTACGCGCGAACACTTGCTTGAGACGGTCTGGGGTTATGACTATTTTGGTGATGTCCGTACGGTTGATGTGACTGTACGACGTCTGCGTGAGAAGATTGAAGATACGCCTAGCCGACCAGAGTATATCTTGACGCGCCGTGGTGTAGGGTATTACATGAGAAATAATGCTTGATTTACTGAAACAAACCATTTTTACCAGAGATTTTATCTTTATCCTGATTTTGTTAGGTTTCATCCTTGTTGTGACCCTCTTATTACTGGAGAATAGACGTGATAATATTCGGTTGAAGCAAATCAATCAAAAGGTTAAAGATTTGATTGCAGGAGATTATTCCAAGGTTCTTGATATGCAAGGTGGGTCTGAAATCACCAATATTACCAATAATTTGAATGACTTGTCGGAGGTTATTCGTCTCACTCAGGAAAATCTAGAACAAGAGAGTAAGAGACTAAATAGTATTCTGTTTTATATGACAGATGGGGTCCTTGCGACCAATCGTCGGGGGCAGATTATCATGATTAACGATACAGCCAAGAAGCAACTGGGGTTGGTTAAAGAAGATGTCCTGAATAGAAGTATTTTGGAAGTACTCAAGATAGAAGAAGACTATGAATTGCGTGATTTGATTACCCAAAGTCCAGAATTGTTGCTAGATTCCCAAGACATCAATGGCGAATATTTGAACCTTCGAGTTCGCTTTGCCTTGATACGTCGAGAGTCTGGCTTTATTTCAGGTTTGGTGGCTGTTTTGCATGATACGACGGAGCAGGAGAAGGAAGAGCGCGAACGAAGACTCTTTGTTTCCAACGTTAGTCATGAGTTACGGACTCCTTTAACCAGCGTGAAATCCTATCTTGAAGCCTTGGATGAGGGGGCTTTGTGTGAAACTGTAGCACCAGACTTCATCAAGGTGTCTCTGGACGAAACTAACCGTATGATGCGCATGGTGACCGATCTCCTTCATCTTTCACGGATTGATAACGCCACTAGTCACTTGGATGTGGAACTGATTAACTTCACTGCCTTTATTACCTTTATCCTCAATCGTTTTGACAAGATGAAAGGACAGGAAAAGGAGAAAAAATATGAGTTGGTGAGAGATTATCCTATCAATTCTATCTGGATGGAAATTGATACAGATAAGATGACGCAGGTTGTCGACAATATTTTAAATAATGCTATTAAGTATTCGCCAGATGGGGGTAAAATCACTGTCAGAATGAAGACAACTGAAGACCAGATGATTTTATCCATCTCAGACCATGGTTTAGGCATTCCTAAGCAGGATTTACCACGTATCTTTGACCGTTTTTATCGTGTGGATCGTGCTAGAAGTCGTGCCCAAGGTGGTACAGGTTTGGGACTGTCTATTGCCAAGGAAATTATCAAACAACATAAGGGCTTTATTTGGGCCAAGAGTGAATACGGTAAGGGATCAACCTTTACCATTGTGCTCCCTTATGATAAGGATGCAGTGAAAGAAGAAGTATGGGAGGATGAAGTAGAAGACTAGAATGAGTGAAATAGGCTTTAAATACAGTATTTTAGCGTCGGGTTCCAGTGGAAATTCCTTTTATCTGGAAACCCCAAAAAAGAAGCTTTTAGTGGATGCGGGCTTATCTGGTAAGAAAATCACCAGCCTACTTGCTGAAATAAATCGCAAGCCAGAAGACTTGGATGCCATCTTGATTACGCATGAGCATTCAGACCATATCCATGGAGTGGGCGTTTTGGCTCGCAAGTATGGTATGGATCTTTATGCCAATGAAAAGACCTGGCAAGCTATGGAAAATAGTAAATATCTTGGCAAGGTGGATTCTTCGCAAAAGCATATCTTTGAGATGGGCAAAACCAAAACCTTTGGAGATATTGACATCGAGAGTTTTGGTGTAAGTCATGATGCAGTCGCACCGCAGTTCTATCGCTTTATGAAAGATGATAAAAGTTTTGTCCTTTTGACAGATACAGGTTATGTCAGTGACCGTATGGCAGGGATTATCGAAAATGCGGATGGCTATCTTATCGAGTCCAACCATGATGTAGAGATTTTGCGAGCAGGTTCTTACGCTTGGCGACTCAAACAACGAATCCTATCGGATCTGGGTCACCTTTCTAACGAAGATGGTGCCGAAGCCATGATTCGGACGCTAGGAAATCGTACTAAGAAAATCTACCTAGGACATTTGTCTAAGGAGAACAATATCAAGGAACTGGCTCACATGACTATGGTCAATCAGCTAGCACAAGCTGATCTAGGAGTTGGAGTAGACTTTAAGGTTTATGATACCTCACCAGATACCGCAACACCCTTGACAGACATATAGAAAGAACGCTGAGAAGGTGTTCTTTTTATATTGACTGAACACCTAAAAAGTAATACAATAGTGTTACCATTAAAAAAGGAGTACAAAAGATGGCTACTATTACATTAAAAGTTTCTGAAGCTGATAAAACATTTATGAAAGCAATGGCTAAGTTTGAAGGAGTTTCCCTGTCGGAACTTATCCGCACCAAAACTCTTGAAGCTCTAGAAGATGAATACGATGCTCGTGTGGCAGATTTAGCCTATCAAGAGTATTTAGAAGACTTGGAAAAAGGAGTTGAACCCATTACTTGGGAAGAAATGATGCATGATTTAGGCTTGGAGGATGAATAATTTGTATAAATTAGTTCCAACAAGACGTTTCATCAAGCAATTGAAAAAATTGGATCGTTATACGCAGAAGATAATTACAAACTATTTACAAACCAATGTTTTGGAAGATCCAAGACGACACGGAAAGGCTTTGGTTGGTAATCGCGTTGGTCAATGGCGCTATAGAATTGGTAATTATCGAGTTATCGTACAAATTGTAGATGATGAATTAGTCATTGCTACTTTAGAAGTTGGTCATCGGAGAGATATTTATTGAATTACTTTTTTCCAAGTCAATTTTCATTCTTTAAAATATGATATAATAGGGCTTACAATATAAGAGAGGTTGCTTATGACAATAGATATTAGTGAAGAAAGTTTAGCTAAAGAATCGGCTGACTTATTAAAAATTCTTTTAAAAGATCGAACGACAAAGAAATCAATTGTTTGGGCTACGCATTCTTATGAATTGTTAGGAAAGGGATTTGCTCCAAGTGATCGCATCAATCCAAGTAAGGTGACGGGAACCTATGCCAACTTGATTCAACCCAGATCTGAAAAATCCAAATATGAGCAAAAAGATCGGACTAAGATTAGAGCCGAAGTTTTTACGCCAACTTGGTTAGTTGAAAAGCAAAATGGTTACGTTGAAGCTAAACTTGAAACTCTGAATCTTGAAGATTATATCCAAGTGCGCTGGCTAGAAATTACCTGTGGTGAAGCACCTTATATGGTAACGCGATATGATACGGTAACTGGTGAGGAAATTCCATTATCTGAGCGTGTTGGGTTTGTAGATAGAAAACTGCAAAGGATTAGTCGTGAAGTTTCTGATGAAGTAACCTTCTATGAACTTTTAAAAAAAGCTTACCGAGCTTCTTATGGTTATGAGTATCAAGGAGATTCTCTCCTTTTGGCGCGTGAGAATCTTTTGGCGACATTTGAGGACTACTATCTTGCTAAGACTGGAAATCAACCAACATTAGAGCAAAAGAAAGAGATTGCGACTATTATCTCTTACAATGTCTTTCAGATGGATGGACTGAAAAAAACCAGTCCTTATTCAGCTATCCAAGGGCAATCTCAACAACTAAGCTTGTTTACAGATGAGCTAGAAATTCAAGAAGTAGAAGAATCTAAAACCCAAATCAAAGACTGGAAAAAGAATAAAATGATAGGTTTTGAGCGCCTATCAAGTGAGGAAAGTGAAATGAAATTTGATGTCGTGATAGGAAATCCGCCTTATCAGGAGGAAATTGAAGGGGCGAATACTCAGACAAGGCCTATTTATCATTTCTTTATGGAGGAATCTTATAAAATTTCAGATAAAACTGTGCTAGTGACCCCAGCTAGATTTCTTGCGAATACAGGAGGAACTCCCAAAAAATGGAATCATAAAATGTTAAATAGTAGACATTTAAAAGTTAAATTTTATGAATTAAAGAGCAATAAAGTTTTTCCTGGGACTGATATTAAAGGCGGTGTTGTCATCACTTATCATGACAAAAATAAAGATTTTGAACCAATAGAGACATTTATCTCTGAGCCTTTACTTGATAGTATCTATAGAAAAGTTAAAAAGTTGCAAGAACCATCACTATCAGAAATTATGTTTGGCTCAGATAGTCACAAGTTGACAGACATTATGTTTGAAGATTTTCCGGAACTAATCTCTAGAACTGATTCAAGTCACAGAAAAGCTGTTTCTACAAATATTTTTGAACGATACCCTGAGGTATTTAAAGATAAAGTAGATTCAAATACAGAATACGTTCAAATAATTGGACGAGAGAAAAACGGGCGCTCTGTAAAATATCTAAAAAAAGAATACTTACGAGAGCATCCTAACTTGCTCTTTTGGAAAATTATTTTACCTAAAGCTAACGGAAGTGGTGCTTTAGGTGAAGTGCTTTCAACACCCCTAATCGGGGAACCCCTAATCGGGTATTCTCAGACGTTTATATCTATTGGAAAATTTGACACAAAAATAGAAGCAGAGGCTTGTTTTAAGTATATTAAAACTAAATTTGCTAGAGTTATGTTAGGTATTTTGAAATTAACGCAAGATAATCCTCCAGCAACTTGGGCCAAAGTCCCACTCCAAGACTTCACGGTCAATTCGGACATTGATTGGACACAATCAGTGGCTGATATTGACCATCAGCTCTATCAAAAATATGACCTTTCTCCTGAGGAAATTGCCTTTATTGAGACACATGTAAGGGAGATGGATTAGAGAAGTATTTTTATTTGACAAATAGCGCTCAGTGATCTATAATAGATATATAGGATTAGGTCAGGAAGCATACGATGCCCTGACCCTTTTTATTTTATAGGAGATAAGTTTGAAGGAACATAAAACATTTAATCAACAGTTAACAATCTTAAGAAACAGGGGTGTTGTAGTACCAACGAATGGGAAACCAAAGAGATTTTTAGAACAAGAAAACTATTACAATGTTATAAACGGTTATAAAGATTTATTTTTAGTAAAGGACAGCAATAATCGACCTGTTGAACCTGAAATTTATCAAAAAGGAACCCACTTTAACGAACTAAAGGCCTTGTTTTTATTTGATAGAGAACTAAGGATATTATTATTGAAATATTTATTGATATTCGAAAATTCAATAAAGACCACAGTTGCATATGAATTCTCTAAAAAACACCCTCGTAAGAATGCTTATTTAGATATTGCAAATTTTGTAGACAATGATCCTAAAAAAGTTCTTCAACAAATCTCTATCTTAACCAAGACGATTCATGATAAGGTAGATAGAACTGGCGCTATTAAACATTACATTGAGGAACATGGGGAAGTACCACTTTGGGTTTTAGTTAATTTTCTTACAATGGGAAACATTGCTAATTTTTACAATATTTTAACGGATAGTACAAAGAATATCATTGCAAAATTTTATACAGATAAATATAGAACACAAAATAAAGACAATACATTTAGACTATCTAGTGCAGATTTAAGTGCATGTTTGAAAGTGGCTAACCTAGTTAGAAATATCTGTGCACATGATGAACGACTGTATAATGTTAATTTAAGAAATGTCAGAATATCTCAAATAGCAAATCATTTTGGGATAAGGAGATATGATAATAAACGTTTTATAGTGGTTATTCTATTTTTAAAAATTGTACTTGATAAGAAAGATTTTCAAAGATTATATAAAGCTTTAATGAATCTATTCAATCAGTATGCTGATGAATTTAAAACTGTAGTGTTTGATGACATTTTAAACACGATGGGAATCGATTTAACAGAGTTAGAAAAATTATCTTAGTTTTTTAAAAAAAGGAATACTTATGCCAGTAGAAATTAAAACAACTAAAGAAATTCATCCTAAAATCTATGCCTACACAACTCCTACGGTAACCAGTAATGAAGGCTGGATTAAGATTGGTTATACAGAACGTGATGTCACACAACGTATCAAGGAGCAAACGCATACTGCTCATATTGATACAGATGTCTTATGGACTGGAGATGCGACTTATACGGAAGAACCTGATAAAGGAAAGACTTTTAAGGATCATGATTTCCACCATTTCCTTTCTTTTCATGATGTGGAGCGTCGTCCTAAGACGGAATGGTTCTATTTTAATGGAACTCCTGAAAAATCCAAAAATCTCTTCGATAAGTTTGTTAAGCATGATTTATCAGGTTATCAGCCTGGACAAGGACAGGACTATACCTTGCGACAAGAGCAGGAAGAAGCAGTTGCTAATACATTAGCTTATTTCCAAGAACATGCTGGAGGCAAATTTCTCTGGAATGCCAAGCCACGATTTGGTAAAACCTTGTCTACCTATGACCTAGCTCGTCGAATGGAAGCTGTTAATGTCCTAATTGTAACCAACAGGCCTGCCATTGCTAACTCATGGTATGATGATTTCGAAACATTCATAGCAGGTCAAACGACTTATAAGTTTGTTTCTGAATCAGACAGCCTTAAGAGTCGTCCAACCTTGTCACGTAAAGAATTTGTTGGTATTTTAGATGACGATGTAAGACAACTTGCTTTTATCAGTCTCCAAGACTTGAAAGGCTCTGCTTATCTAGGTGGAGAGCATAACAAACTTAAATGGGTTACAGATCTCTACTGGGATTTATTGGTTATCGATGAGGCTCACGAAGGAGTTGATACCTTTAAGACAGACCAAGCTTTTAATAAGATTCGGCGGAATTTCACTCTGCATTTGTCAGGTACACCATTTAAGGCATTGGCCAAAGGAGATTTTACAGAGGATCAAATCTACAACTGGTCTTATGCGGATGAACAGTCTGCTAAATCGACTTGGTCTTCTGAGCAAGAAGAGGAAAATCCATATGAAACCTTACCTCAGTTAAATCTCTTTACCTATCAAATGTCTCAGATGATTGGTGAGGAGTTAGAAAAAGGTGTTCAACTGGATGGCGAAAATATCGACTATGCTTTTGACTTGAGTGAATTTTTCGCCACAGATGATAAAGGGAAATTTATCCATGAGCAAGATGTCAGAAATTGGTTAGATACTCTATCGAGCAATGAAAAATATCCATTTTCAACTAAAGAACTTCGAAATGAACTCAAGCATACTTTTTGGCTGTTAGAACGTGTAGCCTCAGCTAAAGCTTTAAAAGCTCTACTAGAAGAACATCCCATCTATGAAAATTATGAGATTGTGTTAGCTGCTGGCGACGGGCGTATGTCTGAGGATGACGATAAAGTCAAACTCAAATCCTTAGATTTGGTTAGAAAAGCGATAGCAGAGAATGACAAAACCATCACCCTATCCGTCGGTCAATTGACGACAGGTGTCACTATCCCTGAATGGACGGGCGTATTGATGTTATCAAATTTGAAATCACCTGCACTTTATATGCAGGCCGCCTTCCGTGCTCAAAATCCTTACTCATGGACCGATAACAAAGGAAATCACTTTCGCAAAGAAAGAGCCTATGTATTTGACTTTGCGCCGGAAAGAACCTTGATTCTCTTTGATGAGTTTGCCAACAACTTATCGCTTGCAACTGCAGGAGGCGGCGGGACTTCGACAACTCGTGAAGAAAATATCAGAGAATTACTAAATTTCTTCCCTGTCATAGCTGAAGATAGTGCTGGTAAGATGGTTGAAATTGATGCTAAGGCGGTTCTAACCATTCCTCGCCAGATAAAAGCTAGAGAAGTTCTTAAACGTGGCTTTATGTCCAATCTCTTATTTGATAATATCAGCGGTATTTTCCAAGCTAGTCAAACAGTTCTAGACATTTTAAATGAACTCCCAGTTGAAAAGGAAGGGAAGTTACAAACATCATCTGAACTATTAGACTTTTCAGATGTTACAGTAGATGATGAGGGGAATGCAGTAGTAGACCATGAAATCGTAGTTAATCAGCAAATGCGACTTTTTGGAGAAAAAGTCTATGGACTCGGTCAGTCTGTTGTTGAACTGGTCACTAAGGACGAAGATAAAACTCAAAAGCAACTAGTCAATGACTTGAGCAAGACAGTTTCTTCAGTGATTGTAGAAGATTTAAAAGCTGAATACAACTTTAAAACTCGGGAAACAGACCAAATCAAGAAACAAATTACAGCAACATTTGAGAATGAAATTCGAAAAAATGATATCGAAAGAAAAATTTCTGAAGCTCATATCAGGGAAGAATTGCAGCAACAAATTAAAGAAGCAGTTGATAAGGAGCAAAAGGATAAGATTCAAGAAGATTTGGATAAACGTTTAGAAGAAAATAATCTCATTCACAAAGAAAAACTAGAACAAACACTCAAAAAAGAAGTAGAGAAAATGCCTGAGAGATTTATCGAACAGGTTGAGAGAAAACGTGTTGAGCAGTTGAAACAATCAGCTCAAGATGAGATTCGTGACCATCTTCGTGGATTTGCACGAACCATCCCAAGTTTTATTATGGCTTATGGCAATCAATCTCTAACACTTGATAATTTTGAGACCTTTGTTCCTGAGCAAGTCTTCTTTGAGGTGACTGGTATTACGATTGACCAATTTCGTTATTTGAGAGATGGTGGACAAGATTTTGCAGGGCATCTCTTTGATAAAGCAACATTTGACGAAGCTATTCAAGGATTTCTCCGCAAGAAAAAGGAGTTGGCAGATTATTTTAAAGATCAAAAAGAAGATATTTTTGATTATATTCCACCGCAGAAGACCAACCAGATTTTCACGCCTAAACGTGTGGTAAAAAGGATGGTAGATGATTTAGAAAAGGAAAATCCAGAGATATTTGAAGATTCATCTAAAACTTTTATTGATTTATATATGAAGTCAGGCCTCTATATTGCAGAACTTGTGAAGCGGTTATATAATAGCAATGGTTTAAAAGATGCATTCCCAAATCCTGAAGAACGTTTAAAACATATCCTAGAAAATCAAGTTTATGGATTTGCTCCTTCAGAAATTATCTATAACATTTCCACTAATTTTATCTTTGGAAATCTCTCTCAAGATATCAGTAGAAAGAATTTTGTTTTAGCAGATACCATTCCAGCAGCTAAAGAAGGGAGCATTCAAAAGTTGGTTGATTCCTATTTTGAAAATAATTAAAAAAGAAGGCCGAGTCAACATTCTTTGAAATCAGAAAAAACGCATAAGATAAGGTATTGACAATCCTTGGTATTATGCGTTTTATTGTGGGAAGATGTATAATGGATTGAAATAAGATATGAACAAATCGATTAGGAAAGGAAAATTGATTTATAGAAATATTTTAGCAGTTGATGCGTACTGTTATAGATTCAACGCACTATAAAATCTGAAGAAAGCAATTTTTAACCAGATCTTAGAAGCAGTTGTGTACTACTCTAACTTCAATAGACTATATCATATAGATAAAAAACAACTCCTTGATGATTCAAGGAGTTGTCTATAGTTAAATTAGTTTTTAGAAGCTTCTTGGAATTCTGGGTTTTTCCATGCTTCGTCAATAATAGCTTGCAATTCTTTAGCAGATGCTTGCATTTTTTGAGTTTCTGCGTCGTTCAATGGGATATTTACTGGACGAACGATACCATGTGCACCAACAACAGCTGGTTGACCGATAAAGACGTTCTCAACTCCGTATTGACCTTCTTGGAATACTGAAAGTGGAAGTACTGCGTTTTCATCGTCAAGGATTGCTTTAGTGATACGAGCAAGGGCTACTGCGATACCGTAGTATGTTGCACCTTTTTTGTTGATGATTGTGTAGGCTGCATCACGAACACCTTCAAACAATTCAATCAATTCAGCTTCTTGAACATTTTGAGTGTCTTTAAGGAATTCTTCAAGGTTTACACCAGCGATGTTAGCGTGTGACCAAACAGCGAACTCAGAGTCACCGTGTTCACCCATGATGTAGGCGTGCACTGAACGAGCATCCACATCTAATTTTTCAGCAAGTGCTTGACGGAAACGAGCTGAGTCAAGTGAAGTACCTGAACCGATAACGCGTTCTTTAGGGAAACCAGAGAATTTCCAAGTTGAGTAAGTCAAAACGTCAACTGGGTTAGCAGCAACAAGGAAGATACCTTTGAAACCTGATTCAACAACTTGAGTTACGATTGATTTGTTGATAGCAAGGTTTTTACCTACAAGGTCAAGACGTGTTTCACCTGGTTTTTGAGGAGCACCTGCAGTGATTACAACAAGGTCAGCGTCTGCACAGTCAGAGTATTGAGCTGCATAGATTTTTTTAGGTGAAGTAAAGGCAAGGGCGTGACTAAGGTCAAGCGCGTCACCAACAGCTTTTTCATGCAATTGTGGAATTTCGATAATTCCAAGCTCTTGTGCAATTCCTTGGTTAACCAGTGCAAAAGCGTAAGATGAACCTACAGCACCATCACCGACAAGGATAACTTTTTTGTGTTGTTTAGTTGAAGTCATTGTTCTAAACATCTCCTTAATTTTATTAGGGGATTTTCCCCAGATAACTTCATTCTATCACTTTTAAAAAACTTTGTCACGAATATGCCTTATAGTTCTCAATGTAAACGTTTTAGTGGTTTAGAGGCTGAAATAGATGGGAATTTATGGTATAATGTTGTTACTTACTAATTGTGAAATGAGGCATTTATTAATGCAGGATAAAAATTTAGTGAATGTCAATCTGACAAAGGAGATGAAGACGAGCTTTATCGATTACGCCATGAGTGTTATCGTAGCCCGGGCTCTTCCTGATGTTCGAGATGGCTTGAAACCGGTTCACCGTCGGATTCTCTATGGAATGAATGAATTGGGTGTTACTCCAGACAAACCTCATAAAAAATCTGCTCGTATTACAGGGGACGTCATGGGTAAATACCACCCACACGGGGATTCCTCTATCTATGAAGCCATGGTTCGTATGGCTCAATGGTGGAGCTACCGTTACATGCTTGTAGATGGGCATGGGAACTTTGGTTCCATGGATGGTGATGGTGCTGCCGCCCAGCGTTACACTGAGGCACGTATGAGCAAGATTGCTCTGGAGATGCTTCGTGATATCAATAAAAATACAGTTGATTTCGTTGATAACTATGATGCCAATGAACGTGAACCCTTGGTCTTGCCAGCTCGTTTTCCAAACCTTTTGGTCAATGGAGCAACTGGTATTGCCGTTGGGATGGCGACCAATATTCCACCTCACAACTTGGGTGAAACCATTGATGCAGTGAAGTTGGTCATGGATCATCCTGAAGTGACTACCAAGGACTTGATGGAAGTCTTGCCTGGGCCAGATTTTCCAACAGGTGCCCTTGTCATGGGGAAATCAGGTATCCATAAGGCTTACGAAACAGGTAAAGGTTCGATTGTTCTTCGTTCTCGTACTGAAATCGAAGAAACTAAGACTGGCCGTGAGCGCATTGTTGTAACAGAATTTCCTTATATGGTCAACAAAACCAAGGTGCATGAGCATATTGTTCGTTTGGTTCAGGAAAAACGCATTGAGGGGATCACAGCGGTTCGTGATGAGTCAAACCGTGAAGGTGTTCGATTTGTTATTGAAGTCAAGCGCGATGCCTCAGCCAATGTTATCCTCAATAACCTCTTTAAGATGACCCAGATGCAAACCAACTTTGGTTTCAATATGCTTGCTATCCAAAATGGTGTACCGAAGATTTTGTCCCTTCGTCAGATTTTGGATGCTTATATCGAGCACCAAAAAGAAGTAGTTGTTCGTCGTACCCGTTTTGATAAGGAAAAAGCGGAAGCACGCGCTCATATCTTAGAAGGTCTCTTAATTGCGCTAGACCATATCGATGAAGTGATTCGTATTATCCGTGCTAGTGAAACGGATGCGGAAGCGCAAGCCGAGTTGATGAGTAAGTTCAAGCTGTCTGAACGTCAAAGTCAGGCTATCCTAGATATGCGTCTTCGTCGTTTGACAGGTTTGGAACGCGATAAGATTCAGTCTGAGTATGATGACCTCTTAGCTCTGATTGCGGATTTGGCGGATATTCTTGCTAAGCCAGAACGTGTTTCTCAAATTATCAAAGACGAATTAGATGAAGTTAAACGTAAATTTTCCGATAAACGCCGTACAGAGTTGATGATCGGTGAAGTCTTGAGTCTTGAAGATGAAGATTTGATTGAAGAATCGGATGTCTTGATTACCCTTTCTAACAAGGGATACATTAAACGTCTGGACCAAGCTGAGTTTACTGCTCAAAAACGTGGTGGCCGCGGTGTTCAAGGTACAGGCGTTAAGGATGACGATTTTGTCCGAGAGTTAGTGTCAACTAGCACTCATGATCACCTGCTCTTCTTCACAAATAAAGGACGTGTCTATCGCCTGAAAGGTTATGAAATTCCTGAGTATGGTCGGACGGCCAAAGGGCTACCAGTAGTCAATCTCTTGAAATTGGATGAAGACGAAAGTATTCAGACGGTTATCAATGTTGAGTCTGATCGCAGTGATGATGCTTATCTCTTCTTTACAACCCGTCACGGTATTGTGAAGAGAACCAGTGTTAAGGAATTTGCCAATATTCGTCAAAATGGTCTCAAAGCGCTGAATCTAAAGGATGAAGATGAGTTAATCAATGTCTTGTTGACGGAAGAAGATACGGATATTATCATTGGTACCAAGTTTGGTTATGCAGTTCGTTTTAATCAATCAGCCGTTCGTGGTATGAGCCGTATCGCCACTGGTGTGAAAGGTGTTAACCTTCGTGAAGGAGACACAGTTGTTGGTGCCAGCTTGATTACTGATCAAGATGAGGTTCTTATTATCACAGAAAAAGGATATGGTAAGCGTACAGTCGCTACTGAATACCCAACAAAAGGTCGTGGTGGTAAGGGAATGCAGACAGCTAAAATTACCGAAAAAAATGGCTTACTGGCCGGTCTTATGACTGTTCAAGGGGATGAGGATTTGATGATTATCACTGATACAGGTGTCATGATTCGAACCAATCTTGCCAATATTTCACAAACAGGACGCGCAACTATGGGAGTTAAAGTAATGCGCCTGGATCAAGATGCTCAGATAGTGACCTTCACAACGGTTGCAGCGGCAGAAAAAGAAGAAGTTGGGACAGAAAATGAAACAGAAGGTGAAGCATAATGTCTCAAAAAAATAATAAAAAGAAAAACAAACGAAAAAATCTGCTGACAAATATCCTAGCAGGATTTCTGATATTACTGTCACTGGCTTTGATTTTTAATGCGCAAATTCGAAATATTTTCATGGTCTGGAATACCAATAAGTATCAAGTTAGCCAGGTATCAAAAGAAAAAATAGAAGAAAATCAGGATACAGAAGGAAATTTTGATTTTGATTCGGTCAAAGCGATCTCTTCGGAAGCTGTTCTAGCTTCTCAATGGGATGCTCAAAAATTACCAGTTATTGGGGGAATTGCAATTCCTGAATTGGAAATGAATTTGCCGATTTTTAAAGGACTTGATAATGTTAATCTCTTCTACGGCGCTGGTACAATGAAACGCGAGCAAGTAATGGGAGAAGGAAATTATAGTCTAGCTAGTCATCATATTTTTGGGGTCGATAATGCTAATAAAATGTTATTTTCTCCTTTGGATAACGCTAAAAATGGTATGAAGATTTATCTAACTGATAAAAATAAAGTTTATACCTATGAAATCCGTGAAGTCAAACGTGTGACACCGGATCGTGTTGATGAAGTTGATGATAGAGATGGGGTCAATGAAATCACATTAGTAACCTGTGAAGACCTTGCTGCTACAGAACGTATTATTGTAAAAGGTGATTTGAAAGAAACAAAAGATTATTCACAAACATCTGATGAAATCCTAACAGCTTTCAATCAACCATATAAACAATTTTATTAGTACAAATCAGTGAAATCCAGAATTTCACTGATTTTTTTAAGATTTTCATAAAAATAAACTTTTATGAAACACAGAAAACGCTTCCTTAATTCTAAAGTTTGTGATATAATTATCAAGAAAAAAGATTTAGGAGTTTATTATGGTTTCATCAGAATTTATCTCAAAGATTGAATTTGCTTGCAAGAAGAAAGAAAGTCTTTATAGTCAAAGCAAATTTAAGTATGCGATTCGTTCTATGTTCGCGGGTGCATTTTTAACCTTCAGTACTGCTGCTGGTGCAGTTGGGGCTGACTTGATTAATAAAATTGCACCAGGTAGTGGACGTTTCCTCTTCCCCTTTGTTTTTGCTTGGGGTTTGGCCTACATTGTTTTCTTGAATGCCGAGTTGGTAACATCAAACATGACGTTCTTGACTGCAGGTAGTTTCTTGAAAAAAATCTCTTGGAGAAAAACAGCTGAGATTTTACTTTACTGTACCTTGTTCAACCTTATCGGGGCCTTGATAGCCGGTTGGGGATTTGCTCATTCAGCAGCCTATGCACATCTGACTCACGATAGCTTTATTTCAGGTGTTGTTGAGATGAAGTTAGGCCGCTCAAATGAATTGGTCTTGCTTGAGGCGATTTTGGCAAATATTTTCGTAAATATTGCGATTCTTTCATTTGTTTTGGTCAAAGATGGTGGTGCCAAACTTTGGCTTGTGTTGTCAGCGATTTACATGTTTGTATTCTTAACAAACGAGCACATTGCGGCGAACTTTGCTTCTTTCGCGATTGTGAAATTCAGTGTTGCTGCTGACTCAATTGCTAATTTCGGTGTTGGAAATATGCTTCGCCACTGGGGTGTAACCTTCGTTGGAAACTTTATCGGAGGAGGTCTTTTGATGGGGCTTCCATATGCCTTCCTCAATAAAAACGAAGATACTTATGTAGATTAAGAAAATGAGCACGATTGAGTCGTGCTTTTTTCATTTTCAAAATAAGGTAATAGCTATTTCTTATATCAAAATATAGAAAACTGATATTTGTAAACTATAACTCAAGGTGCTACAATATCCTTAATCAAACTATATGGAGGTCGCCTTATGACTCGTGATTTTAAATTTGAAACCCTACAATTACATGCTGGACAAGTAGTTGATCCAGCGACCAAATCTCGTGCAGTACCTATTTATCAAACAACATCCTTCGTTTTTGATGACACGCAGGAAGGTGCAGATCTTTTTGCCTTGAGAAAACCAGGGAACATTTATACTCGCATCACCAATCCTACAACGGCTGCTCTTGAAGAAAGAATTGCAGCTCTCGAAGGTGGTGTCGGAGCTCTTGCAACAGCATCAGGTATGGCCGCAGTGACTTATACGATTTTGGCTCTTGCTCATGCAGGTGACCATATAGTGGCTGCTTCGACTATTTACGGTGGAACCTTCAATCTCTTGAAAGAAACCCTTCCTCGTTATGGGATCACAACAACCTTTGTCGATGTGGATAATTTGGAGGAAGTAGAAGAAGCTATCAATGACAATACCAAGCTTGTCTTGATTGAAACCTTGGGCAATCCCTTGATTAACATTCCTGACTTGGAAAAATTGGCTGAGATTGCTCATAAACACCAGATTCCACTAGTTTCGGATAATACCTTTGCAACACCTTATTTGATTAACGTTTTTTCTCACGGTGTCGATATTGCCATTCACTCTGCGACTAAGTTTATCGGTGGGCATGGTACAACTATTGGAGGAGTGATTGTCGATAGCGGGCGTTTTGACTGGGCGACTTCAGGAAAATTCCCTCAATTTGTTGAGGAAGATCCAAGCTACCACAATTTGAGCTATACTCGTGATGTGGGTGCAGCAGCCTTTATTATCGCTGTCCGTGTCCAATTGCTTCGTGATACAGGTGCAGCCTTGTCGCCATTTAATGCCTTCTTGTTACTCCAAGGACTGGAAACCCTTTCACTTCGTGTCGAACGTCATGTGCAAAATGCAGAGAAAATTGTTGATTTCCTTGTCAACCATCCTAAGGTAGAAAAGGTAAACTATCCAAAACTTGCAGACAGTCCTTATCATGCCTTGGCTGAGAAATACTTGCCAAAAGGTGTGGGCTCAATCTTTACTTTCCATGTCAAAGGTGGGGAGGCAGAAGCACGCAAGGTTATTGATAATTTGGAAATCTTCTCTGACCTTGCAAATGTGGCAGATGCCAAGTCTCTTGTTGTTCACCCAGCAACAACTACTCACGGTCAATTGTCAGAAAAAGACTTAGAAGCAGCAGGTGTCACACCAAACCAAATTCGTTTGTCTATCGGACTTGAAAATGTAGATGATTTGATTGAAGATTTGCGCTTGGCCTTGGAAAAAATTTAAAGTAAAAGAAGATAAACAGTGGGTTTCGACTCACTGTTTTTGATTTTCCCTCAGGCATGATATAATGGTTACAGAAGTCTAGAAAGAGGAACGATATGAACGAAATCAAATGCCCCAACTGTGGGGAAGTCTTTACAGTAAATGAAAGTCAGTATGCTGAACTTTTATCCCAAGTGAGAACAGCAGAGTTTGATAAGGAATTGCACGATCGCATGAAGCAGGAACTGGCTTTGGCTGAGCAAAAGGCCATGAATGAACAACAGTCTAAACTAGCTCAGAAGGATCAAGAAATTGCGCAATTACAGAGTCAAATCCAAAATTTTGATACAGAAAAAGAATTGGCCAAGAAAGAGGTTGAACAGACAAGCCATGAGGCTCTCTTGGCCAAGGACAAGGAAGTACAGGCCTTGGAAAACCAATTGGTCACCTTGCGTTTAGAGCATGAAAATCAACTGCAAAAGACACTTTCTGACCTAGAAAAAGAACGGGATCAGGTTAAAAACCAACTGCTTTTGCAGGAAAAGGAAAATGAATTATCTTTGGCTTCTGTTAAGCAAAACTACGAAGCCCAGCTCAAGGCAGCCAGTGAACAAGTCGAGTTTTATAAGAATTTCAAAGCTCAACAATCCACAAAAGCGATTGGGGAAAGCCTAGAACACTATGCGGAAAGTGAGTTTAACAAGGTACGTAGTTTTGCCTTCCCAAATGCTTACTTTGAGAAGGATAACAAGGTTTCAGCGCGTGGGTCTAAGGGTGACTTTATCTTCCGGGAGTGTGATGAAAATGGAGTAGAGATTATATCCATTATGTTTGAGATGAAAAATGAAGCTGACGGGACAGAGAAGAAGCACAAGAATGCAGATTTTTACAAGGAATTGGACAAGGACCGTCGGGAGAAGAACTGTGAATATGCGGTTTTGGTAACCATGCTTGAGGCCGATAATGATTACTTTAATACAGGGATTGTTGACGTCAGTCACGAGTATGAAAAGATGTATGTGGTCCGTCCTCAATTCTTTATTCAGTTGATTGGGCTCTTGCGTAATGCGGCGCTTAATTCTCTAAAATATAAGCAGGAGTTGGCCTTGGTTCGCGAACAAAATATTGACATTACACATTTTGAGGAAGATTTGGATGCCTTTAAACTAGCCTTTGCTAAGAACTATAATTCAGCTTCGACCAACTTTGGTAAAGCTATCGATGAAATCGACAAGGCCATCAAACGCATGGAAGAGGTTAAGAAGTTCCTAACCACATCCGAAAACCAACTCCGTCTAGCTAACAACAAATTGGAAGATGTCTCTGTTAAAAAATTGACCCGAAAAAATCCAACCATGAAAGCGAAGTTTGAAGCACTGAAGGGGGAGTAGAAAGTAACATATGAATGGTATTATCAACTTAAAAAAAGAAGCGGGTATGACCTCGCATGATGCGGTTTTTAAACTGCGTAAGATTTTGGGAACCAAGAAAATTGGTCATGGTGGGACCTTGGATCCGGATGTAGTGGGCGTTTTGCCTATTGCGGTTGGCAAGGCGACACGCATGGTCGAGTTCATGCAGGATGAGGGCAAGGTCTATGAGGGGGAAATCACTCTTGGCTATTCAACGACGACAGAGGATGCTAGTGGGGAAGTGGTCGCTGAGACACCTATTTTGTCGCACTTGGATGAAAAGCTTGTTGATGAAGCAATCGCCAATCTGACTGGGCCTATTACTCAGATTCCGCCTATGTATTCAGCTGTCAAGGTCAATGGTCGTAAGCTTTATGAGTATGCGCGTGCTGGCCAAGAAGTGGAGCGTCCAGAGCGTCAGGTGACCATTTATCAATTTGAGCGAACAAGTCCTATTTCTTATGAGGGCCATTTGGCACGTTTTACTTTTCGAGTAAAATGCAGTAAAGGGACTTATATCCGTACCTTGTCGGTTGACTTGGGAGAAAAATTGGGCTATGCGGCTCATATGTCACATCTGACACGGACTAGTGCAGCAGGTTTGCAACTAGAAGATGCTCTTACCTTGGAAGAAATTGCTGAAAAAGTGGAGGCTGGCCAATTGGACTTTCTCCATCCTCTAGAGATTGGGACAGGGGACCTCGTCAAAGTTTTTCTAAGTCCAGAAGAGGCTACAGAAGTGCGCTTTGGTCGCTTTATCGAGCTCGACCAAACAGACAAAGAACTGGCTGCTTTTGAAGGCGATACATTGCTAGCCATTCTAGAAAAACGGGACAAACTCTACAAGCCAAGGAAGGTTTTTAGCTAGTCTAACTGGGGTGTAGGGAGTGTTGTTTCCCCTAGACTATCCAAATCAGACTATAAATTTTGCAAAAAATGTGATAGAATAGACGACGGATAAAAAAACGGAGGATAGCATGCAAAATAGACCAATCATTATCGGAGTGACAGGTGGTTCTGGTGGAGGTAAGACCAGTGTTTCAAGAGCCATTTTATCGCATTTTCCTGATGAAAAGATTTCCATGATTGAGCATGATTCATACTACAAGGATCAGTCTCATTTGACCTTTGAAGAGCGTGTCAAAACCAACTATGACCATCCTTTTGCCTTTGATACAGACTTGATGATTGAGCAGATTAAGGAATTGTTGGCAGGGCGTCCGGTGGACATCCCGACTTATGACTATACAGAACATACACGGAGTAGCAAGACCTATCGTCAGGAGCCTCAAGATGTCTTTATCGTTGAGGGGATTTTGGTTTTGGAGGACAAGCGTCTGCGCGATTTGATGGATATCAAGATTTTTGTGGATACGGATGATGATGTGCGCATTATTCGTCGTATCAAGCGCGATATGGAAGAACGTGGCCGCAGCCTTGATAGCGTTATTGACCAGTACTTAGGTGTAGTTAAACCAATGTACCACCAGTTTATCGAACCAACCAAGCGTTATGCTGATATCGTCATTCCTGAAGGGGTCAGCAATACAGTTGCTATTGACCTGTTGACGACCAAAATTGCAAAGATTTTGGAAGAAGCTCGAAATAGTAAATAATCAGACGTGGAGGCCTTGCCTCCTTTTTCTATTTTTCACTCATAATGGTACATAAATGGAGATTTTTAGGCATATTTTTGGTATAATAATACCCATGAAAGAGCAAGAAAATGAGTAGTAGGTGGAGATGGAAAAGTATTTATCGGTAACAACTTTGACCAAGTATCTGAAAATGAAATTCGATAAAGACCCTTACTTGGAACGGGTCTATTTAACTGGTCAAGTTTCCAACTTTCGTAAACGACCTACTCACCAATATTTCTCCCTAAAGGATGACCATGCAGTTATTCAAGCGACTATTTGGTCTGGGATTTATCAGAAATTAGGTTTCGACCTGGAGGAAGGGATGAAGATCAATGTGATTGGGCGTGTGCAGGTTTATGAACCGAGCGGTAGCTACTCCATCATCATTGAAAAAGCTGAGCCTGATGGGGTTGGTGCGCTTGCGATTCAGTTTGAACAACTCAAGAAAAAATTGACAGAAGAAGGCCTGTTTCAAGAACGTTTCAAGCAACCTCTGCCCCAATTTTCTAAGAGAATTGGTGTAGTAACCAGTCGCAGTGGAGCCGTTATTCGAGATATTATCACGACCGTCAGCAGGCGCTTTCCAGGTGTAGATATCCTTCTCTATCCGACTAAGGTTCAAGGAGATGGAGCAGCAGAAGAAATTGCTCGAAATATTGCGCGTGCTAATCAACGAGACGGTTTGGACTTGCTGATTATTGGTCGTGGTGGTGGTTCTATCGAGGATCTTTGGGCCTTTAACGAAGAAATTGTGGTACGAGCTATTTTTGAGTCTCGTTTGCCAGTTATTTCTAGTGTGGGGCATGAGACAGATGTGACCTTGGCAGATTTTGTGGCAGATCGCCGCGCTGCCACACCAACAGCTGCTGCTGAACTAGCAACACCTGTGACCAAGTTGGATCTATTAGCTCATTTGCAAAATCAGGAAAAGCGGATGGCAACAGCAGTCCGAAATGTCCTATCTAAGAAACAAGAAGCTTTGAAAAAATGCAGTCAGTCAGTTATCTTTAGACAGCCAGAGCGCTTGTATGATGGCTATTTGCAACGCTTGGATCAACTGCAACTGCGCTTAAAACAAAGTTTACGTACACGGATTTCTGATAACAAACAAGTCGTCCAAGCAAGGACGCATCGACTGGTTCAGTTATCACCTGTTACCAAAATCCAACGTTATCAAGACCGTCTTGGTCAGCTGGATAAGCTCCTCCGTAGCCAAATGGCGCTGGTTTATGATGCCAAGGTTGCTGAAGTCAAGCGACTTTCAGAAGCCTTGTTGATGTTGGATACCAGTCGAATCGTGGCGCGTGGCTATGCTATTGTCAAAAAAGAAGAGTCCGTGGTTGATTCGGTTGAGAGTTTGAAGAAAAAAGATCAAGTAACGCTTTTGATGCGAGATGGTCAAGTAGAATTAGAGGTTAAAGATGTCAAAACAAAAGAAATTTGAGGAAAATCTAGCAGAACTGGAGACCATTGTCCAAAGTTTGGAAAATGGTGAGATTGCTCTGGAAGATGCGATTGCTGCCTTTCAAAAGGGTATAGTCTTGTCAAAAGAGCTCCAAGCGACGCTGGACAAGGCTGAAAAGACCTTGGTCAAGGTCATGCAAGAAGACGGAACAGAAAGTGATTTTGAATGAAGAAGCAAGAAAAATTAGCTCTTGTTGAGTCGGCTTTGGAAGATTTTTATGGAGACCAGCAGTTTGCCTCTAGTTTGCGAGAGTCTGTTCTCTATTCCATTCATGCTGGTGGCAAGAGAATTCGGCCTTTTCTCTTGCTAGAAGTTCTGGAAGCCTTGCAAGTTGCTATCAAACCTGCTCACGCGCAGGTGGCCGCTGCCTTGGAAATGATTCATACAGGGAGTTTGATTCACGATGACCTTCCTGCCATGGATGATGATGATTACCGTCGGGGGCGCTTGACCAACCATAAGAAATTCGGTGAAGCTATGGCCATTTTGGCTGGAGATGCTTTATTCTTGGACCCCTATGCCTTGATAGCGCAGGCAGATTTGCCAAGTCAGATAAAGGTAGACTTGATTGCCAATTTATCTCTTGCTTCAGGAAGTCTAGGCATGGTGGCAGGGCAAGTTTTGGATATGGAAGGTGAACACCAGCATTTGTCTTTGGAAGAACTTCAGACGATTCATGCTAATAAGACTGGAAAACTATTAGCTTATCCCTTCCAAGCAGCTGCTATTATAGCCGAATTGGCACCTGAGATGCAGGCAAAACTGAAAACTGTTGGTGCATTGATTGGTCTTGCTTTTCAAGTTCGAGATGATGTGCTAGATGTGACAGCTAGTTTTGAGGAAATCGGCAAGACTCCTCAAAAGGATTTGCAGGCTGAAAAGTCAACCTATCCAGCCTTGTTGGGCTTGGAAGAGGCCATTGCCTTTTGTAACCAAACCTTGGATCAAGCTAATGCAAAACTAGAGGAAATTGCTCAGCAGGTTCCCTTTGAAACAGAATCAATTGTAAGTGTAGTAGAAAGTTTGAGAATCAATGGCTAAGGAAAGAGTGGATGTACTAGCTTATAAACAGGGCTTGTTTGAAACGCGAGAACAGGCCAAGCGCGGTGTCATGGCTGGACTAGTCGTAGCAGTCCTGAATGGAGAACGGTTTGATAAACCAGGAGAGAAAATCCCGGACGACACCGAGCTAAAACTCAAGGGTGAAAAACTCAAGTATGTCAGCCGTGGTGGCTTGAAATTAGAAAAGGCCTTGCAGGTATTTGATTTGTCAGTTGATGGAGCGACCACGATTGATATCGGTGCTTCTACTGGAGGCTTTACCGATGTCATGTTGCAGAATGGTGCTGAGTTAGTCTTTGCAGTTGATGTCGGCACCAATCAGTTGGCTTGGAAACTACGCCAAGACCCACGAGTGGTCAGCATGGAGCAGTTCAATTTTCGTTATGCAGAAAAGACTGATTTTGAAAAGGAACCGAGCTTTGCCAGTATTGACGTGAGTTTCATTTCCCTCAGTCTGATTCTTCCGGCCTTGCACCGTGTCTTGGCTAATCAGGGTCAGGTTGTGGCTTTGGTTAAGCCCCAGTTTGAGGCAGGACGTGAGCAGATTGGGAAAAATGGAATTATTCGCGATGCCAAGGTCCATCAGAATGTTCTTGAATCTGTAACAGCTATGGCAGTAGAGGAAGGTTTTTCAGTCCTTGGTTTGGACTTTTCTCCCATCCAAGGTGGTCATGGGAATATTGAGTTTTTAGCGTATTTGAAAAAAGAAGAGTCAGCAGGCAATCAGATTCTTGCTGATATTGAAGAAGTAGTAGAGAGGGCGCATAGTCAATTTAAAAATGAATAAAAAAGAGAGACTTGAAAAAATTAGACGATTTGTGACAGATTATCAAATCGGTACACAAGAAGAAATTGTAGAACATTTGAAAGAGGCAGGGATCACTGCCACTCAGGCAACTGTATCCCGAGATATTAAAGAATTAGGTATTGTCAAAATTCCTTTGAGAGACAACACCTATGTCTACGAATTACCAAAATCAATCGTGAAAAGTTTGCAACTGGCTGAAGATAATATTGAGTCAGCTGAATTGATGGACAAGATGATCAATCTCCAAGTGATTCCAGGAAATACAGCTTTTGTAAAAGCTCAGTTAATTGAGACTTTTGCGGACAAGATTTTCAGCTGTTTAGCTGATGATAGTTCGATTTTAGTCATTGCCAGAAGTGAAAGTCTAGCTGAGGAAATCTTTGAACAAGTAAAAAATTGGTAGGTCTATATGTTACTTGAAATTTCGATAAAAAACTTTGCCATTATTGAGGCTATTTCCCTCAATTTTGAAAAGGGGATGACTGTCCTGACTGGTGAAACGGGTGCAGGGAAGTCGATTATCATTGATGCCATGAATATGATGTTGGGAGCTCGTGCGACGACAGATGTTATTCGTCATGGTGCGCCAAAGGCAGAGATTGAGGGGCTTTTCTCAGTTGAGAATAGTCGCCTTTTACAGGAAATTTTTGATGAGCAAGGTTTAGAATTGGGTGATGAAATTATCATTCGTCGGGAAATCTTGCAAAATGGTCGGAGTATTAGTCGTGTCAATGGCCAGATGGTTAATCTGTCTGTTTTGCGTGCTATTGGACAACATCTTGTGGATATTCATGGTCAACATGACCAAGAAGAGTTAATGCGTCCCCAACTGCATATCCAGATGCTGGATGAATTTGGCGATGCATCTTTTTGGGACTTGAAAGAAACCTATCAAACGAGTTTTGATGCCTACCGTAAAATGCGTAAGCAGGTTCTGGAAGTCAAGAAAAACCAACAGGAACACAAGGCACGTATTGAAATGTTGGAATTTCAAATGGCAGAGATAGAGGCGGCAAACTTGCAGGCAGGGGAAGACTTGGCTCTTAACCAAGAGCGAGATAAACTTCTCAACCATAAAAATATTGCGGATACACTGACTAATGCCTACAGTATGTTGGACAATGAAGACTTTTCAAGTCTGGCCAATGTTCGTTCAGCCATGAATGACATGGAAAGTGTTGAAGAGTATGACCCTGAGTACCGTGAAATTTCAAGTTCTCTGTCTGAGACCTACTATGTCTTAGAAGACATTAGCAAGCGTTTAGAAGCTATCATTGAGGACCTTGATTTTGACGGCAATCGTCTCATGCAGGTCGAGAATCGTTTGGATCTCCTTCATACCATTACGCGTAAGTATGGTGGGACTGTAGACGATGTCTTGCTTTATTTTGCAAAGATTACGGAAGAATACAATCTCTTGACAGGAAATAGCCTTTCGTCTGAGGACATGGAAGCAGAGCTTAAGAAATTGGAAGTCAATCTTGTTGATTTGGCAGGTCAGCTTGCATCTGCTCGTCATGACTTGGCTCAGCAGCTCGAAGCAGAGATTAAACAAGAACTGCAAGATCTTTATATGGAAAAAGCCCAGTTTCAGGTTCGTTTTAACAAGGGCAAATTCAGTCGTGAAGGCAATGAAATGGTCGAGTTTTACATTTCAACCAACCCTGGCGAAGACTTTAAACCCTTGGTCAGGGTTGCTTCTGGTGGGGAATTATCTCGTCTCATGCTAGCCATTAAGTCTGCCTTTTCTCGTAAAGAGGGTAAGACTAGTATTGTCTTTGATGAGGTGGATACAGGAGTTTCAGGTCGTGTAGCTCAGGCTATTGCACAGAAGATTCACAAGATTGGTCAGCATGGGCAGGTTCTAGCTATTTCCCATTTACCACAAGTGATTGCGATTGCGGATTATCAATTCTTTATTGAGAAGATTAGTAATGACCATTCAACGGTTTCAACTGCTCGTCTCTTGACGGTTGAAGAGCGAGTGGAAGAAGTTGCCAAGATGCTGGCAGGTGATGATGTGACGGAAGCAGCCCTGACGCAAGCCAGAGAATTGTTGAGAAACAGGGAGAAATAAGATGACAGGCTATTATGTAATTGGAGATGTTCATGGAAAAGCTGGGATGCTGGAAGACCTTCTCAAAACATGGGATGGTCAGACCCAGTTGCTCTTTCTAGGCGATTTGATTGACCGTGGTGAAGATAGTCGCCGTGTCCTTGAAATGGTCAAGGACTTGGTGGACAATCAAGGGGCTATCTGTTTGTCAGGGAACCACGAGTATATGTTTTTGACTTGGCTTGATAACCCAGAAGAAAGCTATGACCACTATCGTCGCAATGGTGGAGATACAACCATTAACTCTATCCTAGGTCGTCCCTTGGATGCACCAGTTGATGGGGTCGAGGATGCCAAGCGTGTTGCTACTGAAGCAGCAGACTTGGTCGAATTTATTCGTCAAATGCCTTTTGTGGTAGAGACAGATAAGTATATCTTTGTTCATGCAGGTATTGATTTGACCTTGGATGACTGGCATGAAACCACAGATTACAAGAAAGTATGGCTTAGAAAACCGTTCCACGAAGCCAAAAATCATACTGGGAAAACTATTGTTTTTGGTCACACACCGGTTTATGGTTTGTTAAAGCAAGAGCGTGGTACAGCTGAGCTTTGGATTACAGAAGATGGTAAGATTGGGATGGATGGAGGAGCTGTTTATGGTGGTGTCCTTCACGGGATTGTCTTTACAGACCAAGGAATGACAGAACACCACTTTATCGAAAATGACGGCTTTGTTGCTGAAGATTAGTACTCCTAGCAGGGTATGGTCTTGTCAAAATGTCAAAAACAATTTATAATAAATAGATACCCTGAAAGGAAGAGAATCATGAACTTAGAAGAATTGAAAAAACGACAGGAGAAGATCCGTAACTTCTCTATTATCGCCCATATTGACCACGGGAAATCGACTCTAGCAGACCGCATTTTGGAAAAAACAGAGACGGTTTCAAGTCGTGAAATGCAGGCTCAGCTTTTGGATAGCATGGATCTAGAACGGGAACGTGGGATTACCATTAAGTTGAATGCCATCGAGTTGAATTACACTGCCAAAGATGGGGAAACTTATATTTTTCACTTGATTGACACACCGGGGCACGTTGACTTTACCTATGAAGTTTCGCGTTCGCTAGCTGCCTGTGAGGGTGCTGTTTTGGTGGTCGATGCCGCTCAAGGGATTGAGGCTCAAACCCTTGCCAACGTTTATCTAGCCTTGGACAATGATTTGGAAATCATGCCAGTCATTAACAAAATTGACCTACCTGCTGCAGATCCTGAGCGCGTGCGTACGGAGATTGAAGATGTCATTGGTTTGGATGCCAGTGAAGCAGTTTTGGCTTCTGCTAAGGCTGGTATTGGTATAGAGGAAATCCTCGAGCAAATCGTAGAAAAAGTTCCAGCACCAACAGGTAATGTGATGGCGCCACTTAAGGCCTTGATTTTCGACTCAGTTTATGATGCTTATCGTGGGGTTATCCTCCAAGTGCGTGTTATGGACGGGGTTGTTAAACCTGGCGATAAGATTCAGCTCATGAGCAATGGCAAGACTTTTGATGTTACGGAAGTCGGTATTTTTACACCCAAAGCAGTTGGTCGTGATTTTCTTGCGACTGGTGATGTTGGTTATATTGCGGCTTCTATCAAGACTGTTCAGGATACGCGTGTGGGTGATACCGTTACCTTGGCAACCAATCCTGCAGCAGAGCCATTACATGGTTACAAACAGATGAATCCTATGGTTTTTGCGGGTCTCTATCCAATCGAATCAAACAAGTACAATGACCTACGTGAAGCCCTTGAAAAATTGCAGCTGAATGATGCTAGTCTCCAATTTGAACCAGAAACATCTCAGGCACTTGGATTTGGTTTCCGTTGTGGTTTCCTTGGACTTCTCCATATGGATGTTATCCAAGAACGTTTGGAACGTGAGTTCAATATCGATCTCATCATGACAGCTCCATCTGTTATCTATAAGGTTAATCAAACCGACGGTGAGTCAATGGATGTGTCTAACCCATCTGAGTTTCCAGACCCAACTAAGATTGCGACCATTGAAGAGCCTTATGTTAAAGCGCAGATCATGGTACCACAGGAGTTTGTTGGAGCAGTGATGGAGTTGGCACAGCGTAAGCGTGGGGACTTTGTGACGATGGACTATATCGATGATAACCGTGTCAATGTTATCTATCAAATTCCACTTGCTGAAATCGTCTTTGACTTCTTTGATAAACTCAAGTCTTCGACGCGTGGTTATGCAAGCTTTGACTACGAATTGTCAGAGTATCGTCCGTCTAAGCTGGTTAAAATGGACATCCTTCTCAATGGAGACAAGGTGGATGCCCTCAGCTTTATCGTTCACAAGGACTTTGCCTACGAACGTGGGAAACTCATCGTTGATAAACTCAAGAAAATCATCCCTCGTCAACAATTTGAGGTTCCTATCCAAGCAGCAATTGGACACAAAATTGTGGCTCGTACTGATATCAAGGCCCTTCGTAAGAACGTACTTGCTAAATGTTATGGTGGTGACGTTTCTCGTAAACGTAAGCTCCTTGAAAAACAAAAAGCTGGTAAGAAACGTATGAAAGCTATCGGATCAGTTGAAGTCCCACAAGAAGCCTTCCTCAGTGTCTTGAGTATGGATGAAGAATAAGTTATCAGAATTGTTTTTCTTGTTAATAGGAATTTATATAAGAATCAATCGTAAAGTAGGCTTAAATGGTCTGCTTTTTTAGTTTTTATACTCTTCGAAAATCTCTTCAAACCACGTCAGCGTCGCCTTGCTATAGGTATGGTTACTGACTTCGTCAGTTTCATCTACAACCTCAAAACTGTGTTTTGAGCAACCTGCGGCTAGCTTCCTAGTTTGCTCTTTGATTTTCATTGAGTATTAGAACAGAAAAAATGCTGGTAGTATTTGTTTGTGTGTTTATTTTTATATAACAAACTATAAACACAACAAAAATATAAAAAAAGAGACAAAAATCAACAGAAAACTATTGACAACGATTTCATATAGTGTTATACTTATGGCATAAAGTTAATGGAAAGAAGGGAAAAACTTATGGGATTAGATCATTTCTTTGACAAAAACCTTGTGTTTTGCTTAGAAGCGGATAATCAAGAACATCTCTTTGATCAGGTTGCAACTTTATTGGAAGAACGAGAAATCGTAACTCCAACCTATCGTGAAGCCTTGATCACGCGTGAAAAGTCATTTCCAACTGGCTTAGATATGGAATTTTTGGGTAAGGATTTGCCTAATGTGGCTATTCCTCACACAGATATTGTTCATAATCTGGCTGAAAAAGTTGTGGTCGTTCGATTAGAGAAACCGGTGACTTTCCACAATATGATTGCGCCGGATAAGAAAGTAGAAGTATCCTTGCTCTTCTTTATCATCAATAATTCGAGTTCAAGTCAAACAAACATTCTTGCTCAGTTGATGGACTTCTTTACTGGAAATGGTCATCTTGAAGACCTATCAAAAATTTCTGAACCAGAAGCCCTCTATGCTTATATCGCTGAAGCAATCGCTTAATCTTGTCTATTAAAAATATTAAATCGGAGGAGATCCATATGATTAAAATTCTTGCTGCCTGCGGTGCAGGTGTTAACTCAAGCCACCAAATTAAAAGTGCTCTTGAAGAAGAACTTTCAAACCGTGGTTACGATGTGCACTGTGATGCAGTCATGGTCAAAGACGTTAACGAAGACCTTATCAAAGGTTATGACATCTTCACACCAATTGCTGCGACAGACCTTGGTTTTGACCCAGGTATTCCAGTTATCGAAGCTGGACCAATCTTATTCCGTATCCCAGCTATGAGTGCTCCAGTATATGATAATATTGAAGCAGCCATTAAAGAACACGGGTTAAGCTAATTCTAATTTGTTAACATTCATATAACATAAAAAAGGGAGGAACTGTTATGGATGCAATCTTTGACCTAATCGGAAAGGTTTTCAATCCCATCTTAGATATGGGTGGACCTGTCATCATGTTAATCATTTTGACAGTATTGGCTCTACTTTTTGGAGTGAAATTCTCCAAAGCGCTTGAAGGTGGTATCAAACTTGCCATCGCTCTTACAGGTATCGGTGCCATCATCGGTATGCTAAACACTGCTTTCTCAGCATCACTAGCAAAATTCGTTGAAAACACTGGTATCCAATTGAGTATTACTGACGTTGGTTGGGCACCACTTGCAACAATCACTTGGGGATCTGCTTGGACACTTTACTTCTTGCTCATCATGTTGATTGTCAACATAGTGATGCTAGCTATGAAGAAAACTGATACACTTGACGTTGATATCTTTGATATCTGGCACTTGTCTATCACAGGTCTTTTGATTAAATGGTATGCAGATAACAACGGTGTGAGTCAAGGGGTTTCACTCTTTATTGCTACAGCAGCTATCGTCCTTGTTGGTGTGTTGAAAATTATCAACTCTGACTTGATGAAACCTACATTTGATGACCTTCTTAACGCACCAAGTTCATCACCAATGACATCAA
Source organism: Streptococcus thalassemiae (assembly GCF_903645285.1). Lineage (GTDB taxonomy): Bacteria > Bacillota > Bacilli > Lactobacillales > Streptococcaceae > Streptococcus > Streptococcus thalassemiae. The sequence continues at coordinate 51,871 of NZ_CAHJXN010000004.1, read as the reverse complement.
CTCACATGAACTACATGATGAACCCAGTTATCATGGTTTTGGATAAGATTTTTGAAAAATTCTTCCCAGGTCTTGATAAATATGACTTTGACGCTGCAAAATTGAACAAGAAAATCGGTTTCTGGGGATCTAAATTCTTCATCGGTTTCATCCTTGGTATCGTTATCGGTATTATGGGAACTCCACATCCAATTGCAGGAGTTGAAGATGCAGATAAATGGCGTCTTGTTATCAGAGGATGGTTGTCTCTTGGTTTGACTGCCGGTGTATCTTTGGAACTCTTCTCACTTATCGGTTCATGGTTCATCGCGGCCGTAGAACCACTATCACAAGGTATTACAAACGTTGCTACTAAACGTCTTCAAGGACGTAAATTCAACATCGGTCTTGACTGGCCATTCATCGCTGGTCGTGCTGAAATCTGGGCTTGTGCTAACGTACTTGCACCAATCATGTTGATTGAAGCTGTGCTTCTTTCAAAAGTCGGAAATGGTATCTTGCCACTTGCAGGTATCATTGCTATGGGTGTTACTCCAGCTCTCTTGGTTGTAACTCGTGGTAAATTGCTCCGTATGATCATCTTCGGAACACTCTTGTTGCCTCTCTTCCTTCTTTCAGGTACCCTTATTGCACCATTTGCAACAGAACTTGCTAAAGGTGTAGGTGCCTTCCCAGCAGGTGTGAGTGAAACTCAATTGATCACTCACTCAACTCTTGAAGGACCAATCGAAAAACTTCTTGGTTGGACAATTGGTAACACTACAACTGGTGATATCAAAGCAATCCTTGGTGCTGTAGTCTTCCTTGTATTCTATATCGGTATCTTTGCTTGGTACAGAAAACAAATGATCAAACGTAACGAAGAGTACGCAGCAAAAGCAAAATAATGCGCTCCTATAAAATGTAAATTGTTGAAACTAGGTTGTCATACCATTAGGAGTGACAGCCTAGTTTTTTATAAACTATCAAGAAATTGGAGAAAATAATGGTAATTGAATTAAAATCAGAACAATTAAGAGTTCAATTTAACAGTTTTGGTGGGACTCTTTCTTCTATAAAAGATGCTGAGGGACTTGAGTATTTGTGGCAAGGGGATGTCACTTATTGGAGCGGACAAGCTCCTGTTCTCTTTCCTATTTGTGGTTCATTGAGAGAGGATACAGCCGTCTATATAGATGAGAAGGGTCAGGCAAGCAAAGGAAAGATTCCTCGTCATGGTCTGGTTCGTAAGAAAGAATTTGAATTAGTTGAACAGACAGACAAGAGTGTAACTTTTGCAATTGAAGACGATGAGAATAGCTATCAGAACTACCCTTATCATTTCCGCCTAGAAATCACTTATATCCTTACAGGAAAGACAGTACGGACTCAATACAAAATATTTAATAAAGAAACTAGCAAGGTCATGCCTTACTTTATTGGTGGACATCCAGGATTTAATTGTCCTCTACTGGATGATGAGGTCTATGAAGATTACTATTTAGAGTTTGAGAAAGAAGAGACTTGCTCTGTTCCACGTCCTTTCCCAGACACGGGTCTGCTTGATTTTCAAGATAGAAGTCCATGGCTAGATGGTCAAAAAGAATTAGACCTCAGCTATGATCTTTTCAGCACAGATGCAGTGACTTTGGATGAATTGCAATCTCGAACAATTGCCCTTCGTTCCCGTAAACATGATAAGGGATTGAAAGTGCACTTTGCAGAGTTTCCAAACCTCATCATCTGGTCAACTTTGAACAAGGGACCTTTCATTGCCTTTGAACCATGGTCTGGCTTGTCAACATCCCTTGAAGAAGGAGATCATTTAGAAGATAAGAAGAATGTTCGTCTCTTAGAAGCCAATCAGGTTGAAGAAATAGGGTTTGAGATAGAAGTTTTATAAAAAAGTAAAAAATAAATAACAAAAACAAACACAAACTGTTGACTTTTTCAAACAATAGTAGTATATTATGTTTGTGAGGACTAATTGACTGTTTTTTAAAGACAGCCAATACACTGCTGGAATCCAGCATAGAAAAAATAAAAAGGAGTATACAATATGTCTATTGTTATCGGTGCAGATGCTGCAGGTTTGAGATTGAAAGAAGTTGTGAAAGACTTCTTGGAAAAAGAAAACTTCCACGTTGTGGATGTTACAGCTGAAGGTCAAGACTTTGTTGATGTGACTCTTGCTGTTGCTGCAGAAGTAAACAAAGAAGAACAAAACCTTGGTATCGTGATTGATGCTTACGGTGCTGGTCCATTTATGGTCGCAACAAAAATCAAAGGAATGGTTGCTGCAGAAGTATCTGACGAACGTTCAGCTTATATGACTCGTGGCCACAACAACTCACGTATGATCACTATGGGTGCACAACTTGTCGGTGATGAATTGGCTAAAAACATCGCTAAAGGATTTGTTAACGGTAAATACGATGGTGGACGTCACCAGATTCGTGTCGACATGTTGAACAAAATGTGCTAATTAGATTACAGTAAGAAAGGTAAGATAAAAATGAGAATTGCAATTGGATGTGACCACATCGTAACAGATGAAAAAATGGCGGTTTCAGAATTTTTGAAATCAAAAGGATATGAAGTCATTGACTTTGGTACATATGACCATACACGTACTCACTACCCAATCTTTGGTAAAAAAGTTGGTGAAGCCGTAACTAGCGGTCAAGCTGATCTTGGGGTATGTATCTGTGGTACTGGTGTTGGTATCAACAACGCTGTAAATAAAGTTCCAGGTGTCCGTTCTGCCTTGGTTCGTGATATGACAACAGCACTTTATGCTAAAGAACAATTGAACGCCAACGTTATCGGATTTGGTGGTAAGATTACTGGTGAATTGCTCATGTGTGACATCATCGAAGCTTTCATCCATGCTGAATACAAACCATCTGAAGAAAACAAGAAATTGATTGCGAAAATTGAACACCTTGAAAGTCACAATGCTCAACAAACAGACGCAAACTTCTTCACTGAATTCCTTGAAAAATGGGATCGCGGAGAATACCACGATTAAGAGGTGACTTATGATTTTAACAGTCACAATGAACCCATCCATTGATATTTCCTATCCCTTGGATGAGTTGAAGATTGATACTGTCAATCGTGTGGTGGATGTAACCAAAACGGCTGGTGGTAAGGGACTCAATGTCACTCGAGTACTTTCAGAATTTGGTGATTCTGTTCTTGCTACTGGTTTAGTGGGTGGCAAACTTGGTGAGTTTTTGGTTGAACATATCGATGATCAAGTAAAGAAAGATTTCTTCTCAATTCAGGGAGAAACTCGTAACTGTATTGCTATTCTTCACGGAGACAACCAAACAGAAGTTCTTGAAAAAGGACCTGTAGTATTGGAACAGGAAGGTCAAGACTTTTTGGAACATTTCAAAAAACTCTTGGAGTCAGTTGAAGTAGTAGCTATCTCAGGTAGTCTACCAGCTGGTCTTCCAGTTGATTACTATGCGAGCTTGGTAGAACTTGCTAATCAAGCTGGCAAGCCTGTTGTCTTGGACTGCTCTGGTGCAGCACTTCAGGCGGTTCTTGAATCACCCCATAAACCAACAGTCATCAAACCAAATAATGAGGAATTGTCTCAACTTCTAGGAAGAGAAGTTTCTGAGGATTTGGATGAATTAAAAGAAGTCCTTCAAGAACCCTTGTTTGCAGGGATTGAATGGATTATCGTTTCACTTGGTGCCAACGGTGCCTTTGCCAAACATGGCGACACTTTCTACAAGGTAGATATTCCTAGAATTCAGGTAGTCAACCCTGTCGGATCTGGAGATTCTACTGTGGCAGGAATTTCTTCAGGACTTCTTCACAAAGAATCGGATGCAGAATTACTCATCAAGGCAAATGTCCTTGGTATGCTCAATGCTCAAGAAAAAATGACAGGTCATGTCAACATGGCCAACTATCAAGCTCTATATGATCAATTAATAGTAAAAGAGGTATAAAATGGCTTTAACAGAACAAAAACGTGCACGCTTAGAAAAACTTTCTGATGAAAATGGTATCATCTCAGCTCTTGCATTTGACCAACGCGGTGCTTTGAAACGCCTCATGGCTCAACACCAAACAGAAGAACCAACTGTGGCTCAAATGGAAGAACTTAAAGTCTTAGTTGCAGATGAATTGACTAAATACGCTTCATCTATGCTTCTTGACCCTGAGTATGGACTTCCAGCAACTAAAGCTCTTGATGAAAAAGCTGGTCTTCTCCTTGCTTATGAAAAAACAGGTTATGATACAACAAGTACAAAACGCTTGCCAGACTGCTTGGATGTTTGGTCTGCAAAACGTATCAAAGAAGAAGGTGCAGATGCAGTTAAATTCTTGCTTTACTATGATGTAGATAGCTCAGACGAACTCAACCAAGAAAAACAAGCTTACATCGAACGTATCGGTTCTGAGTGTGTGGCTGAAGATATCCCATTCTTCCTTGAAATCCTTGCTTATGATGAAAAAATTGCGGACGCTGGTTCTGTAGAATATGCGAAAGTAAAACCACACAAAGTTATTGGTGCTATGAAAGTCTTCTCAGACCCACGCTTTAACATTGATGTCTTGAAAGTAGAAGTTCCTGTTAACATTAAATATGTTGAAGGCTTCGCTGAAGGTGAAGTGGTTTATACACGTGAAGAAGCAGCAGCCTTCTTCAAAGCACAAGATGAAGCAACTAACTTGCCATACATCTACTTGAGTGCTGGTGTATCAGCTAAACTCTTCCAAGATACTCTTGTATTTGCCCATGAATCAGGTGCAAACTTTAACGGAGTTCTTTGTGGCCGTGCTACATGGGCTGGATCAGTTGAAGCTTACATCAAAGATGGTGAAGCAGCAGCTCGCGAATGGCTTCGCACAACTGGATTTGAAAACATTGACGAACTCAACAAAGTCCTTCAAACAACAGCGACTTCATGGAAAGAACGTGTGTAAGCAAGTCCTCCTAGTCTAGGAACATGAATCTAAAAATTTTTAAAAAAAGTTGTATGTAAAGGTTTACAAAATAACCGACTTGTGCTATACTTAAATCACAAGTTAATACAAGGTGAGTGTTACTAAGTAATATTAGGCATGATCACGGGTGAATTAGAAATCGACTGATTTTCTAGTTCATTTGTGGTCATTTTTTGTACTCATATACCTTTAAGATATAAAAGGAGGTTGACATGTATCGAATTCTAAATCCAATGAATCACAATGTTTCGCTTGTCAGAAATGATAAAGGAGAAGAAGTGATTGTGATTGGTAAAGGGATTACATTTGGAAAGAAGAAGGGGGATTTGATTGCTGAACATCAGGTTGAGAAAATCTTTCGGATGAAGACCGAAGAGTCAAGAGAAAACTTTATGGCTCTCCTCAAAGATGTTCCGCTTGATTTTATCACAGTGACCTATGAAATCATTGATAAGCTATCAAAGAAATATCATTATCCGATTCAAGAGTATCTCTACGTAACCTTGACAGATCATATTTACTGTTCTTACCAAGCTCTAGCACAAGGAAGGTACAAGGATAGTAATCTGCCAGATATTTCCACTAAGTATCCTGTCGCTTTTCAAATCGCAAATGAAGCATTTGAAATTTATAGCCAGAAGCTAGCAGATCATTTTCCTGAGGACGAAATTATTCGGATTGCTTATCATTTCATCAATGCCGAAGGTGAAAATGAAGTGGAACTTGTGGAGTCGATTGATAAGAGGAAAGAAATTCTCAAGAATGTTGAGGAAGTTCTAAAGGAATATGCAATTCAACGAACCAAAGAGAATAATCATTTCTATGATCGTTTTATGATTCATCTGAATTATTTCTTGGATTATTTAGACAGATCTAGGGATGATAACCAATCGCTTCTTGATATGGAAGATCATATCAAACAATCCTATCCAAAAGCGTTCGAGATTGGTTCCAAAATCTATGATGTGATTACACAACATACGGGTCTTGATTTGTATAAAAGTGAACGAGTTTATCTAGTTCTACATATCCAACGTTTATTATCATAAAAATTATTTAAAATTATATAAGGAGAATTCTATCATGAATAGAGAAGAAGTAACATTGTTAGGTTTTGAAATCGTAGCCTATGCTGGCGATGCTCGTTCAAAATTATTGGAAGCCTTGAAAGCTGCTGAAGCCGGCGATTTTGCGAAAGCGGATATCTTAGTCGAGGAAGCTGGTAGCTGTATCGCTGAGGCTCACCACGCACAAACAAGTCTATTGACTAAGGAAGCAGCTGGCGAAGATTTGGCTTATAGTGTAACCATGATGCATGGTCAAGACCACTTGATGACAACTATCTTGTTAAAAGATTTGATGCATCACTTAATTGAACTTTACAAGAGAGGAGTTAAGTAATGAACAAACTAATTGCATTTATCGAGAAAGGAAAGCCTTTCTTTGAGAAATTATCTCGTAATATCTATCTTCGTGCTATTCGTGATGGTTTCATTGCAGGTATGCCTGTTATTCTCTTCTCAAGTATCTTTATCTTGATTGCTTTTGTACCCAACTCATGGGGCTTTAAATGGTCTGATGATGTTGTTAATCTCCTCATGAAACCTTATAGCTATTCAATGGGGATTCTAGCTCTCTTGGTAGCTGGTACAACAGCTAAGTCATTGACCGACTCAGTAAACCGTAGCATGGAGAAAACAAATCAAATCAACTATATGTCAACATTGTTGGCAGCAATTGTTGGTTTGTTGATGTTGGCAGCTGACCCTATCGAAAATGGTCTAGCTACTGGATTCTTGGGGACAAAAGGTTTGCTTTCAGCATTCCTTGCTGCCTTTGTTACTGTAGCAATCTATAAGGTTTGTGTTAAGAACAACGTCACTATTCGCATGCCTGACGAAGTTCCACCAAATATCTCACAAGTCTTTAAAGATGTGATTCCATTCACTCTCTCAGTGGTTTCACTTTATGCTCTTGATTTACTAGCTCGTCATTTTGTTGGTGCAAGCGTAGCTGAATCAATCGGTAAATTCTTTGCACCATTATTCTCAGCAGCAGACGGATACCTTGGTATTACCATTATCTTTGGTGCCTTTGCCTTCTTCTGGTTTGTTGGTATCCATGGTCCATCTATCGTTGAACCTGCTATCGCAGCTATTACCTATGCCAATGCCGAAGTCAACTTGAACCTTCTCCAACAAGGTATGCACGCTGACAAGATTCTTACTTCTGGTACACAAATGTTTATCGTTACCATGGGTGGTACTGGTGCGACACTGGTTGTTCCATTCATGTTCATGTGGTTGACAAAATCTAAACGTAACCGTGCAATCGGACGTGCTTCAGTAGTTCCAACCTTCTTCGGTGTAAATGAACCAATCTTGTTTGGTGCACCTCTTGTTTTGAACCCAATCTTCTTCATTCCATTTATCTTTGCTCCAATCGCAAACGTTTGGATTTTCAAATTCTTTATTGAAACACTTGGAATGAACTCATTTACTGCTAATCTACCATGGACAACTCCAGCTCCACTAGGTCTAGTTCTTGGTACTAACTTCCAAGTTCTATCATTCATTCTTGCTGCTCTTCTAATCGTGGTTGACGTAGTCATTTACTATCCATTCCTTAAAGTCTATGATGAACAAATTCTTGAAGAAGAACGTTCAGGTAAGTCTAATGATGAATTGAAAGAAAAAGTTGCTGCAAACTTCAACACTGCAAAAGCAGATGCTATTCTTGAGAAAGCGGGTGTAGAAGCAGCACAAAATACAATCACTGAAGAAACAAATGTCCTCGTTCTCTGTGCAGGTGGAGGTACAAGTGGACTCCTTGCAAATGCTTTGAATAAGGCAGCAGCAGAGTACAATGTTCCTGTGAAAGCAGCAGCAGGTGGTTATGGTGCTCACCGTGAAATGTTACCAGAGTTTGATCTTGTTATCCTTGCTCCTCAAGTTGCTTCAAACTTTGAAGATATGAAAGCAGAAACTGATAAACTCGGTATTAAACTTGCGAAAACAGAAGGTGCTCAATACATCAAATTAACTCGTGATGGAAAAGGTGCTCTTGCATTCGTACAAGCTCAATTCGATTAAGGCTAGGGACTGTGAAACAGTCTCCTATCGTTACGGAAATCGCTATGGCGAATTTCCTAATCGCCTTGTTAATTCGGTGACTTGATACAAGAAGTGAGATGGAGAATAAAGCCTCACTAGCCTCCTCTCCATCTTATTTCTTTTTTAATTAAAAGGAGAATTATATGTCAAAAACATTACCAAAAGACTTTATTTTCGGTGGCGCAACAGCTGCCTATCAAGCAGAAGGTGCTACACATACTGATGAAAAAGGACCAGTTGCGTGGGATAAGTATCTTGAAGATAACTACTGGTACACTGCAGAACCAGCCAGTGATTTTTACAATCGATACCCAGTTGACCTCAAGTTGGCAGAAGAGTATGGTGTCAATGGCATTCGAATTTCTATTGCTTGGTCACGTATTTTCCCGACTGGTTACGGTCAAGTAAATCAGAAAGGTGTCGAGTTTTATCATAATTTATTTGCGGAGTGTCACAAACGTCATGTTGAGCCCTTTGTAACTCTTCATCACTTTGACACGCCAGAAGCTCTCCACTCAAATGGAGACTTCTTAAACCGTGAAAATATCGAACACTTTGTAGACTACGCTGCCTTCTGTTTTGAAGAATTTCCAGAAGTAAACTATTGGACAACCTTTAATGAAATTGGGCCAATTGGTGATGGTCAATACTTGGTTGGGAAATTCCCTCCAGGTATTCAGTACGACCTTGCCAAAGTTTTCCAATCGCACCACAATATGATGGTTTCTCATGCGCGTGCAGTTAAGCTATATAAAGATAAAGGTTATAAAGGTGAAATTGGTGTTGTTCACGCACTGCCAACCAAGTATCCTCTAGATCCTGAAAATCCAGCAGATGTTATTGCGGCAGAATTGGAGGACATTATCCATAACAAATTTATCTTGGATGCAACTTATCTGGGTCACTACTCTGAAAAGACCCTGGCAGGGGTAGAGGCTATCTTGGCTGCCAATGGTGGAAAGCTTGACTTGCGTGACGAAGATTTCGAAGTATTAGAAGCCGCAAAAGACTTGAATGACTTCCTTGGAATTAACTACTATATGAGTGACTGGATGGAAGCCTTTGATGGAGAAACTGAAATCATCCATAATGGTAAAGGTAAAAAAGGAAGCTCTAAATACCAAATCAAAGGTGTTGGTCGTCGTGTAGCTCCTGACTATGTGCCACGCACGGACTGGGATTGGATTATCTACCCTCAAGGTTTGTATGATCAAATCATGCGAGTGAAGAAAGATTATCCTAACTACAAGAAGATTTACATCACTGAAAATGGACTTGGTTATAAAGATGAGTTCGTTGATAACACTGTTTACGATGATGGCCGTATTGATTATGTCAAACAACACTTAGAGGTCTTGTCTGATGCGATTGCAGATGGAGCGAATGTAAAAGGTTACTTCATTTGGTCATTGATGGACGTCTTCTCATGGTCAAATGGTTATGAAAAACGTTACGGTCTCTTCTATGTAGACTTTGAAACTCAAGAACGTTATCCGAAGAAATCAGCTCACTGGTACAAGAAACTAGCGGAAACTCAAGTGATTGAGTAGTAGAATGAGTCATTAGATATAGAATTCTAGTGAGGCAAAAGATGTTCAAAGATTTTATCCAATCTATTTATGAAAAAGTTTATATTATAAATTTCGAAAAATGTTCTCAAATACCTTGTTTGACTAATGAGGAGCTGAAAAAACTTGGGAAATGGTATGTCTCGACTGGTAAAGAATGGATTTGTCATTCGGATTATGAGCTGGAAGAATTTAAAAATTTGTTTTTAAATTTTATCAATCCTGAAGAATGGGATACTATCTCCTTTGATTCAGATTTTATGCCGTTTCAACAATCGTAACCAATTTCCAAAAAAGTTTTAAATCTTATATCTAGTACTCTGCAAAACTCTTATCTAATCACGTTGCTTATACTCAATGAAAATCAAAGAGAAACTTTAAACTAGGAAGCGAGTCGCAGATTTCTCAATGCATAGCTTTGAGGTGGCAGATAAAGCAATCGCGCAAAAAGTTTTTGATACAGAAAAACGCATAATATCAGGTGTTGAAAAACCTTGATATTATGCGTTTTATTGTGGGAAGATTTACTTCTGAAATTGAGTTCTTACCCAGAATCTTTCAGTTGATTAAGGCTTGATGACTTTAGTATGTTTAGATAGCTCAAAAAGGATTGAATCACTTAGTTTAGAATCTGAAACAATAGTATCAAGATTTGATACATTATAAAAAGTATAAAAATCAAACTTATTGAACTTACTATGATCTGCGAGTAAATATTTTTTATTAGAATTATTTAAAGCGATGCGTTGAGCCTCTCCTTCTTCCTCGCTAAAAGTAGCTAGAGCTCCGTTTTGAATACCATTACAGCTAACGAAAGCTTTAGAAAATTGGAGATTAGAGAGATTTTGTAGGGTCAATGTGCCAACAAAAGCACCTGTAATATCGCGATAATTTCCACCTATCAAAATCAAATCTGTTAATTTTCGTTCGCTTAAAATCAGAAAGACAGGTAGACTGTTGGTCACGACGCGGATATTGTCAATAGGCAATTCGCGCGCAAAAAATTCTAATGTTGTTCCTGGTCCAATAAAAATAGTTTCTCTTTCTTCTACTAGACTGCCTGCAAAACGGGCTATTTCTTGTTTTTCTGCCGTTTGGAGGGCTTGTTTTTCAATATTTGATCGCTCATTAGTCAAAAGGGAGTTGGTTCGAAGTTTTTCAGCTCCACCATGCACACGAATCAGCAAATCTTTATCAGCTAATTCCTGTAAATAGCGCCTTGCAGTCATATCTGAAACGGCTATTTCGTCCATAATCTGTTTAACCGTTATGGTTCCTTTACTATTTACTATCTCTAAAATTTTGGTTAATTTTTCTTGTTTGAGCATACTATCACCTCGTTTCCTACTACTATCTTACCATAAACTAGCTCATCATTCAAATACAAAAACAACAAAATAAAACAAAAACAAAAATATCGAGGTTTATTTTCAAAACTTTCGATATTTTTATTAAGTTATTATTTTGTTGTTTCTAGTTTACTTTTTGATGGTTAAGAGTGGTGGAGAATTATACTCAATGAAAATCAAAGAGCAAACTAGGAAGCTAGCCGTAGGTTGCTCAAAACACAGTTTTGAGGTTGTAGATAAGACTGACGAAGTCAGTCTTATCTACGGCAAGGCGAAGCTGACGTGGTTTGAAGAGATTTTCGAAGAGTATTAGTCTAAACCGTAGTTGTAATCATCGTCTTGCATGGCTTCAACTTCGCCAAGAAGGTAACCATTTCCGACTTGAGAGAAGAAGTCGTGGTTGGAAGTTCCTGTTGAAATACCGTTCATAACGATTGGGTTGACATCATCAGCTGAATCTGGGAAGAGTGGATCTTGTCCCAGGTTCATGAGTGCCTTGTTAGCATTGTAACGAAGGAAGGTTTTAACTTCTTCCGTCCAACCAACACCGTCATAGAGGCTCTCTGTGTAGCCTTCTTCATTTTCATAAAGAGTATAGAGTAAGTCGTACATCCATTCTTTTAGCTTTTCTTGCTCTTCTTCAGGTAATTCATTGAAACCAAGTTGGAATTTGTAACCAATGTAGGTTCCGTGAACAGATTCATCACGAATAATCAATTTGATGATTTCCGCAACGTTGGCAAGTTTGTTGTTACCAAGATAGTAGAGGGGAGTGAAGAAACCTGAATAGAAGAGGAAGGTTTCTAGGAAAACGCTAGCAACTTTCTTTTCAAGTGGGCTACCGTTTAGGTAGATTTCGTTGACAATCTCAGCCTTATTTTGTAGGTAAGGATTGGTATTGGTCCATTCGAAAATTTCTTCGATCTCAGCCTTAGTATTTAAGGTAGAAAAGATTGAAGAGTAAGATTTAGCGTGAACAGATTCCATAAATTGGATGTTATTGAAAACAGCTTCTTCATGTGGTGTACGGATGTCTGCGCGAAGGGCTTGAACACCTGTTTCAGATTGCATGGTGTCCAGAAGGGTTAAACCACCAAAGACTTTTCCGACCAAGTCTTTCTCTTTGTTAGATAGCTTTCTCCAGTCATCCAAGTCGTTTGACAAGGGAATACGTGTATCGAGCCAGAATTGCTCTGTCAACTTTTCCCAAGTTGATTTATCGATGACATCTTCGATGGCATTCCAGTTAATGGCTTTGTAGTAAGTTTCCATTTGAAATCTCTTTCTGTGTTTAGTATTGCGAACTCACAATTATCTCTATTTTATCATAATTCTATAGGAGTATCGCACAAAAAGTCGGAAGCCCGACTTTTAAAATGTTACATAAATTATGTTATGACATAGTAGATTTGATTTTATCAGTGCTGCTTAGGGAAAAATAGTGTTTCTATGCTAGAAACTAAATTACACAGCTTTCACATTGGTTGGCACCGACTTCTCCACCATCATCTGTAAAGGTACGGACGTAGTAGATAGACTTGATACCCTTGTTAAAGGCGTAGTTACGAAGGATAGACAAGTCACGTGTCGTTTGTTTATTTTCTTTCTTCCATTCGTAAAGACCTTTTGGAATGTCACTGCGCATGAAGAGAGTGAGTGAAAGTCCTTGGTCCACGTGCTCAGTTGCAGCAGCATAGACATCAATCACCTTACGCATATCCATGTCATAAGCAGAAGTGTAGTAAGGAATGGTTTCTGTTGACAAGCCAGCAGCAGGATAGTAGATTTTACCGATTTTCTTTTCTTGACGCTCTTCGATACGTTGCGTAATCGGGTGGATAGAAGCCGAAACGTCATTGATGTAACTGATAGAACCATTTGGCGCTACAGCAAGGCGGTTTTGGTGGTAAAGACCATCTGCTTGAACCTTGTCGCGCAATTCAGCCCAGTCAGCAGCACTTGGGATAAAGACATCTTTGAAGAGTTCTTTAACACGGTCTGATTTTGGAACAAATTCGCCAGTTACATACTTGTCGAAGTAGCTTCCCTTAGCGTAGTCTGATTTTTCAAAGTTGTGGAAGGTGATACCACGTTCACGCGCAATATTATTTGACTCAACTAAGGTCCAATAATTCATAAGCATAAAGTAGATGCTAGTGAATTCAACAGACTCAGCAGATCCATATTCAATCAATTGTTGAGCTAAGTAGCTATGAAGCCCCATAGCACCAAGACCAAAGGTATGAGCCTTGCTATTTCCATTATCGATAGTAGGAACTGCTACGATGTGAGAACTGTCTGTTACAAAGGTTAAGGCACGTACCATTGCTCGAATAGAGCGACCAAAGTCAGGTGAAGTCATCATATTGACTACGTTGGTTGAACCAAGGTTACATGAGATATCAGTACCCATTTGAAGGAATTCTTGAGCATCGTTGATCAAGCTTGGTTCTTGGACTTGAAGAATCTCAGAACACAAGTTACTCATGATAATCTTTCCATCAACAGGGTTTGCACGGTTAGCCGTATCAATGTTGACGACATAAGGGTAGCCAGACTCTTGTTGCAATTTAGAGATTTCAGTTTCTAAATCACGCGCCTTGATTTTTGTCTTGCGGATATTTGGATTTGCGACCAATTCATCGTATTTTTCAGTAATGTCGATGTAGTTGAATGGCACACTGTATTCTTTTTCTACAGAGTAAGGGCTGAAGAGGTACATTTCTTCATTTTTACGTGCTAATTCGTAGAATTTATCTGGTACTACAACACCAAGTGATAGGGTTTTGACACGAACTTTTTCATCGGCGTTTTCTTTCTTAGTTGAAAGGAAGGCGATAATATCTGGGTGGAAGACGTTGAGGTAAACCACCCCAGCACCTTGACGTTGCCCCAATTGGTTAGAGTAAGAGAAGCTGTCTTCGAAGAGTTTCATGACTGGTACGACACCAGAAGCTGCTCCTTCGTAGCCTTTGATAGGTGCACCAGCTTCACGAAGGTTGCTGAGGGTAATACCCACACCTCCACCGATACGTGAAAGTTGAAGAGCAGAGTTGATAGAACGTCCGATAGAGTTCATATCATCTGTTACCTGAATCAAGAAACATGATACCAATTCACCACGGCGAGCACGTCCAGCATTTAAGAAGGAAGGAGTAGCAGGTTGGTAGCGTTGGTGGATGATTTCATTGGCAATATCGATTGCAACAGCTTCATTCCCATCAGCGAAATAAAGGGCGTTGAAGAAGACACGGTCTTCCATATTTTCAAGATAGTATTCACCGTCATTAGTCTTTAAGGCATATTGATTGTAAAATTTATAAGCTGCCATGAATGACTTGAATTGGAAGTTTTGGTCTTTGATAAATTGAGCCAATTCTTCCAAGAACTCTGGACGGTATTTCTTGATAAAGGCTGTTTCGATGTAGTTGTGTTCAATGAGGTAATTGATTTTGTCTTTGATTGAATCAAAAACCATAGTGTTTGGAACTACATTTTCTTTAAAGAAAGCATCCAAGGCTTCCTTATCTTTATGAAGCATGATTTGTCCATTAACAGGACGGTTAATTTCGTTATTAAGACGGAAGTAAGTCACGTCTTCAAGATGTTTTAATCCCATAAAATTTCCCTTATCTAATTACAAAAGAAAGGCTTCTAAGTTAGCCCTAAAAGCAGTTTCTTCTGGATGATGTACTAAGATTATGCTAATTGTTTCAGTTTTCCTGGTTGGAAACCTGAAAAGACTTCAGTTGGTGTTTGGATAACAGGAGCTGCGCTAAAACCGAGCTCTTTAACTTGATCGACGTACTCAGGTTGCTCATCAAGATTGATTTCACGATAAGAGACATTATTACTGTCCAAGAAACGCTTGGTCATTTTACATTGGACACAATTGTTTTTAGAATAAACGGTTACCATTGTGTAACTCCTCTTCAAAATTTAATACTATCTTAGTATATCAGAAAATAAAATTTTGTCAATGATTTGAACTAAATATAGTGGTCAATTTTTCTACTCAAGCTCACAAAACACAATATGTAGTGTTTGTTTTGTAAAACAGCAATGATTATCCTATAAACTGTTTTTAAAGAAACTATATCCTGTGTTTTGTTATCTAGGACAGAAGATTTTCAGCAAGTTATCTGAAAGGAAATTGAAGGAAAATCCAGAAAATGCTTGAAAAAAATCCTAGAAGATGATATAATACCAAATTGTAAGGGTTATCACATATAACTCAAAAAAGAAAGAACAAAAGGAGAGTCAAACTATGGCTTCTAAAGATTTCCACGTAGTGGCAGAAACAGGTATTCACGCACGTCCAGCAACATTGTTGGTACAAACTGCTAGCAAATTTGCTTCAGATATCACTCTTGAGTACAAAGGTAAATCAGTTAACCTTAAATCAATTATGGGTGTTATGAGTCTTGGTGTTGGCCAAGGTGCTGACGTAACTATCTCAGCTGAAGGTGCAGATGCAGATGACGCTATCGCTGCAATCTCAGAAACAATGGAAAAAGAAGGATTGGCATAAGGGAAATGACAGAAATGCTTAAAGGAATCGCAGCATCTGACGGTGTTGCAGTTGCAAAAGCATATCTACTCGTTCAACCGGATTTGTCATTCGAGACTATTTCAGTCGAAGATACAAACGCAGAAGAGGCTCGTTTGGATGTTGCTCTTGAAGCTTCTCAAAACGAGCTTTCTCTTATCCGCGAGAAAGCTGTAGGTACGCTTGGTGAAGAAGCGGCTCAAGTTTTTGACGCTCATTTGATGGTTCTTTCTGACCCAGAATTGATTGGTCAGATTAAAGAAACAATTCGTGCTAAGAAAGTCAACGCAGAAGCAGGTCTTAAAGAAGTGACTGACATGTTCATCACTATCTTTGAAGGTATGGAAGACAACCCATACATGCAAGAACGTGCAGCGGATATCCGCGACGTGACAAAACGTGTCTTGGCAAATCTTCTTGGTAAGAAATTGCCAAACCCAGCTTCTATCAACGAAGAAGTAATCGTGATTGCGCATGACTTGACACCATCTGATACAGCTCAATTGGACAAAAACTTTGTAAAAGCTTTTGTAACAAACATCGGTGGACGTACAAGCCACTCAGCTATCATGGCACGTACACTTGAAATTGCAGCTGTATTGGGGACAAATAACATCACTGAAGTGGTGAAAGACGGTGATATCCTTGCCGTTAACGGAATTACTGGTGAAGTGATTATCAACCCAACAGATGAACAAGCGGCAGAATTTAAAGCAGCTGGTGAAGCTTATGCTAAACAAAAAGCTGAATGGGCCCTTTTGAAAGATGCTCAAACAGTGACTGCTGACGGTAAACACTTCGAGTTGGCCGCTAACATTGGTACTCCAAAAGACGTTGAAGGTGTTAACAACAACGGTGCAGAAGCTGTTGGACTTTACCGTACAGAGTTCTTGTACATGGATTCTCAAGATTTCCCAACAGAAGACGAGCAGTATGAAGCATACAAGGCTGTTCTTGAGGGAATGAATGGTAAACCAGTGGTTGTTCGTACAATGGATATCGGTGGAGATAAGGAACTTCCTTACTTCGATATGCCACATGAAATGAACCCATTCCTTGGATTCCGTGCCCTTCGTATCTCTATTTCTGAAACTGGAGATGCAATGTTCCGTACACAAATCCGTGCCCTTCTTCGTGCTTCTGTTCATGGTCAATTGCGTATCATGTTCCCAATGGTTGCCCTTTTGAAAGAATTCCGTGCAGCTAAAGCAGTCTTTGATGAAGAAAAAGCAAACCTTCTTGCTGAAGGAGTTGCAGTTGCGGATGACATCCAAGTTGGTATCATGATTGAAATCCCTGCAGCAGCGATGCTTGCAGACCAATTTGCTAAAGAAGTTGACTTCTTCTCAATTGGTACAAACGACTTGATCCAATATACAATGGCAGCAGACCGTATGAACGAGCAAGTTTCATACCTTTACCAACCATATAACCCATCAATCCTTCGCTTGATCAACAACGTTATCAAGGCAGCTCACTCTGAAGGTAAATGGGCTGGTATGTGTGGTGAGATGGCTGGTGACCAAACAGCTGTTCCACTTCTTGTCGGAATGGGCTTGGATGAATTCTCTATGTCAGCAACATCTGTCCTTCGTACACGTAGCTTGATGAAGAAATTGGATACTGCTAAGATGGAAGAGTACGCTAACCGTGCCCTTACAGAGTGTTCAACAATGGAAGAAGTGCTTGAACTTCAAAAAGAATACGTTAATTTCGATTAATGTGTGATCAACCTTGTAACCTAGTTGCAAGGTTTTTTGACGTATTTTAGAAAAGCATGGTTCGATAAAGTCTACTTTTCAATGAGTCAGAGGCATGATATAATAGGGGGAAACAAATAGAATAAGAGAGAAACCATGTCTAAAGAAATTGATATTGAGTATTACCATCAGCTAGCCTTGCAAAAACAGAAGGAGCATCGAAAAGTTTTAGCCAATCTAAAGAAAAAGCCACCAAAAAATCTAGATAAGATAGCCCAGCAGATTCACCAAGAAGTCTTTGCGGAGATTGATTGTACTGCATGTGCTAACTGTTGCAAGACATTGGGACCTGATTTTAAAGAAGCGGATATTACTCGTATTGCCAAGTATTTTAAGATGAAATTACCTGCTTTTGAAGCGGAGTTTCTGCAGGTGGATGAAGATGGAGACAAGGTTTTCAAATCCATGCCTTGCCCATTTTTAGGAGGAGATAATCTCTGTTCTATCTATGATGTTCGTCCAAAGGCCTGTCGTGAATTCCCTCATACTGACCGCAAAAAGATTCATCAAATCAACCATTTGACGATTAAGAATACTTTGACCTGTCCAGCAGCCTATCTCTTTGTTGAGAAATTAAAGGATAAGTTGTAGAGATTTATTATAAAGATACTGTTCTAACTCTGTAGAAATCATTTCTATGGAGTTTTCTCTTTATGGTCTATTTTTGAGAAATCATCAATTTATTTTTATAAAAAAGCAGTTATAAGGATTTTTTAAGCAAGTGAACGTATACTTATACAAACAAAAAGAAAGAGGTACAGCTATGAATTATCTAGTTATTCCAGCTTATCAACCTGATTTTAATCTGCTAACACTGATTGAAAAAATTCACAAGAAGGGTGATTTTTCTATCATTGTAATTGATGATGGTAGTTCTCCTGAATGTAAAGAAATATTTGCTCAGGCTGAAAACTATGGTACTGTACTTCGTCATCAGGTCAATCAAGGTAAGGGTCAGGCTTTGAAAACAGCTTTTGCTTACATTCAATCCCTCAAGATGCCTGGAACTATCGTTACAGCAGATGCGGATGGTCAACACAAGATTTGGGACATACTCCGCACTAGTAACAAGGCCAACGAAAATCCTAGCACTTTGGTTCTTGGTGTTCGTGCTTTTACTGGTAAGGTTCCCTTGCGTAGTCGCTTTGGAAATAGCTTGACACGTATCTTATTTAAAATCCAAACAGGCGTAGCAGTTTCAGATACACAGACAGGACTTCGTGCTTTCACGACAGACTTGATTCCTTTTATGATGGAAGTGGAAGGCCAACGCTATGAGTACGAAATGAATATGCTATTGGAAGCCAGCAAGCAATATCCGATTTTGGAAGTTCCTATTGAAACAGTCTATATAAACGACAATCAAGCTTCTCACTTTCGACCTATTTGAGATGGTTTAATAATTTACAAAAACATTTTGAAATTCGCTCTTTCATCATTGAGTAGTTTTATCGTGGATTATCTAGTTTATGTTTTTTCGATTCTTTTCTTAAGCTTTATTCCATCAGGTTTACACCTCCTCCTATCAAATGGGCTGGCTCGTGTGACCAGCTCTATCTTCAACTTTTCGACTAATAAAAAATTGGTATTTAAAAATAAAGCAAGTAATTTAAAAACAGGTGCAGGTTATTTAACCTTGTCTGTTGTTCTCTTTTTCTTAGATACTCTCCTAATTAGCCTTTTTAATACAGGTTTCGGAATCAATTTATTCATGGCTAAAATTTTTGTAGGAATGCTTCTCTTTATGGTATCTTGGACTGTTCAGACACGATTTATTTTCAAAGAAAGGACTTGTTATCCAGTATGAAATTTTTTAAGAAAGCTTATCTATACGCCTCGGTCTTTGGCTTGCTTCTGACAAGTTCCTTTACCTATTCGATGTTAAAGACATTTGTACTAGCGGAGACTATCTCCACTGTATCTAATAGTAACTCGACATTTAACACAGCAGTAGCAAGTCAAGCAGCAAAAAATGCCCAAGTAACGGATACCAGCTATTCAGATGGAAATATCAGTGTCAATCTAACTGAAAAGACGGTGAATGATACGCAAATCTATGTGGCGGATGTGACTCTGAGCTCTGCAGATTATCTGAAAACAGCCCTAGCTCAAAACTCCTATGGAACCAACGTCACAGCCAAAACCTCCGTGACAGCAGCTGAAAACAATGCTATTTTAGCTGTCAATGGCGACTACTATGGAGCTAATAGCTCAGGTTATGTTATCCGTAATGGTGTCGTCTATCGGGATAGTGTCCGTGAAGACGCCAGTAATGGTGACCTTGCCATTTACAAGGATGGCTCTTTTAAAATCATTTACGAGAAGCAAATCACAGCTAACCAGTTAGTTCAAGATGGTGTAGTTAATCTACTGGCATTTGGTCCGTCTCTAGTTGAAAACGGTGAGATTTCTGTCGGTATCAATACAGAAGTTGGTCAGGCTATGGCTTCAAATCCTCGTACAGCTATTGGAATTATCGATGAAAACCACTATATCATTGTTGTTTCAGATGGTCGTACTTCGGAGAGCAAGGGCTTGTCTCTTTACCAGATGGCAGAAGTGATGAAATCTTACGAAGTGAAGACGGCCTACAACCTAGATGGTGGAGGTTCTTCAACTCTCTACTGTAATGGTCAGGTAATCAATAAACCGACTACAGGTGGAAGCAAAATATCAGAAAGGGCGGTGAGTGATATTGTCTACATCGGTTACTAAAAATAAAAACAAACGCCTCCAAAAGACGCTAGTCAGCTATAGCATTCTTACTATTTTCTTTTTAGTATTTAGCCATATCTACGAGTCTTTCAGTTTTGGGGAAATCTCCCTTCATATGCACTATCTTTTTGTAGTCCCTCTAGTAGGGGGCATTATTCTGGCATTACTGTTGAAAATCATTCCAAACTTAGGGCGAATCAGTCTAAACTTATGGAACTCGTCAGTAGCTGTTCTAACAACTGGTATGCTTTTTCGCGGAATCGTCAATCTATCAGGTCGTTCAACGACCCTAGATCAACCCTACTGGTATGTTGGTATAGCTTTTGCTATCTTAACCATAGTATCACTTTTCTTTCAGAAGAAAAACAGTAAGTAATTAGCTTAAAAGTGAAAAAACTGGTTGTTGAGAGAAACAGCCAGTTTTATTGTGGTATAATGAAGTAAGAAAACACCTCAACTTACTTGAAAATGAAGGGAGAACTCTGTGCCTAGATCGAGAACGAAAGAGGAACTAGTATTAGCCTCTAAGGAAAATTATGAAAAGCTCAATCGTTTCATCTCCCAACTAAGTGAAGATGAGCTACAGACTCCTTTTGATTTTTCAAGAGACCCAAAGAAAAAAGAAGCTCACTGGAAAAGGGATAAAAATCTACGGGATGTCCTGATTCATCTTTATGAATGGCATCAGTTACTTTCGACTTGGGTATATTCTAATCAAGAAGGTCACGAAAAACCTTTTCTCCCTGAACCTTATAATTGGAAAACTTATGGGGAGATGAATGTCGCTTTTTGGAAAAAGCACCAGAAAACCTCCTTAGAAGAAGCGACTAGACTCCTAGAACAATCACATAGGGAGGTTTTAGAGTTGATAGAAGTTTTTAGCAATGACGAACTCTTTACCAAAGGTATCTATAAGTGGACGGGAGGGACAAGTCTAGGTTCCTACTTTGTCAGTAGCACCTCCAGTCATTATGATTGGGCTCTAAAAAAACTCAAAGCTCACCGGAAGAATTGTAAGGGATAGATGGCCTATTTGAAATTGCAAGAATGAGTTCTTTTAAACGTAATACTCTTCGAAAATCAAATTCAAACTGCGTCAACGTCGCCTTGCCGTACTCAAGTACAGCCTGCGGCTAGTTTCCTAGTTTGCTTTTTGATTTTCATTGAGTATAAGATAAAAACAAAGGGCCATCAAGTGATGTAGCCCTTTTGAGTTATACAAGCAAATTACCATGCAAAAGCTGTTGTTGGAGCATTGAGCGCTTCTAACCATTGCTTATTCTTTACAGGGCAAAGAGTTACGGATATGCCTGCCATATCCAAACTGGTCATAAATGTTCCTGATTTTATAAAGGTAATAGTGACTCCTTCAATTTCTAAGAGTTGAAGGAGATCATTGAGAAATATGCCCATTTCTAGGTTGCTGGTAGTGCCTAAATTATTTACAAGCAATATAGATTGATCACCCTTTTTCCAATGATAGTGCAATCTTAATTTACTTATAATTTCATTTGCAAGGATTTCCGATGATTGGAATGGGACGATACGATAGCCTTCTTCGCCATGTATCCCAATACCATAAGAAATATTTCCTTCTTCCAAGTTAAATAGTGGAAGGGTGGCTTGGGGGAGACTAGCAGCTTTCGTTGCAAAGCCAATTGTTGCGATTTCGGGAGCAAGTTCATGACCTAAATCAGTTAGTTGTTCTATGTCAGCACCATTTTGAGCTGCATATCCTAGAACTTTATGAAGTAAAATAGTCCCTGCAAGCCCCCTTCCTCTAATTTGAAATCTATTATGAGGTTCAATGGAAATATCGTCGTGCGCTAGACTATAGCCAACTTTAATCCCTTCTTTTCTAGCAGTGTTAATGGCTGAGCTAAATTCTTTGATGTCTGCTTCGAAATTTTTTACAATGATGAAGACACCGTGACCATTGTTTAAAAAACGAATGGACTCTAAGATTTCAGTTCTTGTAGGAGGAGTAAATAATTGGCCATAGATAGCAGCAGTAAGCATTCTTTCTCCCACATATCCAATATGCGCAGGTTCGTGACCGGAACCCCCACCCGACAATATTGGAACCTGATGAGGATTGCGATTTTTTTGATAGACTAATGGTAAGGTAGGGTGTTTTTCTAATTCAGGATGACTGCTGACAGTTGCTGAAATGTAACTTGAAATAATTTTCTGTTTATGATTTGAAATAAATGTCATTGTGGTTTCTTTCCAATAATTGTCATGATTAGAAAGTCTGGTTGTGGAACTGGACTTTTTTTATTGACGTAAGCCTTCACGATTTCTGATAGAGCATGTGAATGGTAGTCTAACAAAAAACAAGTATAAGCAGATGAATCGATATCAATCTGACCGTATTCTCTTAAAATTTTTGATACAAGCAAGCGACAGTAGCTGATAAAGTGGTCATAGAAGTTATTTTGCCCTTGAATATCAAAAAGTTGAATATAAAAGTCACGCTCTTGTTCGAAATAAAAAAATAATTCTTGCAATAGTTTTTGGCCTGAAATGAAGTCCAAGTTATTGGTGATATACTCGGTTAAGTCATTTTCAAATATCCAGTCTAGCAGTTCATATTTGTCAAGAAAGTGATTATAAAAGGTCTGTCTACGAATGCCAGCTGATTCCATGATCTCTACAATAGAGATTTTGTCAAATTCTCTAGTAGCCAATAGGTCTCTAAATGCCTTGGCAATCCGTTTTTTTGTAATAAGTGATGATGCCATAGGAAGCCTTTCTTTTACTTACTTCATTTTACCAAAAAAAATTTTGAAACGGGTTTAAAAGGGGACAAATAATAGAATCTGTCCCTTATCAGCCAGCAGTAAAAAATATATAATGAAAGCGAAAACAAAGGTACATGCCGAAAGGAGTTTCTCATGAAAAAAATTATAAATGAACCGACACAAGTTGTTGATGAAATGTTGCAGGGATTGTCATTCATGCATGATGACTTGGTTCAACGTTTAGATGGTTTTGATGTCATCGTTAGAAAGGCAGAAAAGACAGGAAAAGTTGGACTCATTTCTGGTGGAGGTTCAGGACATGAACCAAGTCATGCTGGATTTGTAGGAGAAGGAATGTTGTCTGCTGCCATTTGTGGAGCAGTCTTTACTTCACCTACTCCGGACCAGATTTTAGAAGCCATTAAGGCAGCTGATGAAGGTGCTGGAGTTTTCATGGTCATCAAGAACTATTCTGGTGACATTATGAACTTTGAAATTGCACAAGAACTTGCTGAAATGGAAGGTATTGATGTAGCAAGTGTTGTGGTTGATGATGATATCGCTGTTGAAAATAGTCTCTATACCCAAGGCCGTCGAGGTGTTGCAGGTACTATTTTAGTCCATAAAATTTTGGGTGCTGCAGCTCGTTCTGGTAAATCATTAGCTGAAATGAAGGACTTGGCCGATAAACTTGTGTTAGAAATTAAAACAATTGGGCTGGCCCTGTCTGGAGCAACCGTTCCTGAGGTTGGGAAACCAGGATTTATTCTAGAAGATGATGAATTTGAATATGGAGTTGGTATCCACGGTGAACCAGGATATAAGAAAGAGAAAATGCAACCTTCAGCACAATTGGCTTCAGAATTGGTTGAAAAATTATCTGAAGGTTTCCAACTTAAAGCTGGAGAACGCTATGGCCTTCTCATCAATGGTTTAGGAAGCACTCCACTTATGGAACAATACGTATTTGCAAATGATGTGGCTAAATTACTCCATGAAAAAGGTGTTGAGTTGGCATTTAAGAAAATTGGAAACTATATGACATCAATCGATATGGCTGGCTTGTCATTAACATTGATTCGATTGGCAGATGATGAGTGGTTGGATGCTCTAAATGCACCTGTTACTACCCCAGCTTGGTAAAACTCAAGGAGGAAATGTCAAATGAATACTGAACAAGCTCTTGAATGGATGAAGCTTTTTAATGAAAAGATTCAAGAACAGAAAGATTACCTTAGTGAGTTAGACACTCCTATAGGAGATGGAGACCACGGTGGAAATATGGCGCGTGGCATGGCTGCAGTTATGGAAAACTTAGAAGGAAAGCAATTTGAGACTAACAGTGATGTGTTTAAACTTGTCTCAATGCAATTACTGAGTAAGGTAGGCGGTGCTTCTGGTCCCTTGTATGGCTCTGCTTTTATGGGCATGGCCAAGGCTGATTCAAATTCGAAATTAGAAGAAATCTTACAAAGTGGTTTGGATATGATTATCAAACGTGGGAAAGCAGAAGTTGGAGAAAAGACAATGGTTGATGTTTGGACTCCTGTTATTGCCGCTTTGTCTGCTGGTCAATTGACTCAAGAGGTTATTGATAAGGTAGTGAATGCTACCAAAGATTTACTTGCAACTAAAGGAAGGGCATCTTATGTAGGAGAACGTTCTCTTGGACATATTGATCCTGGATCATTCTCATCAGGATTACTCTTTACTGCTCTTTTAGAAACTGGGGTGGTTTAATGGGAAGTATTGGTCTTGTTATCGTTTCACATTCCAAACACATTGCACAAGGTGTTGTTGAACTGATTAGTGAAGTAGCTAAAGATGTTCCGATTACTTATGTAGGAGGAACCGAAGATGGAGGAATTGGAACAAGTTTTGATCAAGTAGATAGGGTTGTTTCCGAAAATCCAGCAGATACTTTATTAGCCTTTTTTGACCTAGGTTCTGCTAAAATGAACTTAGAAATAGTGGCTGATTTCAGTGATAAAAGTATCATCATCAATAGGGTTCCAATTGTAGAAGGTGCCTATACTGCAGCTGCTCTTCTTCAGGCTGGTGCAGAACTGTCAGTTATTCAAACACAGTTGTCGGAGCTTGAAATCAATAAATAAGAAATTTTACTATAACTCTTTTTATAGGTGGGCTATTGATTATCTCAACTATAAAATTTTAAGTAAATAATTTCAAAATCAGAAAGGGATTGCTTGGGCAGTTCCTTTTTAATGTAAAAGGAGTGGAATCATAGCGTTTCTAAATTGTTAATACTCTTCGAAAATCAAATTCAAACCACGTCAACGTCGCCTTGCCGTACTCAAGTACAGCCTGCGGCTAGTTTCCTAGTTTGCTCTTTGATTTTCATTGAGTATAATAATTCAAAAATGATTGTGATGGTACGACTATTCTAGCTTTAGAATTCTTCAAAAATTAAAATTTAAGGCAATCAATGGCTTAGAATCGTGCGAAAACATTTAGTTTATAGGAATTCTAAGTCTAGAATTACATAGATATTTATGAAATCAGGGTATTCGATAGTTAGGATTGTTCTATTCTGAAAGATTTGAGCTGTCAATTGTATAGGATAGTGTTTTACCAATGAATTTTGTTGAAAGATTCCTTGTTTTATGGTAGTCTAAAGTAAAATAAAGCCTTATCATTATATTTGTATCTTTAATCTGACTTGGTTTAGGTCTAGAAGAAGGATAGATCTTTTTGGGATTTTTAATAACGATTATATTTTCACTTGCAAAAAATGTATTTCAACTTTACCTAATGTAGAAGAAAGAAATATCATGAAACGTTTATGACTTGTTGGAAAGAGAATGTGAGCTAAAAATGGATTCTCTTTGCATATTAGGAGTAGGTAGATGAGTAATCTAGAGTCAATTCGTAAAGCGCATATCATCGTGTGGGGTGTCTATCTATTTTTATCATTAAGGGCTCCGCTAATTAGCAGCACGGAGTATTTCTTGCTTCTTTTTTTAGCGTTTCTCTATTCGATAGTATCGCTCCCTATATATTCAGCGAAAAATAAAATAGTATCTATCTGTCTAGCCATAAATTCGATTCTGTTAATGAGTTTCCCGATTTTAATCAATAAATATTTCCCAGGAAAGGTTTCTACTTATATCGTATTAATAGTTATTTTTATCCTGGAGTTCTTAATCTTTAATATAATTGGTAAAGATTTTGATACTAGATTAGCTAGCGAGTATAGGAAAATCAGTCAGTTTAAAAGTAAGATGTCTCAATCTCCTTGGATAAAATATTTAGAGATTTCTAGTTTTATATTAACTATATTTCCATTTATTCTTCATGGTACAGTTGCTAATCGTGTATTTGCTCTTATCTTTTTGATAAAAATTTGTGTAGATACTACGATAAAGATTCTATTAAACAGAATCTTTAAGAAAAGTAAGGTAATGAAAAGGAGGATATTTTCTCTTTTTGTACTAGATTTGATGGTCTATTTATTTTTAGGCTATGTTTTAGCAATGCAAAAAGACGGATACCTATTTTCAATTCTACTAATTTTTTCTAATTTCTCACTTCCCTTTATCAGAGAAAAAGAGTATGAGTTATTTAAAAATAAGAAATGAGATAGATATGGTTAAATCTTAGTTCTCTTTAAAATCAAATAGTGAAAGGATATCTTATCTAGCTGACGAAGAGAAAAAAACGAAGTTGTCTATCGTTAGGACACTATCCTAACCACGCTGTATGAAAAAAGGAGTATTTTGATGGAGCTTGTATTACCAAACAACTATGTTGCGATTGATGAAGAAGAGATGATGTATCTTGATGGGGGTGGTGTTGGTTGTAACTGGTGGAACAAACGTGATAATATTGCTGCAACTGCAGTTTATGGAGGGATGTCAGTATACCAGACATATGCCATTAAAAAGTTAATTGCTAATCGTGGTATGATGAGCCGAGTCGTTAGAAGTGCTCTAACAAGATATATTGGTGGAGTTAGTATGGCAACTATTACTAATACTCTTAATATTGCGGTTACTGTTGCTGAAGTATTCTCATTATGAGGAGCCATTGCATATGGTTTAGATATCGTAGACGGTAAATTTTATGGATATTTATGGGGATAAAACTATAGCTATGAAACATTTTTTTGCAGGAATTGGTGAAATTCATTTTTTGTTATTTTTATTATATCTAAGCATGTCTACTAGTCCAATTATTGGACTAGTGATTGGACATACTAAAATAAATCTAATAAATTCCATTATTATGGCTCTTGGTATGATATTGACATTAATTTTGGTATTATCAAGAGTGTATAGAAAATATTTTTATAGAGACGATGATGATTAAAGTTGTTATCAATAAAGCAGGTTTTGCAACTTCTGCTATTAACAGATTTGCAACTTGGATGTCAATTGGTGATGCCATCACAACAATTTGGGCAAATAATGATATTCATCGCAGAAATCTAAACTTAAAGGACTTATGGTGATTGTAAAATGGGTATGAAAATTGAAAAAATTTTTGTTATTGTATTTTTGGCATTTCTACTAATTTCCTCTGTAACTTTTTTAGCATATGATCATGTTGATGAGGAACTAAAGAAATTAATCATTATGATTAATTTAATATTTTTGATTTTAACCATAGCAATGATAGTTTATGTAAAATTTAAAAAAAGATAAGGGTGCTGTAAAATTATGATGCGTAAACTAATTATTTTGTTACTAATGCTCCCTTTTTTAGTTTTGTGGTTAGAGTTGCATGTCTTAGTGAATAACTTGCCATTGAATTTAGAAATTCCCCTTGATTTTGTTATCAGTATGGGTCTTACTTTCTGTAGCTTGATTTTCTCAAAAATAGTTTTAGACCTAGTATATGCATTGAAAGATGTATACAAGAAAGAAGGTCTTATTACAATTTTTCCTTTTATTTTTACAGGAAAGAAGAAAGTAAATGTGAGATTCTCACCCTATTTTTCATTCCACCGTAAAAGTTTGTCTGCTGATGATTTAAAATCGAGGATTATATGGAGTTTTATTCTTGAAATAGCTATTATTCTAGTATTTATTTTAAAAATTCCTTCTGCCCTCATCGTGCTTACTACAATATTTTTTTGGAATATAATGGATATCAACCATATCGTTTTTAATAAGACGGAATTTCTTTTCAATCAAAATAAATGGCAAAAAGAAGATTCGTTTGACAGGGATTTGAGCAATACTTTAAAGGATAAAATACAAAAATCAGAGCTAAATTATTCTGACTTAATGTGTATTCTGCTGTATGATGCGATTAACCAATCTACCTTTTTAACGGATAGCGAGATCTTTGAGGATATTTTGAAAAAAATCGAAGATTCTCAGAACACCCTTCTGTGTACAGGTCTTGCCGAGTTACTGCTGTATGAGATTTCTATTAGTAACAATAATAACTGGCAAGAAAAGATTGATAAAATTAGAATACGGCTCATCAGAATCAATCAACTAGATTTTTTCTATTATACAAGTTGGTTAAGGCAAAATTTTGATTTCTGTATGAATAGAGAATATGCCAAGATGAAGTCACGAAGGATATTGATTAGTAATAAGAAGATAATCTAGATTCATCCTGTTCGTACAACAAATGAAATAATTTTAACTAATTAGGTTTGCAAATCTGTTCATCTATAGAATATGATTATGCAAAAAAGCATCTTATCTAGGTAATGAAGAGATGTGTCTCTTAATGAAGTATCATCTCTACACAAGGGATTGCTTTCTTTTTGGAGAAACGTTGTACTGAATGGAGCGCTTACTTATTTTATGAGGATAGAAGATGATTCGACTAAGTGATAAAGTTAGACTAATATTTGCTCTTTTAGGAGTAAGTTCCATATTGGTTAGTATGTATCTTATACCTTTTATTAAAACTGAGAATAAATTTTGGGAAATACTTTTATTTATATTAGGTGTATTGATAATTGGAATTGCGTTACTAAATTCCCCAAAAATTAAATTTTGGAAATAGCGTTCGTGAATAGGTAACCATTTATTGATTGGATTTTTTAATGCTATTGATGAATGGGATGGAAAAAGTGACAATAAATTAAGAACAGGATAATAGTATTATGATGGTTGTTTTAATTTTGATGGTTGTGGTATTTCTGTATTATGTAATTACAGAGTATTTTCAGAATAGTTATATTGACTGTATACTATTTCTAACATTGCTGATTTCTCATTTGATATGGAATTACTATTTTTTGCCCATTGAAGTCTTAGTAGCATTAAGTGGAGTAAATTTGTTGTCAAAATTTTTCAAAAAAATGAGAAGTCAATAGATTTGTTAGTGGATTATTAAGACGAAAGGTAAAATTAGGATATTTAAAATGAAACATTTTTTTGCAGGATTTGGGGAGATAAGATTTAGTATTTATCTATTGTCTCTATGTGTAGGACTAGTCCCTCTTTTTCATATCTATGTAATAGGCTCTGAAATGAATTTTGTGAAAATAGTGTTATCTATTTTGGGAGTCATATTTGTATGTATGTTAACTATTGCTCGAATTTATAGGAGATTTTTCTATAATTCACTAGAATAGTATGGGTTAGTTAATACATTAGAACTATTATTCTTTGTGATACTATACTACTTTTAAGTTTTTACATTGAACAGCTGGCTGAAGTAAAAGTTGTTTATCTTAGAAAGGAAAACCTCAAATTGTCCTACAAATTTCTACTTTTCGACCTTGACCACACTCTTCTTGATTTTGATGCTGCTGAGGATGTGGCTTTGACGCAACTTCTAAAAGAAGAAGGGGTTGCAGATATTCAGGCCTATAAAGACTATTACGTTCCTATGAACAAGGCTCTCTGGAAGGACTTGGAGCAAAAGAAAATCAGTAAACAAGAGCTGGTTAACACGCGCTTTTCTCGTTTATTTGCTCATTTTGGACAGGAAAAAGACGGTAGTTTTCTAGCCCAGCGTTACCAATTTTATCTTGCCCAACAGGGGCAAACTTTTTCAGGTGCTCATGAACTTTTAGATAGCCTCATCGAGAGAGATTACGAGCTGTATGCTGCGACAAATGGCATTACTGTCATTCAGACAGGTCGTTTGGCTCAATCGGGTCTGGTACCTTATTTCAATCAAGTCTTTATCTCTGAACAGTTGCAAACACAAAAGCCAGATGCTCTTTTTTATGAAAAGATTGGCCAGCAAATTGCTGGATTTAGTAAAGAAAAGACTCTGATGATTGGAGATTCCCTAACCGCCGACATTCAAGGTGGCAATAATGCGGGGATTGATACTATCTGGTACAACCCTCATCGTGTTGAAAATCACACACAAGCCCAGCCGACTTACGAAGTCCATTCTTACGAAGACTTGTTGGATTATTTAGATAAACTGTAAAAAGTGGTTTAGACAGCCACTTTTTGCTATAATAGAGGCAGTAAAAATAAAGGAGTCAGCTATGGAACACTCGTCTTGGCATGCTTTGATTAAGGCGCAATTACCTGAGGGTTATTTTGGGAAAATCAATCAGTTTATGGAGCAGGTCTATTCTCAGGGGACTATTTATCCGCCCAAGGAAAAGGTTTTTCAAGCTCTCTTGACCACACCCCTAGAAGAAGTTAAGGTGGTGATTCTAGGGCAAGATCCCTATCACGGGCCAGGTCAAGCGCAGGGCTTGAGTTTTTCTGTACTTGACTCTATCCCAGCTCCGCCTTCCTTGCAAAATATCTTGAAAGAATTGTCAGATGATATCGGAGTTAAGAAATCTCATGATTTGACAGCTTGGGCTGAGCAAGGAGTCTTACTTCTTAATGCTTGTTTGACGGTTCCTGCTGGACAGGCCAATGCTCATGCTGGGCAGATATGGGAGCCTTTTACGGATGCTGTGATTCAGGTGGTCAATCATCTAGATAGACCAGTCGTTTTTGTACTCTGGGGAGCCTATGCACGCAAGAAGAAGGCCTTAGTTACCAATCCTCATCACTTGATTATCGAATCAGCCCATCCCAGTCCGTTATCTGTTTACAGAGGATTTTGGGGTTCCAAGCCTTTTTCCAAGGCTAATGCATTCTTAAAAGAGACAGGACAAGAGCCAATCGATTGGCTTAGATAAGGAGAAAATATGCCTCAGTTAGCGACGATTTGCTACATTGATAACGGGAAAGAACTACTCATGCTCCACCGTAATAAGAAACCTAATGATGTCCACGAAGGCAAATGGATTGGTGTGGGTGGTAAGCTAGAGAGAGGAGAGACCCCTCAGGAATGCGCAGCGCGTGAAATCCTTGAAGAAACAGGGCTCAAAGCCAAACCAGTTCTAAAAGGTGTCATCACTTTTCCTGAATTTACGCCAGATTTAGACTGGTACACCTATGTTTTTAAGGTGACAGAGTTTGAAGGGGACTTGATTGACTGCAATGAGGGGACGCTGGAATGGGTTCCCTATGACGAGGTTTTGAGTAAGCCGACTTGGGAAGGTGACCATACCTTTGTTGGGTGGCTTTTAGAGGACAAACCCTTCTTTTCAGCCAAGTTTGTTTATGATGGGGATAAATTGTTGGATACCCAAGTTGATTTCTATGAATAAAGGAGAAAGTAGATGCTACTAATCAAAAATGGTCGTGTAATGGATCCCAAGTCTGGTTTGGATCAAGTGTGTGATGTCTTAGTCCAAGATGGGAAAATTGTCAAAATTTCTCCTGAGATTAAAGAAGAAGGGACGGAGGTGCTTGATGCTAGTGGTCTTGTAGTTGCTCCTGGCTTGGTCGATATTCATGTTCATTTCCGTGAACCTGGTCAAACCCACAAGGAAGATATTCATACAGGTGCCCTAGCAGCTGCTGCCGGTGGTTTTACAACGGTTGTCATGATGGCTAATACTAGTCCAACCATTTCGGACGTGGAGACTTTGCAAGAAGTTCTCCAGTCAGCTGCCAAAGAGAAGATTCATGTTAAGACGGTTGCGACCATTACTAAGAATTTTAATGGCCAAGACTTGACTGACTTCAAGACACTTTTAGAAGCTGGTGCGGTTGGTTTCTCAGACGACGGTATCCCACTTGAAAGCAGTAAAGTTGTCAAGGAAGCCATGGAGGAAGCCAAAAAGCTTAATACCTTTATTAGTCTCCATGAGGAAGATCCAGGTTTGAACGGTGTTCTTGGATTTAACGAAAACATTGCTAAAGAGCATTTCCATATCTGCGGTGCGACTGGGGTAGCTGAGTATGCTATGATGGCGCGTGATGTTATGATTGCCTATGCAACTAAGGCTCATGTCCATATTCAGCATTTGTCTAAGGAAGAAAGTGTCAAAGTAGTTGAGTTTGCTCAAGGTTTGGGTGCGCAAGTCACAGCAGAAGTAGCGCCACAGCATTTTTCTAAGACCGAAGCGCTCCTTTTGACACAAGGAAGTAATGCCAAGATGAATCCGCCGCTTCGTTTGGAATCAGACCGTCGTGCCGTGATTGAAGGTCTCAAGTCAGGTGTCATCACAGTTATTGCGACTGACCATGCGCCTCATCATGTAGATGAAAAAAATGTTGAGGATATTACCAAAGCGCCATCTGGTATGACTGGTTTGGAAACATCTCTTTCTCTCGGTTTAACTTATTTGGTGGAAGCTGGTGAGTTAAGCTTGATGGGATTACTCGAAAAAATGACATATAACCCAGCCAAGCTTTACAATTTTGAAGCAGGTTACTTGGCTGAGAATGGTCCAGCGGACATCACTATTTTTGATGCTAAGGCTGACCGCCTTGTGGACTCCCATTTTGCTTCGAAAGCAGCTAATTCACCATTCATCGGTGAAACCTTAAAAGGGCAGGTTAAATATACCATCTGTAAGGGACAAATCGTCTATCAAGCTTGATAGGAGTTAGAATATGAATTATTTTCGAAAACGTAGGGAGAGAAAAGCAAAATCTAATAGCGGAATTTACTGTCCCGCATCTAATCGTTCTAAAATTCAATATGAAACTAAAGAAAAAGCTGACCATGCGGTTCAATATGATAATGGAGGTTTAGTTAGAAGCTATTATTGTCGTACATGTGCGTGTTGGCATACTACTTCAAAATCTAATAACCCTCCGCTAAGTTTGAAAAACTATGGTCTGAAACTCTTTGGTTTAGATAAATCAGAATAGAAAGAGAAGTATGTATAAGACAAAGTGTTTACGAGAGAAGTTAGTATTATTTTTAAAAATTTTCTTCCCAATCCTGATTTATCAATTTGCCAATTATTCTGCATCCTTTGTTGATACGACTATGACTGGCCAATACAATACCTTGGACTTGGCTGGTGTGTCTATGGCAACCAGTATCTGGAATCCATTCTTTACATTCCTAACAGGGATTGTGTCAGCTCTGGTGCCCATCATTGGTCACCATCTTGGTAGAGGTAAAAAGGAAGAAGTTGTGTCAGATTTTTACCAGTTCATCTATTTGGCCTTGGGTCTATCTGTGGTCTTGCTGGGGATGGTACTTTTCTTGGCACCACCAATCTTGAATCATATCGGACTAGAAGCACCAGTGGCTGCAGTAGCGGTTCGTTATCTCTGGTTTTTATCTGTTGGGATTATCCCTTTGTTGCTCTTTAGTGTCATTCGTTCCTTGCTGGATTCGCTGGGCTTGACCAAACTGTCCATGTATCTCATGCTTTTGTTACTCCCTCTCAATAGCGGATTTAACTATCTCTTGATTTACGGTGCCTTTGGAGTTCCAGAGCTGGGAGGGGCTGGTGCTGGTTTAGGAACTTCCTTGGCTTACTGGGTATTGCTGGGGATTTCTGTTCTGGTTTTATTTAAACAGGAGAAGCTCAAAGCCTTGCATTTTGAGAAACGCATTCCGCTTAATATGGATAAAATCAAGGAAGGAGTTCGTTTAGGTCTGCCTATTGGGGGGACTGTCTTCGCGGAAGTGGCTATCTTTTCCGTGGTTGGCTTGATTATGGCTAAGTTTTCGTCCTTGATTATTGCTAGTCACCAGTCAGCTATGAACTTTTCAAGTCTTATGTACGCCTTTCCTATGAGTATCTCATCGGCTATGGCCATTGTCGTTTCCTATGAAGTGGGAGCCAAGCGATTTGATGATGCGAAAACCTATATTGGTCTAGGAAGATGGACTGCCCTCGTTTTTGCGGCCTTCACCTTATCTTTCCTTTACATTTTTAGGGGAAATGTGGCCAGTCTTTATGGTAACGACCCAGAATTTATCGATTTGACAGCGCGTTTTTTGACTTATAGTCTTTTTTTCCAGTTAGCAGATACCTTTGCGGCACCGCTTCAGGGAATTTTGCGGGGGTATAAGGATACCGTTATTCCTTTTTACCTTGGTTTGGTTGGTTATTGGGGCGTAGCAATACCAGTGGCTATGGTATTTGATTCCCTAACAGATTTTGGAGCTTATTCTTACTGGATCGGTTTGATTATTAGTCTAATCGTGAGTGGGGTTCTCTACCGTTGGCGTCTAACTGTGATTATGAAGAGATTTGAATCCAGAAAAGCTTGATTTTTAGAATTCCTACAAGCAAAAATATCCTTCCTTATCTACATTATTTTAATTAGTAGTAGGTAGACGAGAACTTCAAAAATATAGAAACAATTGATATTCCACGCTACTTTACTGGTATCAGATATAAAGAAAAAGAAGTTGCTAAAACAAGCAACTTCTTTTTTTGAATTTTTTTACATAATTTATTTTATGTAGTTTATAAACTATCCAAGGCATTTTTTTGTTCATCGTTGACGATATGGGTATAGAGGTCAGTGACTTGTGTACTGGCGTGTCCTAGCTGGTGACTGACCAAAACTTGTGATTTAGTAGCATCATAGAGCCTAGTTGCTAGCGTATGGCGCAGTTTATGGGGTGTTACACGCACTTTAAAATCCTCTGAGTACTTAGCAACCATTTTCTCAACGCTAGAAGCATCGATACGATTAGGAACACCTCTGTAGAGAGTCAAAAAAAGGGCTGTATCTGTTTTTTCCGTCTTATAGCGTTGATTTCGAATGGCTAGATAATTCTCTAAATAAGGCTTAGCAAAAGCAGCGACATTGACTGAGTCACCTTTGCCCCCTTTTCGAGTGACATCGATCACCATCATTTTTAGATTGAGATCTCTTAAATCCAGATTAACAGCTTCAGATAAGCGGACACCAGACGCCAAGAGAAGGGCAATAATGGCCAAATCACGTTCTTTATTTTTGTTGAATGATGAGAGAGCGCGATTTGAAAGATCTTGTGGATACTCTTGGTCAATATAAGTTAGAAAACCTTCTGTTTCATCACCTAAAAAGAGTTTTTGCTTGATGTTTTCAGCTCTGGCAGCAAGGGTCTCTTTCTTTTTCTTGGTTGAAACTTTTTTCATTACATTACGATAGAAATAAGGTTCTCCCTGGTCATTTTCAACTTCCTCGGTCAGATACTTGTAAAGACTAGAAAGTGCTGATAAGGTTCGATTGATAGTTGTCTGTGAAACACCTTGTTTACTTGTATTAGCATTCAGCAAAGGACGTTCACGTAGATAAAGGATAAAAGATTCCATATCTTTCTTAGACATATTTTCCAAAACTGATAAAGGAATATCGGACATTTTATCAGCGTTTGAAATACCAGACTCCAAAACCCAGCTGAAAAATCGGTCATATTCCTTGAGGTATTCGTACAAGGTTGTAAAGCTATAGGGAACAGCAAGCTTAGATTGGTAGTATTCCAGAACATACCAGGGCATGATTTGTTTTAGTTTGTCGATTCGTTCCAGTAAAATCTCACGCTTCATGTATTTTCTCCATAAATAAGTCTACTAGTAGTATAGCATAGACTTGTATATTTTTCAAGAAAATTATAGTTTTTCGGAAAGATGTTGTGGAGATTTTTAGACCTGAGTAAAAGGGATCTAAGTCTTCGGAGTTATTATTGTGAATCATTAGCTAGTGCTTTTTCTAGTTTCCAAATACTAAACCAGAATGAAATAGTCAGCAGAACAAGGAAAATAAAAAAGAGATTATCAGTAACGATACTTCTGTTCATTCTACATAACTGAAGAGCTATATAAGGAGCTATGAGATACAAAATACATTGTATAATTGCTATCGTTTTCTTTTTCATGATTTTAATCTTACTGTACAGATTTGATACAGTAAACTCCTTTCTAGCTTTATGTTTTATCATTTCTAACTTAATTATAGTCTTATTTTTAAGAAGATTCAATTATTTATATGTAAAATTCCCCATCAGTAAAAAATAACCGATCTCATTGCTGAGAATCGGTTTTCTAATGTATTTGAGGATAGTTGTTATTACATAATTTAAATTATGTAATAACTTCTACAACAACAAATCCTTGACTTTCCCAATTTCACTTTTTGGAATAACTAGGTGAATCATATCTCCGAGATACATTCTGGTTGAACCATTAACTGTTTGGCTCTTGCCATTATGGACTTGGGTGGTGATGAGGACGTTGTGTGGTAAGTTGAGTTCATGAACTTGTTTCCCAGCAATTTTATCAGAAACTGGTATTTCGATAAGTGTAACTTCTCCTTCGCTGGATACTTCTTCTGGAAGCATTTTTTCCAGCATGGCTTCATAGACTGGTGCACCCTTGAGCAAATCCATGATAATATAAGAAACAAGAGTGACAAGACCAAGTGGCATGAGGTTGCGAATATCTCCTACCATCTCAGTTACGAGGATCATGGCGGTTAAGGGAGCTTTTGATATGGCTCCAAAATAGCCACTCATTCCTAGAATGACAAATATAGGGAATTGCTCCTGACTGACAAGTCCAAGATTGACACAGATAACACCAACTAGGGCACCAAGTAAGGAACCGAGCGCCAAAATAGGTAGGAAAATTCCTCCTGGAAGGCCACTTCCATAACTAATCATGCTCCAAACAAAGCGAATCAAAAAGTACGCTAATAGAACTTGAAAACTAAAATCTTGCTCAGTTAAGGAAAGAACCAGCTGATTTCCACCACCAAGGATTTGGGGTATGAAGATTCCGACTGGTATGATGAGAATAAAAGCTAGAATTGGATAATAAGCTCTATCCAAACGGATTTTTTTACCAAGCCAATCATAAACTCTGCCAACATTGAGCACAGCTTTCTCATAGAGAAAACCAGATAGTCCAAGAAAAACTCCCATAAGAAGGTAAATCCAATACTGGTCTAGGGTCATGAGTGGGATATTGTCTGGCATATCCAGTACGGGTGTTAGGCCAAATATGAGTAGAGACACAAAATTCGCTACGATGCTGGCTGCTAGAGTTGAGACCCAGAAAAAGCGTGAAAAGTGATGATAGACTTCTTCTACCACAAAGAGAAGTCCAGCAATCGGAGCATTAAAGGCAGCGGCTAAACCTGCTGCAGCTCCACTGGCAATCAAGGAACGTTCCTCTACTGGACTGGATTTGAGCCACTTGGCAATTCCTTTGCCACCAACTGCTCCCAGTTGAATACTTGGCCCTTCACGCCCCAGCATGAGTCCACTGGCAATAGCAAGAATACCTAGCACATATTTTTTCCAAAGAACGCCCCACCAGTTTAGGGTCATCAATCCCTTTAATTCGGCTTCGACTTGCGGAATTCCCGAACCTTTGATGTCTTTTTCAGAGCGTGTCAGTTTGGCACTGAGCCAGCAGATGATTAAATAAAACAGGGCGATAATAAATAAATTAACAAATAGGTGCGCTTGATCTTGATAAAGTCCTTGTATCAGGTGGAAGCCCTTTTCAATTAAGAAACGAAAGGATCCGACGATAATTCCAACGACGAGACCGACAATGATTCCTCGACCAACTTGGGATAGTATAGTGCTGGATGCAAAGGCGAATTCTTTCTTAGAACGGACTATTTCCGACTGTTCCTCCATGGTATTTCCTTTCAATTAACTTTCTTTTTTACCTAAAACCAGTGATTTAACGGGTTCAAAGCTGGTTCGGTGAATTGGGGTAACTCCTAGTTTTATGAGGCTGTCCAGATGTTTAGATGTTCCATATCCTGCATTAGTAGCGAAATCATAGCCAGGAAACTGCTGATCGTAGTCCTTCATCAATTCATCACGTGTCACCTTGGCTACTATAGAAGCTGCTGCGATCGAGAGGGAGTTGGCATCTCCTTTGATGATGGAGGTTTGTGAAATGGGCAATTCCAGTTTCATGGCATCTATCAGGAGGTGCTCAGGTTGAGGACTGAGCTGGGAGATAGCTTCCTTCATAGCCAGTTTGGTTGCTTCATAGATATTGACTTGGTCGATGACCTGATTATCCATGATACCAATTCCGATTGACAAGGCTTGGTCTTGAACTACTTTGAAAATCTCCAGATGTTTCTTTTTAGGAATTTTCTTGCTGTCATTGAGGCCTCTAATTTTACAATTTTTAGGTAAAATAACGGCTGCTGCGACTACAGGTCCAGCCAGAGGACCACGGCCGACCTCATCAACACCAGCAATTAAGGTCAATCCTTGCTTATAAAGTTCTTTTTCATAGGAAAGCATGGCTTCCAAACGAAGATCCTCATCCAATTCTGCCTGAATGGCTTTTTTACGCTTGATGATTTCTTTTTGAACTCCTGAGCGATTATCTTTTTCGAGTTCTAAAAAGATAGGGCTATCTATGTCTTTGACCGTTTCAAGTAGTTCTTTGATTTCTCTAATCGTCGCCATCGAGGTCTTCCAATGTATCTAAGGTATAGTTACCGAGTTTGCCATCACGGACTTCCTTCACGAAGAGACTGTAAAAACGGTCATAGTCGTCACGGAAACCGAGGGCGCGGGTCATATCCATAATAATAACAGGCGCTTCTTCTTCAATTTTCATTTGCTTGAAGCGTTCAGCCAGCTTTTCTGGATAATGTTCTTTGAAATAATTAAGACCAAAAATAGTTACCTCATCCATAGGAAGCAACTGATCCTTGATAGCTCCAGTCAATGCCAGTTTCAGTGCAACAGTTTCATCTTCAAACTTAGGCCAGAGAATCCCTGGTGTATCCAAGATTTCCAGGTCTTTATTGGTTTTAAGCCATTGTTGTCCCTTGGTAACACCTGGTTTGTTGCCGACAACGGCAATCTTCTTACCAGCCAAACGATTCATGAGAGTTGATTTACCAGCATTTGGAATCCCAATAATCATGGTACGCAAGGTTTCAATCTGGATACCGCGTTCTTTCTGGCGTGCAATCTTATCAGCCATGAGCTTTTTAGCAGCATCAGTCACAACTTTTACAGTCACTTGCTCTTTGGAGTTGATAGCCAGAGTTTGGATTCCCTGTGATTCAAAATACTGACGCCATTCTTTGGTCATTGCTGGATCAGCCAGATCTGCCTTATTTAAAATCAAGAGTTTTGGTTTATCACCCACAATCTTGGTTAACATAGGATTTTGACTAGATAAAGGTAGCCGAGCATCCACCAAAATCGTCACAAAATCAACAAATTTTAAATTTTCCTGCACCTGTCGACGCGCTTTAGACATGTGACCAGGAAACCATTGAATAGTAGCCATTGAGTTTTTTTCCTTATAAAATAAAAATCTAATTAATATAAATAGTGTTTTTCTTATAGTCTATTTTATCATAATTTGAGCACTTTTGCATAGGCTTTTGGTTTTTTATAACACAGATATAACATAAAATAAATTATGTATTATTTTATGCTTTTGATTTTTACAATTGACGCTAATTGACATGTACGAAAACTAAGAAGTTTTAGTACTCAAAGATGATAGAAAATATTAGACTTTGTCCCTATATTTTTTGTAAATTAAACCCACCATGAAACTTCCACGGTAGGTGTTACTCATATCACTAATCGTTCTAAAAATGGTTTGAGGCAGTTGAGGAGAATGCTTTCTATCCAGCTTTCTTGTGCTGAGGAGAGATGATCTGCTGGGAGGCTTTCTTTTAAAAAGTCTCGGACTTGTTCTGGTGCGATTTCAAACTCAAAGGCTTTCATTTTATAGAAAAAGTCTAGCAGATGGTCTGATAAGTATTCAGTTGAAAAAGGCACTTCTCCACTTTTTCGATATTCTAATAAGAGCCGAGCAAATCTGGCTTTTTCTTCAGGAAGCTCACGAAAATAGGAATTGAGGAGCCAGGTCTGCTTCTGCTTTCTTTCAATTGGATCCTGACTGGCAATTCGTTGGTCTTTTTCCAGCTCTTTTTGATATTGCTTGGCCTTGATAGCCCGTTCTGTCCGATTTTTACCAAAAAGAATTTTCTCCCACTTTCGTTCTTCTTGAGTCAGTGTCTCTGTAAAACCAAAGTAATCTTGATAAGCCCGCTCTGCTGGGCCCATAGCTAGAACCAGATTATCTGCATATTGCTTGGCGATTTTATCTCTTTTCTTGCGCTCTTTCTCTGCCTGGATACGGAGTTCTTGTTCGTAATCAATTTTCTCCTTGCCTAACTTGACAAGATAGAGTTGGTCATCTGGTTTTCCAAGTAAAAAGGGTTTGATACACTTTTCAAGCACTTCTTCCATCCGAGCCTTTTTCTTTGGCTCCGCCTTGGTCCAACTTCCTCCTTGAAAGACTTCTAGGAAGAGCTGGTAGTCTCTATCAGGGGAGAACTGATTGCCACGATTGGGTTTAAAAACACCTTTTTCCCAGAGCCACTTTAGAAGTCGCTCGTCAAAGTCACTTTTATTGACCTTGATTTTCTCTTTTTTATGGGCTTTTCTTGTCAGATTTTCAACCTTTCTGAGCAGTTTTTCTTCCTCTTCCAGTTGCTGGTCAAGGGACAATCGATGAAAATGACGAACACAGTCGCTACCAATTGGAAAGAGGCGTTGACCTGTGACACCGTTAAAGAGTTCGTAGGCGTACTTGATGGCATTTCCACAGACACAATTGCTACGGCCGATACCGTTAAAAATCAAGGAAACTTCATTCCATTCCTTGGTAGCTTGTTCCCAAGTATCCGCTTTTGAAGCCTGTAAAACCGCATCATGTAGGGATTTTCTAACTGGAAGTGTCATGAGGTCTCCTTTCTAGATTATACTTTTACAACTTGAACCTCGTCTTTACCGAGTAAAATCAAATATTTTTCAATATTTTCAATCGAATAGGCTCGAGATAGAGCTTCTCCGTATAGCGCTAACTGACCACGATAACGGTCTACGAGTTGACTTGGTTCATCATAGCGGTCTGTCTTATAGTCGAACAGAACGATTCTGTCCTCGTAAAGCAGATAGCCATCAAGGATACCACGGACAACAAAGTTTTCGTTACTCTTTTGATCTCGTTTGAGCATGGAGAAAGGTTGCTCGCGGTAGAGATGGTTGGTATTAGCGAGAATTTCCTGACCGAGCGCTGTGTCAAAGAATGCAAGAATTTTAGCAAGATTGATCTTGTCTCTGACAGCTGGGCTGGTTTGAACTTGTTTGAGAGTTTCTGTCAGACTAGCAAGCGTTGGTCGCTGACTGAGGTCCATTCTCTGCATGAGTTCGTGGGTAGCACTACCAATCTCAGCTCCTGTTACCTTTTCTTTGGTTGAAAAATCTGGTAAATCAAAGCTAATTTTCTTGTCTACTGACTGGCCTTGACCTGCAATCTCGACACCCTCCATATCCATAACTGGTTCGTAGAATTTCTTGATTTGACTTGGGGTTTGAACACTAGGAAGTTCAATGGCTGCGCGGTGAATACTATTATAAACTTCCACCTCTTTCAGCATTTCAAGGGCTTCTTTAATGGTTTCAGACTGGCGATTGTCTGCTTGGGAGCTATCTTGTAGAGGACTCTTGTTTTCTAACTCTCCGATAGCTTCTCTGGTCAACTGTTCTTCTCCAACAAAACGATAACTAAAGTTGAGTTTGTCCTTAGTAAACACTTTACTGATAGCCCAAAGCCAATCTTGGAAATTCCGTGCTTGCAGTCTAGTATTGCTAATTAGTTTTCCATTTTTAGCTGCTGGATATTCCTTGGCTTCCAACTTTTCGCGAGAACCCTTGCCGACAAGATAGAGCTTTTTCTCAGCCCTCGTCATGGCAACATACAGCAGACGCATTTGCTCAGAATAGCTTGCCAGCTGTAATTCTTCTTCGTTCTGTCTATAGGTCAGGCTAGGAATGGAGAGTTTGATGGTTTTAGGATAGTGTTCTTCCACTGCTCCTGTCCCCATTTTGGCAATATATTTGACACCAAGTCCATTTTTACGGCTGAGAATGACCTCTGACATGCTGTCTTGCTTGTTGAAATCTTGATCCATATTGAGAATAAAGACGTAAGGAAACTCCAGCCCTTTACTCTTGTGGATGGTCATGAGCTCTACTGCATCTTTTGGCGGTGCGACGGCCACGCTTGCCAAATCGTGCTGGGCTTCTAAAACCTGGTCAATCATACCAATAAAACGCGACAAGCCCTTGAAATTGCTCTTTTCAAATTGATCAGCACGCAGTGCTAGGGCATAGAGATTGGTCTGTCTAGCAGGCCCATTTGGCAAAGCTCCCACATAATCATAATAAAAACGGTCGTTGTAAATCTTCCAAATCAAGTCATAGAGGGAGTGGGTTTTGGAATACAGTCGCCAAGAAGCCAATATATCCATGAATTGGTTTAGTTTCTCAGCTAGAGCGGTGTGAATCAAGTTTTTCTGGCTTGTTACCATTTTTTGTGCATTGACCAGTTTTTCATAGAGATTTTCTTGGACTTTATCCTCTGCTTTCTGAAGGGACAAACGTGCTAACTCGTCTTCATCAAAGCTAAACATAGGAGACTTCATAAGGGCAACCAAGGCATAGTCTTGCAGGGGATTGTGAATAACACGAAGGGTGTCCAGCATGACTTGTACTTCTAGGGATTGGAGGTAATTGTTTTGCTCTCCGTCAGTTTTGACAGGAATCCCGTACTCAGACAGGGCGAGAAGAATCTGGTCATTACGACTGCGGCTGGAGGTCAGAAGGGCGATTTCTTTAAAGGCAACACCTTGTTCCTGATGAAGTTTAAGGATTTCCTTGATAACTAAGCGCATTTCGCCTGTTAGTTTCGTTTCTGTTTGACTCTCTTCTTCCTCATTTGAGTCGTCCTTATCGTAGAGGAGCAATTCTGCTTTGTTTTCTGGATTAGGAGTCAGTTTGGTATTGGCAAAAACAAGCTGGTGCATGTTATCATAGTTGATTTCGCCGACCTCTTGGTCCATGAGACGTTCAAAGACATCATTGGTTGCTGACAGCACTTCTGAACTACTTCGGAAATTTTCCTTGAGGAGAATGAGCTTGCCTTCTTGGGGATTTTGCGCATAGCGTTGGAATTTCTCATTGAAAATCTGCGGATCTGCCTGACGGAAACGATAGATAGATTGCTTGATATCTCCCACCATAAAGCGATTGTGACCATTCGACAGCAATTCCAGCATCCGTTCTTGAATGTGGTTGGTATCCTGATACTCATCGACCATGACTTCGTGGAAACGCTCCTGATAAGCCTCACGAACTTGCGGGAAATTCTCTAAAATCTCAATGGTGTAATGGCTAATATCAGCGAATTCAAAGGCATTTTCCTGACGTTTACGCTGACGATAAGCTTCTACAAAATCACCCATGAAGGTTTGGAAAGTCTTAGCTAGTTCCCATGTATCTCCATGATAACGTTCTTGATAGTCAAGAATCGTTAACTGGTCTGCTAGTTGTCCCAGTTCAGCAAACTGGATCTTTCTCTCTTCGTTGTAGGCATCAGCCAGTGGCTTCAAATCAGCCTTACGACTGGCATTCGTCAGAGCTCGACCATTTTTCTCTTTAGAGATTGCGACAACACGCGCAAGTACTGCCTGATAAGCCTGACCATCGGACTCCTGATTTAGGGAGCCAATTTCATCCAGAACTAACTGGATATTTTCTAAATAAGCAGCCTTTGCAAATTCCTTGGCATCATTATCCAGATGATAACGGAAAAAGCTTTTCAAATCCCAAAGGGCTTGCTGGATTTGTGTGGTCAGTTTTTCTTTTTCACTGCTAAAATCAGCTTTTTCAAAGCCTTTGAGGAAAGATTCACTCAGCCACTTTTGCGGATTACTGGTGGATTGGAGGAAGTCATAAATTTTATAGACTTGCTGGCGTAGCCCCCGTTCATCTTTTCCACGTCCAGCAAAGTTTTTCAGCAAATGACTAAACTTCTCTTTCTGTTTGCTTTGGTAATGGGCTTCAAATACCTCATGAAAGACTTCGTTTTTTAGAAGAAGTTGCTCGCTTTGGTTTTGTAAAATACGGAAATTAGGCGCAATGTCAAGCAGATAGCCATGTTTACCAAGGAATTTTTGTGTGAAAGAGTCCATGGTTCCGATGGCAGCATTGGGTAGGTCTGCCAACTGGCGACCCAAGTGTTGTTTGAGCTCGACATCATCCGTTTCTTGGATTTGTTGGCTGATTTTTTTCTCCAAACGTTCCTTAAGCTCTGTGGCAGCCTTAACGGTAAAGGTTGAGATAAAGAGTTGAGAAATTTCGAC
Organism: Streptococcus thalassemiae; assembly: GCF_903645285.1. GTDB lineage: Bacteria > Bacillota > Bacilli > Lactobacillales > Streptococcaceae > Streptococcus > Streptococcus thalassemiae. The sequence continues at coordinate 7,701 of NZ_CAHJXN010000004.1, read as the reverse complement.
ACCACGCGCCAATTGATCCAGAATGCGCTCGGCCATGACAAAGGTCTTCCCAGAACCAGCCGACGCTGAAACAAGGATATTTTGACCAGAAGTGTAGATGGCTTCAATTTGCTCGGCAGTTTTCTTTTGTTCCTTGCTCGAATGCGCTTCTGCTTCTTGCAGTTTTTGAATTTCCTTCTCAGTTAAAAAGGGAATAGGCTTCATCGATTCAACTCCTCTCTTATTTTTTCAAACCAAGCTTGCTTGAGTTTTTCTCCGACAAGACGCTTGCCATCAGTTAAGTCCAACTTTTCTAGAAAACGGGCTTGGCCCAAGTGGTAATTGGCTTCAAATCCTGTGATGGCTTGATGTTGCTGGACGTATGGGGCAATACTTCTGCCATTTTCAGTATAAGGGTTAATGGCGAACTGACCTGCTAAAATCTTCTCAGCTGCTTTCTTGTAAAGATGGGCATTGTAGTCCAGCAGGAGCTGGAATTCCTCATCCGTCAGCTGATTGGCCTTGTTTTTATTGTAAAATTCGCCCAAATGACTGCTTTCTTTTTCTAAAAAGAGTCCTTGGTATTTCATTGACTTGCTAGCTTCTACTACTGCACCTGCCAGACTTTTAACGGCCATCAGAGATTGGACGGGCTCAGCCATTTCCAAGTACATAGCACCAAAAAAGTTCTGCTCCCCTTCTCTTTTTAAGGCAGCTAAATAGGTTGGCAACTGAGAATTAAGCCCATTAAAGAAATGAGGAAACTGGAACTGAGTTAAACTCGACTTGTAGTCTACCACTCCAATCGCTCCATCAGCTTTCAAACGATCAATCCGGTCAACCTTACCTCGTACAAAGACACTGCGTCCATTGTCCAATTGAATAAAGGCTTGCTCTTTCCCACCGAAATTCGCTTCCTCTTTGATGGTTTCGATGGCTGGATTGTGTCGGAGAATATGTCCAGTTGTCCGTGCAACATCAAGCAAAACTTCCTTGGTAAACTGGGCTTCCAAACTTTCCTGATAAATAGCCTCAAATTCCCGCTCTTGACTGGTTTCTTGAATAGCTTGTTCTAAACGTTGGTCAAAAGAATCTTCGTCAGGCAACTGCAAGGCACGTTCAAAAATGCGGTGCAAAAAATTCCCGTGACTACGGGCATCTGGACGCAGGCGCAATTCTTCCTGCAAGCCTAAAACATAACGGAGGAAATAACTGTATTGGTTTCGGTAAAACTCCGTCAAACCAGAGGTAGACAGGTAAAATTCCTTGTCAGATGGATAGAGAGCTTGTAAGGTGTCCTTAGCTAACTGCTTGCTACTTGGACTGGTTGGGAGGGCTAGATTTTCCAGACCTTGCTGGTCTAGTTTTTTACCCATGACACGCGCCAGAACCTTAATAAATGTCAAATCTTGCTCCGTCTCACTCATCTCGCCCTGCTGGTGATAGGCAACCAGACTAGACAAAAGACTGTGATAGGAACCCATATCCTCCTTAGACAGCCCCTTGTGATTCATCCTCCTCTCTCTCCGCCTAAATCCAAAATGAACTAGCTCTTGAAGATAAGCTGATTCCTTGCTTTCACTTTCATTAAAAAGGCTTGGAGCCGACAAGACCAACTGCTTACGAGCAGAATTGACCAAGGAAAGCGTAGTGTAGCGATTTTTCTTGAGATTTTCACTGCTGGCAATCAGCAATTGCGCTCCCTCTTCAGTCGTTTGGTTTAAATTTTGTCTTTCTTCGTCTGTCAAAAGACTGGTGTTTTGAGCAATTTTTGGCAAATTATCCTGAGTCAGACCAATGGCATAGACAAAGTCAGCTGTTAAGGGCGCAATCAAATCGTAACTCTGCACCAGAACGGTGCCCACTGTCGCTGGAATAGTACGGTATTGAGATAGACTCATTCCAGAATGGAGCAAGGCTAGGAAGTCCTCTAGACTAACCTGTGAATCAGCAAAAACGGTCGCAAATTGTTCTAAAACATGGCAGAATGCCTTCCAAACTTCGGCCTGTCTTTCCTGCTCTAGGGCTTTCATGGTAGCTGTTAAATCTTGTAACTGCTTAGTTACTGCTCCTTCTTTTAGAAAGACATTCCACTTTTGCAAGAGATTTTCAGACTTTTGTTTTCGGCTAGCAAAAAGAGTCTCAAGAGGGGTTAAAATACGCAGACGAAGAGCATTCAAACGTCCTAAATCAAATTTTCCGTGGTGGGATTTGGTGAAGGTTTGCTGAAAGGCTGGCAAGCCATTGATACCAAGATAACGGATATATTGCTCAAATGAGTCAATATCAGCCTGACTGAGGTCGGTATACAAACCTGTTCTGAGAAGGTTTATCAAATCTTCCTGACGGAAACGATAGCGTTTTAAAGCCAAAATAGACTCGACAAACTGTGTCAAGGGATGATGAGCCATGGATTCGCTTCTACCAAGATAGAAAGGAATCTGATACTGGTCAAAAATGGTTTTAAGAGATAATTGGTAAGAAGCTACATCCCCCAAGAGAATACGAAAATGCTTGTAACTCAGGTCTGCATTTTCATGTAATTTCTGACGAATACTACGGGCTACCAATTCCAACTCTTCTTTTTGCGTCAAGCAAGACCAGATTTGTAAGTTGTCACGGTCCTTCTCATCGACATCCAATGTTAATTCTGAAAAGTCATAGGACGATTCCAATAAACGAGAGGCCTTATCAAAACTATCCATCTGCTCATGCGTTTGAGAACAATCCTGAGCAGGTGTTTGGTATTTAGAGGCTAGATGATGGAGAAACTCCACACTGGCTTGATAGAGATTCCCCTCGCTAAAAGGACTGGTATAAGATTTCTTACTAGCATAGGCTCCAATGATAATCTCAACACCCTTGCCATGAAGTAGGTCCACAATTCGCTCTTCCTCAGCAGAAAAACGAGTAAAGCCATCAATAACCAAGGCGATTTGAGTAAAATCACTACTAACTTTGTCATTCTCAATAGCTTCAATCAAATGGGACAACTGACTTCCTTGAGCCAACTGGCCTTGATTGAGATAAGCCGTTACTTTCTCAAAAATCAAGAGCAAATCCGCTCGCTTATCCTCATCAGTCAAGTTTTCCAAGTCCAAAAAACTCATCTGAGCTTTGGTCATCTCGTGGTAAAGCTCAATCAACTGCTGGATAAATTGAGGATCCTGCTTAATCGCACCATAAACACGTAAATCCTTGGGATCGAGTGCCGCAAGACACTTATAAAAGACCATCCCAAGACCAATATCATCAAGACTGGTCTTGGCAGGCAAATCATTCAAAATCAGGTAACGAGCCATTTGAGCAAAACGCGTGACGGTAATCGCAAAAGAAGCCTGCTGGGACAAGCATTCCAGCACGGCACGTTCCTTTTCAAAAGAAAGAGAGTTGGGGGCGATGTAGAAAACCCGCTTACCAGCAGCAACTAGCTCATCCGCCTCTCTGGTTAGAACCTCAGTCAAAGAAGTCCGAATATCAGTATAAAGTAATTTCATCTCTGCCTCGTTGGAATTTTTCATTACCTTTTATTATACCATGATTAGCCTCGTAAATCTGTTAAAATATTTAGGCCATCCTTTCTTTTATTCATCATATGCTAAATCTGCTAGATCTTAAATACTTAATTTTACTTGTATTAGATAGAATAAATCTGGCTACTGAAAATCACATAATAAAAAAGCCTCGGTAACAAGGCTTTGAGTTTTATGATTGTTCCTTAGGTCCAGAGTAGACTTCAATGTGTTGTCCTAGTACCTTGATGTCGACTGGTAGATTATCTGATTTATCACCATCGACATCCGACTCTAATTCGATATCAGAAGAAATTTTAATAGTACGTGCCTTTATATATTCAATATTTTCATTCTCTACAAGATCTCCTTTTAACAAATCCGGAATCAAAGATAATTTAGAGAATATAGAAGCATCTTTCAAAATGAGAATATTTGCATATCCATCCTTGTTTTCTTCAAAAATTTTTTTATCGGCAAAATAATTTGTTAGAAGTACTAAAACATGACTTGCTTCCCCAAGGTAATTTCCATTTTCAGTTTCAACTTTAATGTTAAAGACTTGATCTGTCATGACAGACTTCATGGTATTAACTGCATAAGCCAAGATACCAAATTTCGTTTTATCTTCAATTTCAACATTATGAATGGCTTCAGGGAGAGACCCGATACTAAAGATATATCCAAAATAGTGACCATTTGCTTTTCCGATATCAATCTTATCAGTTAAATTGAAATCTAGCTCTTCAATAGCTCCGTCAATATCTTGATTGATTTCTAAAAGTTTTGTAATCAGGTTACCAGTACCACCTGGTATAATTCCCAGTTTAGGAATATAGTCCCTTTCAGCAATCCCTGAAATAACTTCATTGACTGTACCATCTCCACCAAAAACTAGAATTGATTCATATCTTTCTCTAGCAGCTTCTTCTGCGAAATTTGTAGCATCTTTGGCTTTTTGAGTAATTTTAGTTTCCACATCATCAAAATACTCTCTTGCTTTATTCTCCAGCTTCTCTTTGTAATCTAAAGCTTTTTCTCCTCCAGAAGTTGGATTGATAATTAGCATTATTTTTTTCACTCTGTATTTTCTCCTTAAAATTGAAATAGAAAAGTTATTCTCGATGAAAATCAAGGCGTAAACTAGGAAACTAGACGCAGGCTACTCACGACACTGTTTTGAGTCTGTATATTAGCCTGACGTGGTTTAAAAAGATTTTCTAAGAGTATTAACCTAATGACACATGATATTTGCGTATATTGCTATTATACAATGAAATGTTAAAAAATAGAAATAAATTGCTTTTAATATCGGTTTTTATCTCATATTAAAAAATGATCTATTTTTTACTAGTAGGTTATTCTTAATCATCCAAACTAGTCTCTCTCCTCCCCACGATGGAATATAGTTCGTAGATATAATTGCTATTTTCTAGTTCCGGATAAAGATAAAACTCACTTGAAAGAAGATTTTCCCCATATATAAGTCAGTCTTTGTCTGACTAGCTACTAGCAAATAGATGAGTTAATGTTTAGTGTCTATTTATGAAAATAAAAATACTTCAAAAGTCAGTTCAGCTAAGGATGAAAAAACTCAATTTTTAAGAGAATATGAAATGATACTCAATCAAAATCAAATAGCAAACTAAAAATCTAGCCACAGCTTGCTTAAAGCAGAACTTTGAGGTTACAGATCAAACTAACGCGGTCAGCTCAAGACACTGTTTTGAATTTGTAGATTAGACTGACATGGTTTGAAGAAATTTTTAAGAGAATATAAATTATCTAGTATTACAATAAAAGGCATATTATCAAGTGTTTTTGACACCTGATAACATGCACTTTTCTGATTTTAAAGATTTTTCTCCAACTTTATTATCATTTAAGATAAGATGCTTCCATCATGTTTTGCATCATCATCAACAAACTGTTCTTTTACCAAATCCTTGATATCACTTTTGATACTTTTAGTATCTATAATAGAATCTTCACCGAGTTGGTGAAATGTCGCTTTATCTCTAATAGTATATTCTTGTTCATCGTCATATTTTTTGGTTATCAATCGAATCATCTTTCGTCTTAAAGATTTTTCCCCTTTGATGTTTCCTCTTTCTTTTATCCATGCCACTGCTAAAATGACCAGCATTAGACAACCGACATAACCTAAAAGAGGATACATAATGGAGACTAATTCTTTAAATCCCATAAAAGATAAACCATATCCTATAGCGACCGTAGCAATTAGAATAGGGTAAAAGCTCTTAGGTTTGTTTGAAGAGAAACGTTTTGCCAAGGCATAAAATAAACTGAAAGCTGTATTAAAAATGAGTCCAAAAATAATTAGAGCATACAGCAAAGAAAATAGAGGATGAATCTGCTCCGCAATGGTTAACATAGGAATATCAACAGTTGAAACAAGTTTTATATTGGCGTATAAAATACCAGTTGCTACGGTAATAATCAAACTAACTACAAGTCCACCTAAGAGACCACTTTTTTCCGCAACACCAATTCTCATGACAGAACCTCCTAAGACAAATGCCATGGATACACCAGTCATAACAGTTAGTGCGAAATAATTTAGTAAAGAAACCCATACATTGGGCATCGGAGAAGAAAGTGTAGCTGTGATTGCTTCTAACTCTTCAAAATCAAAACTTTTCCCTACGAACGTATGGACTGCCATAATGATAATCATGACAAAGACCAAAGGAGTAAATATCCCAAGAACGCTGGTAATCTTTTCAAAATTAAGAAAACTGACAATAATGACCAAGATAGCACAAATCAATCCTCCCAACCAAAATGGCAAACCAAATTGTTGGTTAAGGTTTGAACCAGCCCCAGCAATCATAACAAAACCAATTACAAAGCAGGAAACAATTAAAGCAAAATCAAGAATCTTATTAGTAATAGGCCCGGCAATTTGGGAAAGAACTTCAAAATGATCATTTGAACGGAAATAGCTTCCTAAGGTAATGATAATTTTACCAAAAATAATACTTATGATTCCAAGAACAATCGTTCCAATGATACCCCATTTACCAAAACTAACAAAGTATTGCATTAAATCTTGGCCTGAAGATAGTCCAGCACCAATAACAACACCGACATAAGCTAATGCTATATTTAAAATACGTTTTAACACTATTTTCTCCTAACCGTTATCACTACAATAAATGACTGTCTATTTAGTATACTATTTTCTTATATTATTGTCAAAAATATAGGTATTAGAACCTTGTACATAGAAATATTGCTGCACGATATAGCAAGATAACACAAGGACTAGTCAGCTACTAATCAAACTTCTATCCTCCTCAATTGTTTGGAGATATTAGCTGCTCTTACGTCAGACAAATATCACAAAGATAGCAAGACATTAGACATCCACACAACATTCAACCGATACATTCCAGATGATGACGGTACTAAGACTTTTGCAAGCTTTCGAACTACCCACTTAACTAAAAGAGAAATTGAGATACTAGACAAAATGATTGAACTGAACCAGCTCAGTGAAAATACTGACCTAAATTGGTACAAAAGCACTCGTATATTAGTCACAAACATTGGTAGGTCAATCCATAGTTCTATTCTAAGTAAATCTCTCCATCGAACAAACGAACGCCTTAAAAAACCAATCCCCAAACATCTGTCCCCTCACATCTTCAGACATACAACTATTAGCATTTTAGCTGAAAATAAAATTCCGCTAAAAACAATCATGGACAGGGGTGGTCATTCCGACTCTGAAGTCACTACTTCCATCTACACCCACGTCACGAAGAACATGAAAGATGAAGCAATCAATGTACTGGATAAAGTTATGAAAAAGATTTTTTAAAAAGTTTTGCCCCTTTTTTGCCCCCTAAATACAAAAATAGCCCTTCGGATAAAATCCGA
>NZ_CAHJXN010000004.1:0-295 GCF_903645285.1 Streptococcus thalassemiae | reverse complement strand
CACGTCACGAAGAACATGAAAGATGAAGCAATCAATGTACTGGATAAAGTTATGAAAAAGATTTTTTAAAAAGTTTTGCCCCTTTTTTGCCCCCTAAATACAAAAATAGCCCTTCGGATAAAATCCGAGGGGCTAGAAACGTTGTTAAATCAACGATTATTTTTTCAAGTTGTAGAATGATTTCAATCCACGGTATTCTATTTTAGAGCTTTTATATAAAACTACATGAGTGCAAACCCTTGTAAAATAAGGGTTTATACGTCATAAACTACATATATTTTTTACCGTAAAAATA
>NZ_CAHJXN010000003.1:375000-505781 GCF_903645285.1 Streptococcus thalassemiae | reverse complement strand
ATTTCGTAGAGGTTTTGGTTTTTAGGAGGATAAGAGATGAATGAAATGAATGATAAGTATACTATTGAAGTATTAAAGGAGAGCGACTTAGCTTTGCTGGTGGGTGGTAGCAAGGAAAGTTATCAACATGGTTTAATGGTGGGGTTCATTTTACGTCGTGCATTATTTGGATTCTAAGATAATATTTAGAGAGTGAAGCTTACCTACAACAATGAACAGAATATATGAAAAAGGAAATACAAATAACTACCTTTTTCAATCGTTAATAATCAAAAAAGGAGAATAAGATGGAACAAATTAAAAATATGGAAAATAGCTTTCATGTAATGAGTCATGAGGAATTGGCCGATGTAGAAGGAGGCTTGTTGTTTGGTCTAGTAGTAGTTGGAGGAGTCGCAATTGCAGGAACTTTTTTATTGGGTGCTGTAGATGGTGCTTCAGGAGCACATGCTAAGCGTCGTGGACGTTAACAGGAAAGGATGAGCGCTAATGGAACGCATAATAGAAAGTTGGATTACTAGGGTAGAGAATTTTTACAGTTTGCAGTCAATTCCTGTAAAAGTATTCATTTTCACAGTTGGAGTAGTTGGGATTTATGCTTTAGGGACATTACTTTTAGGACCGGTTTATTGGGCGGGGCAGAAGTTTGGCGAAACAATTTACAATTATTTGTTTTAATAAAAAATTATAGATAAAGAGGAACAGACATAATGAATATGATAAAAATTGAAGAAAAATTTACAAGTCTTACAGAAAAAGATTTGGCAACAGTAGAGGGCGGTCGAGTGTCATGGAGAGGTAATATTAACATCGATGTCCATAAAGTGATTGATAGTACGGGAAGATTTTTCGGTGGTATCTATAATGCTGGTAGATCATTTGGGCGAAATGTTTACAATGCATTTTATTAATATAGTTTATTAAAATTGATATATATTATATTTTTGAATTCGTTTTCGAATAGATAAATAAGAGGAATACAGGGAATGATTATTTCAGTAATTCAAGATTTGGATGAAAAAATTTAATAAATACTGCTATACCAAACTTGTCAAGTTTGCAACAAGACAAGCATTAAAAATAAAAAAGGAGGTATTCGTTATGAATACAAAAACGATGTCACAATTTGAAATTATGGATACTGAGATGCTTGCTTGCCTTGAAGGTGGCGGATGCAATTGGGGAGATTTTGCCAAAGCAGGTGTTGGAGGAGGAGCAGCACGAGGTCTTCAGCTAGGAATTAAAACAGGAACATGGCAAGGTGCAGCAACTGGTGCTGCGGGAGGAGCTATACTTGGAGGTGTGGCATATGCAGCGACATGTTGGTGGTAATTATGGATTTTAAAAGTTTTATTATTGGTTTAGTAGTTGGTATATTTGGTCCCTATATGGATGATTTAATTAGAAAAAAATTTTTAAAGTCTTCGGAGAAGAAAACAGAAAAATTTGTCAAAAAATAATCAAAACGATAAATGATGAATCTGATTCAAAATTATCTTGCACATGTAAAGAGGACCATCTCTCCTCTTATCAGGTAAATAGGAGTCTTGTAGTAACGAATCAAAAAAAGGAGTAACTATGAATCGTAATTTAGAACGGTGTTATCTATTCTGACTAGGAATAGACCATACCAGAGGTGGCTTAGAAATAGTAGGGACATTAGAAATTGAAGTAACTTTAAATAGGATGTCACAAATGTTACTATCAATGATTTATTTGTTCCAAGCTTGCCTAGGGTGTCAGTAAAAAATCATTTTCCTTTCAATAGCATATTTTTAGTAGGTAGGACGCTTGTTCTGCCTATTTTTTTTGCTAAAAAGTACAGTTGAAGTGTCTATTTGCATCATTTGGAGTTTTACATGTATTTTTGATAAAAAATAGGCATAGAAATTAGGAAAGTTGAAGAAAAGGAATGAAGAAGGTCTTAGTTTGTGATTTTTTACATACTTTTAAGTCTTGATGAACCAGTTTGAACTAATGTATAATTGATAGAAATTGAATACACTACTCTTTGAGGGCATTTCGCCCTCTTTTATATTTTACAATAAATGTAAAAAGGAGAGTTTTTATGCGTTACGGTTATGTTCGAGTATCTACAAAAGAACAAAATATTGATAGGCAATTTTCAGCCTTAGTAGAAAACAAATTATCAAAAGAAAATATTTTTATTGATTACGTTTCAGGAAAAGATTTTGACAGAATGGAATATCAAAAATTATTAGCTACCTTGAAAGAGAATGATGAATTGGTTATTAAATCAATTGATAGGTTGGGAAGAAACTATGATGAAATTTTAGAACAATGGCAAGCAATTACTAAGAAAAAGAAAGTAAATATAACTGTTTTAGATTTCCCCTTATTAAATACAAAGAATAGCAATGATAATATCACAGGAAAACTAATCTCCGATATCGTTTTACAAGTCCTATCTTACGTTGCACAGTTTGAAAGAGAACAAATCAAACAAAGACAAATGGAAGGAATACGGGAAGCACAGAAAAAAGGGAAGAAATTCGGTAGACCAAAATTGATTGTCCCGAATAATCTCCCTGATGTGATAGCTCAATATAAGAAAAAAGAAATAACCTTACGAGAAGGTGCAGACATCTTAGGAGTATCAAAAAGCACCTTTCATAATTGGATAAAAAATTCATAGTTCTTGTCAAAAAACCTAGGATTTTTTGGACAGAAAATACAGTCTATTTTAGAAGCGTTTTCGTTAGAAAAAAGGTTCTAAAATCCAGCATTTTGACCAATTATTATTACACTTTCATTTTATCAAGTTTGTCCAAAAAAGTCTAGATTTTAGGACAAACTGATTATTTTACAATAAATAAAAATAGGGGGACACGAAATGGACACCAAAGCTAAAAAGTTCACACTTGCAACGATTTCAGCTCTATCACTTCTTGGGGTAGGAATTGTTACATCACAATCAGTAGCTGCTAATGATAGGCTGGTTTCCACTCAAGCAATCAATGGTCAATCCTACAATATCTTAAACTCTGAGGTCACTAGTACTTCTTCTGGTACTACTCTAGTTGGGATTGAAGGGACTTTCTTAACGCCAGATAAACAGGCTATCTTAGATCGTATCAATGCCATTCGAAAAGAGGCAGCAGATGAAGGTCTAGTTACTAGCTATGTTCCTATCAAATGGTCAACTGCACTAGAAAAAACAGCCTTCGTTCGGGCAGCAGAAGCCTCTGTAACTAGGCATCATAAACGTTTATCTAATAAAGATATTTGGAGTGCCTGGCCTTCAGGGAATTTTTCACTAGCCGAAAACTTAGCTTGGAACTATGATGGATTTATGACAGCTATTAATCAATGGTATGACGAAAAAGCAGATTACGTCAAATCTCGTAGTGGGGCAAGTGTATCTGGTCAAACTGGACACTACGAATCCTTAATCAATTCAGAATTGACCTATATGGGTTTGGCAGCCTTTGAAAACCCTGTCACTCAAAATGGATGGATTACCGTTGCACAAAGTTTCGGAACATCATCTGGTGGCTCTGAAGAATTAGCTGGTGGTTATGGAAAGGCCATTCAATATACAGAAGCAAATTCTTCTCAGATTCAAACATTTGCGACTAAGGCGAGTCTTTTTGACAAAGACTTGAAGGCAATCGGAACTCATACTAGTAAGAAAACAAAACAAGGTAAGTCTAACGGGACTAATAAACCAGGTTTCTTTTTTCAAATGCAAGATATTGGTAGGGGTATGGGTTTTTGGCGACAATCTGGCTCTCGTTGGTGGTTTATGCAACTTGATGGGTCTTACCCTTACAATCAGTGGGCAAAATTAGATAATATATGGTATCACTTCGATAGTTCAGGTTGGATGCAAACTGGCTGGATAAAAGACAACGGCACGTGGTACTACCTCGACGGTTCAGGTGCTATGAAGACTGGCTGGCTCAAAGATAACGGTAGTTGGTATTATCTTGATAGCTCAGGTGCTATGAAAACAGGCTGGATGAAGGTATCTGGTAAATGGTACTATGCCTATAGCTCTGGTGCACTCGCAATCAATACGACGACCCCTGATGGTTACCGTGTCAATTACAACGGTGAGTGGGTCTAGGATAAGATTATAAAAAATAGATAAAAAGAAAAGGAATACAAAAATTATGAAAAAAATCGTTTTAACGACTACAGCAGTTTTATCACTCCTAGCAACAGGAGCTACAATTTCAAGTGTCAATGCAGCAAGTGGCGTCCCGATGGTCAAGTTCTGGTCTCCTGCAGCTAATGCTTATGTTGAAGAACCTGCTCCTGGTTATCGTGATACAGATTTAGTCGCAACAGATGTGACGCTTGTAGAAAAAAGAAAAGCACAACTTGGAGCATTTTCTGATGGTGAATTTACAACGGTTGATTGGGTAGATAATGCTTATAGACAAGAATTCTCTAAGCAATTTGCAAGTTTTGAATCCAACGGCATTGCTACATTTAACGGTAAAACAATTGTCTTTAAAGCAACAGATTATGGTATCTATACCATGAAGTTTGAATTAGATGGAGTTCGTTACAAACTAACAGCCGATGTTAGAGAAAACGTAGGGAAAGGGGCACCTTTTTACACTTATGTGACCAAACTAGAAGTCTTATCGACTAATCAAGCAAATACTATCTCGAATACGAGTACTGAAAAACAAATAGAAGCAACAATTACAAAGGTTGAAATTCATCATTTTGGATTTAATTTTGAAGGTGTACTCTCAGAGCCACTACAACACGGAGGAGATAATGCAGCTAGAGGAAATGTTACTCTAATTGATAAGGCTAGTGGAAAAATTGTCTACCAACATAATAATGATGTCATCTTTAGTGGTCTAACTAATGACGTCAACGACCAATTTCTTTTGCCTTTAATTTATAGTAATAAATTTAAAGGGGATGTTTTCGATATCAGACAGTTTCCTGCCGGAACATACATCTTGGAGATGTCTGGAGAAGCTGGCTCTCCGCACGATCACTCAGTTGATAATAGAAAACGTGTCTTTAAAGTTAGAAAAGAGGTGACTATCGGAAATCCTTCAACAAATTCAAATACTAACACCACAACTCAATCAGGTTCGAATTCATCTAGCTCGTCAACTTCTACAAGTTCGTCATCTGGAAACTATTCTAACACGGATACAACCATGACGACCCATCAGTCTAAATCTACTTGGATGTATTCGAATGGTCGCTGGTGGTATAAACACGAAGATGGCACTTATACAACTAATGACTGGGAAAAAATCAATGGTGTTTGGTATCGTTTTGATAACTCTGGTTGGATGCAAACTGGCTGGGTAAAAGACAACGGCACGTGGTACTATCTCGACGGCTCAGGTGCGATGAAGACAGGTTGGGTCAAAGATAACGGTAGCTGGTACTACCTTCAAGATTCAGGAGCTATGAAAACAGGCTGGATGAAAGTATCTGGCAAATGGTACTATGCCTATAGCTCTGGTGCACTCGCAATCAATACAACTACACCTGATGGCTATCGTGTCAATTACAATGGTGAATGGGTATAAAAACAATTTCAAATTGTAAAATTAAACATATGAAAAAATTATTTCTATTCAGTATTAGTATTTTAGCTGTTCCTATTTTAACTGCTTGCCAAGTTCAGAGTGAAAACACTTCCTCAGCAAGTTCTGAAGCAATTGCTTCAAGTACTAGTTCAACTTCTTCTACATCGGAAGAGAAGAAACCTGATTACACCCTATATAATCCTGTCCTTAAAGAATATGCCAAAGTATTAGATGATTCTCCTGCTTCACCTACAGAGGTCAATTCAAAAGCAAACTTAAAAAACACTTATCCTAACGAATATTCTGGATTACAGTATAGCTTGTATGATTTAGACCAAGACGGTACGGACGAACTTTTGATTGCTCTAAAAACGTATTCTAACTATTACGACTTATTAGATATTCGAACTCTTAAAAATGGTGAAGTTATTCGACTGACCAATGCAGAAAACAATCTGGACTTTATTGGAGAGCGAGTACATTTTAATCCTTTAGAAAAGGGTTATTTTCAATTATCTACCCGAGTATCTATTAATCAAATCCAACTTAAACTATACAAGTTGAATCAGGATGGAACACGGTTAGAACTAGTCATTGAATCAGATACAGAAGAGGGACTGGGGACAAAACCACCTTCCCTTGACATAAGATCTTTCTCTTGGAAATCTGTGACAAGTCTCATAAATGGAGAAACAACCCTTCCGTCAGAAAGTAAAGGGATGGATATTTCTGCAATTCAAAATGGAGATTTTTCTAGTGTCGCAGGCACTTGGAGGAATCGTACAGGTATTGAATTCACCTTTGACAAAAATGGTTTAGTAAGTGATCATTCCAAGATTTCAATTGAATATGCTAAAGAAATTGACCACTATCTTAAGGCAAATTCTATTTCGAAAGATGGAGGTGCTGGTGCAGCTATTGCTTTTTTACCAGCAGGAATCCCTATAACCATGTCTGTCACCTCTTCTGCAGATAATGGCTATACCGACTCATCTGATATTACACAAGACCGCTTATGGTTTGGACACCAACTTATCAATGGTAGTACCGAGGGATTTTTTTACAAGGTAGAATAGTTTTAATAGACTTACAAATTTATCAATAAGAATGTCGGAAAATTTTCTGATATTCTTATTTTTTTGACTTCCTTTTCGAATAGATAAGTAAGAGGAAAAAGGAAGGAGCCTAGTTCATGTTTATATCAATGTTCTACCCATGGTTCACTGAGTTATTTTTTAAATAAATTTAATTTAGTTGTTCATTTTTGAATTGTTTTTCGAATAAATAGGTAAGAGGAAAAAGAAAGGAGCTTGCTTCATGTATCTACCAATTTTTTATCCGTGGTTTACTAAATTATTTTTCAAATAAATTTAATTTGTTGTACATTTTCGAAATTTTTTTCGAATAGATAAGTAAGAGGAAAAAGGAAGGAATAAAATAATGAAAGAACATTATTATGGATTTGTTGAGCTAACTTCGGAAGAATTGACCGATATTCAAGGTGGAGAAAGTTGGGTGAAGACCCTTGCAGATTGGTACATTGGATTTCGTAGAGGTTTTGGTTTTTAGGAGGATAAGAGATGAATGAAATGAATGATAAGTATACTATTGAAGTATTAAAGGAGAGCGACTTAGCTTTGCTGGTGGGTGGTAGCAAGGAAAGTTATCAACGGGGTCTAATTACAGGTCTATTGTTACGCGGTATATTTATTGGAACCCCATTTTTTAGAAGATAAGATTTAGAAAAAATAGAACAAGAGGAGAAAAAAGATGACAAATTTTGACAAAATGGAACAGAACTTTGTAGCTCTTACAGAAGAAGAGTTGATGGATGTGGATGGGGGAGCATTGCCTCTTGTAATCGCCGGAGTGTCTATCTGGAAGATAGGTGCAGCAGTAGCAGGTGGAGCAGCAGCGCTTTTTGCTGGAGGAGCAGCTTTAGGGTATTATGCGAATAGACCATAATCTGATTATAGTCAGAGAGGCATTTCTATGTTTTTAAAAAAAGAAGTGATATTACTAGGGGTATTGTTATCGCTACGTATTATTTTTACTATCGTTCAAATTTTAATTGACTATAAAATATTATCTGGACAGTATAGTATAAATTTTATGGATATTTCAGAAGTATTTACTTATCCAATACTCATTTTAATCATTTACATAGCAATAAAATATAATACAAAGGAGTAGTGACGAATATGAACTTAGAACAATTTTATCAATTATCTGACGATGAATTAGTGGGAACAAAAGGTGGTTTTGGTCTTGCGGAAGCAGTTGGGATTGCAGGAGTACTGAATGCTGCTGTACAAATTTTTAATGCTGGTTACAAATTTGGTTCAGACTTTGCTCGTCGTGGGCGTTAGATAATGAATAATCGCAACCTTAATCTCAATACATTGTTACCTAAACTAGCCACGATATTTCCTTTGTTGGGAATAACTCTTAATGTCGCGCTTCATGTGATTCGTACAGGTTCGTTAGTATCCTTTAATTGGCAATGGACTTTGGTTGGTTTGCTTTTCGCAGGATATTTTGGTATTTTTCGCAAAGATTTGTCAAAAAATAATCAAAACTATAAATGAAGAACATGAATCAAAAGGATTTTGTGTATATGAATGGTAGCGTTTTTCCGCCATTTTTGTCAGGTAATTAGGAGTTTCTTATGAAAACATTTTTATTAGGTTTTGCTGAGGGTTATTTTATCGTATCGCTCATAATCTACATCGCAACGTATTTGATATTGAAAAATCCGATCAATACCCTATTTTATCCAGAAATTTACCCTGTTTTATGTGGGTTCTTTTATCTAGGATATAAGGCCAATAAAAAGCAAGTAGGGTGAGCAGTTGAGAATGACTTGTTAGTCCCCGCTGAAAATGGTTAGGGTAGAATCTAAGAATGCATCACATTGGAGTTTAATATGAAATTTGTTAAATCAATACTGAAAGTTTGGCCTGAAATTATGGTATTACTTAGTTCAATGTCTTATATCATCATCAGATTAGTAGCTGATATGAATAAAGTATCTTTACCTACTTGGCTTGATAGTTTCAATATACCAACGATTGCATTATTTGTGATGATATTCATTCTTTTATATAGAAGTAAAGAAAAAAAGAATGGATAAATTTGAAGTAGTAGACAATCTATGGGGAAATAGGAGTCTTGTAGCAACGAATCAAAAAAGGAGTAACGATGAATCGTAATTTAGAACGGTGTTATCTATTCTGACTATGAATAGATCATACCAGAGGTGGCTTAGAAATAGCAGGGACATTAAAAATTGAATTAACTTTAAATAGGATGTCGTAAAGTTTACTATCAATGATTTATTTGTCCCAAGCTTGCCTAGGGTGACAGTAAAAAATCAATTTCCTTTCATACCATATTTTTAGTAGGTAGGACGCTTGTTCTGCCTATTTTTGCCAAAAGTGTAGTTGAGGTGTTTATTTGGAGTTTTACATATATTTTTGATAAAATGTGATAAAATAGGTATAGAAATTTGGAAAGTTGAAGAAAAGAAATGAAGAAGATTTTAAAATATTTTTTAGTATTGGTTTTTCTATTTTTAATGAATATTTTCATCTTTAAGATACTAGCAACTCTGGGATTTCAGCTGACAATGAGTGAAAAGAGTTATATTGTACCACCGCTGTTTTCGATTATCATTTTATATATGATTGACAAAAGAATTAGGAAGAAAAAGAAATAAATATATATTTTAGGTAGGACGTTTGTTCTACTTATTTTTTATCCCAAAAGTGCAGTTGGGAGGGAGATAGGCGCATTTGGGGAGGAAGCCCAGTTTTTGTTTGGGGATTGGGGTAAGATAGTTGTTATCAGATGAGTTTAGGAAAAGGAGATGAATATGAAATTTGGGAAACGTCACTATCGTCCGCAGGTGGATCAGATGGACTGCGGTGTAGCTTCATTAGCCATGGTTTTTGGCTACTATGGTAGCTATTATTCTTTGGCTCACTTGCGAGAATTGGCTAAGACGACCATGGATGGGACGACGGCCTTGGGCTTGGTCAAGGTGGCAGAGGAGATTGGTTTTGAGACGCGGGCCATCAAGGCGGATATGACGCTTTTTGACTTGCCAGATCTGACTTTTCCTTTTGTTGCCCATGTGCTTAAGGAAGGAAAATTGCTCCACTACTATGTGGTGACTGGGCAGGATAAGGATAGCATTCATATTGCCGACCCAGATCCTGGGGTGAAATTGGCCAAACTGCCACGTGAGCGTTTTGCGGAAGAATGGACAGGAGTGACTATTTTTATGGCACCTAGTCCAGACTACAAGCCTCATAAGGATCAAAAGAATGGTCTGCTCTCTTTTATCCCTATATTAGTGAAGCAGCGTGGCTTGATTGCCAATATTGTTTTGGCAACACTCTTGGTAACCTTGATTAACATTGTGGGTTCTTATTATCTGCAGTCTATCATTGATACCTATGTGCCAGATCAGATGCGTTCGACGCTTGGGATTATTTCTATTGGGCTGGTGATTGTTTATATTATTCAGCAGATCTTGTCTTACGCTCAGGAGTATCTCTTACTTGTTTTGGGGCAACGCTTATCGATTGATGTGATTTTGTCCTATATCAAGCATGTTTTTCACCTGCCTATGTCCTTTTTTGCGACACGCAGGACAGGGGAAATCGTGTCTCGTTTTACAGATGCTAACAGTATCATTGATGCGCTGGCTTCGACCATTCTTTCGATTTTCCTAGATGTGTCAACGGTTGTCATTATTTCCCTTGTTTTATTTTCACAAAATACCAATCTCTTTTTCATGACTTTATTGGCACTTCCTATCTATACAGTGATTATCTTTGCCTTTATGAAGCCGTTTGAAAAGATGAATCGGGATACCATGGAAGCCAATGCGGTTCTGTCTTCTTCTATCATTGAGGACATCAACGGTATTGAGACTATCAAGTCTTTGACCAGTGAAAGTCAACGTTATCAAAAGATTGACAAGGAATTTGTAGATTATCTGAAAAAATCCTTTACCTATAGTCGGGCAGAGAGTCAGCAAAAGGCTCTGAAAAAAGTTGCCCATCTCTTGCTCAATGTCGGCATTCTCTGGATGGGAGCTGTTCTGGTCATGGATGGCAAGATGAGTTTGGGGCAGTTGATTACCTATAATACCTTGCTTGTTTACTTTACCAATCCTTTGGAAAATATCATCAATCTGCAAACCAAACTTCAGACTGCGCAGGTCGCCAATAACCGTCTGAATGAGGTTTATCTGGTAGCTTCTGAGTTTGAGGAGAAGAAAACAGTTGAGGATTTGAGCTTGATGAAGGGAGATATGGACTTCAAGCAGGTTTACTACAAGTATGGTTATGGTCGAGACGTCTTGTCAGATATCAATTTGACTATTCCCCAAGGTTCTAAGGTGGCTTTTGTGGGGATTTCAGGATCAGGTAAGACGACTTTGGCCAAAATGATGGTTAATTTTTACGACCCAAGTCAGGGAGAGATTAGTCTGGGTGATGTCAATCTCAATCAGATTGATAAAAAGGCTCTGCGTCAGTATATCAACTATCTGCCTCAACAGCCTTATGTCTTTAACGGAACGATTTTGGAGAATCTTCTCCTTGGGGCCAAGGAAGGGACGACTCAAGAGGATATCTTACGGGCGGTCGAATTGGCAGAGATTCGGGAGGACATTGAGCGCATGCCACTGAATTACCAGACAGAATTGACTTCGGATGGGGCAGGGATTTCAGGTGGTCAACGGCAGAGAATCGCTCTGGCGCGTGCTCTCTTGACAGATGCGCCGGTCTTGATTTTGGATGAGGCGACCAGCAGTTTGGATATTTTGACAGAGAAGCGGATTGTGGATAATCTCATGGCTTTAGATAAGACCTTGATTTTCATCGCCCACCGCTTGACCATTGCAGAGCGGACAGAGAAGGTTGTTGTCTTGGATCAGGGCAAGATTGTTGAAGAAGGAAAGCATGCTGATTTGCTTGCACAGGGTGGCTTTTATGCCCATTTGGTCAATAGCTAGAAAGAGGAGAGGATGAAACCAGAATTTTTAGAAAGTGCGGAGTTTTATAATCGTCGTTACCATAATTTTTCCAGTCGGGTGATTGTACCCATGTCCCTTCTGCTCGTGTTTTTGCTTGGATTTGCAACATTTGCAGAGAAGGAGATGAGTTTGTCTACTAGAGCTACTGTTGAGCCTAGTCGTATCCTTTCAAATATCCAGTCAACTAGCAACAATCGTATTCTTGTCAATCATTTGGAAGAAAATAAGCTGGTTAAAAAGGGAGAACTGTTGGTTCAATATCAAGAAGGGGCAGAAGGTGTCCAAGCGGAGTCTTATGCCAGTCAGTTGGACATGCTCAAGGATCAAAAAAAGCAATTGGAGTATTTGCAAAAGAGCCTGCAAGAAGGGGAGAACCACTTTCCAGAGGAGGATAAGTTTGGCTACCAAGCCACCTTTCGCGACTACATCAGTCAAGCAGGCAGTCTTAGGGCTAGTACATCGCAACAAAATGAGACCATCGCGTCCCAGAATGCAGCAGCTAGCCAAACCCAAGTCGAAATCGGCAACCTCATCAGTCAAACAGAGGCTAAAATTCGCGATTACCAGACAGCTAAGTCAGCTATGGAAACAGGTGCTTCCTTGGCCAGTCAGAATCTAGCCTACTCTCTCTACCAGTCCTACCAGTCTCAGGGCGAGGAAAATTCGCAATCTAAGGCCCAGGCTATTGCGCAGGTTGAAGCACAGCTTTCTCAGTTAGAATCCAGTCTTGCTACTTACCGTGTCCAATATGCAGGTTCGGGTGCCCAGCAAGCCTATGCGTCTGGTTTAAGCAGTCAATTGGAGTCTCTCAAATCCCAACACTTGGCAAAGGTTGGTCAGGAATTGACCCTTCTAGCCCAGAAAATCTTGGAGGCAGAGTCAGGTAAGAAGGTTCAGGGAAATCTTTTAGACAAGGGGAAAATTACGGCGAGTGAGGATGGGGTGCTTCACCTTAATCCTGAGACCAGTGATTCTACCATGGTAGCAGAGGGGACTCTACTAGCCCAACTCTATCCGTCTTTGGAAAAAGAAGGGAAAGCCAAACTTACAGCTTACCTAAGCTCAAAAGATGTAGCAAGGATCAAGGTCGGTGATTCTGTTCGCTATACGACGACTCATGATGCTAAGAATCAACTTTTCCTAGATTCTACTATTACAAGTATTGATGCGACAGCTACTAAGACTGAAAAAGGGAATTTCTTTAAAATCGAGGCGGAGACTAATCTAACTTCTGAGCAGGCTGAAAAACTTCGGTACGGGGTGGAAGGTCGCCTGCAGATGATTACGGGCAAGAAAAGTTACCTACGTTATTATTTAGATCAATTTTTGAACAAAGAGTAATGTTCGTGTTTTTAGAGTTAAATAATTTTTAAACTGTGAGAAAGCTTCTTCTTGCAGTTTTTTTCTTTATGATTTTTGAAACACCTCTACTATTTATTCGTTTAAATTCTTGTAATTTTAGGTTTTTTATGGTAGAATGTGCTCAAGTAATACGAAAGGCGAACTTTAAAATGTCAAAACAATTGATCTATTCGGGAAAAGCTAAAGATATCTATACAACTGAGGATGAAAATCTTATTATTTCAACTTACAAGGACCAGGCGACTGCTTTCAATGGTGTCAAGAAGGAGCAGATTGCGGGCAAGGGAGTATTGAATAATCAGATTTCATCTTTTATTTTTGAGAAATTAAATGCGGCTGGTGTGGCGACTCACTTTGTGGAGAAGCTTTCAGACACGGAACAACTCAATAAAAAGGTTAAGATTATTCCTTTGGAAGTCGTGCTCCGAAACTACACGGCTGGTTCCTTTTCAAAACGTTTTGGTGTAGACGAAGGAATCGCATTTGAGACTCCGATTGTCGAATTTTACTATAAAAATGATGATTTGGATGATCCATTCATCAATGATGAGCATGTGAAATTCCTACAGATTGCGGATTACCAGCAAATCGCTTACTTGAAGGAAGAAACTCGTCGAATCAATGAACTTTTGAAGGTCTGGTTTGCTGAGATTGGGCTTAAGTTGATTGACTTTAAGCTAGAGTTCGGTTTTGACAAGGATGGTAAGATTATCTTAGCAGATGAATTTTCACCAGATAACTGCCGTTTGTGGGATGCGGATGGCAACCACATGGATAAGGATGTTTTCCGTAGAGGATTGGGAGAACTAACAGATGTTTACGAGATCGTCTGGGAGAAGTTGCAAGGTTTGAAATAATCTGTTTGCAACGGAAAACCTTCGTCTCTCAAATAAAAGGACTCAGGCTGAAAAGGTCCCCCAGACCTTTTCACTCCGTAGAGGATTGGGAGAACTAACCGACGTTTACGAAATTGTTTGGGAAAAGTTGCAGGGGTTGAAATAGCAACCTCAAGGTCGTTGGAACATTGTAAGAGCTGAAATAAAGGAATAAGAATTGATGGATAAACGTATTTTTGTTGAAAAAAAGGCTGATTTTCAGGTCAAGTCAGAGAGTTTGGTGAGAGAACTCCAGCACAACTTGGGACTTTCAAGCTTGAAAAGTATTCGCATCGTGCAAGTGTATGATGTATTTGACTTGGCAGAGGACCTGTTTGCACCTGCAGAGAAACACATCTTCTCTGAGCAGGTGACAGACCATGTTTTGGACGAAGCGGCTGTGCAGGCGGATCTTGCCAACTATGCTTTCTTTGCTATTGAAAGCCTGCCAGGGCAGTTTGACCAGCGTGCAGCTTCTTCGCAAGAAGCCTTGCTTTTGTTGGGAAGTTCGAGTGATGTGACGGTCAATACAGCTCAACTTTACTTGGTCAATAAAGATATTGATGCGACTGAGTTGGAAGCGGTCAAGAACTATCTGCTCAACCCAGTTGATTCTCGTTTCAAGGATATTACGGCAGGGATTGCCAAGCAGGAATTTTCTGAGTCAGACAAGACCATTCCTAAATTGGCTTTCTTTGAAAACTATACAGCAGAAGACTTTGCTCGCTACAAGGCCGAGCAAGGGATGGCTATGGAAGTGGATGATTTGCTCTTTATCCAAGACTACTTTAAGTCAATCGGGCGCGTGCCAACTGAGACTGAACTCAAGGTTTTGGATACTTACTGGTCTGACCACTGCCGTCACACGACGTTTGAGACTGAGTTGAAGCAGATTGATTTCTCAGCTTCTAAATTCCAAAAACAATTACAGGCAACCTATGACAAATATATCGCTATGCGCGATGAGTTGGGGCGTTCTGAAAAACCGCAAACCTTGATGGATATGGCGACTATTTTCGGTCGTTATGAGCGTGCTAATGGACGTTTGGACGATATGGAAGTGTCTGACGAAATCAATGCTTGCTCAGTTGAAATCGAAGTGGACGTTGATGGTGTGAAAGAACCATGGCTCCTAATGTTCAAGAATGAAACTCACAACCACCCAACGGAAATTGAGCCATTTGGTGGCGCGGCTACCTGTATCGGTGGAGCCATTCGTGACCCATTGTCAGGTCGTTCCTACGTTTATCAAGCCATGCGTATTTCAGGTGCGGGTGATATTACAGCACCGATTTCGGAAACTCGTGCTGGTAAGCTGCCACAACAAGTCATTTCTAAAACAGCTGCTCATGGTTATTCTTCATATGGTAACCAGATTGGGCTTGCGACGACCTACGTTCGTGAATATTTCCACCCAGGTTTTGTAGCTAAACGTATGGAGTTAGGTGCAGTAGTCGGTGCGGCTCCTAAGGGCAATGTTGTCCGTGAAAAACCGGAAGCGGGTGATGTTATTATCCTCCTTGGAGGTAAGACTGGACGTGATGGTGTCGGTGGTGCGACAGGTTCTTCTAAGGTTCAAACGGTTGAGTCTGTGGAAACTGCTGGAGCTGAGGTTCAAAAAGGGAATGCCATCGAAGAACGTAAGATTCAGCGCCTCTTCCGTAATGGCAATGTCACTTGTCTTATCAAGAAATCTAATGACTTTGGTGCTGGTGGAGTCTGTGTGGCTATCGGTGAATTAGCAGACGGTCTTGAAATTGATCTTAACAAGGTGCCTCTTAAATACCAGGGCTTGAATGGTACCGAAATTGCCATCTCTGAATCACAAGAACGGATGGCGGTTGTGGTGCGTCTTGAAGACGTAGATGCCTTCGTTGCGGAATGTAACAAAGAAAATATTGATGCTGTTGTAGTTGCAACAGTGACGGAAAAACCAAATCTTGTCATGCACTGGAATGGCGAAACGATTGTAGACTTGGAACGCCGTTTCCTTGATACCAATGGTGTACGAGTGGTTGTCGATGCCAAGGTTGTAGACAAGGATGTCAAACTCCCAGAAGAGCGTACAACAAGCGCTGACACACTTGAAGCAGATACCCTTGCGGTCCTGTCTGATTTGAACCATGCGAGTCAAAAAGGCTTGCAGACCATCTTTGACTGTTCTGTCGGTCGTTCAACGGTTAATCACCCACTTGGTGGTCGCTATCAACTCACACCAACTGAGGCATCTGTACAGAAATTGCCAGTCCAACACGGTGTGACTCATACTGCGTCTGTCATGGCTCAAGGGTTTAATCCTTATATTGCAGAATGGTCTCCATACCACGGTGCTGCTTATGCGGTTATTGAAGCAACTGCTCGTTTGGTGGCTGTGGGTGCCAACTGGTCTAAGGCTCGTTTCTCTTACCAAGAGTATTTCGAGCGTATGGATAAACAAGCTGAGCGTTTTGGTCAGCCAGTAGCAGCTCTCCTAGGCTCTATCGAAGCACAAATTCAGCTTGGTTTGCCATCTATCGGTGGTAAGGACTCCATGTCTGGTACCTTTGAAGAATTGACAGTGCCACCAACCTTGGTAGCCTTTGGTGTGACAACAGCAGATAGCCGTAAGGTGCTTTCTCCTGAGTTCAAAACTGCTGGGGAAAACATCTACTACATCCCAGGTCAAGCCCTTGCTGCAGAGATTGATTTTGACTTAATTAAGAAAAACTTTACTCAGTTTGAAGCCCTTCAAAAGGCTCACAAAGTAACATCTGCATCGGCTGTCAAATACGGCGGTGTGGTTGAAAGTTTGGCTCTTTCTACCTTTGGGAACCATATCGGTGCAGAGGTAACCTTGCCTGAACTTGAGACATCTTTGACAGCTCAATTGGGCGGATTTGTCTTCACATCTCCTGAAGAAATCGCTGGAGTAGAGAAGATTGGACAAACAAGTACAGACTTTACACTCCTTGTCAACGGTGTGAAGCTAGATGGACACAAACTTGACAGTGCCTTCCAAGGAAAATTGGAAGAAGTTTACCCAACAGAATTTGCTCAAGCCAAAGAACTGGCTGAAGTACCATCTGTTGCATCAGATGTTGTGATTAAAGCCAAAGAAAAGGTTGAAAAACCTGTGGTTTATATCCCAGTCTTCCCAGGAACCAACTCGGAATATGACTCAGCCAAGGCATTTGAGAAAGAAGGTGCAGAGGTCAACTTGGTGCCATTTGTGACCTTGAATGAAGAAGCCATTGTCAAGTCAGTTGAAACCATGGTTGACAACATCGGCAAGGCTAACATTCTCTTCTTTGCAGGTGGTTTCTCAGCTGCGGACGAGCCAGATGGTTCAGCTAAGTTTATCGTCAACATCCTTCTCAATGAAAAAGTCCGTGTGGCTATTGATAGCTTTATCGCCCGTGGTGGCTTGATTATTGGTATCTGTAATGGATTCCAGGCTTTGGTCAAATCAGGTCTTCTTCCATACGGGAACTTTGAAGATGCCAAAAGTACTAGCCCAACCCTCTTCTACAATGATGCCAACCAACACGTGGCTAAGATGGTGGAAACTCGGATTGCCAATACCAACTCACCATGGTTAGCTGGAGTGGAAGTTGGTGAGATTCATGCCATTCCTGTTTCGCACGGTGAAGGGAAGTTTGTCGTGACAGCTGAGGAATTCGCAGAGCTCCGTGACAATGGTCAAATCTTTAGCCAATACGTTGACTTTGACGGTAAACCAAGTATGGATTCTAAGTACAATCCGAATGGTTCTATCCATGCCATCGAAGGAATTACCAGCAAGAACGGCCAAATCATTGGTAAAATGGGACACTCAGAACGTTATGAAGACGGTCTTTTCCAAAATATCCCAGGAAATAAAGACCAGCACCTGTTCGCGTCAGCGGTTAAATACTTTACTGGAAAATAAGACTTGCAGATTTTCTAATAGATAGTATCAGTAATGTAAAAGTCATGTAGATTTAGCTCTTGGTGCTACACAAATAAAAATTAGGTATATAAAATGACATACGAAGTAAAATCTCTTAATGAAGAATGTGGTGTTTTCGGTATCTGGGGACATCCAGATGCTGCTAAATTGACCTATTTTGGTCTCCATAGTCTTCAGCACCGTGGTCAGGAGGGGGCAGGAATCCTCTCTAATGACCAAGGGAAACTAAAGCGCCATCGTGACATGGGCCTTTTATCAGAAGTATTCAGAAATCCTGCTAATTTGGATAAATTGACAGGAACTGGTGCGATTGGACATGTACGTTATGCGACTGCTGGCGAAGCTTCTGTAGATAACATCCAGCCCTTCCTCTTCCGTTTTCACGATATGCAGTTTGGTCTGGCTCATAATGGGAATCTGACCAATGCTGCCTCTCTCAAGAAAGAATTGGAGGAAAGAGGTGCGATTTTCAGTGCGACTTCGGACTCGGAAATCTTGGCTCATCTCATTCGTCGCAGTCATAATCCTAGCCTGATGGGCAAAATCAAGGAAGCGCTCAGCCTTGTCAAAGGTGGCTTTGCTTATATCTTGCTGTTTGAAGATAAGCTGATTGCGGCTCTTGACCCCAATGGATTCCGACCGCTTTCAATCGGGAAAATGGCTAATGGAGCAGTAGTCGTTTCCTCTGAAACTTGTGCTTTTGAGGTCATTGGTGCAGAATGGATTCGTGATTTGAAGCCAGGTGAGATTGTCATCATTGATGACAAGGGCATCCAGTATGATAGCTATACAGACGATACTCAGCTAGCAATCTGTTCTATGGAGTATATCTACTTTGCCCGCCCTGATTCTAATATCCACGGTGTCAATGTCCATACGGCACGGAAACGTATGGGTGCCCAATTGGCGCGTGAATTCAAGCATGAGGCGGATATTGTAGTTGGTGTACCCAATTCTTCCCTCAGCGCGGCTATGGGATTTGCAGAAGAATCTGGTTTGCCAAATGAAATGGGTCTTATCAAGAACCAATACACCCAACGTACCTTTATCCAACCGACTCAAGAATTGCGGGAGCAAGGGGTGCGGATGAAACTGTCTGCTGTTTCTGGCGTTGTCAAAGGCAAGCGTGTGGTTATGATTGATGACTCTATTGTACGTGGGACGACCTCTCGTCGTATCGTCCAGCTTTTAAAGGAAGCAGGGGCGACTGAGGTTCACGTTGCTATTGGAAGCCCAGCGCTAGCTTATCCATGCTTCTACGGGATTGATATCCAGACTCGTCAGGAACTGATTGCGGCCAATCATACGGTTGAAGAAACTCGTCAAATCATTGGAGCTGACAGCCTGACCTATCTTTCTGTTGAAGGTTTGATTGATTCGATTGGGATTGAAACAGATGCACCAAATGGTGGTCTCTGTGTCGCTTACTTTGACGGTGACTACCCAACGCCTCTCTACGACTATGAAGAAGACTATCGTAGAAGTTTGGAAGAAAAGACCAGTTTTTACAAATAGACAATAGATCCTCCATTAAAGAAAAGGAAAAATAAAATGACAAATAAAAATGCTTATGCCCAGTCGGGTGTGGATGTTGAAGCGGGTTATGAAGTTGTTGAACGGATTAAAAAGCACGTGGCTCGTACGGAGCGTGCAGGTGTCATGGGAACTCTGGGTGGCTTTGGTGGTATGTTTGACCTTTCAAAGACAGGGGTTAAAGAACCCGTCTTGATTTCAGGGACTGACGGTGTCGGAACCAAGCTCATGCTGGCTATCAAGTACGACAAGCACGATACCATTGGTCAGGACTGTGTGGCCATGTGTGTCAACGACATCATTGCTGCGGGTGCGGAGCCCCTCTATTTTCTCGACTATGTGGCGACAGGCAAGAATGAACCAGCTAAACTAGAACAAGTAGTTGCTGGTGTGGCAGAAGGTTGTGTGCAGGCAGGCGCTGCCCTCATTGGTGGGGAAACGGCTGAAATGCCTGGCATGTACGGCGAAGATGACTATGACTTGGCTGGTTTTGCGGTCGGTGTGGCTGAAAAATCTCAAATCATTGACGGTTCAAAGGTGGCAGAAGGAGATATTCTTCTCGGACTTGCTTCAAGTGGGATTCACTCCAATGGTTACTCTCTTGTTCGTCGTGTCTTTGCGGATTACACAGGTGAGGAAATCTTGCCAGAATTGGAAGGCAAGCAACTCAAGGACGTTCTTCTTGAGCCGACTCGTATCTATGTCAAGGCTGTTTTGCCACTCATCAAGGAAGAGTTGGTCAACGGCATTGCCCACATCACTGGTGGTGGCTTTATCGAAAATGTCCCTCGTATGTTTGCGGATGACCTAGCTGCTGAGATTGATGAAAGCAAAGTTCCAGTGCTTCCAATTTTCAAAGCCCTTGAAAAATACGGTGAAATCAAGCATGAGGAAATGTTTGAAATTTTCAATATGGGTGTGGGACTTATGCTAGCAGTCAGCCCTGAAAATGTAAGTCGTGTCAAGGAATTGTTGAATGAACCAGTCTATGAAATTGGTCGTATCGTCAAGAAAGAAAACGAAAGTGTCATCATCAAATGAAAAAAATAGCGGTTTTTGCCTCAGGTAATGGCTCAAATTTTCAGGTGATTGCCGAAGAGTTTCCAGTGGAGTTTGTCTTTTCAGACCATCGTGACGCCTATGTGCTCGAGCGTGCAGACAAGCTCGGAGTTCTATCCTATGCTTTTGAACTCAAGGAGTTTGAGAGCAAGGCAGACTACGAAGCAGCCCTTGTCGAACTCTTGGAAGAACATCAGATTGACTTGGTTTGTCTAGCAGGCTACATGAAAATCGTAGGGCCGACTTTATTAGCAGCTTATGAGGGCCGAATTATCAACATTCATCCAGCCTACCTGCCAGAATTTCCAGGAGCTCATGGGATTGAGGATGCTTGGAATGCTGACGTGGATCAGTCTGGCGTGACCATTCACTGGGTAGATTCTGGTGTGGATACTGGGAAGATTATCCAACAAGTCCGTGTGCCACGGTTAGCTGATGATACCATAGCCAGCTTTGAAGAACGTATTCATGAAGCGGAGTACAAGTTGTATCCAGAAGTAGTGAAGGCTCTATTTACAGATTGACTTTTTGTTGATTTATATGATATCTTTGATTTTAAATTGGAGTCAGCGATTGTTGAAGACGGCTTCAAACGGAGGTATTTGTAATGTTAGAATCTAAAAAAACAACTCGATATGTATTTTATGTCTATCTGATGTTATTAACTTGGGGAATCTTATTTAAGTTTGAAACTAATCCTGAATTTATAGCATTTTTCTTAGCTCCAAGGTATATCAATTGGATTCCATTTTCAGAACCACTAATAGTAGATGGAAAAATTGTTTTTGCTGAAATGTTATTTAATCTGATTTCCTTTATTCCATTAGGTGTTTGTTTCCCTCTGATAAAAACTAATTTATCTAGTTTAAAAATAGTCGGGACAGGTTTCTTGATTAGTTTATTGTTTGAGTGCTTACAGTATATTTTAGCAATAGGTATAACAGATATAACGGATTTGGCTTTAAATACGCTAGGTGTTTGTGTAGGCTTGCTGATTTATCAAATGTTTATAAGAGTGTTCAAATCACAGACTAGAAAATGGGTCAATATCTTAGGTATGCTTAGCCTTGGTTTTGCTTATTTTGTTTTACTGTTACTGCATTTAATCGGTGTTTAACTAATGATTAAAAAGGAGAATATAATGACTAAACGCGCCTTAATCAGCGTCTCAGACAAAGCGGGCATTGTTGAATTTGCCCAAGAACTTAAAAAACTTGGTTGGGACATCATCTCAACAGGTGGCACCAAAGTTGCCCTTGACAATGCTGGGGTAGAAACTGTTGCGATTGATGATGTGACCGGTTTTCCAGAAATGATGGACGGTCGTGTCAAGACCCTTCATCCAAATATCCACGGGGGACTCCTCGCTCGTCGTGACTTGGATAGTCACCTGGAAGCGGCCAAAGATAATCAAATTGAGCTCATTGACCTTGTAGTGGTCAATCTCTATCCCTTTAAAGAAACGATTCTCAAACCAGACGTAACTTACGCTGATGCTGTGGAGAATATCGATATTGGTGGGCCATCTATGCTTCGTTCAGCAGCGAAGAACCACGCTAGCGTAACGGTTGCGGTAGATCCAGCTGACTACGCTGTGGTTCTTGACGAATTGGTAGCAAATGGAGAAACAAGTTACGAAACGCGTCAACGTTTAGCAGCAAAAGTTTTCCGACACACGGCGGCTTATGATGCCTTGATTGCAGAGTATTTTACAGCTCAGGTCGGCGAAAGCAAGCCTGAAAAGTTGACCTTGACCTATGACCTCAAACAAGCTATGCGCTATGGGGAAAATCCTCAACAGGATGCTGATTTCTACCAAAAAGCCTTGCCGACAGATTACTCCATTGCTTCAGCCAAACAGCTTAACGGTAAGGAATTGTCCTTCAACAATATCCGTGATGCTGACGCTGCCATTCGTATTATCCGTGACTTCAAAGACCGTCCAACCGTTGTGGCTCTCAAACACATGAACCCATGTGGAATCGGTCAGGCTGATGACATCGAGACTGCTTGGGACTACGCTTATGAGTCTGACCCAGTGTCTATCTTTGGTGGTATCGTTGTTCTTAACCGTGAGGTGGATGCTGCGACAGCTGAGAAGATGCACGGTATTTTCCTTGAAATCATCATCGCACCAAGCTATACGGATGAAGCGCTAACCATTTTGACCAACAAAAAGAAAAACTTGCGTATCCTTGCCTTGCCATTTGACGCTCAAGAGGCCAGTGAAGTGGAAGCAGAATACACAGGTGTGGTTGGCGGGCTCCTTGTTCAAAATCAAGATGTGGTCAAAGAAAGCCCAGCTGACTGGCAAGTGGTGACCAAACGCCAACCAACTGAGACAGAAGCAACTGCTCTTGAGTTCGCTTGGAAGGCTATCAAGTACGTCAAATCAAACGGAATCATTGTAACCAACGATCACATGACACTGGGTGTTGGTCCAGGTCAGACTAACCGTGTGGCTTCTGTTCGCATCGCTATTGACCAAGCTAAAGACCGTCTTGACGGCGCTGTGCTTGCTTCGGATGCCTTCTTCCCATTTGCGGATAATGTGGAAGAAATCGCCAAAGCAGGTATCAAGGCTATCATCCAGCCAGGTGGATCGGTCCGTGATCAGGAATCCATCGAAGCTGCTGACAAATACGGCTTGACTATGGTCTTCACAGACGTGAGACATTTTAGACATTGAGAATGTTAAAGGGAAGAAAACAGTTTCTTTCCTTTTTTGCGTAAAAATGCGGAGTGAAATAAGATTAAAACGAACGTTTGTGGTATAATATTAGTAAATAATTCGCAAAAGAGGTTGAGGAATGAAGCTGTTAGTTGTCGGTTCGGGTGGTCGTGAACATGCGATTGCTAAGAAGTTGCTTGAGTCAAAAGAGGTAGAAAAGGTTTTTGTTGCTCCTGGGAATGATGGGATGACTCTGGATGGTTTGGAATTGGTAAATATCTCTATTTCCGAACATTCTAAATTGATTGACTTCGCAAAGGCCAACGATATTGCTTGGACCTTTATCGGTCCAGATGATGCCCTTGCTGCTGGTATCGTGGATGATTTCAATGCGGCAGGACTCAAAGCTTTTGGTCCGACTAAGACTGCGGCTGAACTTGAGTGGTCTAAGGATTTTGCCAAGGAAATCATGGTCAAATATGGCGTTCCGACAGCAACCTATGGCACATTCTCGGACTTTGAGGAAGCCAAGGCCTATATCGAAAAGCAGGGGGCTCCTATCGTTGTCAAGGCGGATGGCTTGGCGCTTGGGAAGGGTGTCGTCGTTGCTGAGACGGTTGAGCAAGCGGTCGAAGCCACTCATGAGATGCTATTGGACAATAAATTCGGTAATTCAGGTGCGCGTGTGGTCATCGAGGAATTCCTCGACGGAGAAGAATTCTCTCTCTTTGCCTTTGTCAATGGGGACAAGTTCTACGTTATGCCAACGGCTCAGGATCACAAACGTGCCTATGATGGCGACAAGGGCCCTAACACGGGCGGTATGGGTGCCTATGCGCCAGTTCCCCACTTACCACAGAGCGTGATTGATACAGCAGTAGAGACTATTGTCAAGCCAGTTCTCGAAGGGATGTTTAAAGAAGGTCGTCCGTATCTTGGTGTCCTTTACGCAGGGCTTATCCTGACAGCAGATGGACCTAAGGTTATCGAGTTTAACGCTCGTTTTGGAGATCCTGAAACTCAGATTATTCTACCTCGATTAACCTCTGATTTTGCCCAAAATATCACCGATATTCTGGATGGCAAGGAGCCAAATATCACTTGGACGGACAAGGGTGTGACTCTGGGTGTGGTTGTCGCATCAAACGGTTACCCACTGGCTTATGAGAAGGGCGTCAAGCTTCCAGCCAAAACCGCTGGCGACATCATCACCTACTATGCAGGGGCTAAGTTTGCGGAAAATAGCAGAGCACTGCTCTCAAACGGTGGCCGTGTCTATATGCTCGTCACCACAGCCGACACCGTCAAAGAAACCCAAGACATTATCTATCAAGAACTCACTCAACAAAAAACAGAAGGCCTCTTTTACCGAACAGATATCGGAAGCAAGGCTATTCGATAAAGATATAAGAAAAAGCGACGAAGTCGCCAAGTACGATAATGGTCGCTGTGGTGAAAGAACGATTGAATGACAATCCAATCGTTCAGGGAAATTGGAAGACCTTGGGCTTCCGATTTAGGCATGAGACACCTTTGGTGGCTGCTGCCGTCCCTCACAACCTAAGGTGATTGTTGAAAAAGAGGAAAAAGGAGAAGAAATGAAACCCGTAATTTCCATTATCATGGGCTCAAAATCCGACTGGGCAACTATGCAAAAAACAGCAGAAGTCCTAGACCGCTTCGGTATAGCATATGAAAAGAAAGTTGTCTCTGCCCACCGTACGCCAGACCTCATGTTCAGACATGCCGAAGAAGCACGTAGTCGTGGCATCAAGGTCATTATCGCAGGTGCTGGAGGCGCAGCTCATTTGCCAGGAATGGTAGCTGCCAAAACAACCCTTCCAGTCATTGGTGTACCAGTCAAATCGCGTGCCCTTAGTGGTGTGGACTCGCTCTATTCTATCGTTCAGATGCCGGGTGGGGTACCTGTTGCGACAATGGCTATCGGTGAAGCCGGTGCGACAAATGCGGCCCTCTTCGCCCTCCGTCTTCTTTCAGTAGAGGATCAAGCTATCGCGACGGCTTTGGCAGATTTTGCAGAAGAACAAGGAAAAATCGCAGAGGAGTCTACAAATGAGCTCATCTAAAACAATTGGAATTATCGGTGGCGGTCAGCTGGGTCAGATGATGGCCATTTCTGCTATCTACATGGGGCACAAGGTTATCGCGCTGGATCCTGCGACGGATTGCCCGGTCTCTCGCGTGGCGGAAATCATTGTGGCTCCTTATAGTGATGTGGATGCCCTCCGTCAGTTGACTGAGCGTTGCGATGTCCTCACCTATGAGTTTGAAAATGTCGATGCTGACGGTTTGGATACTGTTATCAAGGATGGTCAGCTCCCTCAAGGGACAGACCTACTCCGCATTTCGCAAAATCGTATTTTTGAAAAGGACTTCCTTTCAAACAAGGCAAAAGTCACTGTGGCACCTTACAAGGTTGTGACTTCTAGCCAAGACTTAGCAGATATCGATTTATCGAAAAACTATGTCCTCAAGACTGCGACAGGTGGTTACGATGGGCATGGGCAAAAGGTCATTCGCTCAGAAGCAGACTTTGAAGAAGCCTATGCGTTAGCTGACTCAGCAGCCTGCGTTTTAGAGGAATTCGTCAATTTTGACCTTGAGATTTCTGTCATCGTATCAGGAAATGGCAAGGATGTGACAGTCTTCCCAGTTCAGGAAAATATCCACCGCAACAACATTCTTTCAAAGACTATCGTCCCAGCTCGCATTTCAGAAAGTCTAGCAGCCAAAGCAAAAACCATGGCAGTGAGAATCGCTGAGCAACTCAATTTGTCTGGAACCCTTTGCGTGGAAATGTTTGCGACAGCTGATGACATCATTGTCAATGAGATTGCCCCACGACCACATAACTCTGGGCACTACTCGATTGAAGCCTGCGACTTCTCCCAGTTTGACACTCATATTCTGGGAGTTCTGGGAGCACCATTGCCAGCTATCAAACTACATACACCAGCAGTCATGCTCAACGTTCTCGGTCAACACGTTGAGGCTGCTGAAAAATATGTCACAGAAAATCCAAGCGCTCACCTCCACATGTATGGTAAAATAGAAGCGAAGCACAACCGTAAGATGGGACACGTGACTTTGTTTAGTGATGAGCCGGATGAGATTGAGGAGTTTGGGAAAGGGATTGATTTTTAGGACAAGTCTATGATACAAATTATCGTTAATGCATTTATTGAAAAAGATAAGACTGGAGCAGTTGTTGAAGTCTTGTTTGCTAGTGCTGACCAGAATAAGGTACAAGCGAAATATGCAGAGCTAGTTGCACAATACCCTGAAAACTATTTAGCTATCTATGATCTACCGATGGATACGGATTTGAGTACACTAGATCATTACCCATCTGTGTTTATTGGAAAAGAGGAGTTTGAGTAGGAGAACTATATATAAAATTTGGAGGTTTTTGGAGATTCTATGCAAATACTGAGTGCAATAATAAATAACCAGTGGGTAATAACTGTACTAGGTGGTCTATTGATTACACTTATATCAACAATTAGTAGTTATATTTGGACTTCAAGAGTATCACAAAAGAACTTAAAAAAGTGTCAAGAAGAAATATTGTCCATATTAGAAAAAGTTCTTACCAATGATACAGAATTGACAGAAGAATTATTACAATCAATAGTCAATTCACTTATTCGAAAGAATAATATTTCCATTAAAAGATTTTTTTCGAATTCAGAGTTAATTGAGGACGTCTTAGTTAGACTCTACATGATTGATTATATCCCAATAGTAGAAAAAAATGAGCTAATTAGAAAATTACTAACTTTACGCTGTAATTTAAATATCTCTGGAGAAGAAAGTCGAGAATTAGAGAATGTTGATGTAAGTTCGACTAGAAAAAATATGAGGTTAAGAACATTTTTAGTAATGTATTGTATTGTACTTCTTTGGTTAATCATATTATTTTATGCATTCAGAGAAATTAGAGGGATATTGTTTTTTGGTGACAAATTCCTGATGATACAGATGCTAATAGCAGTACTGTTAACGGTTGTAATATTTACATATCTTTTAATTTTAATGAGAACTATGAAGTTTAGGGAAAGAGGAGAGTGATAATTTAGAATAATTTTTTTATAAGAGTTATGAGATAGAAGCAATGAAAAGAGTGTTTGATTGTTTGAATTTGAGCTACAAGCATCTGTTCTCCTGTATAAAACAAAAAGAAAGGAAAAGAAAACATGATTGATAGATATAGCCGCCCTGAGATGGCGAATATTTGGAGTGAAGAAAATAAATACCGTGCTTGGCTTGAGGTGGAAATCTTGGCTGACGAGGCATGGGCTGAGTTGGGGGAAATCCCTAAGGAAGATGTGGCTTTGATTCGCGAGAAGGCGGACTTTGACATCGACCGTATTTTGGAGATTGAGCAGGAAACTCGTCACGATGTGGTGGCTTTCACGCGTGCGGTCTCTGAGACTCTTGGTGAAGAGCGCAAGTGGGTCCACTATGGTTTGACGTCTACCGACGTGGTGGATACGGCCTACGGTTACCTTTACAAGCAGGCCAACGACATCATCCGTCGTGACCTCGAAAACTTCACCAACATCATCGCTGATAAGGCTAAGGAGCACAAGTTCACCATCATGATGGGTCGTACCCACGGTGTGCATGCTGAGCCGACGACTTTTGGTCTTAAATTGGCGACTTGGTACAGCGAAATGAAGCGCAATATCGAGCGTTTCGAGCATGCGGCTGCTGGTGTGGAAGCTGGTAAGATTTCTGGTGCGGTTGGTAACTTTGCCAACATCCCACCATTTGTGGAGCAATACGTCTGCGACAAATTGGGTATCCGTGCTCAAGAAATCTCTACACAGGTCCTTCCTCGTGACCTTCACGCTGAGTACTTTGCAGTCCTTGCTAGCATCGCGACTTCCATCGAGCGTATGGCGACTGAGATTCGTGGTCTACAAAAATCAGAACAACGCGAAGTGGAAGAGTTCTTTGCTAAGGGGCAAAAAGGGTCTTCAGCAATGCCTCACAAACGCAACCCAATCGGTTCTGAAAATATGACTGGGCTTGCGCGTGTTATCCGTGGCCACATGATTACAGCTTATGAAAACGTCGCTCTCTGGCATGAACGCGACATTTCCCACTCATCAGCTGAGCGTATCATCACACCTGATACGACCATCTTGATTGATTACATGCTCAACCGTTTTGGAAATATTGTCAAGAATTTGACAGTCTTCCCAGAAAATATGATCCGCAACATGAACTCTACGTTTGGTCTTATCTTTAGCCAACGTGCCATGTTGACCTTGATTGAAAAAGGGATGACCCGTGAGCAAGCCTATGACTTGGTACAACCAAAAACAGCCTACTCTTGGGATAATCAAGTGGACTTCAAACCACTTCTTGAGGCAGACCCAGAAGTAACTTCACGCCTCACACAAGAAGAAATCGACGAGATCTTCAACCCTCTTTACTACACCAAACGAGTGGATGATATCTTTGAACGTCTTGGATTAGGATAATTAGAATAAAAATCGAAGTTCTATTACTCTATTTACTGGAGTAGCAGAACTTCGATTTTTCTTTTTTATTAAAGTGCTTTTGCAAAAAATAACCAATATTTTATAATATGTTGAATATAGAATAGTATACTGTGACTTCTAAAATATTACTAGAAATTCCTTTAAATTTCCTAATCGATTTGTCCATATTCTATTTCAATCTACTATGTCATATAATAAGCATAGAAAAAGCCCAAGCGATTAGGCTCAGACTTTCTTCTTAGTGATCACGGTCACATGAGATGAATTTAATCTTGTAATAATCAGATCGTTTGTAAGTTTCACTGTATCCTAAAACTTGACCAGTTGATTCGAGTTTGGTGATTTTAGTTTGTAAGACAGTAGGGAATTGTTCATCGACTCCGAGGACTGAAGCCGCATGTTCTGGAGTTGGAAAGACTATTTCATTGATTTCTTCAAAGTGTTCATCATTCATATGAATGTGGTAGTCTAACTTGAAACGGTTATAGATGGAACTATAGTATTCAAGGTTTGGATAATTTGCGTTGATATATTGTTCTGGGATGTAGGATGTATGGTAGATATAAACGACACCGTTTGATTCGCGGACACGTTCAATCTTGTAGTAGAATTGATCGCCGCGTAGACCCAATTTTTCCAAGTAAGCGAGTTTGTTTCCGCGTTCAATTGAAAGAACAGTTACCTTATCATCTTTAGCATTAAAGAGTTCAATATCTGAAAACTCTACAAGCTTGTGTTTGCGTGCACGTGAAACGAAGGTTCCTTTTCCTTGTTGGCGGACAATATATCCATCTTTAGCAAGGTCGTTTAAGGCGCGGACAACTGTGATAGAACTGACATCGTACATTGAAATGAGCTCTGCTTCAGTGTAAAATTTATCTCCACTGCTAAACTGCCCAGAGATGATTTTATTTTTTAATTCGTCTTTTATGTATTGATATTTGGGAATTGCCATATTTTTACCTCTATTTTCCTTCTCCACAGAAAATTTTACCATAAAAGCGAAAAAAATAGTAGTCTTTTGAATAAAAAATTAGAAAAATAGTTTGAAAAATTAAGCTACATAGGCATTGCACGTATTTTATAAATGTATTTTATACAAAATTATTTTAGGTTATCTATTCCGAATTGAAAGAGCGTTTGAAATGGGTCTGAAAATGTTTGAAACTAATTGAACGTGTGTATAATAGTAAAATTCTAGCAAATATTCCGACAATTTCTATTGACAATTCAAACAGATTGGTTTATAATTACTATAACAACAAATGAAAGCGTAAACTTTCGCGGTCAGAAGGTAGTTTTATGACACGATTTGAGATACGAGATGATTTCTATCTTGATGGAAAATCATTTAAGATTTTATCTGGCGCCATTCATTATTTTAGGGTTCCTCCAGAAGATTGGTATCATTCGCTCTATAACTTGAAGGCTCTTGGCTTTAATACGGTAGAGACTTATGTGGCTTGGAATTTACACGAGCCTCGTGAGGGCGAGTTTCACTTTGAAGGGGCTCTGGATTTAGAGCGATTTCTCCAGACGGCACAGGATTTAGGTCTCTACGCTATCGTTCGTCCGTCACCCTTTATCTGTGCGGAATGGGAATTCGGTGGTTTACCAGCTTGGCTTTTAACCAAAGATATGAGGATTCGTTCCTCAGATCCTGCTTATATTGAAGCTGTCGGTCGCTACTATGACCAGCTCTTGTCACGATTGGTTCCACATTTGTTGGACAATGGTGGCAATATCCTTATGATGCAGGTTGAAAATGAGTATGGTTCTTATGGCGAGGATAAGGCTTACCTGAGAGTCATTCGACAGCTGATGGAAGAGCGTGGCGTAACCTGTCCCCTCTTTACATCAGATGGTCCATGGCGAGCTACTTTGAAAGCTGGAACCTTAATCGAAGATGACCTCTTTGTAACAGGAAACTTTGGTTCTAAGGCACCTTACAACTTTTCACAGATGCAGGAATTCTTTGATGAGCATGGTAAGAAATGGCCACTCATGTGTATGGAATTTTGGGATGGTTGGTTCAATCGCTGGAAAGAACCGATTATCACACGGGATCCAAAAGAATTGGCAGATGCAGTTCGAGAAGTTTTGGAACAAGGCTCTATCAATCTTTACATGTTCCACGGTGGTACAAACTTTGGCTTCATGAATGGTTGCTCGGCTCGAGGGACTTTGGACCTGCCACAAGTTACGTCTTATGATTACGATGCCCTTCTGGATGAAGAAGGAAATCCAACTGCTAAATATCTGGCAGTCAAGAAGATGATGGCGACACATTTCCCAGAGTATCCACAGTTGGAACCACTCTACAAAGAGAGTATGGAGTTGGATGCTATTCCACTAGTTGAAAAAGTTTCCTTGTTTGAAACCTTGGATAGCTTGTCAAGTCCGATAGAAAGTCTCTATCCTAAAAAGATGGAGGAGTTGGGACAAAGCTATGGTTACTTACTCTATCGAACAGAAACAAACTGGGATGCAGAAGAAGAAAGACTTCGTATCATTGATGGTCGAGATAGGGCCCAGCTTTATGTCGATGGTCAGTGGGTTAAAACCCAATACCAGACAGAGATTGGGGAAGATATTTTTTATCAAGGTGAAAAGAAAGCGCTATCTATGATAGATATCTTGGTAGAAAATATGGGGCGTGTCAACTATGGTCACAAGTTCTTAGCGGATACGCAACGTAAGGGAATTCGGACAGGGGTTTGTAAGGATTTGCACTTCTTACTAAACTGGAAACACTATCCACTCCCACTAGACAATCCTGAGAAAATTGATTTTTCAAAAGGATGGACTCAAGGACAACCAGCCTTTTACGCTTATGACTTTATAGTCCAAGAGCCAAAAGATACTTACCTAGACTTGTCTGAGTTTGGTAAGGGAGTTGCCTTTGTCAATGGGCAGAATCTAGGACGTTTTTGGAACGTTGGCCCGACCCTCTCGCTTTATATCCCTCATAGCTATCTCAAGGAAGGTGCCAATCGTATCATCATCTTTGAAACAGAGGGCCAATATAAAGAAGAGATTCATTTAACTCGTAAACCTACACTAAAACACATAAAGGGGGAAAACTTATGACAATTGTAGGATGCCGTATCGATGGACGTTTGATCCACGGACAAGTAGCCAATCTTTGGGCTGGAAAACTAAATGTTTCACGTATTATGGTTGTAGATGACGAAGTTGTCAACAACGACGTTGAAAAGAGTGGTTTGAAACTTGCGACACCACCAGGTGTAAAATTGAGTATTTTGCCAATTGAAAAAGCGGCAGCCAATATTCTTGCTGGAAAATACGATAGCCAACGTCTCTTTATCGTGGCTCGTAAACCAGACCGCTTCCTTGGTTTGGTTGAAGCAGGTGTACCACTTGAAACCCTTAATGTTGGGAATATGTCTCAAACACCAGAAACTCGTTCCATCACACGTTCTATCAACGTAGTAGACAAGGATGTGGAAGATTTCCACAAACTGGCAGAAAAAGGTGTTAAACTTACTGCTCAAATGGTTCCAAATGATCCAATTTCAGACTTTTTGAGCTTATTAAAATAGGAAAAAAATTTTTAGGAGGTCATTGTTATGATACAATGGTGGCAAATTTTACTTCTCACTTTGTACTCAGCTTATCAAATCTGTGATGAGTTGACGATCGTTTCATCTGCAGGTTCCCCTGTATTTGCTGGTTTCATTACTGGTTTAATCATGGGAGATGTGACTACTGGTTTGCTTATCGGTGGTAACTTGCAACTGTTCGTTCTTGGGGTTGGTACCTTCGGTGGTGCTTCTCGTATCGACGCAACTTCTGGTGCGGTTCTTGCGACAGCCTTCTCTGTTTCACAAGGAATTGATGCACCGCTTGCAATTACTACAATCGCTGTACCAGTAGCAGCTCTCTTGACTTACTTCGACGTTCTTGGACGTATGACTACTACCTTCTTCGCTCACCGTGTGGATGCTGCCATCGAACGCTTTGACTATAAAGGTATTGAACGCAACTACTTGCTTGGTG
Source organism: Streptococcus thalassemiae (assembly GCF_903645285.1). Lineage (GTDB taxonomy): Bacteria > Bacillota > Bacilli > Lactobacillales > Streptococcaceae > Streptococcus > Streptococcus thalassemiae. The sequence goes on along the minus strand of NZ_CAHJXN010000003.1, from coordinate 473,216 downwards.
CGATTCCTTGGGCTCTATCTCGTGCCCTTCCAGTCTTCTTTGCCCTTGCTTTTGGTGGTGAATTTGTACAAGGCGTAGTAGACTTCGTTACAGAATACCAATGGGTTGCAGATGGTTTGACACTTGCAGGACGTATGCTTCCAGGTCTTGGATTTGCAATCTTGCTTCGTTACCTTCCAGTTAAACGTAACCTTCACTACCTTGCTATGGGATTTGGTTTGACAGCTATGTTGACTGTTCTTTACTCATATGTAACAGGTCTTGGTGGCGCTGTTGCTGGTATCGTAGGTACTCTTCCTGCTGAAGTTGCTGAAAAAATTGGTTTCGTGAACAACTTCAAAGGTTTGTCTATGATTGGTATTTCTATCGTAGGTATTTTCCTTGCAGTGCTTCACTTTAAAAATAGCCAAAAAGTAGCTGTAGCAGCACCTTCTACACCATCAGAAAGTGGGGAAATCGAAGATGACGAATTCTAATTACAAACTTACAAAAGAAGATTTTAATCAAATCAACAAACGTAGCTTGTTTACTTTCCAATTAGGTTGGAACTACGAACGTATGCAAGCTTCTGGTTACCTTTACATGATCTTGCCTCAATTGCGTAAAATGTATGGGGATGGAACTCCTGAATTGAAAGAAATGATGAAAGTTCATACTCAATTCTTCAATACTTCACCATTCTTCCATACCATTATCGCTGGTTTTGACCTTGCCATGGAAGAAAAAGATGGTGTGGGTTCAAAAGACGCCGTTAACGGTATCAAGACAGGTTTGATGGGACCATTTGCTCCTCTTGGAGATACAATCTTTGGTTCACTTGTACCTGCTATCATGGGGTCAGTCGCAGCAACTATGGCTATCGCTGGCCAACCTTGGGGTATCTTCCTTTGGATTGCAGTTGCAGTAGCCTATGACATCTTCCGTTGGAAACAGTTGGAATTTGCCTACAAAGAAGGGGTTAACCTCATCAACAACATGCAAAGTACCTTGACAGCTTTGATTGACGCTGCATCTGTACTTGGTGTCTTCATGATGGGTGCTCTTGTAGCAACAGTAATTAACTTTGAAATTTCTTACAAATGGGCAATCGGTGAGAAGATGATTGACTTCCAAGACATCTTGAACCAAATCTTCCCACGCTTGCTTCCAGCAATCTTTACTGCCTTTATCTTCTGGTTGCTTGGTAAGAAAGGTATGAACTCTACTAAAGCTATCGGTATTATTATCGTACTTGCTTTGGCTCTTTCTGCCTTTGGTAAATTTGTACTTGGAATGTAATTCCTTATGACCAAATCATTAATTTTGGTGAGCCATGGTCGCTTCTGTGAGGAGCTTAAAGGTAGCACAGAAATGATTATGGGCCCACAAGACAACATTTACACAGTAGCTCTTCTTCCAGAAGATGGACCAGAAGAATTTACTGCAAAATTTGAAGCTGCTATTGAAGGATTGGATGATTTCCTAGTCTTTGCGGATCTTCTCGGTGGAACACCATGTAACGTGATAAGCCGTTTGATTATGGAAGGTCGTGACATCGAACTTTATGCAGGGATGAATCTCCCAATGGTGATTGAATTTATCAATGCGAGCTTGACAGGCGCAGATGCGGACTATAAGAACCGTGCTGCAGAAAGCATTGTGAAAGTCAATGACCTGTTAGCTGGCTTCGATGATGACGAAGATGAATAATACTCTTCGAAAATCTCTTTAAACCATACTAGTGTCGCCTTGCCGTAGGTATGGTTACTGACTTCGTCAGTTCTATTCACAACCTCAAAACAGTGTTTTGAGCTGACTTTGTCAGTCTTATCCGGCAACCTCAAAGCAGTGCTTTGAGCAGCCTGCGGCTAGTTTCCTAGTTTGCTCTTTGATTTTCATTGAGTATACGATGTGACAACGTGAAAATCGTCAGAACAACTTATATAGAATATACATGGGAATGGGGCTTACTCCCATTCCCATATTTGATAGAAAAAGAGGAACTCAATGCTACATTATACAAAAGAAGACTTGATTGAATTGGGTGCAGAAATCACGACACGTGAAATCTACCAACAGCCTGATGTATGGAAAGAAGTTTTTGAATCTTATCAAGAAAAACGTGAAGAAATTGCAGCCTTCCTACAAGGGATTGCGGATAAACATGACTATATCAAGGTTATTTTGACAGGTGCTGGGACTTCTGCTTATGTGGGAGATACCTTGGTGCCTTACTTTAAGGAAGTCTATGACGAACGCAAATGGAATTTCAATGCTATTGCGACAACAGATATCGTTGCCAATCCAGAAACTTATTTGAAAAAAGATGTGGCGACTGTCCTTGTATCTTTCGCTCGTAGTGGAAATTCACCTGAAAGTGTGGCAACTGTTGATTTGGCCAAAGCCTTGGTGGATGAGCTTTATCAAGTGACGATTACTTGCGCAGCAGATGGTAAATTGGCTCTTCAAGCTCATGGAGATGACCGCAATCTCTTGCTTTTGCAACCAGCTGCCTCTAATGATGCTGGATTTGCCATGACTTCTAGCTTTACATCTATGATGTTGACAGCACTCTTGGTCTTTGATCCTACAGAATTTGCTGTGAAAGCTGAACGTTTTGAAGTTGTATCTAGTCTTGCTCGTAAAGTTTTAGATAATGCAGAAGATGTCAAAGAGCTTGTTGACCTCGACTTTAATCGTGTCATCTATCTAGGCGCTGGTCCTTTCTTTGGACTTGCTCATGAAGCTCAGTTGAAGATTTTGGAACTAACTGCTGGTCAAGTTGCGACTATGTATGAAAGCCCAGTCGGGTTCCGTCACGGTCCAAAATCTCTTATCAACGAAGATACAGTTGTCTTGGTCTTTGGTACAACGACAGACTACACTCGTAAGTACGACTTGGACTTGGTTCGTGAAGTTGCTGGTGACCAGATTGCTCGCCGTGTTGTGCTTTTGAGTGATCAAGCCTTTGGTCTTGAAAATGTCAAAGAAGTGACCCTTGGTTGTGGCGGTGTCTTGAATGATATTTACCGTGTCTTCCCTTACATCGTGTATGCCCAACTCTTTGCCCTATTGACTTCACTCAAGGTAGAAAATAAACCTGATACACCGTCTCCTACAGGTACCGTAAACCGTGTGGTACAAGGTGTTATCATCCACGAATATCAAAAGTAAGACAGTGTTTATGAATTCTTGACAAGAGGATTTGTAAATCATACAAGTAAACCATAGATTGTCAAGGCGCTTTCTATGGTTTGTTTGCTTGAGAGAAATAGTAAAAGGAGAACAAAATGAAAGCATACACAGAGCGTGTATTTGGAAATGTTGAGGGACAAGATGTCTTGGCCTATCAATTTGAAACTGACGGTGGCTACCAGCTTGAAGTCATGACCTATGGTGCGACCATCTTGCGCTATGTCACGCCTGACAAGGCTGGAAATTTTGCCAATGTTATCTTGGGATTTGATGACTTTGATAGTTATGTAGGCAATAGTCCTAAACATGGGGCTAGCGTAGGTCCTGTGGCAGGTCGTATCGCAGGTGCGACATTTGAACTCAATGGTCAGACTTATAATCTTGAAGTCAACAATGCTAGTAACTGTAACCACAGTGGTTCAACAGGTTGGGATTCAAGCTTGTTTGAACTAGCTGAAGTGAGCGACCATGGCTTGACCCTTTACACAGAGCGTACAGATGGGACAGGAGGATTTCCTGGCAATCTCAAGATTTGGATCAGCTATCACTTGGAAGAAACTGGTGCCTACGAAATCAGCTACAAGGTAACAACTGATCAAGATACCTTGGTCAATCCAACCAACCACAGCTATTTCAACTTGTCTGGTGATTTCACGCAGACAGTTGACCGCCATGTCTTCCAATTAAACACAGAGGGGATTTACCCAATCGCTCCCGACGGTGTTCCTGCAAAAACTCCAGATGCTACTCGTGATGTGGTCAAACACATCTACAATGGTGCCTTGTTGAAAGACATCTTTGCAGAAGAAGATGAGCAAATCCAGTTGGTATCAGGTTTAGATCATCCATTTGCTCTCCCTGTAGGTCATGACAATGCTGGTTTCCTTTATGACCAAAACTCAGGTCGCTTCCTGCTCTTCAAGACAGAGGCTCCTTGCTTTGTAGTCTACACAGCAAATTTTGTGGATGAGAGTGTCATCATAGGAGGTCAGCCAATGGTACAGCACAATGGGATTGCCCTTGAAGCGCAAGCTTTACCAGATGCCATTCACAGTAACCTCAAAGACCAAGTCATCCTTAAAGCTGGTCAAACCTTCACAAGTAAGACACGTTATGAACTTGTTGTGAAATAAAGAATCATTGCGCCTACTTTTGGGATTTAGGAATAGGTAAGCAAAGACAAATAGTAGGAAAATATGATATAATTAAACGTTGAAAGGTATCTGTTAAGATAATATTCAAACTACAATAAGGAGTAAGAAAGAAATGAAGAAAATTGTATTTGCTAGTGCCTTGGCCTTGACCTTGGCAGGAGCAGTTTTGACAAATGATGTTTTTGCGAACGACAGACTGGTTGCAACACAATCTGCTGATGGCAATGTATTGACCTCAGAGGTGCTAAAACCTTCTAGTGGCAATGTTTTGGTTGGAATCAAGGGAGAATTTTTGCCTCCTCATCAACAATCTATTTTAGATGCTATCAATAAAATTCGTAAAGAAGCAGCGGATGAAGGTTTGGTAGATAAGTATGTTCCTGTCAAATGGTCAGTTGACCATGAGAAAACGGCTTTTGTACGCGCTGCTGAGGTATCTGTTGCGCTGAAGGCTGAACGTCTTTCAAGTAAAAACAACTGGACTGCCTTTCCATCTGGTAATAGCCTAAGTGGAGAAGCTTTAGATTTGAATCCTGAGGGATTTCTAAAAGCCATTGAAAATTGGCATGCTGAAAAGGCGAACTATGTGGCGAAAAAGAAAGATAAAACATCAAAAGAATTTTCATCTTATTATGAGAACTTGATTAACCCTAAATTTACCCATGTGGGTCTTGCTGCTTTTAAAAATGCAGCTAATCCTCAGAAAGCAGCAACCGTTGCTTTGGCTCTAGGAACTACGACTTCTTCAGAGGAATTGGCTGGTGGATATGGTTCTGCTGTTCAGTACACAGAAGTGACTGCTTCAAACCTTTCAACAGTTAAAAGTAAAGCTATAGTTGTAGAAACACCGCTGAAAGATTTCAGAAAATCCACATCTGATCAGTCTGGCTGGGTGCAGTCTAATGGCAAGTGGTATTTTTATGAGTCTGGTGATGTGAAGACAGGCTGGTTGAAAACAGGTGGTCAATGGTACTACTTGAATGATCTAGGTGTCATGCAGACTGGATTTGTAGAAGTTGATGGATCGGTGTATTATCTAAGTAACTCAGGTGCTATGTTTACAGGCTGGGGAACAGATGGTAGCAGATGGTTCTACTTTGATGGCTCAGGAGCTATGAAAACAGGCTGGTACAAGGAAAATGGTACTTGGTATTACCTTGATGAAGAAGGGATCATGAAGACGGGTTGGTTTAAAGTAGGTCAACACTGGTACTATGCAAATGGTTCAGGCGCTTTGGCTGTTAACACAACAACACCAGATGGTTACCGTGTCAATGCTAATGGTGAATGGGTAAGCTAGGATGAACATGCCGACTGAGAGGTAAGTTATCCGTCTCACTAGCAACAAGAATGAACGATAAGAAAGAGGTTGATGGCGAACATTGACCTCTTTTTTGGAGTGTCTCGAGTCAGTTGCTACTTACTGAAAATAAGAACGAGTCATCATCCATCGCAAATATGCAAGACTATTCCTAATTCAGAAATCAACCTTTTGATATATGGTAATGTGAGTTTTATCTGCAATCGAAAAGCAAATACACACCTTGTCTTTGAAGTCAAGTGAGTATAAAAGAGAAACTCTAAGGGAGAGAATGTAAAGAAATACAAAAGTTTTCAAAACGATTTTCATAAAAACTTTGATAAAACAAATAAAATTCCGAACGAAAATGTAACACAATTGTAATATAAAACACTTGACAAGTATTTACGGGGGGGGGTATACTTAATATAGTATAGTCTGAAAATGATTATCAGAAAAGAGGTAAATTTAGATGAATAAGAAAAAAATGATTTTAACAAGTCTAGCCAGTGTCGCTATCTTAGGAGCTGGTTTTGTTGCGTCTCAGCCTACTTTTGTAAGAGCAGAAGACGCTCCCGTAGCTAACCAGTCTCAAGCTAAGAAAGACTACGATGCAGCAATGAAAAAATCTGAAGCTGCTAAGAAAGACTACGATGCAGCAATGAAAAAATCTGAAGCTGCTAAGAAAGACTACGATGCAGCAATGAAAAAATCTGAAGCTGCTAAGAAAGAATACGAAGACGCTAAAAAAGTTTTAGCTGAAGCAGAAGCTGATCAGAAAAAATATGAAGACGATCAGAAGAAAACTGAAGAGAAAGCAGAGAAAGCAAAAGCAGCTTCTGAAGAGATAGCTAAGGCAACAGAGGAAGTTCAAAAAGCGGTCCTAGATTATCTAAATGCTATCAGAAATCACGACGAAAATGGGAAAAAATCCGCAGAAGAAGCTGAGAAAAAAGCTAAGGAACACGAAACTGCTGCGAAGGAGAAATTTAATACTATTCAAACAACAATAGTAGTTCCTGAACCAGATAAGTTAGCTGAAACTAAGAAAAAAGCAGAAGAGGCTGAAAAAAATAAACCAGAACTTACTAAGAAAGTAGAAGAAGCTAAAGCAAAAGCAGAAGAAGCTAAAAAAGCAGAAGAAGTAGCTAAGAAAAAATCTGATGAGGCAGCTCAAGAAGAAGAAGTAGCGAAGAAAAAAGTAGAGGCAGAGAAGAAAGAAGCCGAAGCCAAAGAAGAATTAAAAAACTTTTTGAATAAAGTAGAAGAAGCTACTATAGCGGAAATCAATAATAGTGATAAAATCAAGCCTGAAGATAAGCCTAAAGCTATTGAAAAAGCAAAAGAAGCTATCGGGAAAGAATATGTTTTAAAGGCTATTGAGAATGGCGAGTTATCAGCTACTGATCTTCTAGCTGATGTTAATAAAGCTGCTGAAGCGCCTGTATTAACAGAAGAGGACGAAAAGAAAGATAATCTCCCTAATAGCACAAGGCAAGATGGTAAATCTCTAACAGACTTACCTAAAGATATTCAAGATGGAATTAAAAAAGGGGAAGAAAATGATGCTGCACGTCCAGCGTCAGAAAAAGCACAAGATCGTGCTGATGATTTAGGTGATGCTGTAGCTAAACAACAAAAGGAAGTTGATGCTTTAAATAAAGAGACAGCAAGTAAACAACAAATTGCTGTAGCAGTAAAAGCTGCTCTTGAAAAAGCGAAGGAGACTCTGAAAGCTACTGAAGAAGCTAATGCAGATCCCGCTATCATTGAGGGAGCTAAAGCTGCTGTTGAAAAATTATCTCAAGCCGAGATGAAAGCAAATTCTGATTTTCAAGAAGCTGGTAGGAGTTTAGAGCAAGAGGTGTCAATTTTAAATGAATTGATAGACTTGTATAATAAAGCTCTTGAAGAGGTTAAAGAAGAAAAAGCAAAAGAAAAAACAGATGATCAAAGAGCTGAAGAAGACTACGCTCGTAAATCAGAAGAAGCATATAACCGCTTGACTCAACAGCAACCTCCAAAAACTGAAAAACCAGCTGAAACTCCAGCAAAACCAGAGAAACCAGCTGAACCAGCTCCAGCTCCATCCTCAGATCAACCAGCACAACCTTCTGTTCCTGCAAGACCATCTAATCCGACATATGTCCCTTCATACTCATCATATGTTCCATCATCCAGCTCATATTCTGTAGTGGCACCAGCTAAACCAGCCGCTCCAAAAACAGGCTGGAAACAAGAAAATGGTATGTGGTACTTCTACAATACGGATGGTTCAATGGCGACAGGTTGGCTACAAGACAACGGTTCATGGTACTACCTCAATGCTAATGGAGCTATGGTAACAGGTTGGCTCCAAAACAATGGCTCATGGTACTACCTCAACGCTAATGGAGCTATGGTAACAGGTTGGCTACAATACAATGGTTCATGGTACTACCTCAACGCTAATGGCGCTATGGCGACAGGTTGGGCTAAAGTCAACGGCTCATGGTATTACCTAAATGCTAACGGTTCAATGGCAACAGGTTGGCTTAAAGATGGAGATACATGGTACTATCTTGAAGTATCAGGTGCTATGAAAGCAAGCCAATGGTTCAAAGTATCAGACAAATGGTACTATGTTGACGGTTCAGGTGCCCTTGCAGTCAATACAACTGTAGATGGCTATAGAGTCAATGCCAATGGTGAATGGGTAAACTAAACCTAATATAACTAGTTAATACTTACTTCCTATGAGTATCCTTTAAAGTATTCCCTACAAATACCATATCCTTTCAGTAGATACTATACTCTTGTAGGAAGTTTAGATTAAAAAATAACTCTGTAATCTCTAGCCGGATTTATGGCGCTAGAGACTACGGAGTTTTTTGATTGGTAAAGAATGGTGGTACTCAAGAGATTCTTAGTTTGCTATTTGATTTGAAAATTACAAATTCTTTCTCTTCTTGGCATTCTTGGTCAGGGAAACCTGGTAAGTATCTTGTTCTTTAGTGAGGTAATGGATGACTTGAAAATCATCGGTTTGAGCCTTGAAATCCACTTCGTAGACAGTGGTGACTTGTTCTCCATCATTGCTGGTATCAATGGAGATGAGGTCTAACTCGGTACAGAATTGTGCCAGTCCAGATTGGATAGTTTGAAGTTGATTTTCTTGGTTGGCGATTGTGATAGTTAATAGTCTGCGACGTTGGTGGTTGCTCTTGCTTTGTTGTTTCTCTAAAAGAAGCCATACCGCTAAGATAAAGACGGTGAAGAGAACAGCTAAGGCTAGATAGCCTGTCCCTGCCGCCAGCCCGATAATCATGGCAAGAAAGATAGCAATTAGTTCCCGTGAGCCACTCGTTGCTGAACGGAAACGAATGAGGCTAAAGGTTCCTGCAACAGCGATAGAGGTTCCTAAGTTGCCATTTACCAGAAAGATGACCAAGGTCATTAAGCAGGGGAGTAGGGTCAAACTAACAGCAAATTCCCGTGTATAGAGGGTACGGTGTTTGTAAGCCCAGGTCAGCGCCAAACCTAAAATCAGGCTGACCAAGAGAGCTAGAAAGAGCTGGATAGGATTGGCAGTGGCAGTTGTATCGTTGAAGATAGAGTTGAAAAGATTAGACATAAGTAGTACCTACACTTTCTGTGCTTGGTCGTGGGCTATAGTCCAGCCCCTGAGACTTGTGGTAGGCGCAGCTGTATTTTGAAAATTTCTGCTCTACCAGTCCATATTGGTCTAGAATATCTTGTAGCCATTGGGGTTTTCTACCCGGAGCTTTGATTTCCATGATGACAATGTCCTCGTTTAGTAGAGGGAAACCGTCCTTTCCTGAGAATAAACTGACATTCTCATCACGATAGGTTAGATTTTGGTCAATGGTGACACGAATTTTATTGTAGGGAAATCCGCTAATTTCTTTCTTTTCCTTGAGAGAAAAGCGGTCGTAGTAGATATACATACGAGGGATGATGGCTTGCTGATATTCCTCTTGGAGTTGCTGGATTTTTTCAATCATCATTTGGTCCTTGATGCTGCTATCCAGCTGTCCTTTAGTCATAAACTGGGTGATAGACTGGGGAGTCGACAAGAGACGATATTTTCGTCCGACACCAGTTCTGTCCTTGGATTTGATTTCTAAAAATACCTGACTATCAGGCTGGACTTGACTGAGATAGGTTCGCATCCGAATCTTTTCTTTACGCTTAGTACCTTGGCTATCATCCTGAATCATATCAAATTGCTCTGTATCAAAGTAGATATTAGAAATGGTTGATGTTGGATAGTCGTCCTCGACGAGGTATGTTTTTAAGTCTTCTATTAAATCAGCCAAGTCAGTCTTGGCAACGACATATTTGGTTTCAATTCGTTTAAAGCTTGTTTCAATTGGTTTCATAAATCCTGTCTCCTTTATCAAACTGTTTCAGCACTCTATCTTATTAGAAGATATATGTGTCTGGGCAAGTTGAACTTGCTTGTGACTAGTCTATGGAACTTTCCTAAAACTTTTGTTAAAGATACCTTAACTGAAACTGAACTTAAGAAAAACTTTCAGAAAAAGTTCAGATTTTTTTCAGATTTCCCCTGTAAACTAAGCTCAAGCTAAATGAAGGCGAGGAAAAAAGTATGAAATCAAAAAAATGGACTCTAATCTTAACCAGTTTAACAGCTTTGACCTTGATGACAGCTTGTGGGCAGTCAACGACCAAGTCAAGTACAACTGCAGCGGCAGATACTACTGCCATCACAACTTCAACTAAAAACAGTCAATCTTCTTACTTTACAGAAAAGGACTACGACACTTCTTATGATGAAAATACAGCCTCTAAGATTGAATTGTCGGGCTCATCTGCAAGTGTCTCTGGAGACGGTGTGACAGTTTCTGGCTCAACAGTGACTATCTCAAAAGCAGGTACCTATGTCATTTCTGGTCAGTCTGACGGAGTGCAAATTAAAATTGCAGCTGATAAGTCTGATGATGTGAAACTTGTCCTAAAAGGCGCGACCATGACCAATACAGATGCGGCTATTTCGGCTACAAGCGCAGGTCATGTCTACCTCACTCTAGCAGAGGGAACCACCAACAGTCTCTCTGACTCAAGCTCTAACAGTGATGAAAAGGCAAATGCAGCTCTCTTTTCTAAGGTTGATTTGACCATCAATGGCTCAGGAACTCTCAATGTAGATGGCAAGAAAAGCAATGCTATCAAGGCTAACGACACCCTCCACATCACAGGTGGAACCTTTAACATCACATCGGTAGGCGATGCCTTTAATGTCAATGATGAACTTAACATCACTGGTACGACCATGACGATCGATGCCAAGGAAGATGGTGTCAAAGTTGACAATGATGACGATATGACTGTGGGAAATATGTATTTGGCGAACAATACCATAACAGTCACAGCAGGCGATGACGGCATTCACGCTTCTGGCAACCTAGTGATTGATAGTGGTACTTACACAGTCAAGAATGCGACTGAAGGAATTGAAGGGAAAGCCATTACGATCAATGGTGGAGATATCAATGTCTACTCGACAGATGATGGAGTCAATGCAGCCAATAAAAATGCCCAGCAAAGTGACATTTACTTTACTATGACAGGTGGCAATCTAACTGTAGAAGTTGGTCAAGGGGACACAGATCCGATTGACTCAAACGGGAATATCACGGTCACAGGCGGAACCATTAAATTGATAGGACAATCAGGCTTTGACTTTGATGGAACAGCAACCTATACAGGTGGGGATATTTACATCAACGGCGAAAAACAAACAGATATTGTCAATTCTATGCCTGGAGGCGGAGGTCCGAATAGAGGTCCTCAAGGCGGCGGTCCAGCCCCTGGCGGACGAGGATAAAGAAAAACGAGGCTGGGCAAGAAGTCTTTGAAATCAGAAAAACGCATAGTATCAGGTCTTGAGAAACCTTGGTACTATGCGTTTTATTGTGGGGAGATTTACTTCATTTTCTCCTGAAGTCGACTTTTTGCCCAACCTCGTTTTGTCCTGCTATTTGAGTTGTTCTACTTGACTCCAAGTAAAAAAGGAGTATAATGTTGTAATAAATAAAGTTACAATAAAAAAGAACAAAGGAGAAATAGATGACCTACGCATACAATAGTAAGATTTATTTGGCAGAGGCTGTTTTAAATGTTAAGGACTTGGCAAGTCAGACTGCCTTCTATCATCAGATTCTAGGCTTGGAAATCCTTTCTCAGACAGAATCTGAAAGTATTTTAGGAGCTGGTGGAAAGGCTTTGGTTCATTTACTGAAAACAGACAGACTAGAGGAGGGGCAAGATCACTATGGTCTCTATCACCTAGCTATCCTTTTACCAAGTCGTGAGGATTTGGCAAATCTGTTTAAGCATATAGCAGAGCTGCAAATTCAGCTAGTCGGCGGGGCGGATCATGGCTACAGTGAAGCAATCTATCTGGAAGATTTAGAAGGGAATGGGATTGAAATTTATTGGGATAAGCCTGTAGAGGAATGGGATATTAGTGAGGATGGGCGCATTGTCGGAGTGACCGAAGCCTTATCTGCTCAAGAAATATATGAGATGGGACGTAAAGTAGAACCTTTTGAGATAGCCTCTACTACGCGCATGGGGCATATCCATCTTTCTGTCAGGGATAGTCGAAAATCCAGCCAGTTTTATCAAAAAGTGTTAGGACTAGAGGATAAATTTAGTCTACCTAGCGCTAGTTGGATTGCGTCTGGGGATTATCATCATCATTTAGCGGTCAACGAGTGGGGAGGAAAAAGGCTAACCAGACGTGAACAAGGTTTACCCGGCTTGGCCTACTATGTCATTGAAGTCGCAAGCAAAGAAGAACTTCTAGCAATTGCCGAAAGAGGACAGGAAGTTGAGGCGCCTATCAAGTGGCTGACATCAACTCAGTTAGAAGTGACAGACCCAGATGGAATCGTGACGCGTATTCGCTTAGCTAGATAGGATGTGATAAAGACTAGCATCTAATACTCAATGAAAATCAAAGAGCAAACTAGGAAACTAGCCGCAGGTTGCTCAAAACACTGTTTTGAGGTTGTAGATAAGACTGACGAAGTCAGCTCAAAACACCGTTTTGAGGTTGCAGATAGAACTGACGAAGTCAGTAACATATATACGGCAAAGCGACGTTGACGCGGTTTGAAGAGATTTTCGAAGAGTATAAATTGTAGAAAGTGCTCCTTATCCTAGTCAGATATGTAGAAATTTTGATATGATAGTAAGGAATAAGGAGAAGAATGCAATGACCAGTGAATACCAGAAAATGATAGCAGGAGAGGTTTACCGTCCATCAAACCCAGAATTGCGAGCCTTGGCTGAGGCTTCTCGCCAAAAACAAGCTGCCTTTAACAAGGAAGAAGACCCCTTAAAGGGAGCTGAAATCATTAAGGCTTGGTTTGGTTCAACTGGGCAAAATCTATATGTCAATCCACGTCTGGTGGTCGATTATGGAGTCAATATCCATCTAGGGGAAAATTTTTATTCTAACTGGAACTTGACCATGCTGGATGTTTGTCCGATTCGTATTGGAGACAATGCCATGATTGGTCCTAATTGTCAGTTCCTGACTCCACTTCATCCGCTGGATCCACATGAGCGAAATTCAGGTATTGAGTACGGTAAGCCTATCACAATCGGAGATAATTTCTGGGCTGGTGGTGGCGTCATTGTCCTGCCTGGAGTCACACTGGGAAATAACGTCGTTGCAGGAGCAGGGGCAGTAATCACCAAGTCCTTTGGGGACAATGTTGTGTTAGGTGGCAATCCTGCGCGCGTGATTAAGGAGATACCTGTGGAATAGAAGTAAAAAGGAACAGCGGGTGTTGTTTCTTTTCTGTTATTCCCTTGTTCTTCAATAATGGAGAAAAAGGGAGTGGAGATAAAAACTTCTTCTACATTTTTACCCGGTTCACATTCACCTACTCTATATCTTAGCAAGTCTGCTTCATTAAGCAATTGCAAAGCATCTTGTAATTGGGATGTTTTTTGATACAAGAAGTATTAGTGTAGGAGAGAGTTTTTGTGGATGACTAGATGATGTCAATGATTTTTCTATTTATTTTCAGTCAGAGATGGTACAATAGCAAGATTGCAAACACTAGACTGCGCAGGCAGGAGGTGATCTTATGTGCGTTTTCATCGAACTTGTCTTGCTACCTATTCTTGCTGGTACACTAGCGAATGTCTTATCGGAGTGGCTTATCCGATTTGTAGCAAGCAAATGCGACAAGAAAAAGAAATAGCCTGAGCGCCTTGAGCAAGCGAAAAAAACACCACTGGCGACAACCGGTGGTGTTTTCTTATATGCTTATTTCATCGAACTTTTAAGCAAATCCATTGTACCATTAAAAAGAGTCTCTGTCAAAAATATTGTTATTGTATTGTTTTTATTCTCAGTTCATCAGCCCCTCCTTGACACTCCGTCAATTTTTGATACAATAGTACAAAATTAGAGGAGGTGGGCTATGATTCAGAAACATGCGATTCCCATTTTAGAGTTTGATGATAATCCTCAGGCGGTTATCATGCCCAATCACGAGGGGCTGGATTTGCACCTGCCAAAGAAGTGTGTTTATGCTTTTTTAGGTGAGGAGATTGACCGCTATGCGAGGGAAGTAGGGGCCAACTGTGTCGGTGAATTTGTTTCTGCCACCAAGACCTATCCAGTCTATGTCGTGAACTACAAAGGCGAGGAGATCTGTCTGGCTCAGGCACCTGTCGGCTCCGCTCCAGCAGCCCAGTTTATGGATTGGTTGATTGGCTATGGTGTGGAGCAGATTATTTCCACAGGTACCTGTGGTGTCTTAGCCGATATAGAGGAAAATGCCTTTCTAGTCCCTGTTCGCGCTCTGCGAGATGAAGGAGCCAGTTACCACTATGTGGCACCTTCTCGTTATATGGAAATGCAGCCAGAGGCTATTGCTGCTATTGAGCAAGTTTTGGAAACCAGAGAGATTCCTTATGAAGAAGTCATGACCTGGACCACAGACGGTTTTTACCGAGAAACGGCTGAAAAGGTGGCTTATCGTAAGGAAGAAGGCTGTGCTGTTGTAGAGATGGAGTGTGCTGCGCTTGCGGCAGTAGCTCAATTGCGTGGGATTCTCTGGGGTGAATTGTTGTTCACAGCAGATTCCCTAGCTGACTTGGATGAGTACGATAGTCGTGACTGGGGCTCGGAAGCTTTTGATAAGGCGCTAGAACTCTGCCTTGAAATAGCCTTTCAGATCTAACTCCTCTCCTTCTTTTTATGGTACAATGGATGTATGTTATTTAAATTATTTGTGAAAAAACTTGAAAGGGCTTTGGGCGGGCTTTCGCCAGCCCGTCGTATTTTTTTGAGTTTTGCCTTGGTCATTTTACTAGGCTCTCTTCTTTTGAGCTTGCCTTTTGTCCAAGTGCCTAGCTCTCGAGCGACTTATTTTGACCATCTCTTTACAACTGTATCCATGGTCTGTGTGACAGGTCTTTTTACCCAGCCTGTCGCTTCGACCTACAATATTTGGGGTCAGCTCATTTGTATGTTCTTGATTCAGATTGGTGGTCTGGGGCTCATGACCTTTATTGGGGTTTTCTATATCCAGAGCAAGCAAAAGCTTAGTCTTCGTAGCCGTGCAACTATTCAGGATAGTTTTAGTTATGGAGAGACTCGATCTTTGAGAAAGTTTGTCTATTCTATTTTTCTCACGACTTTTTTGGTTGAGGGTTTGGGAGCTCTATTCCTCAGTTTTCGTTTTGTTCCTCAACTTGGCTGGGGGCGCGGTCTCTTTAGTGCTATTTTTCTAGCTATATCCGCCTTCTGTAATGCAGGTTTTGATAATTTTGGAAGTACGAGCTTGATTGCTTTTCAGACTGATCCCTTGGTCAATCTGGTCATCGCAGGCTTGATTATCACAGGTGGTCTTGGATTTATGGTCTGGTTTGACCTTGCTACGCATATAGGGAAAAAGAAAAAAGGGCGCCTGCATTTTCACACCAAACTGGTTTTATTACTGACGGTGGGGCTACTAGCTTTTGGGACGGTGAGCAGTCTCGTTCTTGAATGGAACAATGCAGGGACGATTGGCAATCTCCCTGTTGCAGATAAGGTCTTGGTCAGCTTTTTCCAAACTGTCAGCATGAGAACGGCTGGTTTTGGGACAATTGATTACAGCATGGCTCGTCCTGTTACCTTATTGATTTATATCTTGCAGATGTTTCTAGGTGGGGCTCCAGGAGGAACAGCTGGGGGGCTCAAGATTACCACATTTTTTGTCCTCTTGGTTTTTGCACGAAGTGAGCTTCTAGGCTTACCTCATGCCAATGTCGCTCGACGGACGATTGCGCCACGAACGGTTCAAAAATCCTTTAGTGTCTTTATTATCTTTTTGATGACCTTCTTGCTGGGCTTGATTTTACTAGGGATCACAGCTAAGGGAAATCCTCCCTTTATCCACCTCATATTTGAAACCATTTCTGCTCTTGGGACAGTCGGAGTGACGGCAAATTTAACTCCAGATTTAGGGAAATTAGCTCTAAGTGTGATTATGGTTCTCATGTTTATCGGACGAATTGGTCCCTTAACCCTGCTGGTCAGTCTAGCAGATTACCATCCAGAAAAGAAAGATATGATTCACTATATGAAAGCAGATATTAGTATTGGTTAAGAAAGGAAAGAGCATGTCAGATCGTACGATTGGAATTTTAGGCTTGGGAATTTTTGGGAGCAGTGTCCTAGCTGCCCTAGCCAAGCAGGATATGAATATTATCGCTATTGATGACCACGCAGAGCGCATCAATCAGTTTGAGCCAGTTTTGGCGCGTGGAGTGATTGGCGACATCACAGATGAAGAATTATTGAGATCAGCAGGGATTGATACCTGCGATACCGTTGTAGTCGCAACAGGTGAAAATCTGGAGTCGAGTGTGCTTGCGGTTATGCACTGTAAGAGTTTGGGGGTACCGACTGTTATTGCCAAGGTCAAAAGCCATACAGCTAAGAAAGTGCTGGAAAAGATTGGAGCTGACTCGGTTATCTCGCCAGAGTATGAAATGGGGCAGTCTCTAGCACAGACCATTCTTTTCCATAATAGTGTTGATGTCTTTCAGTTGGATAAAAATGTCTCTATTGTGGAGATGAAAATTCCTCAGTCTTGGGCAGGTCAAAGTTTGAGTGAATTAGACCTCCGTGGCAAATACAATCTGAATATTTTGGGTTTCCGAGAGCAGGAAAATTCCCCATTGGATGTTGAATTTGGACCAGATGACCTTTTGAAGGCAGATACCTATATTTTGGCGGTCATCAATAACCAGTATTTGGATACCCTAGCAGCATTGAATTCGTAAAAGAGGGAGCTTCCCTCTTTTTTGATGCCCAAGATGGCAAATAGAGACAGAAGCCTTATATTCTAGTAAAAGTTCTTCAAAGGCTGGACTTTATGGTAAAATAGAAAGAAGTGACAAGAGAGAGTAATACTCAATGAAAATCAAAGATCAAACTAGGAAACTAGCCGTAGGTTGCTCAAAACAGTGTTTTGAGGTTGCAGATAGGGTTGACGCGGTTTGAAGAGATTTTCGAAGAGTATAAGAAAAAATCAGTCCCCTAAAGGAGCAGATTATGAAGTTATTGTCTATCGCCATTCCTAGCTATAATGCTGCAGCCTATCTTCATTACTGTGTGGAGTCGCTAGTGATTGGTGGTGAGCAAGTTGAGATTTTGATTATCAATGACGGGTCTCAGGACCAGACTCAGGAAATCGCTGAGCGTTTAGCCAGAAAGTATCCTAGCATCGTTAGAGCCATTTATCAGGAAAATAAAGGCCATGGCGGTGCGGTCAATCGTGGCTTGGCAGAGGCTTCTGGGCGTTATTTTAAAGTAGTTGACAGTGATGACTGGGTGGATCCTCGTGCTTACCTAAAGATTCTTGAAACCTTGCAGGAACTAGAGAGCGAGGGTCAAGAGGTAGATGCCTTTGTGACTAATTTTGTCTATGAAAAGGAAGGTCAGTCTCGTAAGAAGAGTATGAGTTATGAGTCAGTCTTGCCTGTTCAGCAGATTTTTGGCTGGGACCAGGTCGGAAATTTCTCAAAAGGCCAGTATATCATGATGCACTCGCTGATTTATCGGACAGATTTGTTGCGTGCTAGCCAGTTCCAATTGCCTGAACATACTTTTTATGTCGATAATCTTTTTGTCTTTACCCCCCTTCAGCAGGTCAAGACCATGTACTATCTGCCTGTCGATTTCTATCGTTATTTGATTGGGCGTGAGGACCAGTCTGTCAATGAGCAAGTGATGATTAAGCGCATTGACCAGCAACTGAAAGTCAATCGACTCTTGGTAGACCAGCTTGATTTATCCCAAGTAAGCCACCCCAAAATGCGAGAATATCTGTTGAATCACATTGAAATCACGACGGTGATTTCCAGTGCCTTGCTCAACCGAGCAGGCACAGCAGAGCATCTTGCCAAAAAACGGGAGCTGTGGACCTATATTCAGCAGGAAAATCCAGAGGTCTTTCAGGCTATTCGCAAAACCATGCTCAGCCGTTTGACCAAACATTCGGTCTTGCCAGCCCGCAAACTTTCCAATGTCGTCTATCAAATCACCAAATCTGTTTATGGATTTAATTGATATAAGTATTTTATAAGAGGGATTTAAGAAAAATTTTAACTTTTTCTTAGTCCTTTTTAATTTTAGGAGATTATACTAGAGTCATCAAATAAAGAAAAACTCTAAGGAGAATCCTATGAAATTCAATCCAAATCAAAGATATACTCGTTGGTCTATTCGCCGTCTTAGTGTCGGTGTTGCCTCAGTTGTTGTGGCTAGTGGCTTCTTTGTCCTAGTTGGTCAGCCAAGTTCTGTACGTGCCGATGGGCTCAATCCAACCCCTGCTCAAGTCTTACCTGAAGGGGAATCAGTAACGAAAGAGGGTGACTTAGCAGAAACTCAGGGAGACACCGTTCTTGCTGAAGCGAAACCTGAGGTCGTTGCTGGAAATACGAATTCACTTCCGACACCTACAGAAGGAACTGAAGTGAGCGAGGAAACAAGCCCTTCTCGTCTGGATACACTTTTTGAAAAAGGTGAAGAAGCTCAAGAAAATCCAGAGCTAACAGATGTCTTAAAAGGAGCTGTAGATACAGCTGATGCGGATGGGAAACAAGCAAGCCCAGAAGATATTAAAAAAGCTGTCGATGAGGATGTTAAAGACAGTATCGATGTCCCAGCTGGCTACCTAGAACAAGCCAAAGCTTCCGGTCCTTTCTTGGCTGGTGTAAACAAACCGCTTAAATATGAACTTTTCGCAGGCGATGGTATGTTGACTCGTCTCTTGCTAAAAGCATCCGACAAGGCTCCATGGTCAGATAACGGTGTAGCTCAAAACGCGAAAATTCCACCAGTGAAAAATTTACCTGATGGCAAGTATTACTATCAAGTATCTTTGAATGGTAACACTACAGGTAAGCAAGATCAGGATTTATTAGATACACTGCGTACGAATGGTACAAATACCTATGAAGCTACCCTGACTGTCTATGAAGCAGTCGGAGATAAACCTGATTTGAATAAGGTTGTCAAGACACGTAATGTTAATATTACCTTGAACGGTCTTGTAACAAGAAGCGATGTTAAATCTGCAGTTGAAAACAACGTTAAAGACAGTATCGATGTTCCTGCAGCCTACTTAGAAAAAGCTGAAGGAAAAGGTCCATTCACAGCCGGTGTAAACCAAGTAATTCCTTATGAACTATTCGCTGGTGATGGTATGTTGACTCGTCTATTACTAAAAGCTTCTGATAAGGCTCCATGGTCTGATAATGGTACAGCTAAAAATCCTGCTTTATCTCCATTAGGAGAAAATGTGAAAACAAAAGGTCAATATTTCTATGAAGTAGACTTAAATGGCAATACTGTTGGTAAACAAGGTCAAGATTTAATTGATCAGCTTCGTGCTAATGGTACTCAAACTTATAAAGCTACTGTTAAAGTTTACGGAAATAAAGACGGTAAAGCTGATTTGACTAATCTAGTTGCTACTAAAAATGTAGACATCAACATCAATGGATTAGTTGCTAAAGAAACTGTCGAAAAAGCTGTTAAAGATAACGTTAAAGACAGTATCGATGTTCCAGCAGCTTATCTTGAAAAAGCTGAAGGAAAAGGTCCATTCACAGCAGGTGTAAACCAAGTAATTCCTTATGAACTATTCGCTGGTGATGGTATGTTGACTCGTCTATTACTAAAAGCTTCTGATAAGGCTCCATGGTCTGATAATGGTGTAGCTAAAAATCCTGCTTTATCTCCATTAGGAGAAAATGTGAAAACAAAAGGTCAATACTTCTATGAAGTAGACTTAAATGGCAATACTGTTGGTAAACAAGGTCAAGCTTTAATCGATCAGCTTCGTGCTAATGGTACTCAAACTTATAAAGCTACTGTTAAAGTTTACGGAAATAAAGACGGTAAAGCAGATTTGACAAACATCGTAGCAACTAAACAAGTTACTATTAAGATAAATGTTAAAGAAACATCAGGCACAGCAAATGGTTCATTCTCACCTTCTAACTCTGGTTCTGGCGTGACTCCGATGAATCATAATCATGCTACAGGTGCGACTCATCAAACAGCTGCTGACCATAAGGACATGATGGCACCAGCCAAAGAGACTGATAAAGCAATGCCAGCAAATGATCAAATGGAAAAATCAGGTATGAAGACTGAGACTCCAGCTCCAAGTACTACAGATAGCATGCCTGCTGACACCATGACAAGCTCTACCAATACGATGGCAGGTGAAAACATGGCTGCTTCTGCTAACAAGATGGCTGATACGATGATGTCAGACAAGATGATGTCAGATGATAAAGCTATGCTACCAAATACTGGTGAAGCTCAAACCTCAATGGCAAGTATTGGTTTCCTTGGGCTTGCGCTTGCAGGTTTACTCGGTGGTCTAGGTTTGAAAAACAAAAAAGAAGAAAACTAATCAGCTAAGGAAATAAATGATGGATAGTGGGCTGACTAAGGCTAGTTTACCAACTCAATCAGCAATCAGGACTTTCTTTCAATAGCAGATTAAAATCATCGTAAAACAATAAAAATAGTGTTATACTTAAAGCAGTATAGCACTGTTTTTATCAAAGGAGAGACAGATGGGAAAGACAATTTTACTCGTCGATGACGAGGTAGAAATCACAGATATTCATCAGAGATACTTAATTCAGGCAGGTTATCAGGTCTTGGTAGCCCATGATGGACTGGAAGCGCTAGAGCTGTTCAAGAAAAAACCGATTGATTTGATTATCACAGATGTCATGATGCCTCGGATGGATGGTTATGATTTAATCGGTGAGGTTCAATACTTATCACCAGAGCAGCCTTTCCTATTTATTACTGCTAAGACCAGTGAACAGGACAAGATTTACGGTCTGAGCTTGGGAGCAGATGATTTTATTGCTAAGCCCTTTAGCCCTCGTGAGCTGGTTTTGCGGGTCCATAATATTTTGCGTCGCCTTCATCGTGGGGGCGAAACAGAGCTGATTTCCCTTGGCAATCTAAAAATGAATCATAGTAGTCATGAAGTTCAAATAGGAGAAGAAATGCTGGATTTGACTGTTAAATCATTTGAATTGCTGTGGATTTTAGCTAGCAATCCAGAGCGAGTTTTCTCCAAGACAGACCTCTATGAAAAGGTCTGGCAAGAAGACTATGTGGATGATACCAATACCTTGAATGTGCATATCCATGCTCTTCGACAGGAGTTGGCAAAATATAGTAGTGACCAAACGCCCACTATTAAGACAGTTTGGGGGTTGGGATATAAGATAGAGAAACCGAGAGGACAAACATGAAACTAAAAAGTTATATTTTGGTTGGATATATTATTTCAACCATCTTAACCATTTTGGTTGTTTTTTGGGCTGTTCAAAAAATGCTGATTGAGAAAAGTGAGATTTACTTTTTGCTTGGGATGACCATCGTTGCCAGCCTTGTCGGTGCTGGTATTAGTCTCTTTCTCCTATCGCCGGTATTTACGTCGTTGGGCAAACTCAAGGAACATGCCAACCGGGTAGCGGACAAGGATTTTCCTTCAAATTTGGAGGTTCAAGGCCCTTTAGAATTTCAACAATTAGGCCAAGCTTTTAATGAAATGTCCCATGATTTGCAGGCAAGCTTTGATTCCTTGGAAGAAAGCGAACGAGAAAAGGGCTTGATGATTGCTCAACTTTCGCATGATATTAAGACTCCTATCACTTCAATCCAAGCGACGGTAGAAGGGATTTTAGATGGGGTTATCAAGGAGTCGGAGCAAGCTCATTATCTAGCAACCATTGGACGCCAGACGGAGAGGCTCAATAAACTGGTTGAGGAGTTGAATTTTTTGACTCTAAACACAGCCAGAAATCAGGCGGATATGACCAGTAAAGATAGTATTTTTCTGGATCAGCTCTTGATTGAGTGCATGAGTGAATTTCAGTTCTTGATTGAGCAGGAGAGAAGAGATGTCCACTTGCAGGTAATCCCAGAGTCTGCCCGGATTGAGGGAGATTATGCCAAGCTTTCTCGTATCTTGGTGAATCTGGTCAATAACGCTTTTAAATACTCTGCTCCAGGAACCAAGCTGGAAGTGGTGGCTAAGCTGGAGAAGCACCAGCTTTCAATCAGTGTGACCGATGAGGGACAGGGGATTGCCTCAGAGGATTTGGAGAATATTTTCAAACGCCTTTATCGTGTAGAAACTTCGCGTAACATGAAAACAGGTGGTCATGGTCTTGGTCTTGCGATTGCGCGTGAATTGGCCCACCAATTGGGTGGGGAAATCACAGTCAGCAGTCAGTACGGCCTAGGAAGCACCTTTACCCTTGCTCTCAATCTCTCTGGTAATGAAAATAAAGCTTAAACCCCCTTTACAAATCTAGCTATTCATGGTAGAATGGATTTTGTGCGAAATATCAGCAGGAAAGCATGAAGCTCGTCAACAGGTGTCTTATGATAAGTAACCTTGGCTGTTTAGGCGAAGGGCATCTGCACGAATCAGGGCTTTCTAAGTGACTATTTCCACCGAAATATTATTTATATCAGGAGGACATTCACATGTCACGTTATACAGGACCATCTTGGAAACAAGCTCGTCGCCTTGGCCTTTCACTTACAGGTACAGGTAAAGAATTGGCACGTCGTAACTACGTACCAGGACAACACGGACCAAACAACCGTTCTAAATTGTCAGAATACGGTTTGCAATTGGCTGAAAAACAAAAACTTCGTTTCACTTACGGTGTAGGTGAAAAACAATTCCGTAACTTGTTCGTACAAGCTACAAAAATCAAAGGCGGAATCCTAGGTTTCAATTTCATGCTTCTTTTGGAACGTCGTTTGGATAACGTTGTTTACCGTCTTGGTCTTGCGACTACTCGTCGTCAAGCTCGTCAATTCGTAAACCACGGTCACATCCTTGTTGACGGAAAACGCGTTGATATCCCATCATACCGCGTAACTCCAGGTCAAGTGATCTCAGTTCGTGAAAAATCATTGAAAGTTCCAGCTATCCTTGAAGCAGTAGAAGCTACTCTTGGACGTCCAGCATTCGTATCATTCGATGCTGAAAAATTGGAAGGTTCATTGACTCGCTTGCCAGAACGCGACGAAATCAACCCAGAAATCAACGAAGCACTTGTCGTTGAATTCTACAACAAAATGCTTTAAGATAAGACTTTATATTGTAAGAAGCCTACAACAGTGGGCTTTTTTCTTTGTCTTAAAAGCTTGATTTCTGAGTTTGTCATCATTTTTGTCATCACTTATAACGAACTTACAGCTTTCTCATAAAATGAGACGGCTGTTTTTGCTTTTTCTTTGGAAAGATGACTGTAAGTGTCCATAGTCATAGCTAGTGTAGAATGACCTAGACGGTGTTGTAATTCTTTATAGGGTATTCCAGAGTTTAGCAAAAGACTAGCGTGTGTGTGTCTAAAACCGTGGAATCCAATATTAGGTACACCAGCATGTTTGAAACGTGTGTTTAAACGAGTTGATAGTGTTTTATTGTTTGGGTATTGAGGGAATGAGAGAAGTTTAAAAGTCTGTTCTTTTGGTTTTGTTGCTTACAAAATGATAAGCAGATAAGCAAAGTAATAACTTGCCTTAGTTGCTCGCAGAATGACAAGGAGATAGGAGAGATAAAAATGTCTCTTAATTCCTTACCAAATAGTATGGAGAATGGACTTGAACCAAGAGCGAACGCCGAGAAAACGCAAAAAACGCCTAGAACAATCTAAGCGCCAAAGAGTAGTGGACGGTGTGCCTGTCCCGTCATCTCATACTATGAAGTTGCGTAGCGACACTATCATTTCTACCTCACTTCTCTTTAGACTAATTATACCACAAAGGAGCGAACTAATGGAGCTGGATAAGTTTAAAACGATGATGAACGTCAGAGAGCGGATGACTTACTTTATAAGATTTCAGAGGATGC
Source organism: Streptococcus thalassemiae (assembly GCF_903645285.1). Taxonomy (GTDB): domain Bacteria; phylum Bacillota; class Bacilli; order Lactobacillales; family Streptococcaceae; genus Streptococcus; species Streptococcus thalassemiae. The sequence continues at coordinate 449,127 of NZ_CAHJXN010000003.1, read as the reverse complement.
AGGCTACAGCAAGCTGAAGCGCAGAGCAAGGAATCCAGTGACAGGCAAGACCGAGCTAGTCCCTGTTGATATGACGTGTAAAGAGTGGTATGGCAAGTATGTTGTGGAACCACGAGAACGAGAGTTAAGCGGTAGGCAATTTGGAGCGAATCTTGATTATGTACGAAGTGATGAATTTGTTGATAAATTAAAAAATCATCCAAAGACTTCACATATATCCGAACCTATCGAAATAGTATTGAAAAGTATCTCAGAAAAGGGTACAATAGTGTTACAGCACAAGAGCTAGCTCTCATGGATTGGAGTGAAAAATATGGCTTTGACTTTGGAAAAATTTAATGAAGTTTATAAACAACTCGAAGCTATCGATAGTAGTGAATTCGGTAATAGCGAGGATGATTCGATTCAAGAAAAAATGTCAACTGTGTTTGCACAACTATCTTTGGATGAATTGGATGAATTTGAGGAAATGTTAAAAGAAAGGAGCACCTAGAAAAATCTAAGTGCTTTTTGATACGGATTATTTTTGCCTTTTATATGCTATGTGATATAATGAATCTATCAGCAACTAGTAACAAAAAAAGCACGTTTGACCGTGCTAGTTTCTTGCCTGCTGAACTCGTCATTTTAAGTTCCTGATATTAAGCACTTTGGGGCGTTTAATAGCTTTTTAAGCATACAGCTAAAAGTATCTATACGTAACTAGACCTGTATAGTTGAAAGTGATATAATAGTCTAAAAGGAGGTACCACTATGAATGTTTTAGAAAAAAACACACAGGTGAACTTTAAGACTAATAGAGACTTGTTAGAGAAGGCCAAAGCTATTATTACAGCGCAAAATCTTGATATGACAGCTAGTTTTAACTTGTTTTTAGAACACATTGTAGAAAATAAAGCCTTGCCATTTGAAACTCAAGTAGACAAAGAAAGAGAAGAACTTCTGTCAAGGTTGCGTGCTGAAATTGCTCGTAGCTTTGAGGATTTAGAACATGGAAGAACTTACAGCCTTGATGAAGTGAGGGCTAACCTTGGAATTTAACGAGAACGCATATAGCCTTATTGTCTCTGAAACGGTACAAGAACAGCTAAGAGGTATTAAAGATTATATCTCAGCTAACTACTTTTCAGAACAGGCAGGAGCAAACACAGTTAAGAATATTCTTTATGGTTTGGAGCGTCTTGAAGTCTTCCCAGAAGTAGGATTTGATGCTGATGAAAGAGTAGGAGGTATTATATACCCACCCCACAAAACCAGATGCATCATTTTAGGCGACTACCTAGCCTTCTATCATATTTTAGAGGACAGAAAAGCTGTCTTTGTATCAGATATTATTCATTGTAAACAGGACTACATCCGCTTGTTCAAGAAAAAATAGCGCCTAAAGGCGTTTTTGTTTGGGAATTCCACGATGTTGATGATATAAATCTGGTGTGATATAATGTTTTAGCCCCCTCAATTTAATGAAGGGAGGTGTTGCCGATGTTAGAAATTATCATCACAATTTTTCTAGCACCCTTAGTAGTCAATATTTTGACAACCTTGTTTGAGAAATGGCTTAACTCACGCAAGAAATAACCTTTAAGGGGCAATAAGCCAAAAAAACCTCAACGCGGGAACGTTGGGGCTTTTTGTTGCCTTGTTAGACAATTATCATCACTATAATCCAATTCTAACACAACCCCTCCGATATTTCAAGCTTTTGTTTTGATATTTCCTTAGAGTGTATTTGTGTTTTGAGTCCGCTCCACTGAAATTAGCCCACGCGCTACTAGCCTCCATTCTACAGCAAAGAAATCAACTCTTTTCTAGGGGATTTCCGCCCTCATTTTGCTCTTTTGTGCTAAAATAGACTTATAAATTGAAAATAAGGAATGTTTATGAAATCAGGTAATGGTTTTTGGAAAGGCTGTCTCTATTTTTGGGGCTTCTTGTTCTTACTGGGCCTTTTGGTTCAATATGCTCTCCCACTTGCGGCTTGTGTCCTGCTAGGCTATGGTGGTTATCGTCTCTATAAACGTTGGCGCTATCCTCTTGTACAGGATCGCTCTCTCGACGATCGGATTGAGCTTTTAAAAGCTCGGATTCGTCAGGCGGACAAGGATATTCAGCAATTGGAGGGAACTTTAGTAGAAAAAGGCTCAGAGTCCTATAAGAGTCTGGCTAATCAAGTATTGATCGAACTGAGGGAAATCCATCAGGAGGCGGATCGTCTCAAGTCCTATATCGATGCTGATGTCTACAACCGTATTGACAAAAAGGTTCGTACAGTGCGGGCAAATATCGATGTTCAGCTAGAACGTTTGGATAGAAAAAGTCAGGTAGATCTTGAAAATACGGAGCCAGAGGAATTAGCTCCAGAATTGTCCCAGACCTTGGCCAATATTGCCATTGACCATCAGGCCATTTTAGACAAGATTGCTACCTCGGCTGAGGGAGATAAGGAAGAATTGACTGCCATTCATAGTTTGAAGATGGAGAAATTCAAAACGATTCTGGAAGGCTATTTAAAGATTAAGGCCAATCCGAAGAACTATAATCGAGCAGAAGAACGTTTGCAACAAGCTAAAGCAGCCATCGAACAATTTGACCTTGAGCTGGACCAAGTTTTGAGAGAACTCAATGAAACAGATATGCGTGATTTTGATATCAGTCTGCGTATCCTAGAAAAAGATCGTAAAGAATAGGTTAGAAACAAAGGAGTAACCATGACAGAATTTAATTTTGATATTGACCAGATTGCCAATAATACGGTAGCTAAGGTGGATAAGACAACCCAAATCATCGAGACCAATACTGGCTCAGACAAGACCTTGACCTTCCTTGAGAAGCTGAGCCCTGAGCAACAAGAAGGGATCAAGGCGCATGTGCCCCAGTTAGTAGACCAGTTTGTCACAAATCAAAATGCTCTTTTAGATTTTGGACAATCTGCTGTAGAAGGTGTGAACAATACAGTCAATCGTATCTTGTCAGAACAAAAGAAACTTGAGATACCTCAAGTTGACGAATTGCTCAAAAATACCAACCGTGAGTTGCAAGGCTTTGTAGTCAAATACAAGAACGCTGAAATTGCTGAGTTAGAAGAGAAGCCAAACTTTTTGCAACGATTGTTTAACAAGAGCAAGAATACCCTACAAGAATTTTACTTTGATTCAAAAACAGTGGAGCAAAAGCTCGATGGCATGGCTGCCGCAGTGGTCAAACAAGAAGATGTCTTAGCTCGAAATATCGTCTCAGCTGAGATGTTGATTGAGGACAATACCAAATCCATTGAAAATCTAGTGGGAGTGATTTCCTTTATCGAAGCCAGCCAGACAGAAGCTGGCAAACGCGCTGCCGAACTGAAAGCTCAAGCTGACCAACTCGATACAAGTACGGTAGAATACCAAACTAAATCACAAGAATTGGCTCGTATGGCAGAAGTGGTCAATACACTCGAACAACAGCACACTGAGTATGTCAGCCGTCTCTATGTTGCCTGGGCAACAACACCTCAGATGCGCAATCTTGTGAAGGTGTCATCTGATATGCGCCAAAAATTGGGCATGCTTCGTCGCAATACGATTCCAACAATGAAGCTTTCGATTGCCCAACTGGGTATTTTGCAACAATCCATGAAATCAGGTGTCGTGGCAGATGCCATTGTCAATGCCAATAATGCTGCCCTTCAGATGCTAGCTGAAACCAGCAAGGAAGTGATTCCGCAGATGGAGAGAATTGCCCAAAGCCCGACAGTCGCTGTCGAATCGGTTACCAAACTGGCTGAAAGTCTGGTCGCTCAAAACCAAGGTATCGTTGCAGCAATTGAATTGGGACGCCAGAAACGTGCCCAACTAGAAACAACCATCGTCAAGTCCGCAGAAATGATCAACGATTCTGTCAAACTACGCGATGAGAAAATCGTCCAAGCCCTTCTCGACCAAGGAAAGGCCGCCCAGAAAGAAGTACAAGAATAATACACAAGTCCCCTGTAATGTAGATTTGCAGGGGATTTTGCTTGGTCTAGGAGTTTTTACCAACCATCGTCAGTGGCCAGCAAGCAAGTTTACTCTGAAATAGAGATAAAACTATAGGAAATCTTTTCCCAAGGAGTCTTTTATGATACAATAGAAGGAAATAAAGGCGCTGTTTTTTCGATGCTGCAACGCCTTGGATGAATGAAAAGGAAGAGTCCCTATGGTTTTCAGATTTAAGCAAATAACTAGCTTGCACACACACACACACACACATATATATATATATATATATATATAAACTCGCGTTTTCATACCCATTTTCAAAACCTGCCAATCTTTTTGGTAGGCTTTTTGCGTTGTAGAAATGGGGTATGAACATGGCTTACACCTTATCAAAAGAATTAGAGCAAGAGCTCATCGTTTTAGCACCTGAGTTGCAGGCTAGTTATGCTGCCATCGTAGAATACCTAGAAGCTATCAACCAGAAAGAAGCATCTGGAAGTAACTCTCAGGAACTCCAGAACCAGCTTACTATTCAGCTGGGACGTTTAGAAGATTTGGTGCAGGGCTATATCCAAATAAAGAAGAAACCGCATCACTACCTAGATGCAGATAAAGACTTGACGGCAGCCTATCAAGCCATTAAAGGGACGGAGCAAGATCTTCTCAAAAAATTGCAACATCTCAATCAAGCAGCTTTGCAGGATTTCCATATCAGCCAGAGACTCTCTCCTAAAGACGAGACTGCTATCCCTGTAGCAGGAAAAGCCAAAACCAAACAGGAATTGTCTATCGAGCGGGATTTGATTAACCAGCTGACAAAGGGAGAAAGTCAATGGGTGTATCGACCTGAGTTAAATACTGAAGACCTCCTATGGGGAAACTTTTTTGCCAAGCTGGAAGCCAATAATGTCCGCATTTTGCAAGACCATCCCCTTACAAATTCAGAGAAAAATCAAATCAAAAACCAGCTCAATTTTGTCAACTTCTACGAAGCAGCCAAGTGGATAGCAGGGGAAAATGGCATTGCCAAGGTGCAGGTTCAACGTGAAGACGCCAGTCTAGGCACCATTCGCTTGGAAGTCTTGTGGAGAAACAATGTCGCTGGTGGCAAATCCAGCTATGAGGTTGTCAACCAAGTCATCACAGGCGGAGAAGGGATTCGCCAGCGCCGTGGGGATGTGACTTTGTTAATCAATGGTCTGCCCATGATTCAGATTGAACTGAAAAGCCGTTCTCATCCTTATATGGATGCCTTCCGTCAGATTAAGAAATACGACCAAGAAGGACAGTTCAGAGGCATTTTTTCAAGTCTTCAGATGTTTGTCGTCTCTAATGTCACAGACACTCGCTACATCGCTGCTACCAAAGCCAACAAGCTAAATGAACGCTTCTTGACCAAGTGGGTGGATAGTGAAAATAGACCTCAACCTCAACTATTTGACTTTGCAGAGTCTGTCTTGTCCATACCGAGAGCCCACGAGATGGTCATGCAGTATTCTGTCATCGATGATGACAAGAAGGCCTTGATTTTATTGCGTCCCTATCAGGTACATGCCATTGAGGCTATCCGTGAAGCCAGTCGCAAGCGCCAGTCGGGCTATATCTGGCATACGACTGGTTCAGGAAAAACCCTGACCTCTTATAAGGTTTCGCGCAATCTGCTTCAGATACCATCCATCGAAAAGACAATCTTTGTGATTGATAGGACAGACCTTGACCAACAGACGACCAGTTCGTTTCAGTCTTACGCAGAGAACGATATGATTGACATCGACGAGACCGATGATACACAGGAATTGGTTAAAAATCTGGCTTCTGATGACCGCCGTGTCGTTGTGACGACCATCCAGAAAATCAATGCTATGATTCGGCAGTTTGATGAAGGGCGTCACCAAAAGGTTTACAATCGTATCAAGCAACTCAAACTAGCCTTTGTCGTCGATGAATGCCATCGCGCAGTGACTCCTGAACGCCAACGCCACCTAGAGCACTTCTTTACAAATTCTCTCTGGTATGGTTTTACAGGAACGCCTATCTTTACAGAAAATAAACGTGAACAAAAAGGAGACCTTGCTCAGACGACCGAAGAGCAGTACGGTGACTGCCTCCACCAATATACCGTCAAAGAAGCCATCCATGACAAGGCGGTTCTTGGCTTTAATGTGGAGTATCAGACAACCATGCCTGGTTGGGCAGAAGATGAGATTGACGAGGAGCGTTATGATGACGAAGGCCATATGCTTGCCGTTTTAGATGCCATTCTCAATCGCTCAAGACGCAAACTCGGCTTCCAAAATGGAGTAGGAAAAACCTATGAAGCCATTTTGACCGTCAAAAGCATTGCCCGTGCGCAGGCCTATTATAACCTGATTAAGCAAGTCAAAAATGGAGAAAAGTCTCTAAGCATCTCGGAAAATGTTAAAAAGGTCTTACCAGACTTTCCTAAGGTTGCTATTACTTACTCAGTGACAGAAAATGAAGCAGACTCCTATGTCAACCAAGCCTATATGGAGGAGAGTTTAGAAGACTACAATGCCATGTTTGGTACTCATTTTAGCCTAGCAACCATTGCATCCTACAATAGTGACCTCAACGACCGTCTGGCCCGTAAGAAAGAACGCTTTGCCTTCCGTGAAGAGCAATTGGACCTGGTTATCGTGGTGGATCGCTTGTTGACAGGCTTTGATGCCCCTTGCCTATCGACCCTATTCATGGACCGTCAGCCCATGAAACCCCAGCACATCATTCAGGCCTTTTCACGAACCAATCGCCTCTTTGATGAAGGCAAGAAATTCGGTCAAATCGTCACCTTCCAAACTCCTGACCGTTTTAAAGAAAAGGTGGATGAAGCTCTGAGCCTCTACTCAAATGGTGGCGAAACCAGTGTCTTAGCCCCAGAATGGCAGGAGGAGAAGGCCAAGTTTCTTGAGAAGGTTCATCAACTACTAGCCATCGCTCCAAGTCCAGAGCAGGTGCCAGATTTGGATACAGCGACAGATGCAGAATTAAAACGCTTTGCCAAGGCCTTCCAAGAATTTGACAAGCTCCTATCCTCTATACAGGTCTATTCTGACTATGATGAGAAAGTCATCCTCAGAGAGATTGGACTCAGCCTAGAAGACATCGAGAACTTTGCCGGCCAATATCAAAATGTCATCGAAGAGCTCCGCAGACGCAGAAAAGAAGACCAAGAAGATGAAGGTGTGTTACTGGATATCGAGTATGAGCTCGAATCCATCCGAACCGATGAGATAAACTATCACTATATCCTCTCTCTCATCCAAGCCTTGATCGAAAATCGGGAAAACCTCATTGGTAAAAAGGAAAAGAGTCTGGTAGATAACTATATCGAAGATTTGAACAAATCCAATCCTAAGTTATCCAGCATCATTTCTAAACTCTGGCAGGATGTCCAAGCTGATGCCAAGAGCTATCAGGGTCAGTCTATCATCCATAAGTTGGATGAGATGATTGAGTTAACAACCCAGAAAAAGATTCGCGAAACGGCAGATTATTGGCAGATAGGAGAGGATGAACTCCAGTTCGTAGTGGACAACTACCGCATCGGACGCGACAAGCAAAATGGCGAAAAAGCCATCACCGAGTCTCAGGACTATCTGGCCTATAAGGAAGCCCACGGAGACAAGGCACTGCCAAAACTCAAATACAAAAAAGCCCTCAAAGAGGACTATATGCGCATGATTTCAGAGGATATCTTACCGCTAAGGGGGAGATAGGTTTATACTCTTCGAAAATCTCTTCAAACCACGTCAACGTTGCCTTGCCGTATATATGTGACTGACTTCGTCAGTCTTATCTGCAACCTCAAAACAGTGTTTTGAGCAACCTGCGGCTAGTTTCCTAGTTTGCTCTTTGATTTTCATTGAGTATTAAAAATGGTCAGAAAGATAATGTTGGGAAGGTTTTCTACCAATTAGGGTCAAAATTCCCCTCTCTTCAAGATGCAAGAAAGCATCCTTAACCTTTTTCTTAGAGTAATGATGGTTGGACTGATTGGCCAGTTGGATGATGCTTCTATCTTCTATACCATCTCTCTTATCATCGACAAAGAGCTTGGACTGAGCGAGGAGAAACAAGATGTATTTCTCGACTTCCTCCAGACCTTCTGTTTGCTCTATCTTAACTTTATAGCGATGCAGTTGCTCTTGTTTTTCAAGGAGGGTTTGGATAATGTTTTCCTGTCCTTCCTTGATAAAAGTCAACAAGGTTTCAACGAAGAAGGTAGCATCGGCACGGTTGAGATGATCGCCAGTATTCCTAAAAGCCTTATAATAGTCTTGCTTATGGTGATTGATTTGTTGGGACAAAACTAACCCTGAAAATTTATCGAGTTTTCTAGACAAGTACTTGGCAAGGATATAGCGTCCTGTCCGACCGTTACCGTCATAGAAGGGATGAATATTTTCAAAAAAATAGTGTCCAGCACAAGCCTTGATAAGGTTTGGGATAGAATGGTCGTTTATAAAACGAATCCACTCTGTCAGCATGACCTGAATCTGTTCCTCCTTTTGAGGTGGGATATAGAGGACTTTGCCAGTCTTGTCGTCTTGGATAAAGACCGATTTCTGTCTAAAAAACTCTCCATCTAGTTCATCCTCTGGCGAGATTTCTCCTTGTGTTAATTGGTCATAAATCCCTCTGATATCTTCAAGAGATTGGATTTGGAGAAATTCATCCTTAAGGATTTGTTGGTACATTCGCAAGGTGGAAAGATGTTTGATTTGTTCGGTCTTATAGGGGTCTTCCTCTAGGAGTTTCTCCACATCGACTAACTCTTTACGAGTTGTATGGATACCTTCGATTTCATTTGTGGAAATAATCGATTGGTAGAGTTGTTCTTTATAAAACTGATCGTGGGCAATCTTGGGGAGGGTATCAACCATTTCGCTAATTCGTTGAGACTGCTGTGAGATAGTTTCCATCAGTTGGGAAAGCCCAAGATGCAGGGTAACAAATAGAGGGTATTGGCTTGTTTTGACAGTATCGCGTTGCATTAAATGAGGATAAAGAGATGTTCTAATAGAGCTGTATCCCTGTAAGCGTAATTGATACTCTTCCTCATATTGGTCACGATGACTGTAGTAGATTTTTCTAAGTTCTCTATAGTTCATATGTAGTCATCCTCGCATTTCAACGTTTTTTAACATTATATCACAAAATCAGCTCTTCTATTATTTTAAAATAGGTAAAATTGAAGAATAGGATAGCGTAATTGTCGTTCTAAAGTGCAAAAATGGCCAAAATTTAACAATAGAAATGACAGATGGCAATCCTAAAGTGCAAAAATAGGCAAAATTGAATAATAGACATCAAAAAAGAAAACCTAAAGTGTAGAAATAAGAAAATGGAGTAATAGAAAGGGGGGATATAGTGGAGAAATTATTTATTATCGGAAATGGTTTTGATATAGCACATGACTTAAAGACAGATTATCTATATTTCAAGAAGTTTGTTTATCAGCAGGCTTATGGGAAGGATGAGTTGTTAGAGTCGTTGCAAACAGTAAAAGGAATTTGTGACTTTTTTAGGGAAAAGGATATTGAAATTCAAGAACAACATCTATGTGCCAAGGAAGATGAGTTGAGAGATATATATGGATATTCTCTTTCTAAAATTAGAAATGGTCAGTTAGATAAACATGAACGGTATCAATTTATTTATCGACATATGATGCAGTTAATGGGATTAGAAAATTTTTGGTCTCAGTTTGAGCATGATTTAGGTTGGATAAATGAGGTGAAAATTATACTGTCGTCTTGTGGTCTAGAAGAAGCTGAGGAGCTGGCAACGATTCTTGAAAAATTTCTAAGAGCAGACATTGAAAACTTATTTAGGGAATGGGTTCAATGTTTTATTCTTGACTGGGATAATATGCCTTCTAATCTGAAAAAACTAAAACGAAAGAAATCTATTGAACACAATAAAAACGCCTACTTTTTAACTTTTAATTATAGTATGTTGTTAGAGGATTTCTACGGTATAAATTCTGAACAAATATGTCATATACATGGAAGTATTTCTGAAAATAAGCTAATATTTGGACATAATCGTGAAATGGATTCTTATGATAAATCCAGACAAAACAATCCAACTGAGGTACGTGACTTTCTTCATAATTTAGTTTATTTGACTAGAAAACCAGTCAATCAGCAACTTAGAAAGCACGAATCCTTTTTCAAAAGTTTAAGCTCTATCAAAGAAATTTACTTCATTGGTTTTGGTATTCGGGATGAGAATGGAGTGGATGCTCCTTACTTTAAAGAAATTTTTAAACAGGCACCGGATGTGAGCATTTATATAGACCAGTTTGATAAGGAGAATGAATATACTATTAAGAAAATACTTAAGGCATGGGGAGCTCGTAAAGCTTATCAATTGCAATTTATAGATATAGATAAAGACGAATTAGTTGGAGGAGTAATATGACAAAACAACCAAGTTATCGCTTTGTGAGATATACTGAAGCTTGGGAACAGCGTAAGTTGGGAGAAGTAGCTCAATATCGTAACGGAAAGGCTCACGAAAACTGCATTGATGAGAACGGAAAGTATATTGTAGTAAATTCAAAATTCATTTCCACAGATGGTGAAGTAAAGAAATTTTCTAATAAGAAAAATGAAGCATTGTTTGAAAATGAGATTGCCTTTGTGCTGAGTGATGTTCCAAATGGTCGTGCTATTGCGAGAACATTTTGGGTCGAAAAAAATGATAAATACACGCTAAATCAGCGAATCGCAGGGATAACTCCAATAGGCGAAACATTCCCTTATTTTCTTTACATTTTAATGAATAGGCATCCATATTTCTTAGCATTTGATGATGGAGCAAAGCAAACAAATTTATCAGTTTCTGATGTAATGGGATTTGAAGCATATTATCCAAAATACAGCGAACAACAGAAAATTGGAGCATATTTTCGCAATCTCGACCACCTTATCACCCTCCAACAACGTAAGTTAGAGGTGCTCAAGGAGCAGAAGAAAACCTACCTCAAACTTCTCTTCCCAGCCAAAGGACAAACCAAACCAGCCCTTCGCTTCGCAGGATTTGAAGATGAGTGGAAGGAAGTGAAGTTGGGGGAGGCTTATTCGTTTTCACAAGGTCAACAGGTTCCAGTTGAAGAACAGTTTGAACAAATCAATGAGAATAGAATTCGATTTATCCGTATTGTTGATCTTACAAACAAAGGTGAGGAGATGAGATATATTGAGTTTAAATCAAGTACAGGTAGAGTTTACGAGAAGGATATCTTTTTTGTTAGATATGGTGCTGTAGGGGTAGTCGGAATTGGTTATGATGGCATTATTGCAAATAATTTATTTAGACTAAATCCGCAAATGAGTGTTGACAATAAATTTATGTATGTGCAATTTAATCGTGAAAAATTTAAGAAAACATTACAGGGATTTAGTGCTTCAACTACGATGCCCGCCATTAGTTTTACAGATATTCGAACAATCGATATCTATCTCCCCTCCCTCCCCGAACAAACTGCTATCGGTTCTTTCTTCCAAGAACTAGACAAGGTCATTGCCAAGCAAGAGGAAAAAGTCAACCAACTCAAAGAAAGCAAACAAACCCTACTCAGAAAAATGTTTATCTAAGATACAAAGACCGTCAAAAGCCCAGTAAAAATAGGAAACTGGGACAGTATTCGATGAAGACCAGACAGTTTATCTTTTTTACCCAGCTTTTAGGTCGTGTTCGATTATCTAAGATACAAAGACCTCAGAAAGCTACACTAAACGAATGAAAGTAGAAATTGATAGGAGACCCTATGTCACAAACAGATTTATCAAGAGAACTCTACCAATCCCTCTGGAATGCGGCAGATATCCTGCGTGGCCAGATGGAAGCCAATGAATACAAGTCCTACCTCTTGGGCTTGATTTTCTACAAGTATCTATCCGACAACATCCTCCAAGCCGTCTGTGATAACTTGGACGAGACCTTTGAGTCCTTCCAGCAAGCGCAGCTTCTCTATGAGGAAAACTTTGCGGATGCAGATGTCCGTGAAGACCTCATCGAGGTCTTAAATGACGAGTTGGGCTATGTGATTGAGCCTTATCTGACCTTCACCAAGCTGGTTCAGTCTATCCATGAAGGAACCTTCCAGCTAGAGTCTCTAGCCCAAAGTTTCCGTGATATCGAGCAGGCCAATGAAAAATTTGAAAATCTTTTCGAAGATATTGACCTCTATGCGAAAAAGCTAGGCAACACCCCACAAAAGCAAAACAAGACCATCTCTGAGGTTATGAAACAGCTCAACGACCTCAATGTCTCTGGTCATGCTGGTGATATCTTAGGTGATGCTTATGAGTACCTGATTGGCCAGTTTGCCAGTGATTCTGGGAAAAAGGCTGGAGAGTTCTATACACCTCAAGCAGTCTCTCACCTCATGACTCAGATTGTCTTTGCAGGGCGGGAGCATCAAAAGGGGATGTCGGTTTATGACCCGACTATGGGTTCTGGTTCTCTCTTGCTCAATGCCAAGCGCTATAGTAAGGAAGCTTCGACGATTTCTTACTACGGTCAAGAGTTGATTACTTCGACCTTTAACCTTGCGCGCATGAATATGATGCTTCATGGGGTCGCGATTGAGAATTATCACCTCAGCAACCACGATACTTTAGACGAAGATTGGCCGACTACCGAGCCGACAGACTTTGATGGGGTTTTGATGAACCCACCTTATTCACTGAAGTGGTCAGCAGATAGTGGCTTCCTGCAAGATCCTCGCTTTTCAAGTTATGGAGTTCTTGCACCTAAGTCTAAAGCAGATTTTGCCTTCCTTCTTCACGGTTTTTACCACCTCAAGCATAATGGGGTCATGGCCATTGTCCTTCCCCACGGAGTCCTCTTCCGAGGAGCAGCCGAGCAAAAGATTCGCCAACACCTGCTAGAAGAAGGCGCTATTGATACAGTTATCGGCTTGCCAGCAAATATCTTCTACAATACCTCTATTCCGACAACTATTATCATCCTTAAAAAGAATCGCACCAATAAGGATGTCTTCTTTATCGATGCCTCAAAAGAGTTTGAAAAAGGGAAAAATCAAAACAATATGACCGAAGACCATATTGCCAAGATTTTGGAGACCTATCAAAAACGCGAGAATGTCGAGAAATTTGCCCATCTAGCCAGCTTTGAAGAGATTGTTGAAAATGACTATAACCTCAACATTCCACGCTATGTCGATACCTTTGAGGAAGAACCCGTAGTTCCCCTAGCCGACATCGCAGACCAACTCGCAGAGATTGATAAAGAGATTGGTCAAGTAGAAGCCAGACTCGCACACATGCGCAGCCAACTAGTAGGCACAACACCAGAAGCCCAAGCAGAATTAACCGCCTATCTCGAAAAATTGAATGAGATTTAGAGAGTAGGGGAAGAATGAAAAGACGCAGGCCGATTTGAGCCTGCGTTTTGGTTTCCGAAAATTTGGGAAAAGACAATATTATTTCAAAAATTTTTAGGAATGAAAATAAAATATTTAATATTTAGTCATGAAATCTCCAAGATTTTTGATTTGTTGTTTAATGATGTGGTATTGTTCAGTTGAGCTTTTAGGGAGAACATATCTTGTAGATCGTCCCTTACCTTCTATCTCAATATACTTTTTATTTTGTAGAGATTTCAAATTTTCTCTAAATTTATACTCAGTCATGAGAGAATTTTCGAGGACATCATTTTTAGTAATGCTACCATTTTTAATGATATATTCAAGTATTATCTTTTCATTATCTGATGTATCCGCATAAGAAGACAATAAGTCTACTTTCCAGATTGTAACAACAGTACTATCAAAGGTAGTGCTTACCTCAGGGATTTTTAGTTTATACTTTTCGGAAATATCAAAAATTTTTGGTCCACCTGATCCAGCTTTTTCGGACATCCCAATTCTACGGAATAATGAAGAGATTGTACTATTTCGCGTTTTGGAAGTTCCGCCATGTATAAATTCGGGAATAGAAATTTTCATCTTACCTGGATTTTTAAATTCATAGAAGTCTTGATAAGCTGTAATAACTATAGGAGAATCAAAGTCATAGTAAGCATGCATTAAGCAGTTTACTAAAGCTTCACGTATAGATTCAGATAGGTCTTTCTTGAATGGTAAACGGTGGGCAGATTCGTTATTAAACTCAAATCTATCATTTGTTGTAGTAGTTAATTTCTTATATGCTAAATTGAAAAAATCAAACATGTTTAAATCAGGGTACATCATATCCCCTGTTGAAATTCTATCGTTCCACCTAGTTGAAAGGGAGGTATCTTTTTCAAAATAGTCTAATTGAAATTTGGGATAACGAGAAATGATAGAATTGTACTTTCCAAAAAATATTAGTCCTCCTGCGGTTAATTTATATGTATTATCAATCCTGTCTTTTTTAAATACACCAATTTCGATTAGAAAATTTCTCAACGAAATGCTATTATATTTTGTATTACCAGTAAGTTCAATTAATAATTGCTTGTAATGTTTTATTGTATCTAAATTTAAATCATTTTCGTCAAAATTATTAAGTAACTCACTATCAATATCATCATGAGAACTAGTCATCAGATATTTAAGTTCTTCTTTATCAAGTCGAACATCGCCTTCACCTAATCTTTTATATGACTCACGATAATCATTTTTTAGATGGACGGGTTTTTGGTGAGGATTCGCTTCTCTTACAGTGATTACCATGAGTTGTTTATTTTTGCCTGGAATATCAATGTATTCAATATCATTATCTGTAAGTAAGTTACAACTAACTTTTTGTTTGTTTGCGACTAAAGCGAATAAATTGTCTCGTATTTTTTGAGGATTATTGACTCCTTGGTAGGGGTCAATATTTTTTTCGTCTATCCCGAGAATTATTTTCCCGCCATTTGTATTTGCAAATGCTGAGTAGGTTTCCCAGAAAGATTCTGGAAGATCGTTTTTAGCTTTTTTGTATTCTAAATCAACCCCTTCAAATTTTAAGTCCATATTTTCCCTTCCTAAAATATAATGTTGCTTAAATTTATTTTTTTAAATGATTGTCACGCGAAAAAGTAAATTTGATAGATAATTAAAATCTTTGATTTCATCGTATTTCTAAGATATATTTTAAAATATTCACGCGAAAATCACGCGAAAATCGCGCGAATATTTGTAATCAAAATTCAATTGAAAAATGTAGAATTTTCAATAATAAAATAGATGGATTTAAAATCTATTTTATTATAACACAGAGATAAGAAAAAATAGATAGTGAGACGAGTTTAAATAGGATTACTCGTTATGAAATGTTAATTACTTTTGATGGCTTAACAAATATTATCAATAATGTAGTCATTCGAATGATTCTCATTGCAATGTACTGAAATTAACAAAAAGAAAAAACGCTTGAATCAGCGTTTTTCTTCTGTATTGATTCGTATTGAATGCTTACTTAACTTCGGTAAACACAACGTGTTTGCGAAGTTTTGGTGAGTATTTCTTCAATTGAAGACGGTCTGGAGTGTTACGTTTGTTTTTAGAAGTAAGGTACAAGCGTTCACCAGATTCTTTGTGTTCAAGTGTAATATTTACGCGCATGGTATCTCCCTTCTATTATTCAGCTGATGCAGCTTTAGCGATTTTACGTCCTTTGTAGTATCCTTTAAGTGATACACGGTGAGAACGTGAGTAATCTCCAGTAGTTTCGTCAAAGTTTACAGATGGAGCTGTTACTTTGTAGTGTGTACGACGTTTGTTTTTCTTCGCTTTTGAAGTGCGACGTGCAGGTACTGCCATTTTGATTTCTCCTTTAGGTATTTATATTCGATTCAATCTACTGATTTTCATCAACCATACTAGGATAACACATTTTTTGTGTAAAGTAAAGTTACTTGACAAAAAAAGATGAAAAAATTAAAAGGTCATCAACCAAATTGATCGAAATTTTCTGAAAATTCAAGAATTTTCTTCTGTTCATTGCCTTTAAAATGTGCTATAATAGTAAAAACTGAAATGGGAGGGAACAAATGACTGAATTAGATAAACGTCACCGCAGTAGCATTTATGACAGCATGGTAAAATCGCCAAACCGTGCCATGCTTCGTGCGACTGGTATGACAGATAAGGACTTTGAAACACCGATTGTTGGGGTTATTTCGACTTGGGCGGAAAATACACCATGTAACATTCACTTGCATGATTTTGGGAAATTGGCTAAAGAAGGTGTCAAATCTGCAGGTGCTTGGCCTGTGCAGTTTGGGACTATCACTGTAGCGGATGGGATTGCCATGGGAACGCCTGGTATGCGTTTCTCTTTGACATCTCGTGATATCATCGCGGATTCCATCGAGGCGGCTATGGGAGGTCACAACGTGGATGCCTTTGTTGCTATCGGTGGCTGTGACAAGAACATGCCTGGTTCTATGATTGCTATTGCTAATATGGATATTCCAGCTATTTTCGCTTATGGTGGAACTATTGCACCCGGAAATCTTGATGGCAAAGACATCGATTTGGTTTCTGTCTTTGAGGGGATCGGAAAATGGAACCACGGTGATATGACGGCTGAGGACGTGAAACGTCTTGAATGTAATGCCTGCCCTGGCCCTGGTGGCTGTGGTGGTATGTATACAGCTAATACCATGGCGACTGCTATCGAAGTTCTCGGTATGAGTTTGCCAGGCTCTTCATCTCACCCAGCTGAATCAGCTGATAAGAAAGAAGACATCGAAGCAGCAGGACGTGCGGTTGTTAAGATGTTGGAGCTCGGTCTTAAACCATCAGATATCTTGACTCGTGAAGCCTTTGAAGATGCTATCACTGTAACTATGGCTCTCGGTGGTTCTACAAACGCCACTCTTCACTTGCTTGCCATTGCCCATGCTGCCAATGTTGACTTGTCACTTGAGGACTTCAATACGATCCAAGAACGTGTGCCACACTTGGCCGACTTGAAACCATCTGGTCAGTATGTCTTCCAAGACCTCTACGAAGTCGGTGGTGTGCCTGCGGTTATGAGATATCTCTTGGCAAATGGTTTCCTTCATGGAGATCGCATCACATGTACTGGTAAGACAGTTGCTGAGAACTTAGCTGACTTTGCAGACCTCACACCAGGTCAAAAAGTCATCATGCCACTTGAAAATCCAAAACGTGCAGATGGTCCGCTTATCATCTTGAACGGGAACCTTGCACCAGACGGTGCGGTTGCCAAGGTATCAGGTGTTAAAGTGCGTCGTCACGTTGGTCCAGCTAAGGTATTTGACTCAGAGGAAGATGCGATTCAGGCTGTTCTGACAGATGAAATCGTTGATGGCGATGTAGTTGTTGTTCGTTTCGTTGGGCCTAAGGGTGGTCCTGGTATGCCTGAGATGTTGTCACTTTCATCCATGATTGTTGGTAAAGGTCAAGGAGACAAGGTTGCCCTCTTGACAGACGGACGTTTCTCTGGTGGTACTTATGGTCTAGTTGTTGGACATATCGCTCCTGAAGCTCAGGATGGTGGACCAATTGCCTACCTTCGTACAGGCGATATCGTTACGGTTGACCAAGATACCAAAGAAATTTCCATGGCCGTATCCGAAGAAGAACTTGAAAAACGCAAGGCAGAAACAACCTTGCCACCGCTTTACAGTCGTGGTGTCCTCGGTAAATATGCCCATATCGTATCATCTGCTTCACGCGGAGCCGTGACAGACTTCTGGAATATGGACAAGTCAGGTAAAAAATAAACTCAAAAAGCAAGCCAATCTCGGCTTGCTTCTTTTCATCTCCAAAAGTGATTTGCCTGCTTATACTCAATAAAAATCAAAGAGCAAACTAGAAAGCTAGGCGCAGGTTGCTCAAAACACTGTTTTGAGGTTGTGGATAGAACTGACGAAGTCAGCTCAAAACACTGTTTTGAGGTCGCAGATAGAACTGACGAAGTCAGCTCAAAACACTGTTTTGAGGTTGCAGATAGAACTGACGAAGTCAGCTCAAAACACTGTTTTGAGGTCGCAGATAGAACTGACGAAGTCAGCTCAAAACACTGTTTTGAGGTTGCAGATAGAACTGACGAAGTCAGCTCAAAACACCGTTTTGAGGTTGCAGATAGAACTGACGGAGTCAGTAACATATACCTACGACAAGCCGACTCTGACGTGGTTTGAAGAGATTTTTGAAGAGTATTAACGAGGTGGTAGTCCAAGGGCAATACGGCCATAGCGACTGATTCGTGTGATTTTCCAAGCAGGCGACCAGGTAACTTCAACCTTGACATCTTCGATACCCTCGATTTGTTTCAGACCTGCCACGATTTCGATAGGCAGGCTTTCGGCACAATCGCAGGCAGTATCGGTGAAGGTCATGACAATCTTACAGAGGCCTGTTTCGTCTAGATTGATTTCATAAATCAGCCCTAGATTGTAAACATCCAATTCCACATCTGTATCAAAAACCTTCTCTAGTTTTTCGATAATTTGGTCTTGTATGGCCAAAGCACGGTCATTGATTTTGATATCGTCTCTCATTACAGTCCCTCCACGTAATAAATATCCTCTATTTTCTCATAATTCTGACAATTTGGCAAGTTTTTGATGAATTTTCTGAAAAATATGATAAAATGAAGAAAATACTGAATCAAGGGGAAGTCTATGGAGCAGATTGGAAAAGTCTTTAGACAATTACGAGAGTCAAGAAATATCTCGCTGAGACAAGCAACTGGGGGACAATTTTCACCGTCTATGTTATCTCGCTTTGAAACAGGTCAGAGTGAGCTTTCGGTGGAAAAGTTTCTATTTGCCCTAGAAAACATATCTGCCAGTGTGGAGGAAATCCTCTTTCTGGCGAGAGGTTTTCAGTATGATACAGATTCTGAGTTGAGAAAAGAAATCATAGATGTCTTGGATCCAAAGAATATAGCTCCGCTTGAGGACTTGTATCGCAAGGAGTATCAAAAGCATGCCCATTCTCAAAACAAACAGAAACATATTCTAAATGCCATTATTATCAAGTCTTATATGAAGAGCATAGATGAAAGGGTGGAGTTAACAGCAGAGGAAGGGAAAGTTCTTCATGATTATTTGTTTTCTACCGAGATTTGGGGAATCTATGAACTCAATTTATTTTCAGTCAGTTCACCATTTCTATCTGTTTCTCTTTTTACTAGGTATGTTAGAGAGATGGTACGAAAATCTGATTTTCTAATGGAAATGTCTGGTAATCGAAACCTTTTTCACACTATACTATTGAATGGTTTTTTAGCCAGCATTGAGTGTGAAGAATTTACCAATGCCTCTTATTTTAAACGTGTTATCGAAGAGCATTTTTACAATGAAAATGAAACCTATTTCCGAATTGTCTATTTGTGGGCTGAAGGTCTCCTTGATAGCAAGCAAGGTAGAGTCAAGGAAGGCCAGAAAAAGATGGAAGATGCTGTCCATATTTTTGAGATGTTAGGCTGTGACAAATCTGCCGAGTACTATAGAAAAACGACCGATTGTTGAATATCTGCAAACTAAGAAAATTATTTGAAATTTTAAGCGATAGAACTATTGACCTCTCTCATGTCACTGGATAAATTCTATCGTTTCTTTTTGCTCATTTTATTTGTTGCATATATTCAAAAGTTTTTCCTCTAGAATTTCTAAGTGCTATACTATAGTCATACTTCACATAAAACTTATACTCTTCGAAAATCTCTTCAAACCACGTCAGCTTCATCCACAACCTCAAAACAGTGTTTTGAGCAACCTGCGGCTAGCTTCCTAGTTTGCTCTTTGATTTTCATTGAGTATTCGAACAAGAAGGGAGATTATCTATGAAATTATTGTTTAGAAATCAAGCTTATCGTCTCTTGACTTTGTCACGATTCTTCAATGCTTTTGGTGCTTCGATTTTCAACCTGGTATTTATCGTCTATGCATCGACCTTATCACAAGCATCTTTTGCGGTTGCTATGGCGAATATTGTCATGCTTCTTCCGACTCTCTTTACAGTTTTTGTAGGGATTCGGGCAGATTATACGAGGGCCAAGGTCAAATGGATGGTCTATAGCGGTTTGTTTCAGGCGATTTTATTTTTTCTAGCAGCTCTAGTTGTCCAGCAAGCTAGTCTATTTGCCTTTTCTAGCCTGTGTTTAATCAATGTCATTAGTGATGTCATCAGTGATTTTGCAGGTGGTTTGCGCATGCCTCTTATTAAGGAAAAAGTAGCTGAAGAGGATTTGATGGAGGCTTATTCTTTTTCCCAGTTCATCACCTATATTTCAGCTATTGGTGGTCAAGCTTTTGGAGTCTGGCTCTTAGGTCTATCGGTCAACAATTTTTCCCTCGTTGCGGGAATCAATGCCTGTTTCTTCCTAGTATCAGCCGTCATCCTCTTTTTAGGAAAAAGCAAATTGAGCCTGTCAATGTCATCTGCTGATGGTGAAATTCTAAAAAATGAGAAGCTTTCTATCAAAGATCAGTTCCTAACAATTTACCGAAATTTACGTCTCGTTTTTCTTAAAGGTGGACAGAAAAACTTTGGCTTCATGCTCTTTGCTGTCTTGCTTATCAATGCCTTGGGTGGCGCTTTAGGAAGCATCTATAACATCTTCTTTTTGAGCCATTCTCTTTTGGACTTTTCTTACACAGAGGCATTATTTATCAGTCAATTCTGTGCTTTGTTAGCAATCATCATCAGTAGCCTTACGGGCAATGATTATTTTGGGAAGCAGTCCCTGCCTAGATTGATGATGTGGGCTACCGTAGGGCTCACTCTAATTGGTCTGGCTAACGTATTCAATCAAGTCGTGCTTGGTTTGCTATTTCTCTTTTTAACTTTGTATGTGTCTGGTAAAGTTTCACCAAAGATTAGTGCCATGCTCCTGAAAAATCTAGCTCCAGAGGTTCTAGCTCGTACCAGTAATTTTTTAGGTTTATTGTTTACCTTGTCCATACCTGTGGGAACAGCTTGTTTTTCACTAGTAGCCATATGGAATATACAGTTGACTTGGATGCTATTTGTTGGTCTTTCCTTGTTGGCTATTCTTTTGACAGGTCTTAATCTCAAAAATGATATCTAAATCCTAAATTTTTTCTCACTGTTTTAATCCCTCTATTTATGGTAAAATAAGACTATTAAGTTTAAAGAGGGTTCCCTATGAAATTACAAAAACCAAAAGGAACGCAGGATATTTTACCTGCTGAATCTGCCAAATGGCAGTACGTTGAGGGCTTTGCCCGTGAGATTTTCAAGCGCTATAACTATGCAGAAGTGCGCACGCCTATTTTTGAGCATTACGAGGTTATCAGTCGCTCTGTCGGAGATACAACGGATATCGTAACCAAGGAAATGTACGATTTCTATGACAAGGGTGACCGTCATATCACCCTCCGTCCAGAAGGAACTGCGCCCGTTGTCCGTTCCTATGTGGAAAATAAACTCTTCGCCCCAGAAGTGCAAAAGCCAAGCAAGTTCTACTACATGGGCCCTATGTTCCGCTATGAGCGTCCACAGGCAGGGCGTTTGCGCCAGTTCCACCAGATTGGTGTTGAGTGTTTTGGCTCTAGCAATCCAGCTACCGATGTGGAAACCATCGCGATGGCAGCTCACTTCCTGAAAGAAATCGGTATCCAAGGTGTCAAATTACATCTTAACACTCTTGGAAATCCTGAGAGCCGTGCGGCCTACCGTCAAGCCTTAATTGACTATTTGATACCGCTCAAGGAGACCTTGTCTAAGGATAGCCAACGTCGCTTGGAGGAAAACCCTCTTCGTGTCTTGGACTCTAAGGAGAAAGAAGACAAGGTGGCAGTAGAGAATGCACCGTCTATCTTGGACTTTCTTGATGAAGAAAGCCAAGCTCATTTTGATGCTGTGCGTCAGATGTTGGAGAATCTTGGAGTAGATTACATCATCGATACCAATATGGTGCGTGGTCTGGACTACTACAACCACACCATTTTCGAGTTTATCACTGAGATTGAGGGCAATGATCTGACAGTCTGTGCGGGTGGTCGTTACGATGGTTTGGTTTCTTACTTTGGAGGCCCTGAAACTGCTGGCTTTGGTTTTGGACTTGGTGTAGAGCGCCTGCTTCTCATTCTTGAAAAGCAAGGTGTGGCTCTCCCTATCGGAAACGCCCTAGATGTTTATATCGCAGTCTTGGGTCAAGGAGCAAATGTCAAGGCCTTGGAGTTGGTGCAAGCCCTTCGCCAACAAGGTTTCAAAGCAGAGCGTGATTACCTCAACCGTAAGCTCAAAGCTCAGTTCAAGTCAGCCGATGTCTTTGCGGCTAAGACCCTCATCACCCTAGGAGAGAGCGAAGTCGAAAGCGGACAAGTAACGGTCAAGAACAACCAAACCCGAGAAGAAGTGCAAGTGTCTCTTGAGACAATCAGCCAAAACTTCTCAGAAATCTTTGAAAAATTAGGCTTTTAATAGTAAATAAACTGGTCAGGATCTTATTCCTGACCTTTTTCTTTTGCAAAATGACAAAAATCATAAACTTTTTGACAAATATGCTTGTCAAAAAGAAAAAGATGTGTTACAATATAAGCAAGTTAAGAAATAGGAGGGAGCCACATGTGGGTATGGATTTTGTTTCCTTTTCTCGTCTTGATTTATATGAGTCAATCTAAGAAAATCAAGCGGATAGAGAAGAGGTTAAAGGTAATCGAAAGAAAAGAGAAAGGAAATATAGAAATGTCAAGATTATTGCAAGAAATGATTGGAAAGAAACCAACAATCATTGGAGAACTATTTGGAACAAATTTTTGGGAAGTTGTGGATGTTGATGAGGAATGGGTCAAGCTACGATATGTAGACAATACGGGAAAAGAAAAAATCAAGTTGCAACGTATTGAGGATATTCAAACCGTTGAATTTGACGGAGAGTAGGTGTGTAACATGCAACTAAAAAATCGTCTAAAAGAGCTTCGGGCTCGCGATAGCCTCAATCAAACCGACCTAGCTAAACTGGCAGGGGTTTCCAGACAGACCATTAGCCTACTAGAACGGGACGAATACACCCCGTCCATTATCATTGCCCTGAAAATATCTCAAATTTTCAACGAAACAGTCGAATCGGTATTTCGCTTGGAGGAGGACGAGTGATGAACAAGTATAGAGTGATTTATTATATAAGTGTTCTTATCCTTATTGTGAATGCTTTCGCTATGGTTGGAACATTACTGGGGTGGTTCTATTTTGTTGAAAGTAAGTATTTGTTTTGGGTTAACTTAGTCCTCTTATCCATTTTCAATTGGTTAAAGAAAAAGGAGAAAAATGATGAACAAGTATAAAGTAATCTATTATGTAGTTGCCATAGCTCTATTAGTCAGCCTGTGTCTACTAATTGGAACAAATCTAGGATGGTTTGATCTCTATTATAGCGACCAATTTATCTGGGCCTACTTTGCCCTCATCCCAGTAATTGACTGGATTGAAAAGAAATCCAAAAATCTAGCAAGTGAATAAGGAGAATGAATATGGAAAAGAAAAAGAAACGTGGATTGTTGTTTTTAATGGTTGTTGTCTTGGGATTTTTCTTGGGCATTTTTGTAGGGATGTTTAAGGCTGTTGCCGAATCCCACGGAATTATGTTAGATGTAAAAATCTTGATACCCTGGATATCAGCTATTTGTTTACTGTTAGGTTTCATTAGCATTCTTTTGACTTTCAATTTCTTAAAGAAAAGCAGAAAATTTCATTCCTTGTATCAAGAGGAAATGAATGATGATCTGAATGAAACCTATTATGTGCAAATGTATCGGAATCTCGAGTTTGGAACCATTGCTTTTAATATTGCAAGTGTAGCGATTTTATTGGCTCTTTTCATCTCAGGTAGTGAAGCGGTTGTACTAAATGGAAGCCATATAACCTTATCTCTTTCTTTTTTGGCATTAGTGCTGATTTTCAGTGTTCAAAAATATCTTTTTAAGACCATTGCGATTGTTCGTCAGTTTGATTTGGCATTTTTCTCTATTCCAAAGGATATGTTAGATTATGTCAATTCTTACGATGAAGGAGAACGACAAGCTAATTTGGAACAGAGTTTTCGGATTTTATTTCAATTAAACCAATATGTTTTACCAGGTTTGTATATTTTGATTGATATCGTTTCTGTACTTACGGGAGAAATTCAGTTATTAGGTCTTTTAACTGTAGCTGTAGTCCATATTTATATCAATATAATGTATATACCTATGGTAAAACGCTATTTCAAATAAAGGAGTTTCTATGATTCGTGTTGAAAATGTAAGCAAAAGTTTTGGGAGCAAAAAAGCTCTTCACCAGATTTCTTTTGAGATTAAGGAGGGCGAAATCTTTGGTTTTCTTGGCCCTTCTGGCTCAGGTAAAACAACCATGATCAACGTCTTGACAGGTCAGTTGGCTGCAGATCAAGGTAAAACAGTTTTGTTAGGCAAGAATTCTCAAGATTTAACCTCAAATGATTTGGAACAAATTGGTATTGTTAGTGATGGCAGTGGTTTTTATGAAAAGATGAGTCTTTACAAAAATCTTCTCATCTATGCTAAGTTATATGGTCTCAAGTCAGATAGAGTAAATCAGGTGCTCCAACAGGTTGGATTGGCAGATGCTAAAGATATTATCGCAGAAAAGTTATCTACAGGAATGAAACAACGAATGTTCTTGGCTCGTGCCCTTCTGAATGCTCCTAAGATTCTCTTCCTAGATGAGCCAACCAGTGGCTTAGACCCTACAACATCTAAGATGATTCATACCCTACTCCAAGAATTAAAGCAGGCGGGGACAACTATCTTTCTGACCACGCATGATATGAATGAAGCAACTCTGCTTTGTGATCGCTTATCTCTTTTGAATAAGGGAAATTTAATAGAGTATGGAAGTCCGCAAGATATTATCCAGAAGTACCATGTGGATAAGAAAGTACGTGTGGTTTATAATGATGGACGAGAACAGATAGTTCCATTTGAAGAATTACCACATTTAGACACGACAGATTTGATGGTGGTTCACTCTTGTGAGCCAACTTTAGAAGAGATCTTTATCAGATTAACAGGAGAAAAGTTAGATGTTTAGAAAATTAAATGCCCTACTATGGTTAAGATTACAAGTTCTTATTAGTAATTCAACTTTGTTGGCGACTTTATTGATGCCTTTTGGTATTGCTGTTCTATATAATGAATTCATGAATAAGAATGGAGAATTGAGTATGTTTCTCCTCTCTACGAGTTTGACCATGGTCTTGAGTATGGGAAGTGGTTATATGGTATCGATTATGATGGCAGAAGATAAGGAAAAACGAAATCTTAAATCACTCATCCTAAGTGGTGTGACAGCAACAGAATATACTCTTAGTATGCTCGTCCTCCCTATGTTGATTATGTTGCTTGGAATGATTTTACTCCCAGTCTATCTTAAAGTAGATCTATCAGGTTACTTATTTGCCTACGTTATCTATTTGCTCCTAGCAACTATTAGTATTATTTTTCTCAACCTTCTAATCGGTGTGGTGTCAGATACTCAATCTAAAGCGCAAGTTTATAGTATCTTCCCTATGTTAATTGTCTCTTTTTTACCTATAATTGCTCTTCAAAATGATACGGCTCAAAAAGTGTTGGATTATTCGTTCATCGGTCCTATTGTAAATCTTTTAAATAAAAAAGGTGGGGAAATATCTTTTTCTAATATCGGCATGTTACTTGCATGGGTACTTGTGTTAGGAATAGCAAACCTCTTTGTATTGAAAAACAGCTATAAAGCAAGATAGGAGACTTTTATGAAATTACTTAAAAATTTTGGCTGGTTTCTTCTAGCTGTTCTATCCTTTTTATTTATCTATGGCTTCATTCAGGGGTTGGCGACCTCTTCGCTTGCCTTAGGTGCTTCACCTTATGCTGTTACCCTACTCTATGTGGCCTTGGCTGGAGTTTATGTGTACGGCATTTACAAATGGTATCAGAAAGCTCCTGTTCATATTGAGAAGAGCGGCTTCAACCGATTTATTTGGCTTCCTGCCTTGGTTTGGTTCTTATCTCTGGTTGTCCAGTTTTTCTTGCCAGATGATCCTTCAGTAAATCAACAAATAGCGACAGACTTGACCTTGTCTCAACCACTTTTCTCATTCTTTGCGGTCGTTATTTTTGCTCCTTTGACGGAAGAACTTATCTTTAGAGGGATGTTAGCACGCTACCTCTTTCCTAAGCAGGACAATAGTAAACAAACTCTGATTTTTCTTCTGGTATCCAGTGTTTTGTTTGCTTTGATTCATTTCCCAGGTGATGTGCAACAATTTTTTGTCTATTTTAGCCTTGGTTTTAGTTTAGGCTTGGCTTATATTAGCAGAAAAGGTCTGGTCTACAGTATTTCTCTTCACGCTTTGAATAATTTAGTCGGCTTTTTGATGATTCTCATGCTATAATAGAGTCAGGAGGTCACATGAAACGAGTAATTTTATTAGCAGTGATTCAAGCAGTTGTTCTATTTTTCATTATCGGGGCACTAGCTTATGCCTTCAAAGGCGATTTCTTCTACAATTATCTAGCAGTTGTCTTTGCCCCTATTGCAGGTGTACTGCGTTTTGGGACGGCTTACATAACGGAAATTGTCTTGCCTCGAAAGGCAGCCGAAATTGCTGAAAAGCGTAAAGCAGGCAACAATTCAAAATAAAAGAGTCCGGTGAAGTTCATCGGATTTTTGTTTTGGCGTTAATTTTTAGGTCCTTCACTTGATTTTTAAAGACTGACAAACTTTTCTGCTGATTTTCATGAAGAGCCTGCGCTTTTATGGTAAAATAGTAACAGAATAAAAGAGGAGAGAAACAATGAAACGTAGTATGTATGCTGGTCGTGTTCGTGAGGAACACATCGGACAAGAAATGACCTTGAAAGGATGGGTTGGCCGTCGTCGTGACCTTGGTGGTTTGATCTTTATCGATCTTCGTGACCGTGAAGGAATCATGCAGTTGGTTATCAACCCTGAAAAAGTTTCTGCAGAGGTCATGGCAACAGCTGAAAGCCTTCGTAGCGAATTTGTTATCGAGGTGACAGGTCAGGTTGCTGCGCGTGAGCAAGCCAATGATAAGTTGCCAACTGGTGCAGTTGAGTTAAACGTGACAGCTCTGACAGTGCTTAATACAGCTAAGACAACACCATTTGAGATTAAGGATGGCATTGAGGCCAATGACGATACACGTTTGCGTTACCGTTATCTTGACCTTCGTCGTCCAGAGATGTTGGAAAATCTTAAACTTCGTGCTAAGGTGACCCACTCTATCCGCAACTACTTGGATGAGTTGGAGTGTATCGACGTGGAGACACCATTCCTTTCTAAGTCAACGCCTGAAGGGGCGCGTGACTACTTGGTACCATCTCGTGTTAATAGAGGGCATTTCTACGCTCTTCCTCAAAGTCCACAAATTACTAAGCAATTGTTGATGAATGCTGGTTTTGACCGCTACTACCAAATCGTCAAATGTTTCCGTGACGAGGATTTGCGTGGAGACCGTCAGCCTGAGTTTACCCAGGTCGACTTGGAAACGTCCTTCCTTACTGAGCAAGAAATCCAAGAT
Source organism: Streptococcus thalassemiae (assembly GCF_903645285.1). Lineage (GTDB taxonomy): Bacteria > Bacillota > Bacilli > Lactobacillales > Streptococcaceae > Streptococcus > Streptococcus thalassemiae. The sequence goes on along the minus strand of NZ_CAHJXN010000003.1, from coordinate 421,655 downwards.
ATTACAGAAGGCTTGATTGCGCGTGTGATGAAAGAAACCAAAGGTATCGAAGTAACGTTGCCATTCCCTCGTATGAAATACGATGATGCTATGGCTCTTTACGGTTCTGACAAGCCAGATACGCGTTTTGACATGTTGCTTCAGGACTTGACAGAAGTGGTCAAAGGTGTAGACTTTAAAGTCTTTTCAGAAGCACCTGCTGTAAAAGCCATTGTGGTCAAAGGCGCAGCGGACAACTACTCACGTAAAGACATTGATAAGATGACCGAAGTAGCCAAACAGTACGGTGCCAAAGGTCTTGCTTGGGTCAAGGTGGTTGATGGAGAATTAAACGGACCAGTTGCTAAGTTCTTGACTAGCATTCAAGCAGAATTGACAGCAGCACTTGCGCTTGAAGATAAGGACTTGGTTCTCTTTGTAGCAGATACGCTTGAAGTGGCTAATGCAACGCTCGGTGCCCTTCGTGGACGTATTGCCAAAGAGCTTGGCTTGATTGATAACGATAAATTCAACTTCCTTTGGGTGATTGACTGGCCAATGTTTGAATGGTCTGAAGAAGAAGGCCGCTACATGAGCGCCCACCATCCGTTCACCCTTCCACAGGAAGAGACTGCTCACGAATTAGAAGGTGATTTGGCTAAGGTTCGTGCCATTGCTTACGATATCGTTTTGAACGGTTATGAGCTTGGTGGTGGTAGCCTTCGTATCAACCAAAAAGACCTTCAAGAACGCATGTTCAAGGCTCTTGGTTTCTCAGCTGAAGAAGCAAATGACCAGTTTGGTTTCCTTCTTGAAGCCATGGACTATGGTTTCCCACCACACGGTGGCTTGGCTATCGGGCTTGACCGTTTTGTCATGTTGCTTGCTGGAGAAGAAAATATCCGTGAAGTCATTGCCTTCCCTAAAAACAATAAAGCAACTGACCCAATGACGCAAGCTCCTTCAACAGTCGCTCTCAAACAACTAGAGGAACTCAGCTTACAAGTAGAAGAAGATGAAACAAGCAAAACGAATTAAGCGGTGGCGCTATTATCTGCGCCGCTTTGCTTATCAGATAAAAATTTTACGTGTCTTACAAAGTATCTCTCGAGAAAAATATGATGAGAAGATTTCGGCCTCTCTGGTCTATGGTTTTTTATCAGCAGTGGCGGTCAATTTCTTTTTCCAACCAGGGCATGTGTATTCGAGTGGTGCGACAGGTCTGGCACAGATTATCTCTGCCTTGAGTAATCACTGGTTTGGTTTTCATATTCCGATTTCGCTGACCTTCTACGCCATTAACTTCCCTTTGATGGTCTTGGCCTGGTATCAGATTGGTCATAAGTTCACTGTCTTTACCTTTATCACGGTATCCATGAGTTCCTTCTTTATCCAGTTTGTCCCTGTGGCAACCTTGACGGAGGATCCCATTATCAATTCCCTTTTTGGGGGTGTTGTCATGGGCTTGGGGATTGGTTTTGCTCTTCGAAACAATATCTCCAGTGGTGGAACGGATATAGTCAGTCTGACCATTCGCAAGAAAACGGGTAAGAATGTTGGTAGTATTTCTTTCTTGGTAAATGGGACCATCATGCTGATAGCAGGTTTGACCTTTGGTTGGAAATACGCTCTCTACTCTATGATTACCATCTTTGTCTCTAGCCGTGTGACAGATGCGGTCTTTACTAAGCAAAAGCGTATGCAGGCCATGATTGTGACCAATCATCCAGACAAGGTAATTGAAAAAATCCATAAAAAATTGCACCGCGGAGCAACCATGATTCACGATGCAGAAGGGACCTATAATCACGAGAGAAAGGCAGTTTTAATCACTGTCATTACACGTGCAGAGTTTAATGAATTTAAACAGATTATGACACAAGTGGATCCAGGGGCCTTTGTCTCCGTATCGGAGAATGTTCATATTCTAGGAAGATTTGTTGAGATAGATAACTAGTGACTAGTACTTAAAATGAGTCTTCCCATAATAAAACGCATACTATCAAGTTTTTAAACACCTGATAGTATGCGTTTTTTGCTTTTAACGACTTTTTGCCCAGTCTCTTATTTTTCAATAATTTTGTGGGCGATCAACTGACGGTAGCAGATTTGTCTATTTTCTTTAGAATCATTGATGATACAGAGAATAGTTTCTAAAGAAGTGCGTCCGAGGGCTAGGCTATTGATATCTATATAGGCTGCCAAATTGAGCTTAGGATTAACCGAGTCAAAGCTGAGAACAGGGACATCCAGCTGGTGTTTGGCAATATAGTCACAAACACCTTCAGCTAGGAGGCTATCGGTTGTGATGATAGCATCAATTTGTGGATCGTGCTTGAATAATCGCTTGCTAAATTTATAGCCCTTTTCTTCCAGAAACTCGTCTGCAAAGTAGATGCGATTGGTGTCAGTGGTAAGTTTGTAATGTTTAAGCGCCTGTTCATAGCCTGTTAAACGGTCTTTGGTCACGAAGAGCTTTTTACTTCCTCCGATAAAGGCAATGCGTTTGCAGCCTTTTTTGATGAAATATTCAGTTGCATCAAAACCAGCTTGAACATTGTCGTTGTCGACAAGTGGGATGAAAGGAGATAGAGATTTACCTAAGATAAGGAAGGGGAACTGTTCTTCTGCTACGAGTTTTACGAGAGGATCTTCTTCTTGGGCATAGAGAAAGATTAGCCCATCTACACGCTTACCGTAGACCATTTGTGAAATAGCGTTGAGACGCTCCTTCTCATCTTTCCCTGTTGCTATCTGAATGGCATAGTGGTTTTCAGATGCGACTTGAGAGATGCCACGTAGAACCGATGGAAAGAAAGGATTCTGGTAGAAGGCATCTGAGTCATCAGGAAGAACTAAGCCGATAACTTGCGTATAACTGCTTACCAAGCTACGAGCGTTGAGGTTTGGGTGGTAGTTGAGCTCCTTCATAGCCTTGCGAACGCGTTTTTTTGTTTCGTCGCTAATGGTTGATTTATTTTGAATAACACGGGTTACGGTTGAAGGTGAAACACCAGCAGCCTTGGCCACGTCTTTAATCGTAACGGGCATAAAAATCTCCTATTTATGGTAATCTGGATCACGGAAATGTGTTTTATAAAAGATAGTGACCAGATAAAGGACAAAAAGAATGTTTTGTACAGTAATCAGGGTTGTCATATTTTGGCCAAATAATCCCAAAATAAGTGTAATCAGAGTTGGTAATCCTAAACAGTTCAAGATAAAATGGTAGCACTCTTTAAAGGTTCTAAATGAAAAGAGGCGTGATTTCTTAGTGATATAAAGGAGAAGACTCGCCCCTAGAGAGACGATAAAGAAATTCAAACCAAAGAGGAAGCTGGCACCGAGAACTAGGAAGAGACTGATATAGACACGATTTTGTTGGTACCAGTCTTTAGAAATCGCTTGGGTCAAGCTGTCTTTGTTTTTGAAACTCTCAGTCTGAATAGCTCGGTAATAGATGCGTGTCAACTCTTTACTTTCCTTGCTGATGACCAGTTCTTTTGTGTCGAAATGCAGTTGCAAGTCCTTAGGTAATTCCTTGCTTTGACTGGGGCCAATCACAACAGAAGGCGATTGACTAGCTGTGCCTGTATAAGTTAATGTGCCATTAAGAATTCTAGCATGCTCAGAGAGATCCTGGACAACCTCATCTGTCAGAGGTTCATAGACATTATCGATAAAGGTTTCTAGCGGATAGGTCTCCTGCGAGCTGTTTTGAATGGCAATGGGTACCATCGACAAGCTGATAAGGAAGATACTGGTAAAGAGAAGCTGAAACCAGTTGAGCCCGAAACGTTTGGACAGGGGCTTACGAAATCCCCAAATACTTGAAAAATAGGAAAATGGATATGGAAGCATAGGTATCTTTCTAAAAGGTGTTTTCTATATGAGTATTATTATATAGAGAAATGTGCTTTATTTCAAGTCTAGGAGAAAAATTGCTTGTTGTAAGGACATTACTTACAGTAACAATCGCTAATACTCAATGAAAATCAAAGTGCAAACTAGAAAGCTAGCCGCAGGTTGATCAAAACACTATTTTGAGGTTGCAGATGGAAGCTGACGTGGTTTGAAGAGATTTCCGAAGAGTATAAAATGAAAAAGGGTGGCGGGGATATATTATCCCTTGTCGCCACCACTTGTGAGTCCTGAAACAAAGTTCTTTTGTAGGAAGAAGAAGAGAATACAGATTGGAAGGGCGATGAGGATAGCACCTGCTGAGAAGTAGGCAATCTTCAAGTTTTTCACATTGCTGACGAAGGTTTGGAGACCTACGGCAACAGTAAAGTATTCTTTCTCACGAAGCAAGAAACTAGAGAGGATGTAGTCCCCAAAAGGTCCCATGAAGGCCCAGAGAGCTTGTACGGCAACCATTGGGCGAACAAGTGGAAGAACAATTTGCCAGAAGCGGCGGAAGTGTCCTGCACCGTCTAGTTTTGCAGATTCGTCTAAAGACATTGGCACTGTATCGAAGTAGCCTTTCATGAGCCAAGCATTCATCGGGATACCACCACCAACGTAGAGGAAGATGAGGAACCAGCTGTGGTTAAGGGCGTTCAACATAAGCGCCATAACGAAGAAGGCTGTCAAAGCGGCCATGGTTGGCACCATTTGGATAATCAAGAAGAAAACCAAACTTTGTTTACGAGCCAAGAAGTTATAACGGCTGTAAGCATAACCAGCAAGTACGATGATACTTGTTTGAACAGCCATGGTAATCAAGGCGATAATCAAAGTGTTGAGGTACCAAGTGCCGTACAAGGTTTCAGTGAAGAGGCCTTTAAAGTTATCAAAATTGAGGTCGATATTAGTATCTAGTTTAAAGGCTGAGACGTTACCTGCTTTAAAGGCTGACATGATGGTAATCAAAAGTGGATAGATAATCACGATTGAAAGGCCAATCAGGTAAAGGTAAGTAAGGGTTTGAGTCAGTCTACGTTTGAGTTTAATTGAGTTATTCATCTTAGACGTCCTCCATATCAAATGCGTGTAGTTTCTTGAATGCGATCATAGAGATTGAGATGACAATGATAGAGATAATCAAGGTAACAGCTGCCGCCATTGAGTATTGAGGAGATGTACCTGTTGTCAAACGGTAGATCCATGAGATCAAGATATCGGTTGAACCAGCTCCACCACCGACACTACCAGGACCACCACCATTGAAGAGGTACATGATAGAGAAGTTGTTAAAGTTGAAGGTGTATTGGCTAATCAAAGTAGGTGCCGCAACAGCCAAAATCATTGGGAAAGTGATGTTGCGGAATTTTTGCCAAGCATTAGCACCGTCAATATAAGCTGCCTCGTAAAGGTCGTTAGGAATAGATTGCAAGATACCCAAAGTCAAAACGTAGATGTATGGGAATCCAAGCCAACCTTGCATCATAATCAAGGCAATCTTAGTCCAAGTTGGGTCTGTTTTCCAAGGGATAAGAGCACCATCAAGGAAAGGAAGGAATTTAGCAAAGATTGGCAATACTTGAGTGTTGATAGCACCGACACTATCGTTAAACATGTTTGAGAATGTCAAGATAGTGATGAAGGCTGGAACAGCCCAAGGAAGAAGGAAAATAACACCGAAGATACGTTTTCCTTTGATAAACGGTTGGTTAGCAATGATAGCTGTGAAGATACCAATTACGATTTGTAAAGTAGAAGCTGCCAAAGCCCAGATGATAGTCCAAGAAAGAACAGACCCAAAGGCTGAACGGAAGGTACTCAAGCTCCAGATATTACTAAAGTTTGTCAAACCAACCCAGTCCAACAATTTGTTTGGTGGTAAGTGTTGGAAGTCATAGTTAGTAAAGGCGATCATCAAGGTTACGATAACTGGGAAGATAATCGCAAAAGTCATTGCAATATAAGATGGAATGATCAAGAGGTAAGGGAAGCCATTTTCATAGATTCCTTTGACCATTTCTTTGAGGGTACGTGGAACTGGAATTCCATTGTTAATGCGTTTTGCAATCGTATGTGCATCTTTAATATTTGCGAAATAAAAGAGTACATAAACGACTACAAAGATTAAATGGAAGGCACCACGAATCAGCATAAAGAGGGAATTGTCACGACCTGGCTTGTCACCAAGAGTGATGAGGTTGCTCAATTCAGGGGCTGCAAGTGCTAGGAAATAAAGGACAAATACAATGGTTACACCAAGGAAGATAAAACCTTTGGCTTTTTGTTTATTGTAAATCTGTCCTAACCCAGGAACGATAGACAGCAGGGCTGCTTTACTAGGTTGTTGCTTTTCCATAATAACTCCTTTCATAGGATACTGCTTTTTTATAAGAAAGCTAAATTATTTGTGTCTCTATTGATAAATTCAAAGGGGGATTTGATTTCCACCCCCCTTGAACAAACTTTTTTATTCACCAAATTTTTGTTTAATTGTTTCTTTGATCAATGTTACAGCGTCGTTAGCAGATGTTTTCGCATCTTTTTGACCACTTACAGCATCAAAGAGCATATTTTTCGCTGGATCCCAAACTGCAGACATTTGAGAGATGTTTGGAATTGGTTGAGCGTTCTTGAACTGTTTGATAACAGCTGTTGTCAACTCATCGTTTTTACCTTCAGCGTATGAACGAGCTTCGGTGTTAGCTGGAATTTCGTTAGTTGCATCGTAGAAGGCTTTTTGTTGTTCAGTTGAAACAAGGAAGTCTACAAATTTTTGAGCGCCTTCAAGGTTCTTAGTGCTTGATGGGATGATCCAAGCTTTACCCCCACCGAATGCAGCATATTCTTTTCCGTTTGGAAGAGTTGGGATAGTAGCAACACCGTAGTTTACTTTAGCATCTTTGAAGGCTTGAGCTTTCCAAGGTCCGTCGATGATAGCAGCTGTTTTACCTTCTTGGAATTGAGTTTGGATTAAGTTTCCAGCACCTTCAGTATCTTGCATACCTTTAGGCCATTTTTCGTACCAAGATTTAGCGTAGTTGATACCTGCGATAGAACCGTCGTTTGCAAGACCGATGTCTTTAGCGTCTTTACCGTTTTGTCCGAATACGTAAGCGCCGTTACCAGCAAGAAGTCCGTATGCATAGTAGAAGTTTGTCCAGTCAGCTAGGAAGGCAGTAGTTTTTCCATCTTCTCCAGCGAAGGCATATTTGCTATCTTTAGCAAGGTTTTCCAAGTCAGCAAATGTTTTTGGAGCATCTTTCACCAAGTCTTTGTTGTAGTACATAACAAGTGACTCGATAACGGCAGGAGCACCGTAAACTTTACCATCAGCAGCGGTTACAAGAGATTTAGTTGTGTCGTCTGTTTTAGCACCATCGCTCAATTTCACTTCTGAAAGTTGGCCGTCAGAACCAAGACTACCTACACGGTCGTATGGAGCCATCATAACGTCAGCAGCTTGACCTGATTGGTTGTCAAGAGAAAGTTTGTCAAGTCCACCAAGTTGGTCACCAGATTTGATGTTAATTGTTGTGCCTGATTGCTCTTTATAAGCTTTGGCAACTGTTTCAGCATAAGCTTTGTATTGGTCTTCAACGTAGAAAGTGAGTTCTTTGGCTTCAGATGAACCAGAATCAGCAGGCTTATCAGCAGTTTTGCTTCCGCAAGCTACCAAAAGCAGGCTAGCAAGTGTAACAGTTCCAAGCACAGCAGCGCTCTTCATGAATTTAGATGACATAGTGTATTCCTCCTAAAGAATAACAAGTTTTATTGACAAGGAAAACGCAAACGTTTTCCTTTATGAGCTTAGTATAGCACAAATAGAAAACGGTTGCAAGTGTTTTTGTTAAAAATTTTAAAAAAATTTTAAGTTTGATTTGATAGCATGATTTTGCTTTTTAATAGAAGAAAAGTATGAAATAGATAAGAATACAGTATTTTTAATAAAAAATAGATGGAATCTGTCTAAAGAGGGAAATCAGGAGGGGCACCTCCCTGTTTCTAATCCCTATCTATTTTCTATAGACGTTTGTGCCTCCTACATATAAATTAAAGCTTTCTAAGGAGGTTCTGCACTTTGTAGACTGTCCCGTGAGGCTCAAACTTTAGGATTAGATAGTTTTAATACTCTTCGAAAATCAAATTCAAACCGCGTCAACGTCGCCTTGCCGTACTCAAGTACAGCCTGCGGCTAGTTTCCTAGTTTGCTCTTTGATTTTCATTGAGTATAAGTTATCCTTGCTAAAATGGGTTAGTCCCCTTAAAAATAATCAAAAAAGTTTTTTAAAAACGCTTGCAATTATGCTTGAAAAGGAGTATAATTATAAGTAACGCAAACGTTTGCGTCTGCTAAAATACGCAACGTTCCATTATTTTAACACATGAGGTGCTATTATGAAAAAACGTCAAAGTGGTGTGTTGATGCACATCTCTTCTCTCCCAGGAGCCTACGGAATCGGATCGTTTGGTCAAAGTGCTTACGACTTCGTTGATTTCTTGGTTCGCACAAAACAACGTTACTGGCAAATCCTTCCACTAGGAACAACTAGTTACGGGGATTCTCCTTACCAATCTTTCTCAGCCTTCGCAGGGAACACTCATTTTATCGATTTAGATATCTTGGTGGAGCAAGGTTTGTTGGAAGCAAGTGACCTTGAAGGAGTTGACTTTGGTAGCGATGCGTCTGAAGTTGACTATGCTAAGATTTACTATGCACGTCGTCCTCTTTTAGAAAAAGCTGTGAAACGTTTCTTTGAAGTCGGAGATGTTAAAGATTTTGAGAAATTTGCTCAAGACAACCAATCATGGCTTGAGCTCTTTGCTGAGTATATGGCTATCAAAGAGCATTTTGACAATCTTGCTTGGACTGAATGGCCAGATGCTGATGCTCGTGCTCGTAAAGCTTCAGCCCTTGAAAGCTACCGTGAGCAATTGGCAGACAAGTTGGTTTACCACCGTGTGACTCAATACTTCTTCTTCCAACAATGGTTGAAATTGAAAGCATACGCTAACGACAACCACATCGAAATCGTTGGGGACATGCCAATCTACGTAGCGGAAGATTCAAGTGATATGTGGGCAAATCCACATCTCTTCAAGACAGATGTCAACGGTAAGGCTACTTGCATCGCAGGATGCCCACCAGATGAATTTTCTGCAACAGGTCAGCTTTGGGGTAACCCAATCTATGACTGGGAAGCAATGGACAAAGACGGCTACAAATGGTGGATTGAACGCTTGCGTGAAAGCTTCAAAATCTACGATATCGTTCGTATCGACCACTTCCGTGGTTTCGAATCTTACTGGGAAATCCCTGCTGGTTCTGATACAGCAGCACCTGGTGAGTGGGTGAAAGGTCCGGGCTACAAGCTCTTTGCAGCCGTTAAGGAAGAACTTGGTGAGCTAAACATCATCGCAGAAGACCTTGGTTTCATGACAGACGAAGTTATTGAGTTGCGTGAACGTACTGGCTTCCCAGGGATGAAGATTCTTCAATTTGCCTTCAACCCAGAAGACGAAAGCATCGATAGCCCACACTTGGCACCTGCTAACTCAGTTATGTACACAGGAACTCACGATAACAATACGGTCCTTGGTTGGTACCGTAACGAGATCGATGATGCGACTCGTGAGTACATGGCTCGCTACACTAACCGTAAAGAATACGAAACAGTTCCACACGCTATGCTTCGTACAGTCTTTTCATCAGTTAGCTTCATGGCAATTGCAACTATGCAAGATTTGCTAGAATTGGATGAGACAGCTCGTATGAACTTCCCATCTACCCTTGGTGGAAACTGGTCTTGGCGTATGACTGAAGAACAATTGACACCAGCTGTCGAGGAAGGTTTGCTTGACTTGACAACAATCTATCGCCGAATCAATGAAAATTTGGTAGAATTAAAGAAATAATACAATATCAGGAGACATCTTAAACATGTTATCACTACAAGAATTTGTACAAAATCGTTACAATAAAACCATTGCAGAATGTAGCAATGAAGAGCTTTACCTTGCTCTTCTTAACTACAGCAAGCTTGCAAGTAGCCAAAAACCAGTTAACACTGGTAAGAAAAAAGTTTACTACATCTCAGCTGAGTTCTTGATTGGTAAACTCTTGTCAAACAACTTGATTAACCTTGGTCTTTACGACGATGTCAAAAAAGAACTTGCAGCTGCAGGTAAAGACTTGATCGAAGTTGAAGAAGTTGAATTAGAACCATCTCTTGGTAATGGTGGTTTGGGACGTTTGGCTGCCTGCTTTATCGACTCAATTGCGACTCTTGGTTTGAATGGTGACGGTGTTGGTCTTAACTACCACTTTGGTCTTTTCCAACAAGTTCTTAAAAACAACCAACAAGAAACAATTCCAAATGCATGGTTGACAGAGCAAAACTGGTTGGTTCGCTCAAGCCGTAGCTACCAAGTGCCATTTGCAGACTTTACTTTGACATCAACTCTTTATGATATTGATGTTCCTGGTTACAAGACAGAAACGAAGAACCGCTTGCGTTTGTTTGACTTGGATTCAGTTGATTCTTCTATTATTAAAGACGGTATCAGCTTTGACAAGACAGACATCGCTCGCAACTTGACTCTCTTCCTTTACCCAGATGATAGTGACCGTCAAGGTGAATTGCTCCGTATCTTCCAACAATACTTCATGGTTTCAAACGGTGCGCAATTGATCATCGATGAAGCAATCGAAAAAGGAAGCAACTTGCATGACCTTGCTGACTACGCAGTTGTACAAATCAACGATACTCACCCATCAATGGTTATCCCTGAATTGATCCGTCTTTTGACTGCACGTGGTATCGAGCTTGACGAAGCAATCTCAATCGTTCGTAGCATGACTGCCTACACTAACCACACAATCCTTGCTGAAGCCCTTGAAAAATGGCCTCTTGAATTCTTGCAAGAAGTGGTTCCTCACTTGGTACCAATCATCGAAGAATTGGACCGTCGCGTGAAAGCAGAAGTGAAAGATCCAGCTGTTCAAATTATCGATGAGAGCGGACGTGTTCACATGGCTCACATGGATATCCACTACGGATACAGCGTTAACGGGGTTGCAGCACTTCACACTGAAATCTTGAAGAACTCTGAGTTGAAAGCTTTCTACGACCTTTACCCAGAAAAATTCAACAACAAAACAAACGGTATCACTTTCCGTCGTTGGCTCATGCATGCTAACCCAAGATTGTCTCACTACTTGGATGAGATTCTTGGAGACGGTTGGCACCATGAAGCTGATGAGCTTGAGAAACTCTTGTCATACGAAGACAAAGCAGCTGTCAAAGAAAAATTGGAAAGCATCAAGGCTCACAACAAACGTAAATTGGCTCGTCACTTGAAAGAACACCAAGGTGTGGAAATCAATCCAAACTCTATCTTTGACATCCAAATCAAACGTCTTCACGAGTACAAACGCCAACAAATGAACGTTTTGTATGTGATTCATAAATACCTTGACATCAAAGCTGGTAACATCCCTGCTCGTCCAATCACAATCTTCTTTGGTGGTAAAGCAGCTCCAGCCTACACAATCGCTCAAGACATCATCCACTTGATCCTTTGCATGTCAGAAGTTATTGCTAACGATCCAGCAGTTGCTCCACACTTGCAAGTAGTTATGGTTGAAAACTACAACGTTACTGCAGCAAGCTTCCTTATCCCAGCATGTGATATTTCAGAACAAATCTCACTTGCTTCTAAAGAAGCTTCAGGTACTGGTAACATGAAATTCATGTTGAACGGAGCTTTGACTCTTGGTACTATGGACGGTGCTAACGTAGAAATCGCTGAGTTGGTTGGCGACGAAAACATCTACATCTTCGGTGAAGATTCAGAAACTGTTATCGACCTTTACGCAAAAGCAGCTTACAAATCAAGCGAATTCTACGCTCGTGAAGCTATCAAACCATTGGTTGACTTCATCGTTAGCGATGCAGTTCTTGTAGCTGGAAACAAAGAGCGCTTGGAACGTCTTTACAATGAATTGATCAACAAAGACTGGTTCATGACTCTTCTTGACTTGGAAGACTATATCAAAGTCAAAGAGCAAATGCTTGCTGACTACGAAGACCGTGATGCATGGTTGGATAAAGTTATTGTTAACATTTCTAAAGCAGGATTCTTCTCATCTGACCGTACAATCGCTCAGTATAACGAAGATATCTGGCACTTGAACTAAGATACAAATTTATACGAATACATTTTGTAAAAAAGCGAGTTTCGATTGAAATTCGCTTTTTTAATGATGTAGATTTGAGTCAATCTTGTCTTAAAAAGATAGAAATCATAGATACAGTGAAGGCTTTAAATACTGCTTTTTACTCTCTTTCAACCTCATAGTCCTTATATTCGCTTACATAAAGTATTATAATATAATTGTAGGAAAGAAGGTGTTTTTATGTGGAAAAAATATTTTTCAAAATATAAATGGACTGATTTATTTTGGATACTATTTGTTATTTTGACATGCCTCTTGACGGGTAATAATACTCTTTTCCCCCTTACCCATCAAGAAATCTCTTATCATGGGTGCTTATTGGGAATTACACTTGCCTTATATCACTTGCTATTTATTGATAAGTTTGTTATCTCGAATCGAAAATAAAGATTAGGGCTATGCTTAACTGTGTACTTTTAGAATTTATTTTGGAGGGAAGATTTTGTCTCTATTATTTATTATTTTAAATTTGTTTATCTTGTACAAGATCTATTCTTTGAGGCGGGAGAAATCGAAATACTTGATTTATACGGCCTATATCATATTTGGGATAAATGTACTATATGGTATTCAATGGTTATTAAGAGAACTGATTTCAACTATTTCCCCTTAATGTGTATAGAAACTCCAGTGATTTTTGCATAACAAAACGCATAAGATTAAGGATTTAGTTCTGTATTGCACAGGACTGAGTCCTTTTAGTTTTACCTTAATTCGTTTATTGTTGTAGTAATCAATATAGTCTACAATGGCTTGTTCCAATTGCTTAAGCGACTGAAACGACTTCTCATAACCGTAAAACATTTCCGATTTCAAAATCCCAAAGAAGGACTCCATCATACCGTTGTCTGGGCTGTTACCCTTACGTGACATGGATGCTTGAATTCCCTTACCCTCAAGAAACTGATGATAAGAATCGTGTTGGTATTGCCAGCCTTGGTCACTATGGAGAAAGGTATTCTCGTAGCGTTTCTCTGTGAATGCCTGTTCCAACATTGCTTTTGCTTGTTCTAAGTTGGGTGAAGTTGAAAGATTATAGGCGATAATTTCGCTATTAAAGCCATCTAAAACTGGTGATAAGTAAAGCTTTTGAGTACTTGCTGGAATGGCAAATTCTGTCACATCTGTGTAGCACTTTTCCATTACTTTAGAGCCTTCAAATTGACGTTGAATGAGATTCTCTGCCTTCTTGCCAACATCTCCTTTATGAGAAGAATATTTTCGTTTCTGTCGCATTTTAGCTTGTAAATTGAGTACTTTCATCAAGCGTTGAACTCTTTTCTGGTTTACCATATAACCACGATTTCTTAGTTCTAAATGAACCCGACGATAACCATAATTTCCCTTGTGTTCGATAAAAATGAATTGAATTTCAGCTTTAAGCTCTCGGTCCTTATCTGGTTTATCTAGCTGTTTCAAGTGATAGTAGTAGGTCGAACGAGCTAGTTTAATGACTTTTAGAAGAATATCTAACGAAAACTCAGTCATTAATTCTTGAACAATTTCTGTCTTTCTTCTTTCTCTTTTTCCTCCTTCAATCGGAGTTCTCTTAACTTTTTTAGGATAGCATTCTCCGCTCTCAGGTACTCATTTTCTGCTTGAAGACGTTCTAATTCTGTTCTCTCTTCAGGTTTCTTTTTTGGCTTACGTCCCATTTTAGGTACTCTCCCTCTTGTTTTCTCAACAATAGTATACCCGTTTTTCCTGTATTGTGCTAGCCAATTAAGAAGTATCGTACGACTTGGGAGGCCGTATTCAAGAGAAACTCTATCTTTAGTCCAGCCTTCATGTATGACTTTATGAATCATTTCTTGTTTTAAATCAGGAGAATAGTAACGATTTTTTCCTTTTTTGACGAACTCTATTCCGTAACGATCAATCAATTTAATCATGTACCTAATATTAGAATTGTTTATCCCAAATTTATTTGAAAGCTTCTCTAAGCTATATCCTTGTTTTCTAAGTTCATAGATCTGAACTTTATCATCATAAGTTAACTTCATGATAAAAACACCCCAAAAGTTAGATTTTTTTCTGTCTAACTTTTGGGGTGCAGTTCATTCACTAAATTACCGTTTTTTGTTTGAATTCTATTACTATTAACTACCTATTATTACTAATATTATTACCAACAGTACTAATATTAGTACTAATTACCCTGAGGCCATCGTTTGTAAATTGACCCAAAACGTCAAATCCGTCATAAATTCCTTTATAAATAAAGAGTCCTAAAATTATAGATGAAATAATAATACTTGCACAAATAAAATATGTATGTTTTTTTTCGTTCATAATATCAATCCTCCTTTTTATTTGTATCCGCTTACATTTTATCATATAATGTTATTGTAGTCAAGAAAATGTGCTATTATGTTAAAAAATATTTTTCAAAATATAAATGGACTGATTTATTTTGGATTTTATTTGTTATTTTGACCTGCCTCTTGGCGGGTAATGATACTCTTTTCCCCCTTACCCATCAAGAAATCTCTTATCATGGGTGCTTATTTGGAATTACACTTGCATTATATCACTTGCTATTTATTGATAAGTTTGTTATCTCGAATCGAAAATAAAGTTTAGGGATATGCTTAGCTGTGTACCTTTAGGATTGATTTTTGGAGGAAGATTTTGTCTCTATTATTTATTATTTTAAATTTGTTTATCTTGTACAAGATTTATTCTTTGAGGCGGGAGAAATCGAAATACTTGATTTATACGGCCTATATCATATTTGGGGTAAATGTACTATATGGTATTCAATGGTTATTAAAAGAATTGGTTTCAAAGATTTCCACTTAATGTGTATGGAAACTATAACAAAACGCATAAGATTAAGGTTTTGACCACCTGTTCTTATGCGTTTTTGTAATATTGAAGATTTTCGATAAGTTTTATAGCTTTGGGAAGTATAGTTTAGAATGCTTTCCCAACAAGGATCTCTGCTTCAATGGTAATCTCTGTCAGTTGGCTCCAGTCAATCTTGCTCTGGTCGATGTGAAAGAGGAGAGGAGTCATACTGAGTAGGGCTTGGAGCTGCTCTGCTGTGATAGTCTTAGTCAGAGAGGCCGTTTGGCTAGATAGGATGGTAAAGTGTTCTTGGAAATGATTTTTGATGTCTTGGTTAGAATAATCCTTGTTTGTCAGCTGGTCCTGTACCCTTTGACGGATTTCTTTAAGGTGATTTTCAGTTGGGATAATCTTTATCAAGATACCGTCTTTGGATAAAACGCGACGAAATTCTCCATAGTTGGCAGGCGAAAAGATATCAAGCAGGATGTCCATGCTTGCGTCTTTTATAGGAAGACGAGTCAGGTCGCCAACAAACCAATTGACTGCCCAGTTTGGTTCGCTCTTGGCAGCGATTTGGACGGAATCTTTTGAAATGTCAAAGGCATAGAAGGTTTTGTCAGAGTGATTTTCTTGGAGTTTACGAGAATAAAAACCTTCGCCACAGCCAATATCCAAGATTGTTGTGCTAGTTTTTGAGCTTGCAAGCAAGTCAGATACAGCATCTAAGATAGCCTGATAAAAGCCGGCTTCTAGGATTTGTTGGCGGTTTTGAAAGTTTTCCTTGTCGTAGTTAGCAGATTGCTTGATTTGAGGCGCTAGATTGACATAGCCAAATTTCGCCAAGTCAAAAGAATGGCGGTTGCAGCACTTGAAACTAGTCTCTAACAGAGTCAGATTTTCTTGACAGATAGGACAGGCAAAGGCAGTCGCAGAAGCAAAACGCTGAAGTTTAGGTTTGAGATTTGTATTCATAGTTTAAGTGTATCAAAAGAGGCAAATGAAAGCAACTTTAGGATGATTTGTAATAGAATTAAATAGTAGTATAATTACTTTTCAAAGTACCAAAATTAAATTGCTTTTATATCCAAAATGCTATATAATAATGATAAGGAGGAAATAAGTATGTTAAAAGAAGTATTAACCGTTGCAAAAGTTGCGAAAAAATCATCACTCTTTTTGGGTGGTGTCGCATTTGGTACCCTTGGTTTGAAAATCTTGGCAAGTAAGGAAGCTAAAAAAGGTTATTCTAAAGCCTTGGCTAAGGCTTACAAGTTGAAAGACGGGCTAGATGCATCTGTTTCTGTTGTGAAACAACATGGAGACGATGTCTTGCAAGATGCCAAATATTTGTACGAGCAAGAGAAAAAAGAAGAGCAATTAGATAGCCTTATAGGAGAATAATATGTCTTTTAAAGTGCTACATAGAGGATACCAACATATCCGACTATCATCTTCTTTTTCACTCACCTTGGATATTCAAGACTATCTTCGTTCCTTGGCGAGAGATGAAAAGGGGATTGAGTCTATCCAGTTTTACATGGATCAACAGCACTTTACTCTACGCATAAAAGAAGGCTTTTCTGTATTAGATAATGCAGAAGCCTTTTTAAAAAGAATTGATAAAGGGAAAGTTTCTGAGTTGATGACTCTTCCCATTCGTAGAGAAGAGAGTGCTTATTCTATTGTTTCAGGTGCAGCGATTAAGCGTATGATTTTTCGTAGTTTTGTGCCGTATCCTATTCGCTATATATGGACTTGTTATCAGGCTTTTGGCTATATTAGAGAAGCCTATCAAACACTAGCGCGTAAGGAACTAACGATGGAAGTCTTGGACTGTTCGGCGATTTTATTGTCCTTGTTTATGAACCAATCCAAGACGGCAAGTAATATCATGTTTATGCTTGATTTGGGGAATCATTTAGATCAGTGGTCCTTGAAAAAAACTGCAACAGATTTAGAACAGAGTCTTCTTGCAAAAGAGAGCGATGTATTCTTAGTGCAGGGCGATACGGTCGTTAGTATCAAGAGTTCCGATGTTCAAATAGGAGATGTCTTGGTCCTATCTCAAGGAAATGAAATTCTGTTTGATGGACAAGTGGTTTCAGGTTTAGGTATGGTCAACGAAAGTTCCTTGACGGGAGAGAGTTTTCCAGTTGAAAAAAGAGAGTCTGATTTGGTTTGTGCAAATACAGTATTAGAAACTGGAGAGTTACGCATTCGTGTAACCGATAATCAGATGAACAGCCGTATTTTACAACTGATTGAGTTGATGAAGAAATCTGAAGAAAACAAGAAAACGAAACAACGCTATTTCATCAAGATGGCGGACAAGGTCGTCAAATATAATTTCTTGGGGGCTGGTCTGACTTACCTATTGACAGGTTCTTTTTCTAAGGCTATTTCTTTTCTATTAGTCGATTTCTCCTGCTCTTTGAAAATCTCTACTCCTGTAGCTTATTTGACAGCTATCAAGGAGGGGTTGAATCGTGAAATGGTGATTAAGGATGGGGATGTTCTGGAGAAATATCTGGAAGTTGATACTTTCTTGTTTGATAAGACGGGAACAATCACAACTAGTTATCCTATAGTTGAAAAGGTGTTACCTTTTGGGGACTATAGTGAGGAAGATATTCTCAGAATCAGTGCCTGTCTTGAGGAACACATTTATCATCCTATTGCTAATGCCATCGTCAAGCAAGCTGAGATAGAGGGGATTGAACATGAGGAAATGCATGGGAAACTTCAATATATCGCAAGCAAGGGAATCAAATCTCATATAGATGACCAACCAGTTCTTATTGGAAATTATGTCTTGATGCAGGATGAGCAGATTCATATCAGTTCAGAACAAAATGCTTTAATTGAAGAGTACAAGAGTCACTACAATCTCTTATTCTTGGCTTATCAGAATGAATTGATTGGAATGTTCTGCATTCATACTCCTTTGAGAAAAGAAGCAAAAGCAGCCTTGGAGAAACTTAAGGCACAAGGGAAAAAATTGATTCTGGCAACAGGGGACACCTTGGTTAGGACAGAGGAATTAGTCAAAGATTTGCCCTTTGATCAGGTTTATACAGATTTGAAACCTGATGGGAAATTTGAGTTAGTAGAGGAACTGCAGAAAGCAGGTCACACTATTTTGATGGTTGGGGATGGGTTGAATGACTCAGCTGCTCTAACCCTATCAGATATCGGTGTGGTGATGAATGAGAGTGCAGATATTTCTAAGCAGATGAGTGATATCTTATTGTTAGATAATCGTTTGGATTTCTTCCAAGAGTTGGATTGGCTATCATCATCTTTGCAAACACTCATCAAGAAGAATATTCAAGATACTGTTGTCGTAAATAGTAGTTTGATTGGCTTTGGCTTATTTAATTGGCTCAGTCCTTCAAATCTCTCTATCTTACATAATCTAACAACCTTGCGCATTGTACTGCGTAGCCTGTCTATTAAAAATAGATAGATGAGAGTTATCAACAACAAAAAGGAGTTACCTTTCTCGAGGTTAACTCCTTTTTTTATAGGTAAATGTTGAACAGTTTAGTAAGTCAATACAAAGTATTTTTTCTTTCCACGACGAATAACAGTCAGTTCGTTTTCTAACTTATCTGCGTCACTCAAGACATAGTCAAGGTCTTGGATGCGATCGCCGTTGACGTAGATAGCTCCGTTTTGGACGTCTTCACGGGCTTGGCGTTTTGAGTTAACTACACCAGATGAGACGAGCAGTTCCACGATATTGTGGTTTTCGTCTGCCTGAACTTGGTAGTTTGGTACACCACGAAGTCCTTGTTTGAGCTCTTTGACAGAAAGGTTTTTGATGTTTCCTGCAAAGAGTTGTTCAGTGATGTTGAGGGCTTCTTTGTAAGCTTCTTCGCCGTGAACAAGTGTGACAACTTCACGAGCCAAGACTTTTTGAGCCAAGCGTTCGTGTGGAGCCGATTCAAATTGTTTGCGGATGTCTTCAATCTCATCAAGTGACAAGAAAGTAAAGATTTTCAAGAAGCGAACAGCGTCAGCGTCCATAACGTTCATCCAGAATTGGTACATTTCGTATGGAGAAGTCTTTTCAGGATTGAGCCAGACTGCGTTTCCTTCTGATTTACCAAATTTCTTACCAGTTGCATCGGTAATCAGTGGAACAGTGACAACGTGACCAGTTTTGTCAGCCTTACGACGAAGCAATTCAGTACCAGCTGTCATATTTCCCCACTGGTCAGAACCACCGATTTGAAGAGTGACATTATGGTCTTGGTTAAGGACGAAGAAGTCGTACCCTTGCATGATTTGGTAAGCGAACTCAGTGTAAGAAATTCCTGTTTCAATTCGTTTTTTCACAGATTCCTTGCTCATCATGTAGTTGACAGTGAAGTATTTTCCGATATCACGGAGGAAGTCAATGAAGCTGATGCTGCCAAACCAGTCGTAGTTGTTGACCATGACAGCCTTGTTTTCGCCATTTTCAAAATCAAGAAAACGAGAAAGTTGTCCTTGGATAGACTTGACCCAGCCATCTACTGTGTCTTTTGTTTGGAGACTACGTTCAGCATCTTTGAAGGACGGATCTCCGATGAGACCTGTAGCACCGCCAACGAGCGCATAAGGTTTGTGACCTGCTAGTTGCAAGCGACGACTTGTCAAGATTGCGACAAGGTGGCCTAGGTGAAGGCTGTCAGCAGTTGGATCGTAGCCAGTATAATAAGAAACTTGACCTTCTTCTAGGGCTTTACGCAAAGCTTCTTCATCAGTCGTTTGAAAAATCAAACCACGCTCTTTTAGCTCATCAAAAATGTGCATGTGTCTTTTCTCCTTTTTAAAATTATTGTTTCTACCTATTGTATCACAAACTTGGGCAATAGCCTAGCAGAATAGGGAAGAAAGTGGCTATTTTATTGAAAGTTTCCCTTTTGTGGTATAATAGATAGAGTGAGGAAATCCATGCAAAATCAATTAAATGAATTAAAACGAAAAATGCTGGAATTTTTCCAGCAAAAACAAAAAAATAAAAAATTAGCTAGACCTGACAAGAAAGGTTCAAGTACCAAAAAATCTAAAACCTTAGAGAGGCCAGCCATTTTTCCAGCTATTTTACTGAGTATAAAAGCCTTATTTAACTTACTCTTTGTACTCGGTTTTCTAGGAGGAATGTTGGGAGCTGGGATTGCTTTGGGGTACGGGGTGGCCTTATTTGACAAGGTTCGGGTGCCTCAGACAGAAGAATTGGTACATCAGGTCAAGGACATCTCTTCTATTTCAGAGATTACCTATGCAGATGGGACGGTGATTGCTTCCATAGAGAGTGATTTGTTGCGCACTTCTATCTCATCTGAGCAAATTTCGGAAAATCTGAAGAAGGCTATCATTGCGACGGAAGACGAACACTTTAAAGAACATAAGGGTGTAGTGCCCAAGGCGGTGATTCGTGCGACCTTGGGGAAATTTGTAGGTTTGGGTTCCTCTAGTGGGGGTTCAACCTTGACCCAGCAACTGATTAAACAGCAGGTGGTTGGGGATGCGCCAACCTTGGCTCGTAAGGCGACAGAGATTGTGGATGCTCTTGCCTTGGAACGCGCCATGAATAAAGATGAGATTTTAACGACCTATCTCAATGTGGCTCCCTTTGGCCGAAATAATAAGGGACAGAATATTGCAGGGGCTCAGCAAGCAGCTGAGGGAATTTTCGGTGTAGATGCCAGTCAGTTGACGGTTCCTCAAGCAGCATTTTTAGCAGGACTTCCACAGAGTCCCATTACATACTCTCCTTATGAAAATACTGGGGAGTTGAAGAGTGATGAAGACTTAGAAATAGGCTTGAGACGGGCTAAGGCAGTTCTTTACAGTATGTATCGCACAGGTGCATTAAGCAAGGACGAGTATTCTCAATACAAGGATTATGACCTTAAACAGGACTTTTTACCATCGGGCACGGTTGCAGGAATTTCACGAGACTATTTATACTTTACAGCCTTGGCAGAAGCTCAAGAACGTATGTATGATTATCTAGCTCAGAGAGACAATGTCTCCGCTAAGGAGTTGAAAAATGAGGCAACTCAGAAGTTTTATCGTGATTTGGCAGCCAAGGAGATTGAAAATGGTGGTTATAAAATTACTACTACCATAGACCAGAAAATTCATTCTGCCATGCAAAGTGCGGTTGCTGACTATGGCTATCTTTTAGACGATGGAACAGGTCGTGTAGAAGTAGGGAATGTCCTGATGGACAACCACACAGGTGCTATTCTAGGCTTTGTAGGTGGTCGTAATTATCAAGAAAATCAAAATAATCATGCCTTTGATACCAAACGTTCGCCAGCTTCTACTACCAAGCCTTTACTGGCCTATGGAATTGCTATTGACCAGGGCTTGATGGGAAGTGAAACGATTCTCTCTAACTATCCAACAAACTTTGCTAATGGCAATCCGATTATGTATGCTAATAGCAAGGGAACAGGAATGATGACCTTGGGAGAAGCTCTGAACTATTCATGGAATATCCCTGCTTACTGGACCTATCGTATGCTCCGTGAAAAGGGTGTTGATGTCAAAGGTTATATGGAAAAGATGGGTTACGAGATTCCTGAGTACGGTATTGAGAGCCTGCCAATGGGTGGTGGTATTGAAGTCACAGTTGCCCAGCATACCAATGGCTATCAGACCTTAGCTAATAATGGAGTTTATCATCAGAAGCATGTGATTTCAAAGATTGAAGCAGCAGATGGTAGAGTGGTGTATGAGTATCAGGATAAACCGGTTCAAGTCTATTCAAAAGCTACTGCGACGATTATGCAGGGCTTGCTGCGAGAAGTTCTATCCTCTCGTGTGACAACAACCTTCAAGACGAATCTGACTTCTTTAAATCCTACTCTGGCTAATGCAGATTGGATTGGGAAGACTGGTACAACCAACCAAGACGAAAATATGTGGCTCATGCTTTCGACACCTAGATTAACCCTAGGTGGCTGGATTGGGCATGATGATAATCATTCATTGTCACGTAGAGCAGGTTATTCCAATAACTCTAATTACATGGCTCATCTGGTAAATGCGATTCAGCAAGCCTCACCAAGCATTTGGGGGAACGAGCGCTTCGCTTTAGATCCTAGTGTCGTAAAATCCGAAGTCTTGAAATCAACAGGCCAGAAACCAGGGAAGGTTTCTGTTGAAGGAAAAGAGGTAGAGGTCACAGGTTCGACTGTTACCAGCTATTGGGCTAATAAGACAGGAGCGCCAACGACCAGTTATCGCTTTGCTATTGGTGGAAGTGATGCGGATTATCAGAATGCTTGGTCTAGCATCGTGGGGAGTCTACCAACTCCATCAAGCTCCAGCAGTTCAAGTAGTAGCTCTAGCGACAGTAGTGACTCAAGTGCTACACGGCCTTCTTCTTCAAGGACGAGACGATAAGTTCTATAAACTGTGCTAAATGAAGTGGCTAATCAATGGATTGCCACTTTTTTCTTTTTTCCTTTCGTGTTACAATAAAGGTATGAATCAGTATCAGAAAAAGATTGTTAAAGGAACCATTTATTCGCTCTTATCTGGCTTAATCTGGGGAATTTGTGGGATTTTAGGAGAGTATTTCTTTACTCATTATCAGGTGTCCTCTGGCTGGATTACCTCTATGCGTTTAACACTGGCAGGAAGTCTTGTGCTCATTTGGTCTGCAATGCAATTAAAATCACAAGTGCTAGATATTTGGCGAGATAAGAAAAATTACCTGCCCTTTTTGGCCTACGCTATTTTGGGAATTTTCTCAGTCCAGTATTTTTTCTATCTCTGTGTAGAATTTTCTAATGCTGCTACAGCGACTATTTTACAGTTTATCAGCCCTGTCTTTATCCTCTTTTACAATCGCTTGGTTTATCAAAAACGAGCGTCAAAAAGCGCTATTTTTTATGTTTTGGTTGCCATGTTGGGTGTTTGCCTGATGGCGACAAAGGGAGATCTCTCTCAATTATCCATGACACCACTAGCACTTGTGACGGGTTTGCTGAGTGCCATGGGTGTTATGTTTAATGTTATCCTACCCCAGCCTTTCGCGAAGCGCTATGGTTTTGTACCCACGGTCGGGTGGGGAATGATTTTGGCCGGTTTATTTAGCAATGTCCTCTCGCCGGTTTACCAGCTTTCCTTTACTCTTGATATTTGGAGTATCTTGATTTGCCTCATTATCGCTTTCTTTGGGACGGCTTTTGCTTTTTTTATTTCCATGAAGGCTGTGTCCTTGGTTTCTCCTTTGGTGGTTTCCGTTATCAGTGCCAGTGAACCTCTCTCTTCTGCTCTCTTGAGTGTTTTGTTCTTAGGATTGGTAGTGGATTGGTCACTTCTTCTAGCTATGGCCTTGATTATTTTGCCTATGATATTTTTGTCTATAGAAGAAGCGAAAGAAAGTAGATAAAAAGTCTTTTCTTAATTCTAAAAGTGTGCTATACTAGAATAGTCAATAAAACACGGGGAGATAGTTGTGAAGATTGTTTTTAGGTTGTATCGGTAGGGGCTTGCTTTTACCGACAGCACGTTTTATCTCACATCCCTAAAAAATCATACCTAAAAACAGACAAAAAGGCTTCAAATTTGAGGCCTTTTTTGGTAGAATAGGTATCATTATAAAGAATGAGAGGCCTTTTATGACTGCTACAAAAATGAACGCACAAGAAATTATCCAATTTATCGCCAATGCTGAAAAGAAAACCAGTGTGAAAGTAACCTTTGAGGGACAACTCGCAACTGCTGTACCAAGCTCTGTTGTCAAACTAGGGAATGTCCTATTTGGAGACTGGAAGGACGTGGCTCCGCTTCTTGATGGTTTGGTAGAAAATCAAGATTATGTTGTTGAGCAAGATGCTCGTAATTCTGCAGTTCCTTTGCTAGATAAACGTGCTATCAACGCTCGTATCGAGCCAGGTGCTATTATCCGTGATCAGGTTGAAATTGGTGACAATGCTGTTATCATGATGGGAGCGGTTATCAATATCGGTGCTGAAATTGGCGCAGGAACTATGATTGACATGGGTGCTATCCTTGGTGGCCGTGCTATCGTTGGGAAAAACAGTCACGTTGGTGCAGGTGCCGTTCTTGCAGGTGTGATTGAGCCAGCTAGCGCTGAACCAGTCCGTGTTGGAGACAATGTTCTTATCGGTGCTAATGCAGTGGTTATCGAAGGAGTCCAAATCGGTAGTGGTTCAGTTGTCGCAGCAGGAGCTATTGTTACCCAAGATGTTCCAGAAAACGTGGTAGTAGCAGGTGTTCCAGCTCGTATCATCAAAGAGATTGATGCCCAAACCCAACAAAAAACAGCGCTAGAAGATGCGCTTCGTACCTTGTAATTGTAAAAGAAAAATAGAGGCGGAACCCTTTTTCCAGCCTCTTTCTGCTATATAGGAGGATAGATAGATGTTAGATTTGATTCAGACTAGACGAGATTTGCACCAGATTCCAGAGATTGGCTTGGAGGAGTTCAAGACTCAGGCTTACTTGCTGGATGTGATTGAAAAATTGACTGCGGGTAAGAATTTTGTCCAAGTTCGTACTTGGCGGACAGGGATTTTGGTTTATTTGCAGGGAAGTCAACCAGAGCGAACCATTGGTTGGCGAACAGATATTGATGGCCTGCCTATCGTTGAACAAACAGGTTTTCCTTTTGCTTCTCAGCACCAAGGTCGTATGCATGCTTGTGGACATGATTTCCACATGACCATTGCTTTGGGCTGTCTTGAGCGAGCCCTTGAGGAGCAACCAAAGAACAATCTGCTCTTTCTGTTTCAACCTGCTGAAGAAAATGAAGCTGGTGGCATGCTCATGTATGAGGATGGCGCTTTTGGAGACTGGTTGCCAGACCAGTTTTATGGGCTTCATGTTCGGCCAGATTTGAAAGTCGGGCAGATTGCGACCAATACTCATACACTCTTTGCAGGAACTTGCGAGGTGAAGATCCGTTTCAAAGGTAAAGGTGGCCATGCAGCCTTTCCACATGAAGCCAATGACGCCTTGGTGGCTGCTAGTTACTTTGTGACCCAGGTGCAGTCAGTTGTCAGCCGTAATGTCAACCCAATCGAGGGAGCAGTGGTGACCTTTGGAGTTTTCCAAGCTGGAACAACCAACAATGTTATCACAGATACAGCCTTTTTGCATGGAACTATTCGGGCCTTGACTCAAGATATGAGTCTCTTGGTGCAAAAGCGGGTCAAAACAGTTGCAGAAGGAGTTGCAGCTGCCTTTGATATGGAAATCGAAGTGGAACTCAAACAAGGTGGATACCTACCTGTTGAGAACCATCCAGCCTTGGCGCGTGAACTGATGGATTTCTTTGAAGAAAAAGACGGAATCGAGCTGATTGATATCGAGCCTGCTATGACAGGTGAAGACTTTGGTTATCTTCTTTCAAAGGTTGATGGTGTTATGTTTTGGCTAGGTATCGATAGTCCCTACGCTCTTCATCACCCTCAAATGAGTCCTAAGGAAGAGGCTTTATCTATTGGGGTGGATGCGGTCTCTAGTTTCCTGAAAAAGAAGGCAGCAGAGTAGAGGAATTGGCTATGAAAGCAGAATTACGCAAGCAAGTATTGCAAGAAATGAAGGCTATATCTCAAGAGCAAAAACAGGCTTTAAATCAAACTTTAACCGAGCGATTGTTACAACATCCCTTCTACCAAGAAGCCAAGGTCATCGCAACCTATCTCTCTTTTCCTCATGAGTTTCAAACGCAGAAACTGATTGAGCAGGCGCTGAAGGACGGCAAGAAGGTTCTGATACCCAAAACTTATCCCAAGGGGCGCATGGACTTTGTGGTATATGATCCGCAGCAGTTGGTAAAAACTTCCTTTGGATTACTGGAACCACAGGGAAATTTGGAAGTGGTGGATGCCTCTCAGATTGATTTGATTCATGTTCCGGGGCTGGCTTTTACGATAAGGGGCTATCGAATTGGCTATGGCGGAGGTTATTATGACCGCTATCTGGAACAGTTTACTGGTCATACTTTGAGTACGGTTTATCCTTGTCAAATTCGGGACTTTAGCCCTGAAAATCATGATATTCCTGTTCAGGAGGTACTGATTGATGAAAGGAATCTTTGATAGGCGTTACCCTGTGACGAGTTTCTTTCTCTTAGTGACGGCCTTGGTATTTCTACTAATGTTGGTGACCACAGGAGGAAACTTTTATAGGGCAGATACCCTATTTCGATTTGGAGCCATGTATGGGCCTGTCATTCGCCTCTTTCCTGAGCAGGTTTGGCGTCTCTTCTCTGCCATTTTTGTTCATATTGGGTGGGAGCATTTCATTGTTAATATGCTTTCGCTCTATTATCTTGGTAGGCAAGTAGAGGAGATTTTCGGTTCTAAGCAGTTTTTCTTTCTCTATCTCTTATCTGGAATGATGGGCAATCTCTTTGTTTTTGTATTTAGTCCCAAATCCTTAGCAGCAGGAGCCTCGACTTCTCTCTATGGGCTATTTGCTGCAATTATTGTTCTTCGCTATGCAACGCGTAATCCTTATATCCAGCAGTTGGGACAATCCTATCTGACACTTTTTGTGGTTAACATTATTGGAAGTGTTCTGATTCCAGGAATCAGCCTAGCAGGCCATATCGGTGGTGCAGTCGGTG
The DNA here is from genome assembly GCF_903645285.1 of Streptococcus thalassemiae. Lineage (GTDB taxonomy): Bacteria > Bacillota > Bacilli > Lactobacillales > Streptococcaceae > Streptococcus > Streptococcus thalassemiae. Next base: position 395,136 of record NZ_CAHJXN010000003.1, on the reverse strand, counting down.
GAGCATTTCTAGCAGTTATCTTTCCAGTTCGAGGAGAAAGACGGATGTATAGCGCTAGTCAGAGACTGGTAGCGTTAGTGTTGTTCGTAGGACTCGCAGTCTTGCTTCTCTACAGGGGGATGGGATGAAAATTTGTGTAATGAAAAAAGATAAGGAATTTTTCGAACCTTATCTTTTTATGTTATTCTTTCTCGGCCAATTCTTTTCCAAGCTGGATGAGGTAATCCTTCAAATCATCTTTGACTTGTGGGTGCTTGAGGGCGTAGTCAATAGATGTTTTCATAAAGCCGAACTTATCCCCAACGTCGTAACGAGCTCCTGTAAATTCACGGGCAAAAACACGCTGTGTTTTATTAAGCGTATCAATAGCATCGGTAAGCTGGATTTCATTTCCAGCACCAGGAGCCTGCTTTTCGAGGATCTCAAAAATTTCTGGTGTCAGAAGATAGCGACCGATAATAGCTAGATCACTTGGAGCCTCTTCTGGAGCTGGTTTTTCAACGAAAGTTTCAACGCTATAAAGACCGTTAATCCCTTCACCTTGAGGAGCGATAACTCCATATGATGAAACGTCTTCGTGTGGTACAGGCATGACAGCAATGGTTGAGGCGTGTGTCTTTTCGTAATCATTCATCAGTTGTTTTGTCAAAGGAACGGCATTCTCGTCTGTGATGTCCATAAGGTCATCACCCAGCATAACAACGAAGGGCTCATTCCCTACAAAAGCTTTGGCTTGTAAGACAGCATCTCCAAGACCACGAGGGTGAGTTTGGCGAATGAAATGGAGGCGCATACCAGTTGCTTCATCTACCAATTTTAACAAATCCGTTTTGCCTTTTTCCTTAAGATTGTATTCAAGCTCAAAGTTTGAGTCAAAGTGGTCCTCAATAGAACGTTTTGATTTACCAGTGACAACCAGAATATCTTCAATACCTGATTTGAGAGCCTCTTCCACGATGAACTGGATAGTTGGTTTGTCTACAATTGGCAACATTTCTTTGGCAAGAGCCTTGGTTGCTGGTAAAAATCGAGTTCCTAGTCCAGCGGCAGGAATGACTGCTTTTCTAACTTTCAGTGCCATAAGAATCCTTTCTCTAGAGGGTTAAGACCACTCATTTTCTGCTTTAAATTCATTGTTCATGATGTCATAAATGGCATCTTTGATATTGGTTCCGTGGTAGATAACTTGGTAAATGGCTTGTGTAATGGGCATATAGACTCCAAGTTCTTGCGCTAGTTCATAGGCTGCTCGGGTCGTCGAAATTCCTTCAATTACCATGCCCATATTGGCTTCGATATCAGCTAGAGATTCTCCACGACCAAGAGCATCTCCGGCTCTCCAGTTACGAGAGTGGATGGAGGTTCCCGTTACGATCAAGTCTCCTACACCGGATAAGCCACTATAGGTCAATGGACTGGCCCCAAGTGCTACTCCTAGGCGGGTAATTTCTGCCAGGCCTCGAGCGATGATGGCTGCCTTGGCATTGTCACCAAATCCTAAACCATGTAAGGCTCCAGCACCGACAGCGATAATGTTTTTAAGAGCACCAGCGGTTTCGACCCCGATAACATCCGTATTGGTATAAAGTCGGAAGTAGTGATTACTAAAGAGTTCTTGAACGTATTGAGCTGTGTGTAAATCTTTAGAAGCAGCAGTGATTAAAGTCAGGTCACGCACAATGGTCTCTTCTGCATGACTAGGGCCTGAAACAACGACAATATCACTGCGGAGATGTTCAGGAATTTCTTCTTCAAGGATGGTTGATAATCGTTTATGGCTATCAGGTTCTAATCCCTTTGATGCGTGCATGATGATAGCCTTATGATCTAAGGTTTGTGCAACTTGTTGGGCAACAAGTCGTGTCACTTTTGTTGGGACAACAAACAAAATCGCATCTACATCTTTTAATGCCTCTGATAAGTCGGTGTAGGCAATGATACTTTCATCTAGAACGACATCTTTAAAGTAGTGCTTGTTAGTATGATAGGTATTAATTTCATTGATTTGCTCGGGAAGATTTCCCCAAATACGTACCTCGTGTCCATTGTCATTTAAGACTTGTGAAAGGGCAGTTCCCCAAGAACCAGGCCCCAAGACGGCGACGGTTTGTTTTTCCATGATTTCCTCCTTAATAGAGTCCTTTCCCTTATTCTATCATATTTTAGAGGATTTTGCACTTTCATTGCTGGGGAGTGGTGGCTTTGTGACTTCAGAAATACACAAAAACCGAGGCTAAGTATTAAACTCTTAGTCTCGGTTTTCATATTTCTTAAAGAATGGCTAGGTTTATTTCAATTGATCTGTAATGTCTTTTGATAGCAACATTCCCAGATGATAAGTTTTATTGATGTAAGCAATGACATCATTGATATTTTCAGTCGTGTGAATTTTCTCTTTGATATCAGTCCTAAATGTTTCATCCTTCAAAAGTTGTTCTTGGTAGAGCCTTTGAAGTCTCTCCTTCTCGTACTTATTGAGCAGAAAAAGGAACACCAAGCTAATTACAACGAGGACATAAGCATATTGGCTCATAGAATATCTCCTTGGATAGTGAGGAAGTAGTAGTGAGTAGATTGAATTAGTGAAGCGTCTAAGCAAATACCTGATAGGATTTGGCGTTAGTTACTTAGACTACTTTACAATAAAGTGATTAAAAGATTATGACATGAACCAAACCCAATTGATACTATTTGGTTTGGTGAATTAGTGAAGCGTTTAGGCAAGTGTCTCTAGTTACGACGTCATGGTCTCTAAATCGATTATATTTAGAAACTATGACTGGTGAAGCAGTTAGCTAGTCCGCATATAAGCGACTAACGTCTAACAATTAGGAACTTTAGTTCCAATAATTTTAAGATTACGACGTTTTAGAACATAAATCGATCATATTTATGTCCTAAAACTAGTGAAGCGCCTAGCCAAATACCTAATAGAATTTGGCGTTAGTTACTTAGACTACTTTGCAATCAAGTAATTAAAAGATTACGACATGAGCCTAACCAAATCACCATGACTAGTGAAGCAGTTAGCTAGTCCGCATATAAGCAGCTAGCGTCTAACAATTGGGAACTTTAGTTCCAATAACTTTAAGATTACGACGTTTTAGGACATAAATCGATCATATTTATGTCCTAAAACTAGTGAAGCGTTTAGGCAATTCGCCATATAGCGATTGCCGTCAAGAGACTAGGAACTTTAGTTCCAGTCTCTTGTAACGATTTACATCTTCTCAGGCGATTCTACTCCAAGCAAGCGAAGGGCTTCTTTGAGAACAACTGCAGTTGCGTAGCTAAGAGCTAGACGGCTGTCGCGTTCTGGGCTTTCATCCAAGATACGTGTATGTGCATAGTATTTGTTAAAGGCTTGAGCCAGGCTAATTGCAAATTTAGCAATGATAGAAGGTTCAAAGTTATCCGCTGCACGGTTGATAATACGTGGGAAGTCTTGGATGAGTTTGATGATTTCCCAGCTTTCAGCATCATTCAAGCTATAGTTGCTAGCTGTTTCTGGTTTGAAGTCTGCTTTGCGCAAGATAGATTGGATACGAGCGTAGGCGTATTGAACATAAGGTCCAGTTTCACCCTCGAAGGATACCATAGCCTCTAAGTCGAAGTCGTATCCATTTGTACGGTCGGTTTTGAGGTCATAGAATTTAATGGCTCCAACCCCAACAGCATGGGCTACTTGGTCTTTGTTTTCAAGTTCAGGATTTTTAGCCTCGATTTGGGCCTTGGCACGACTAACGGCCTCTGCAACAGTTGGTTCTAGCAAGATGACATTCCCTTTACGAGTGGAGAGTTTTTTCCCCTCTTTTGTAACTAAACCAAAAGGAACGTGAGTAATGTCGTTACTCCAGTCGTAGCCCATTTCTTGCAAGACAGCTTTGAGCTGTTTAAAGTGGGCAGATTGCTCTTGACCAACGACATAGATAGATTTAGCAAATTGGTATTCGTTTTTACGGTAAAGAGCTGCAGCCAAGTCACGTGTGATGTAGAGAGTTGCACCATCAGATTTTTTGATAAGGGCTGGATGTTCAATTCCATATTTCTCAAGATTCACAACTTGGGCACCTTCTGATTCAACAAGAAGGCCTTTTTCAGAAAGAATGTCTACAACTGCATCCATCTTATCGTTGTAGAAGGCTTCTCCGTTGTAGCTGTCAAATTCGACTTGCAATTCATTGTAAAGGCGGTTAAATTCCACCAAACTTTCATCACGGAACCATTGCCAAAGTGCGAGAGCTTCCTCGTCTCCATTTTCAAGTTTACGGAACCATTCGCGTGCTTCTTCATCCAAACTTGGGTCATTTTCAGCCTCAGCGTTGATGCGGACATAGAGTTTAAGAAGTTCATCGATTGGATGAGCTTTTACAGCTTCTTCGTTGCCCCATTTTTTGTAGGCAACAATCAACATCCCAAACTGTTTCCCCCAGTCTCCCAAATGGTTGACCTTGACCGTTTGATAACCGATTTTTTGGAAGATATGTGACAAGCTATCTCCGATAACAGTTGAGCGCAGGTGACCAATAGAGAATGGTTTAGCGATATTGGGACTAGACATATCGATCACAACATTTTCTTGTTTGCCAATAGTTTGGTCAGCATAGTGTTCTTTTTCAGTGATAACAGCTTGCAATACTTGAGCAGAAATGGCAGATTTATCAAGGAAAAAGTTAACGTAAGGTCCTGTTGCAACAACCTTTTCAAAGGCTTGGCTGTTAATTTTTTCAGCCAGTTCAGCCGCAATCATTTGAGGTGCCTTACGTTCGACTTTTGCAAGTGAAAAAGCAGGGAAAGCAATGTCTCCCATTTCTGAGTTTTTAGGGGTTTCCAGTAAATTTAAAATAGCCTCTTGGTCCAGGCTATCAATGACGCTAGCCAATTCGCTAGCAATCAATTCTTTTGTATTCATTAAGAGCTCCTTTTTGGACTTTTCTACTATTTTATCACAATTTTAAAGAAAGAAGAAAAAATTTTTGAAATCTCCTATTTTTTTGGTATAATATAGTTATAAAAATAGTTATAAATATTCACATAAGAGGATTTTATGAGAAAAAGAGATCGTCATCAGTTAATAAAAAAAATGATTACTGAGGAGAAATTAAGTACACAAAAAGAAATTCAAGATCGGTTGGAGGCGCACAATGTTTTTGTGACGCAGACAACCCTGTCTCGTGATTTGCGCGAAATCGGCTTGACCAAGGTCAAGAAAAATGATATGGTGTATTATGTACTAGCAAATGAGACAGAAAAGATTGATTTGGTGGAATTTTTGTCTCATCATTTAGAAGGTGTTGCAAGAGCAGAGTTTACCTTGGTGCTTCATACCAAACTGGGAGAAGCCTCTGTTTTGGCAAATATTGTAGATGCAAACAAGGATGAATGGATTTTAGGAACAGTTGCTGGTGCCAATACCTTATTGGTCATTTGTCGAGACCAGCACGTTGCCAAACTCATGGAAGATCGTTTGCTAGATTTGATGAAAGATAAGTAAGGTCTTGGGAGTTGCTCTCAAGACTTATTTTTGACAAGGAGAGACGGAAAATGGCGACAGAAAAGCTATCACCCGGCATGCAACAGTATGTGGATATTAAAAAGCAATATCCAGATGCTTTTTTGCTCTTTCGGATGGGTGATTTTTATGAATTATTTTATGAGGATGCGGTCAATGCTGCGCAGATTCTGGAAATTTCCTTAACGAGTCGCAACAAGAATGCCGACAATCCGATTCCTATGGCGGGTGTTCCCTATCATTCTGCCCAACAGTATATCGATGTCTTGATTGAGCAGGGCTATAAGGTGGCTATCGCAGAGCAGATGGAAGATCCTAAACAAGCAGTTGGGGTTGTGAAACGAGAGGTTGTTCAGGTCATTACGCCAGGGACAGTGGTCGATAGCAGTAAGCCGGACAGTCAGAATAATTTTTTGGTTGCCATAGACCGTGATGGCAATCAATTTGGCCTAGCTTATATGGACCTGGTGACGGGTGACTTTTATGTGACAGGTCTTTTGGATTTCACGCTGGTTTGTGGGGAAATCCGTAATCTCAAGGCGCGAGAAGTGGTGCTGGGTTATGACCTGTCTGAGGAAGAAGAACAAATCCTCAGTCGTCAGATGAATCTGGTGCTCTCTTATGAAAAAGAAGGCTTTGAAGACCTTCATTTACTGGATTCACGATTGGCAGCTGTGGAGCAATCGGCCTCTAGTAAGCTACTCCAGTATGTTCATCGGACCCAGATGAGGGAATTGAACCACCTCAAGCCTGTTATCCGCTATGAAATCAAAGATTTCTTGCAGATGGATTATGCGACCAAGGCTAGTCTGGATTTGGTTGAGAATGCCCGTTCAGGCAAGAAGCAAGGCAGTCTTTTCTGGCTTTTGGATGAAACCAAAACGGCTATGGGTATGCGTCTCTTGCGTTCTTGGATTCATCGTCCTTTGATTGATAAGGAACGAATCGTCCAACGCCAAGAAGTGGTGCAGGTCTTTCTTGACCATTTCTTTGAGCGCAGTGATTTGACAGACAGTCTCAAGGGTGTTTATGATATCGAACGCTTGGCTAGTCGAGTTTCTTTTGGAAAAACCAATCCCAAGGATCTCTTGCAGCTGGCGACTACCTTGTCTAGTGTGCCACGGATTCGTGCGATTTTAGAAGGGATGGAGCAACCTGCTCTAGTCTATCTCATCGAACAATTGGATGAAATCCCTGAGTTGGAGAGTTTGATTAGCGCAGCGATTGCTCCTGAAGCTCCTCATGTGATTACAGATGGGGGAATTATCCGAACTGGATTTGATGAGACTTTAGACAAGTACCGTCGCGTTCTCAGAGAAGGGACTGGTTGGATTGCTGAGATTGAGGCTAAGGAACGCGAAAACTCTGGTATCAGCACGCTTAAGATTGACTACAATAAAAAGGATGGCTACTATTTCCATGTGACCAATTCACAACTGGGAAATGTGCCTGCTCACTTTTTCCGCAAGGCGACGCTGAAAAACTCAGAACGCTTCGGTACCGAGGAATTAGCTCGTATCGAAGGCGACATGTTGGAGGCACGTGAGAAGTCAGTCAATCTAGAGTACGAAATTTTTATGCGTATTCGTGAAGAGGTCAGCAAGTACATCCAACGTTTACAAGCTCTAGCCCAAGGAATTGCGACAGTTGATGTCCTGCAAAGTCTCGCAGTTGTTGCTGAAACCCAGCATTTGATTCGACCTGAATTCGGAGATGATTCGCGAATTGATATCCAGAAAGGGCGCCATGCTGTCGTTGAAAAGGTCATGGGGGCTCAGACCTATATTCCCAATACGATTCAGATGGCAGAAGATACCAGTATTCAACTGATTACAGGGCCCAACATGAGTGGGAAATCAACCTATATGCGTCAGTTAGCCATGACGGCAGTTATGGCCCAGTTGGGTTCTTATGTGCCAGCAGAAAGTGCCCATTTACCGATTTTTGATGCAATTTTTACCCGTATCGGAGCAGCCGATGACTTGGTTTCAGGTCAATCAACCTTCATGGTGGAGATGATGGAGGCCAATAATGCCATTTCGTATGCAACCAAAAATTCCTTGATTCTCTTTGATGAATTGGGACGGGGAACTGCAACTTATGATGGTATGGCTCTTGCTCAGTCCATCATCGAATACATTCATGAACATATCGGAGCCAAGACCCTCTTTGCGACCCACTACCATGAGTTGACTAGTCTGGAGTCTAGCTTGGAACACTTAGTCAATGTCCACGTGGCAACTTTGGAACAGGATGGGCAGGTTACCTTCCTTCACAAGATTGAACCAGGGCCAGCTGATAAATCCTACGGTATCCATGTTGCCAAGATTGCTGGCTTGCCGGCAGACCTTTTAGCAAGGGCGGATAAGATTTTGACTCAGTTAGAGAATCAAGGGACAGAAAGTCCTGCTCCCGTGAGGCAAACAAGTGCTGTCACAGAACAGATTTCACTCTTTGATACGACTGAAGAACATCCTATCCTAGAAGAATTAGCTAAACTGGATGTTTACAATATGACACCTATGCAGGCTATGAATGTCTTAGTTGAGTTAAAACAGAAACTATAAAACCAAGACTCACTAGTTAGTCTAGCTGTATCAAGGAGACTTCTTTGACAATCACCCACTTTTTTGCTAGAATAACATCACACAAACAGAATGAAAAGGAGCTGACGCATTGTCGCTCCCTTTTGTCTATTTTTTAAGGAGAAAGTATGCTGATTCAGAAAATAAAAACCTACAAGTGGCAGGCCTTGGCTTCGCTCCTGATGACAGGCTTGATGGTTGCCAGTTCACTTTTGCAACCGCGTTACCTGCAGGAAGTGTTAGACGCCCTACTTGCTGGGAAATATGAAGCAATTTATAGTATCGGGGCTTGGTTGATTGGTGTGGCTTTGGTCGGTCTAGTTGCTGGTGGGCTCAATGTTGTCCTCGCAGCCTATATTGCCCAAGGAGTTTCATCCGACCTTCGAGAGGATGCCTTCCGTAAAATCCAAACATTTTCTTATGCTAATATTGAACAATTTAATGCGGGAAATCTAGTCGTTCGCATGACAAATGATATCAACCAGATTCAGAATGTCGTCATGATGACCTTCCAAATTCTTTTCAGACTTCCCCTCTTGTTCATCGGTTCGTTTATTCTTGCAGTTCAAACCCTTCCTTCTCTATGGTGGGTAATTATTCTCATGGTGATCTTAATTTTTGGTTTGACTGCTGTCATGATGGGAATGATGGGGCCTCGTTTTGCCAAGTTTCAAACCCTTCTTGAGCGCATCAATGCCATTGCCAAGGAAAATTTGCGTGGCGTTCGCGTGGTCAAGTCCTTTGTCCAAGAAAAAGAGCAGTTTGCTAAGTTTACGGAGGTTTCAGACGAGCTTCTCGGTCAAAACCTTTACATCGGTTATGCCTTTTCAGTAGTGGAACCTTTCATGATGTTGGTCGGTTATGGGGCAGTATTCCTCTCTATTTGGCTGGTTGCTGGCATGGTTCAGTCGGATCCGTCTGTTGTTGGCTCCATTGCTTCTTTTGTCAATTACCTAAGCCAGATTATCTTTACCATTGTCATGGTTGGATTTTTGGGGAATTCTGTCAGTCGTGCTATGATTTCTATGCGTCGTATTCGAGAAATTCTGGACGCAGAGCCAGCCATGACCTTCAAGGATGTCCCAGATGAAGAGTTGGTCGGAAGTCTTAGCTTTGAAAATGTGACCTTTACCTATCCAATGGACAAGGAACCGATGCTGAAAGATGTGAGCTTTACTATTGAACCTGGTCAAATGGTTGGTGTCGTTGGAGCGACTGGTGCAGGAAAATCAACCTTGGCTCAATTGATTCCACGTCTCTTTGACCCGCAGGAAGGGGCTATCAAAATCGGTGGCAAGGATATTCGAGAAGTGAGTGAAGGGACCCTGCGTAAAACAGTTTCTATCGTTCTCCAACGTGCCATTCTCTTTAGTGGAACGATTGCAGATAACTTGAGACAGGGTAAGGGAGATGCTACTCTATTTGAAATGGAGCGCGCAGCAAATATTGCCCAAGCTAGTGAATTCATTCATCGTATGGAGAAAACCTTTGAAAGTCCAGTTGAGGAAAGGGGAACCAATTTCTCTGGTGGGCAAAAGCAAAGGATGTCGATTGCTCGTGGAATTGTCAGCAATCCACGTATTCTGATTTTTGACGATTCGACCTCGGCCTTGGATGCCAAGTCAGAGCGCCTGGTTCAAGAAGCCTTGAATAAGGACTTGAAAGGGACGACAACCATTATCATCGCTCAAAAGATTAGCTCGGTTGTTCATGCAGATAAAATCTTGGTTCTAGATCAAGGACGATTGATTGGTCAAGGTACGCATGCAGACTTGGTTGCCAACAATGCCGTTTACCGTGAAATCTACGAAACACAGAAAGGAAAGGAGGAGTAAAATGAAGACAGTTCAATTTTTTTGGAATTATTTTAAAGTCTATAAGCTATCATTTGTAGTTGTCATCCTGATGATTGTTCTGGCTACTCTTGCCCAAGCTCTCTTTCCGGTCTTTTCTGGACAAGCAGTAACAGAGCTAGCCAATTTAGTTCAAGCTTATCAAGATGGCAATCCAGAACTTGTTTGGCAAAGCCTATCAGGAATCATGTTCAATCTTGGTCTGCTGGTTTTGGTTCTATTTATCTCTAGTGTGATATACATGTGTCTCATGACGCGCGTGATTGCGGAGTCGACCAACGAGATGCGCAAAGGTCTCTTCGGTAAGCTTGCTCGGTTAACGGTTTCTTTCTTTGACCGCCGACAGGATGGCGATATACTGTCTCGTTTTACCAGTGATTTGGATAATATCCTCCAAGCCTTTAACGAAAGTTTGATTCAGGTCATGAGCAATATTGTTTTATATATCGGTCTGATTCTTGTCATGTTTTCGAGAAATGTGACCCTGGCCCTCATCACTATTGCCAGCACACCAGTGGCCTTCCTTATGCTGATTTTTATTGTAAAAATGGCACGCAAATACACCAACCTCCAGCAGAAAGAGGTAGGGGAACTCAACGCCTATATGGACGAGAGTATTTCAGGCCAAAAAGCCGTGATTGTGCAAGGAATTCAAGAGGATATGATGGCAGGATTTCTTGAACAAAATGAGCGCGTGCGCAAGGCAACCTTTAAAGGAAGAATGTTCTCAGGAATTCTTTTCCCTGTCATGAATGGTATGAGTTTGGTTAACACAGCCATCGTCATCTTTGCTGGTTCAGCTGTACTTTTGAATGATAAGTCTATTGAAACAAGTACAGCCCTAGGTTTGATTGTTATGTTTGCCCAATTTTCACAGCAGTACTACCAGCCTATTATCCAAGTTGCAGCTAGTTGGGGAAGCCTTCAGTTAGCCTTTACGGGGGCTGAACGGATTCAGGAAATGTTTGACGCAGAGGAAGAAATCCGACCTGAAAAGGCTCCGGTCTTCACTCAGTTGCAAGAAGGTGTTGAAATTAGTCATATTGATTTTTCATACCTACCTGATAAACCTATTTTGAAAGATGTCAGCATTTCTGCCCCTAAAGGCCAGATGACAGCAGTTGTTGGTCCGACTGGGTCAGGGAAAACGACTATTATGAACCTCATCAATCGCTTTTATGATGTTGATGCTGGTGGTATTTATTTTGACGGCAAAGACATCCGTGACTATGATTTAGATAGTCTTAGAAGCAAGGTGGGGATTGTCTTGCAAGATTCGGTCTTGTTTAGCGGAACGATTCGAGACAATATCCGTTTCGGTGTGCCAGATGCTAGTCAAGAAATGGTTGAGGCAGCAGCCAAGGCAACCCATATTCATGACTATATCGAAAGCTTACCTGACAAATACGATACTCTTATCGATGATGACCAGAGCATCTTCTCAACAGGGCAAAAACAATTGATTTCTATCGCTCGAACCCTGATGACAGATCCAGAAGTTCTCATTCTCGATGAAGCCACTTCAAACGTAGATACGGTGACAGAAAGCAAGATTCAGCATGCCATGGAGGCGGTTGTAGCAGGCAGAACTAGTTTCGTCATTGCCCACCGTTTGAAGACCATCCTCAATGCTGATCAGATTATTGTCCTTAAAGATGGAGAAGTCATTGAACGTGGTAACCACTATGAACTCTTGAAGCTAGGTGGATTCTATTCAGAACTCTATCACAATCAATTTGTTTTTGAATAAGAAAAAAGTTGTCCTATGTGGGCAGCTTTTTCTTGTCCATAAAAAATTTTTATCACAGCCTTAAAAAAAACATATTAGACGAAAGGCGTTTTGAGTGATATGATAGGACTATCGCTAGTATTCGAAAGGAGAGACATCATGCCTAGAACGGTTGTAGGAGTTGCTGCAAATCTATGTCCCGTAGATGCAGAAGGCAAAAACATTCATTCATCTGTATCTTGTAGATTCGCAGAGAGCATTCGTCAAGTCGGCGGTCTCCCTTTAGTCATTCCTGTTGGTGATGAGTCAGTTGTACGCGATTATGTAGAAATGATTGACAAACTTATCTTGACAGGCGGTCAAAATGTCCATCCTCAGTTTTATGGAGAGAAAAAGACCATCGAGAGCGATGATTACAATCTAGTACGTGATGAGTTTGAACTGGCTCTCCTGAAAGAAGCGCTTCGTCAGAATAAACCAATTATGGCAATCTGTCGCGGTGTCCAACTTGTCAATGTTGCCTTTGGTGGAACCCTCAATCAAGAAATCGAAGGTCACTGGCAAGGCCTACCTTTCGGAACATCTCACTCTATTGAGACAGTGGAAGGAAGCGTGGTGGCCAAGCTATTTGGGAAAGAAAGTCAGGTCAACTCTGTCCATCGTCAAAGCATTAAAGATTTGGCACCTAATTTCCGTGTAACTGCTATTGATCCAAGAGACCAGACCATCGAAGCGATTGAGTCTATCGATGAGCACCGCATTATCGGTTTGCAGTGGCATCCAGAGTTTCTGGTTAATGAAGAAGATGGTAATTTAGAATTATTTGAGTATTTATTGAATGAACTGTAACGACTGGAACATCTAGTCGTTCTTTCTTTTATTTTTTCAAAATTTTTGGAATGTGGGATTTTACGCAAACGTTTGAATTCTGATAAAAATTGGAGAAATTCGATAAAAAACTTGAAAAAAACGAAGGTAAGCGTTATGATAGAAAAGAAGAAATATTGGAGGAATAACATGTCACATATTAAATTTGATTATTCAAAAGTCTTAGACAAATTTGTTGCACCACATGAAGTGGAATACATGCAATCACAAGTAACAGCAGCAGATGAATTGATCCGTAAAGGAACTGGTGCTGGTAGCGACTTCTTGGGATGGTTGGATCTTCCTGAAAACTACGACCGTGAAGAATTTGACCGTATCTTGAAAGCTGCTGAGCAAATCAAATCAGACAGCGATGTCTTGGTTGTAATCGGTATCGGTGGATCTTACCTTGGTGCCAAAGCAGCAATCGACTTCTTGAACCACCACTTTGCTAACTTGCAAACAAAAGAAGAACGCAAGGCTCCACAAATCCTTTACGCAGGAAATTCAATCTCATCTACTTACCTTGCTGACTTGGTAGAGTATGTTGCAGACAAAGACTTCTCAGTAAACGTGATTTCTAAATCAGGTACAACAACTGAACCAGCCATTGCTTTCCGCGTTTTCAAAGAACTCTTGGTTAAGAAATACGGTCAAGAAGAAGCAAACAAACGTATCTATGCCACAACTGACCGCCAAAAAGGTGCTGTTAAGGTTGAAGCAGACGCTAACGGATGGGAAACATTTGTTGTTCCAGATGATATCGGTGGACGCTTCTCAGTATTGACAGCCGTTGGTTTGCTTCCAATCGCTGCATCAGGAGCTGATATCAAAGCCCTTATGGAAGGTGCGAATGCAGCTCGCAAAGACTACACTTCAGATAAAATCTCTGAAAACGAAGCTTACCAATACGCAGCAGTTCGTAACATCCTTTACCGTAAAGGCTATGCAACTGAAATCTTGGTAAACTATGAGCCATCACTTCAGTACTTCTCAGAATGGTGGAAACAATTGGCTGGTGAATCAGAAGGGAAAGACCAAAAAGGTATCTACCCAACTTCAGCCAACTTCTCAACTGACTTGCACTCACTTGGTCAATTTATCCAAGAAGGAACTCGTATCATGTTTGAAACGGTTGTTCGTGTTGACAAACCTCGTAAAAACGTTATTATTCCTACATTGGAAGAAGACCTTGATGGACTTGGTTACCTTCAAGGAAAAGACGTTGACTTTGTAAACAAAAAAGCGACTGATGGTGTTCTTCTTGCCCACACAGATGGTGATGTACCAAACATGTACGTGACTCTTCCAGAGCAAGACGCCTTCACTCTTGGTTACACTATCTACTTCTTCGAATTGGCTATCGCCCTTTCTGGTTACTTGAACGCCATCAACCCATTTGACCAACCAGGTGTTGAAGCTTACAAACGTAACATGTTCGCCCTTCTTGGAAAACCAGGATTTGAAGAATTAAGCAAAGAACTTAACGCACGTCTATAATAGAAGAAAAGAGTGGTTTGTCCACTCTTTTTACTCTCTTTATTCATAGCAATTGGACTCAGCCAAGACTTGTGATATAATATAGAGAGCAAAAAGGCAGACGCCTAGAGACTTTATAGGAGAAACTATGTCAAAAGATATCCGCGTACGTTACGCACCAAGTCCAACAGGACTACTACACATCGGGAATGCCCGTACAGCATTGTTCAACTACTTGTATGCACGTCATCATAGTGGAACTTTTATTATTCGTATAGAAGATACTGACCGTAAACGTCATGTCGAAGATGGGGAACGTTCACAGCTTGAAAACCTTCGTTGGTTAGGTATGGATTGGGATGAAAGCCCAGAAACACATGAAAATTACCGCCAGTCTGAGCGTTTGGACTTGTATCAAAAATACATTGACCAATTGCTAGCTGAAGGAAAAGCCTACAAATCTTATGTTACAGAAGAAGAGTTGGCAGCTGAACGCGAACGCCAAGAAGCAGCTGGTGAAACCCCTCGTTACATCAATGAATACCTTGGTATGAGTGAAGAGGAGAAAGCAGCTTACATCGCAGAACGTGAAGCAGCAGGGATCATCCCAACTGTTCGTTTGGCTGTCAATGAGTCAGGTATCTACAAGTGGCATGATATGGTCAAAGGTGATATCGAATTTGAAGGTGGCAATATCGGTGGTGACTGGGTTATCCAAAAGAAAGACGGCTATCCAACTTACAACTTTGCCGTTGTTATCGATGACCACGATATGCAAATCTCTCATGTTATCCGTGGAGATGACCATATTGCTAACACACCAAAACAGCTTATGGTTTATGAAGCACTTGGTTGGGAAGCTCCAGAGTTCGGTCACATGACCTTGATTATCAACTCTGAGACTGGTAAGAAGTTATCTAAACGTGATACTAATACACTTCAATTTATCGAAGATTACCGTAAGAAGGGTTACCTTCCAGAAGCGGTCTTTAACTTTATTGCTCTTCTTGGTTGGAACCCAGGTGGCGAAGATGAAATCTTCTCTCGTGAAGAACTCATTAAACTTTTCGATGAAAACCGCCTCAGCAAGTCTCCAGCAGCCTTTGACCAGAAAAAACTCGACTGGATGAGCAATGATTATATCAAGAATGCAGACCTAGAAACTATCTTTGAAATGGCAAAACCATTCTTAGAGGAAGCAGGCCGTTTAACTGACAAGGCTGAAAAATTAGTTGAGCTCTATAAACCACAAATGAAATCAGTAGATGAGATTATCCCATTGACAGATCTCTTCTTCTCAGATTTCCCAGAATTGACAGAAGCAGAGCGCGAAGTTATGGCGGGTGAAACAGTTCCAACAGTTCTCGAAGCCTTCAAAGCAAAACTTGAGGCGATGACAGATGATGAATTTGTGACAGAGAATATCTTCCCACAAATTAAAGCAGTCCAAAAAGAAACAGGGATTAAAGGGAAAAATCTTTTCATGCCTATTCGTATCGCTGTTTCAGGTGAAATGCATGGACCAGAATTGCCAGATACGATCTTCTTGCTAGGTCGTGAAAAATCAATCCAGCATATCGAAAATATGTTAAAGGAAATCTCTAAGTAAGAAGGGTACAACAATGGACATCTGGGAAAAGATGCACGAAGAAGCACAGAAACTATACAATCCACATGAAGTATCTGATTTTGTTTACGCTAACCATGTTGTGGCCGCAGTAGAAGCAGAAGATGGACAAATATTTACAGGTTTCTGTATGGAGGGAACCTGTGGTGTTTTCCATCTCTGCGCAGAGCGGGCGGCCCTCTTCAATATGTACCAATTTTCAGGACAAACTAAGGTTAAGAAAGTATTAGCCTTTCGAGATAAACCACCTTATGGTGGAAGTTCAGCCATGCCTTGCGGTGCTTGTAGAGAATTCCTTTTAGAACTGAATGCTGAAAATAAAGATGCAGAATTCATGATGGACTATGATACAAGAAAAACAGTTAAAGTCGCAGAACTAATCCCTTATTGGTGGGGAGAAGAACGTGCTTCTAAGTTTAATAATCAATAGGAGAGTCAGTATAATTCTGGCTCTTTTTACTATAATTTGAAAAACTGTACTTGAAAAACTTAAAAAAGTTAAAAAAAGGTGTTGACAAAGTTTGAAAAGTCGGTATAATAGTAAGAGTTGAAAATAACAACTCTGGTCCGTTGGTCAAGGGGTTAAGACACCGCCTTTTCACGGCGGTAACACGGGTTCGAATCCCGTACGGACTATGGGTATGTTACGGTTGTAACACTTGATGAAAAAAACTTAAAAAAGTTTCAAAAAAGTGTTGACAAGCGAAAGCGGCTGTGATATACTAATATAGTTGTCGCTTGAGAGAAGCGAGTGACAAAGACCTTTGAAAACTGAACAAGACGAACCAATGTGCAGGGCACTACAACAACTGTTGTAGTACTGAACAATGAAAAAACAATAAATCTGTCAGTGACAGAAATGAGTGAGAACTCAAACTTTTAATGAGAGTTTGATCCTGGCTCAGGACGAACGCTGGCGGCGTGCCTAATACATGCAAGTAGAACGCTGAAGGAGGAGCTTGCTTCTCTGGATGAGTTGCGAACGGGTGAGTAACGCGTAGGTAACCTGCCTGGTAGCGGGGGATAACTATTGGAAACGATAGCTAATACCGCATAAGAGTAGATGTTGCATGACATTTGCTTAAAAGGTGCAATTGCATCACTACCAGATGGACCTGCGTTGTATTAGCTAGTTGGTGGGGTAACGGCTCACCAAGGCGACGATACATAGCCGACCTGAGAGGGTGATCGGCCACACTGGGACTGAGACACGGCCCAGACTCCTACGGGAGGCAGCAGTAGGGAATCTTCGGCAATGGACGGAAGTCTGACCGAGCAACGCCGCGTGAGTGAAGAAGGTTTTCGGATCGTAAAGCTCTGTTGTAAGAGAAGAACGAGTGTGAGAGTGGAAAGTTCACACTGTGACGGTATCTTACCAGAAAGGGACGGCTAACTACGTGCCAGCAGCCGCGGTAATACGTAGGTCCCGAGCGTTGTCCGGATTTATTGGGCGTAAAGCGAGCGCAGGCGGTTAGATAAGTCTGAAGTTAAAGGCTGTGGCTTAACCATAGTACGCTTTGGAAACTGTTTAACTTGAGTGCAAGAGGGGAGAGTGGAATTCCATGTGTAGCGGTGAAATGCGTAGATATATGGAGGAACACCGGTGGCGAAAGCGGCTCTCTGGCTTGTAACTGACGCTGAGGCTCGAAAGCGTGGGGAGCAAACAGGATTAGATACCCTGGTAGTCCACGCCGTAAACGATGAGTGCTAGGTGTTAGACCCTTTCCGGGGTTTAGTGCCGTAGCTAACGCATTAAGCACTCCGCCTGGGGAGTACGACCGCAAGGTTGAAACTCAAAGGAATTGACGGGGGCCCGCACAAGCGGTGGAGCATGTGGTTTAATTCGAAGCAACGCGAAGAACCTTACCAGGTCTTGACATCCCTCTGACCGCTCTAGAGATAGAGTTTTCCTTCGGGACAGAGGTGACAGGTGGTGCATGGTTGTCGTCAGCTCGTGTCGTGAGATGTTGGGTTAAGTCCCGCAACGAGCGCAACCCCTATTGTTAGTTGCCATCATTCAGTTGGGCACTCTAGCGAGACTGCCGGTAATAAACCGGAGGAAGGTGGGGATGACGTCAAATCATCATGCCCCTTATGACCTGGGCTACACACGTGCTACAATGGCTGGTACAACGAGTCGCAAGCCGGTGACGGCAAGCTAATCTCTTAAAGCCAGTCTCAGTTCGGATTGTAGGCTGCAACTCGCCTACATGAAGTCGGAATCGCTAGTAATCGCGGATCAGCACGCCGCGGTGAATACGTTCCCGGGCCTTGTACACACCGCCCGTCACACCACGAGAGTTTGTAACACCCGAAGTCGGTGAGGTAACCGTAAGGAGCCAGCCGCCTAAGGTGGGATAGATGATTGGGGTGAAGTCGTAACAAGGTAGCCGTATCGGAAGGTGCGGCTGGATCACCTCCTTTCTAAGGATAAGGAACTGCGCATTGGTCTTGTTTAGTCTTGAGAGGTCTTGTGGGGCCTTAGCTCAGCTGGGAGAGCGCCTGCTTTGCACGCAGGAGGTCAGCGGTTCGATCCCGCTAGGCTCCATTGGTGAGAGATCACCAAGTAATGCACATTGAAAATTGAATATCTATATCAAATAGTAACAAGAAAATAAACCGAAAACGCTGTAGTATTAATAAGAGTTTATGACTGAAAGGTCAGAAAAATAAGGTTAAGTTAATAAGGGCGCACGGTGGATGCCTTGGCACTAGGAGCCGAAGAAGGACGTGACAAACGACGATATGCCTTGGGTAGCTGTAAGTAAGCGATGATCCAGGGATTTCCGAATGGGGGAACCCAACAGGTACTACCTGTTACCCGCATCTGTTAAGGATGTGAGGAGGAAGACGCAGTGAACTGAAACATCTAAGTAGCTGCAGGAAGAGAAAGCAAAAGCGATTGCCTTAGTAGCGGCGAGCGAAACGGCAGAAGGGCAAACCGAAGAGTTTACTCTTCGGGGTTGTAGGACTGCAATGTGGACTCAAAGATTATAGAAGAATGATTTGGGAAGATCAGCCAAAGAGAGTAATAGCCTCGTATTTAAAATAGTCTTTGTACCTAGCAGTATCCTGAGTACGGCGGGACACGAGAAATCCCGTCGGAATCTGGGAGGACCATCTCCCAACCCTAAATACTCCCTAGTGACCGATAGTGAACCAGTACCGTGAGGGAAAGGTGAAAAGCACCCCGGGAGGGGAGTGAAATAGAACCTGAAACCGTGTGCCTACAACAAGTTCGAGCCCGTTAATGGGTGAGAGCGTGCCTTTTGTAGAATGAACCGGCGAGTTACGTTATGATGCGAGGTTAAGTTGAAGAGACGGAGCCGTAGGGAAACCGAGTCTGAACAGGGCGAATTAGTATCATGACGTAGACCCGAAACCATGTGACCTACCCATGAGCAGGTTGAAGGTGCGGTAAGACGCACTGGAGGACCGAACCAGGGCACGTTGAAAAGTGCTTGGATGACTTGTGGGTAGCGGAGAAATTCCAAACGAACTTGGAGATAGCTGGTTCTCTCCGAAATAGCTTTAGGGCTAGCGTCGATATTAGAGATTCTTGGAGGTAGAGCACTGTTTGGGTGAGGGGTCCATCCCGGATTACCAATCTCAGATAAACTCCGAATGCCAATGAATTATGGTCGGCAGTCAGACTGCGAGTGCTAAGATCCGTAGTCGAAAGGGAAACAGCCCAGACCACCAGCTAAGGTCCCAAAATAATTGTTAAGTGGAAAAGGATGTGGGGTTGCACAGACAACTAGGATGTTAGCTTAGAAGCAGCTATTCATTCAAAGAGTGCGTAATAGCTCACTAGTCGAGTGACCCTGCGCCGAAAATGTACCGGGGCTAAAACAATTTACCGAAGCTGTGGATACCTTTATAGGTATGGTAGGAGAGCGTTCTATGTGTGAAGAAGGTATACCGTGAGGAGTGCTGGAACGCATAGAAGTGAGAATGCCGGTATGAGTAGCGAAAGACAGGTGAGAATCCTGTCCACCGTAAGACTAAGGTTTCCAGGGGAAGGCTCGTCCGCCCTGGGTTAGTCGGGACCTAAGGAGAGACCGAAAGGTGTATCCGATGGACAACAGGTTGATATTCCTGTACTAGAGTATGTAGTGATGGAGGGACGCAGTAGGCTAACTAAAGCAGACGATTGGAAGAGTCTGTCTAAGCAGTGAGGTGTGAATTGAGTTAAATGCTTAGTTCTATAACATTGAGCTGTGATGGGGAGCGAAGTTTAGTAGCGAAGTTAGTGACGTCACACTGCCAAGAAAAGCTTCTAGCGTTTAAACATACTCTACCCGTACCGCAAACCGACACAGGTAGTCGAGGCGAGTAGCCTCAGGTGAGCGAGAGAACTCTCGTTAAGGAACTCGGCAAAATGACCCCGTAACTTCGGGAGAAGGGGTGCTGACTTTAAGTCAGCCGCAGTGAATAGGCCCAAGCAACTGTTTATCAAAAACACAGCTCTCTGCTAAATCGTA
>NZ_CAHJXN010000003.1:40000-372500 GCF_903645285.1 Streptococcus thalassemiae | reverse complement strand
TGACAGAAGCTTCTATCTCCTCTGATTTCCAAAGACTATAATTGTAGTATGAAATGGAGGAAGAATAGATGAGAAATAAAATGATTGTCGCAATGAGTTTAGTAGCAGCAGGAGTCATGACTTATCTCATGTTCTCAGGATTGGATGAAGATTTCTATCATTTTCCTTGGGAGCTATTTGCAGGATTTGGAATGATGTCCTGGCTTATCCGAGAAGGTTTGAAATTAGTCTCAGATGTGAAAAAGGAGTTTGAAAAATGAAAAAAGCGTTTCTCTATCTTTTTATTGGACTATCACTAGTGGTATGGTTGGTAGAAATGTTTACAGGTTGGTTTGATCAAGCCTTCCTTCACCAATTCATCCGTGGTGCTTTGGGGTTTGGATTTATGATTTTCGTCGTTTTCCTTATGAGAATGGAGTGGTTGAAAGGAGAGTCTCATGACTGTGATTAAAGTTGAGAAATTGAGTAAGAAAATAAAAGACAAGGAGATTTTGCGGAACATCTCCTTTGAAATCAACGATGGTGAATGTGTTGCCTTAATTGGTCCAAACGGAGCAGGAAAGACCACACTCTTGGACTGTCTGCTTGGAGATAAACTGGTCACAAGCGGTCAAGTATCCATCCAAGGCTTGTCAGTGACGAGTTCTCAGTTAGACTATATTAGAGGTTATCTGCCTCAAGAAAATGTCATCGTTCAGAAATTAAAGGTCAAAGAGTTGATTGCTTTCTTTCAAAGCACTTACCCAAATCCCTTGAGCAACCAGGAAATCGATCAACTATTGCAGTTTGACCAGCAACAGAAAGAGCAATTCGCAGAAAAATTGTCAGGCGGGCAAAAGCGTCTCTTCTCTTTTGTCTTGACCTTGATTGGGCGACCAAAGCTTGTCTTTTTAGATGAACCAACTGCTGCCATGGATACTTCAACCCGTCAACGCTTTTGGGAAATTGTTCAGGACCTAAAAGCTAAGGGAGTTACCATTCTCTATTCCTCCCATTATATCGAAGAGGTAGAGCATACAGCGGACCGGATTTTGGTTTTAAATAAGGGAGAGTTGATTCGTGATACGACGCCTCTAGCTATGCGTAGCGAGGAAATAGAAAAGTACTTCATTCTTCCTCTAGCATACAAGGAAGTCGTAGAGAAGTCAAATTTGGTTGAAAACTGGACCCTAAAGCAAGATTCTTTGCAAGTAGTCACTCGAGAAGCGGATGCTTTTTGGCAACTGTTAGTTCAAGCAGGATGTAGCATACAAGAAATCGAAGTTAATAACCGTAGTTTGCTAGATACAATCTTTGAAGAAACACAGAAGGGAGATGACTAAGATGAAACGATGGATCGCATTAAATAAAATAGAATTTCTATTGACCAAACGGCAACTAGTCTATTATTTATTATCAGTAGGGATGCCGACAGCCTTCTATTTATTCTTTTCAGGCATGTACCAGGAAACACCAGGTGGACCGGCTAATTTTATGCGCGACTACCTCATCTCCATGACAGCCTTTTCCATGATGTCAACAGCTATCTTTTCATTCCCAGTTGTTTTACATACCGACAAGATCAACAATTGGCAGAAAATAATACGTCATAGCCCTGTAAATATGGTAGAATATTATCTATCAAAGATAACAAGTATGATGGTTGATTATTTGGTCTCAATTCTGGTTGTTTTCTCAGTTGGGCATTTTGTAAGAGGTGTGGATATGTCTCTTGGAAACTGGATTGGGGCTGCGTTCTTGCTGATAGTAGGAAGTGTAGCTTTTGTAGCGCTTGGCTTGACCTTGACACTCTTGCCTTCTAGTCAGCTGATGTCTGTCGTGGGCAATCTTCTCTATCTAGGCTTGGCTGTTTTAGGTGGACTCTGGATGCCCATCTCTTTATTTCCAGACTGGATGCAAGCAATCGGGAAGCGCCTACCAACTTATCAGTTGATGGAGTTGCTCAAGACCTTCTTAAACGAGGGTAGCATCAATCTATCAGCCACAGTTTATCTACTTGTTTTTTCAGCAGTTTTGTTTGGTTTGACCATTTACCTTCAAGGTCATAAGGAGAATGCTTAATGCTTGAAAGACTGAAAAGCATACACTATATGTTTTGGGCCAGTTTAATTTTTATGCTTTTTCCCATCCTACCTGTAGTGATTGGGGAGCTTCCTGCTTGGCATTTATTGGTTGATATTCTATTTGTAGTGACGTATTTGGGTGTTTTAATAACTAAGAACCAGCGCATATCATGGCTTTTCTGGGGGATCATGCTGGTCTATGTAGCTGGGAATACCGCCTTTGTTGCTGTGAATTATATCTGGTTTTTCTTTTTTCTTTCCAATCTCTTAATTTATCATTTTGGCGTACGTAGTTTAAAGTCTTTACATGTATGGACATTTCTCCTTGCTCAAGTCCTTGTTGTGGGCCAACTGTTGATTTTTCAGAGAATCGAAGTTGAGTTTCTAGTCTATCTGATTGTAATTCTTACTTTTGTCGATTTGATGACTTTGGGCTCGGTTCGGATTCGAATTGTGGAGGATTTGAAAGAAGCACAGGCTAAGCAAAATGCCCAGATAAATCTATTGCTTGCTGAAAATGAACGCAGTCGTATCGGTCAAGATTTGCATGATAGTCTGGGACACACTTTTGCTATGCTGAGTGTCAAAACTGATCTAGCCTTGCAGTTATTTCAAATACAGGCTTATCCACAGGTGGAAAAGGAATTAAGAGAAATACAGCAAATTAGCAAAGAATCAATGCGTGAAGTGCGAACCATTGTGGAAAATCTTAAGTCTAGAACTTTGACATCTGAACTAGAGACTGTGAAAAAGATGTTAGAAATTGCTGGAATTGAGGTGGAAATAGCTAATCAACTAGATACAGCTAGCTTAACTCAGGAATTGGAGTCAACGGCTTCCATGATTTTGCTTGAATTAGTGACCAATATCATCAAACATGCTAAAGCGTCTAAAGTCTACTTGAAATTAGAACGGACAGAGAAGGAACTCATTCTAACAGTGAGAGATGATGGCTGTGGCTTTACTTCTATAAAGGGGGATGACCTCCATACAGTTCGAGATCGTGTTCTTCCATTTTCGGGAGAAGTAAGGGTAATTAGTCAGAAACAACCGACAGAAGTGCAAGTTCGACTACCTTATAAGGAGAGAAAGTAGATGAAAGTATTAGTCGCAGAAGATCAAAGTATGTTGCGAGATGCTATGTGCCAGTTGCTTGCCTTTCAAGCAGATGTAGAGTCTGTCTTACAAGCCAAGAATGGGCAAGAAGCAATCCAACTCTTAGAAAAAGAGTCCGTAGATATTGCCATTCTTGATGTAGAGATGCCTGTTAAGACTGGCCTCGAAGTCTTGGAATGGATTCGGGTAGAAAAGCTAGAAACAAAGGTGGTTGTAGTGACGACTTTCAAGCGCCCTGGTTACTTTGAACGTGCAGTCAAGGCTGGAGTAGATGCTTATGTATTAAAAGAAAGAAGCATTGCAGACCTCATGCAAACCTTGCATACTGTCCTCGAAGGAGGCAAGGAGTATTCGCCTGAATTGATGGAAGTGGTGATGACGCATCCCAATCCATTAACAGAACAAGAAATCGCAGTTTTAAAGGGAATTGCTCAGGGCTTCTCTAACCAAGAAATTGCAGACAAACTTTATCTATCCAACGGAACAGTCCGAAACTATGTCACCAATATTCTTTCCAAGCTAGATGCAGGTAATCGGACAGAGGCAGCTAATATCGCGAAAGAATCTGGTTGGTTGTGATACTATCATAACTCGAAAACCATTATGTGCTAAAATTGATGGGATTCAATGAAATAATTTGTAACTTGAGGAGGCTTAGTTTCCTCCTTTTTGTTTCGTCAAAGGTGGTAGCAAGGAGCTAAACCTAGGCTTTCCATGAAATTTTTTCAATCAATCTTCAAAAAACACTTGAAAGTGTTTACAATTAGTGATAGAATGGAATAAGTAGAAACATGAAAACGAAATTTTCACATCTTCACTTTTGTAAGTAGATATAGAGTTTCAATCGGTGCCTCTACTTGTAAAAGAATGTGTGGGATAGAAAGGGCAGGAAAAGGAATGAATGCAGATGATACAGTAACCATTTATGATGTCGCTCGTGAAGCAGGTGTTTCCATGGCGACGGTCAGCCGTGTGGTCAATGGCAATAAAAATGTAAAAGAGAATACCCGTAAAAAAGTGCTAGAGGTAATTGATCGTTTGGATTATCGTCCAAATGCAGTTGCGCGTGGTCTTGCAAGTAAAAAGACAACTACTGTCGGTGTCGTGATTCCAAATATTACCAATGGTTATTTTTCGAGTTTGGCTAAGGGGATTGATGATATTGCAGAAATGTACAAGTACAATATTGTCTTAGCTAATAGCGATGAAGATAACGAGAAAGAAGTTTCTGTTGTCAATACCCTCTTTTCAAAGCAGGTAGATGGCATTATCTTTATGGGTTATCACTTGACAGATAAAATTCGCTCAGAATTTTCGCGTTCACGTACTCCGATTGTTCTCGCAGGAACTGTCGATGTTGAGCACCAGTTGCCAAGTGTCAATATTGACTATAAGCAAGCAACGATTGATGCAGTGAGTTACCTTGCTAAAGAAAATGAGCGTATTGCTTTCGTTAGCGGTCCGCTAGTGGATGACATCAATGGTAAGGTTCGTTTAGTTGGCTACAAGGAAGCCTTGAAAAAAGCAGAAATCGCTTATAGTGAGGGTTTGGTATTTGAATCTAAGTATAGCTATGATGATGGTTACGCCTTGGCAGAGCGTTTGATTTCATCAAACGCAACTGCAGCAGTTGTGACAGGTGATGAGTTGGCAGCAGGAGTCTTGAACGGTTTGGCTGATAAGGGTGTGTCAGTACCAGAAGATTTTGAAATCATTACTAGTGATGATTCACAAATCTCACGCTTTACACGTCCAAACTTGACAACGATTGCCCAACCTCTTTATGACCTTGGTGCCATTAGTATGCGTATGTTGACCAAGATTATGCACAAGGAAGAGTTGGAAGAACGTGAAGTTCTCTTACCTCATGGTTTGACAGAACGTCGCTCAACACGAAAACGTAAATAGAAAAAATCAGGGAATCGAGAAGATTTCCTGATTTTGTGCTCTTAAACAAGAGATGTCGACTCAATGAATACCACAGAGCGGACTAGGCGGCTGGTTAAAGGCTGCGCAACATACTGTTTTGAGGTTGTAGATGAAACTGACGAAGTCAGCTCAAAGCACTGCTTTGAGGTTGCAGATGGAAGCTGACGAAGTCAGCTCAAGGCACTGCTTTGAGGTTGTAGATAGAACTGACGAAGTCAGCTCAAAACATGTTTTTGAGGTTGTAGATAAGACTGACGAAGTCAGTAACCATACATACGGCAAGGCGACGTTGACGTGGTTTGAAGAGATTTTCGAAGAGTATTAGCCTTCCATATAGTCTTTCAAAGCCTGTCCTGTTAGTCCGGCATTGAGGGCGATGAGGAGTTTCAAGCGGGCTTTTTGGGCGTTGAGTTCTTTAACAAAGAAAACGCCTGCTTTTTGCAACTGTACGCCCCCACCCTGGTAGGCATAAACAGGCTCGGCAATACCGTTAAAGCATCGTGATACCAGAGCGACTGGGATTCCTTTTTGCAGAAGGCTTTCTAATTTTTGAGCCGTTTCTTTGGGAATATTACCAGCTCCGAAGGCTTGGATAATCAAACCGTCCAATTGTTCCAAATCCAGCATATCAATCAGCTCATCTGTCATACCAGCATAAGCTGAGATGATAGGGACTAAGCCTTGTATGTGATTAAGGTCAAAGCGGACACGAGGTTCAGCTGTTTTAAAGTAGAGGATTTCGTGTTTCATGATCAGACCAAGTGGTCCGTGTGTTGGAGTCTGGAAGGTGCTGACGTTGGTTGTATGCGTTTTGGTAACATACTTGGCAGCGTGGATTTCATCGTTCATAACAACTAAAACTCCTTTGTCCGCAGCCTTGTCATCGCTAGCCACCCGCAAAGCACTCAGATAGTTATAAACACCATCACTACCGAGTTCATTGGAGCTACGCATGGCTCCTGTTAGAACGATGGGCATATGGGGGACTTCCATGGTATCAAGGAAATAGGCTGTTTCCTCTAAAGTATCGGTCCCGTGTGTGATTACCACTCCATCGTAGTAAGCAGCTTCCTCTTTAATTTTCTGGTAGAGAGCCAGCATATGCTTGGGTTTGATATGGGGACTTGGCAGGTTAAAAAAGTCCAAGGCGTGGACTTGGATTCCTTCAAGTGGGTTGGACACATGGTTCATGGGATTATCTGAACTTGTCACAACAGCGCCAGAAGCATCGGCCTGCATGGAAATAGTCCCACCCGTATGTAAAACAAGGATTTTCTTAGGCATGATTTACTCACTCTTTCTGAAATGTGGTATAATCATTGTATCACAAAAGGGGAGATTGGGATAGGATGGAAGTCAAAGCGGTTTTTTTTGATATCGACGGAACCTTGGTCAACGATCGCAAGAGTGTTTTGAAATCCACTAAGGACGCGATTAAGATTGTCAAAGAACAAGGGGTACTAGTTGGCGTAGCGACAGGGCGAGGACCTTTTTTTGTTAAGGAATTGATGGACGATTTGGATTTGGACTTTGCGGTAACCTATAATGGCCAGTATATCTTTAATAAAGAAAGAGTCTTGTTCACGAGCCCAATTTCCAAGTTACATTTGCGCCATCTTATTACGTATGCTAAAAAAGAGGGCAAGGAGATTGCCCTAGGGACCAAGGATGCCATGCTGGGTTCCAAAATCATGTCCTTTGGTCTGGGTTCTTTTTCCCAACGAATCAGTCGCTTCGTTCCCTCTGTTTTAACTCGGACAGTGAGTCAGTCTTTTAATCGCATGGTCAGCAAGGTGGTTCCCCAAAAGGAAGAAGACCTGCTTCACCTGATGAATCAGCCTATCTACCAAGTTTTGATGCTGATGACGCCAGAAGAATCTGAGAAGGCGGCAGCTGATTTTGAAGACTTGAAATTGACACGTAGCAATCCTTTTGCAGCGGATGTCATCAATCAGGGAAACTCTAAATTGGAAGGTATTCGTCGAGTCGGGAAAGAATATGGCTTTGACCTCAACCAAGTCATGGCCTTTGGTGACTCGGATAACGATCTTGAAATGCTGGCGGGTGTCGGTATGTCGGTCGCTATGGGAAATGGTAGTAGCAGTGTTAAGGAAGTTGCCAAGCACATCACCACTAGCAATCAGCAAGATGGGATCCACAAGGCCTTGGAACATTTTGGTGTTTTGTCTTCAGAAAAAGTCTTTGTCAGCCGTGACTATCATTTCAATAAGGTCAAGACCTTCCACCACATGATGGATGAACGGACCCAAGAAGAACCTCGAGCTTGGGATTTAGAGGGTGCAACCCATAGGGCTGGCTTTAAAATAGAAGAATTGGTGGAGTTTGTTCGAGCTGCAAGTCCTTCGGAAGAGGACTTTGGCCAAGCTCTATCGCAACTTCATCAAGCTCTTGATAAGGCGGCAGATAAGGTAGCTAAGAAGACGCCTGCTCAGCAAGATTTGATAGGGCAGGTGGATGCCTTGATTGACACGCTTTACTTCACCTACGGTAGTTTTGTCTTGATGGGGGTGGACCCAGAACGTATTTTTGATATTGTTCATCAGGCCAATATGGGGAAAATTTTTCCAGATGGCAAGGCTCATTTTGATCCAGTGACCCATAAAATCTTAAAACCAGATGATTGGGAAGAAAAATATGCTCCAGAACCTGCTATTAAAAAGGAACTACAGCGCCAGCTCAAGGCTTACGAACGCCATAAAGAGAGAAATAATACTCAATGAAAATCAAAGAGCAAACTAGGAAACTAGCCGCAGGCTGCTCAAAGCACTGCTTTGAGGTTGTGGATAGAACTGACGAAGTCAGCTCAAAACACTGTTTTGAGGTTGCAGATAGAACTGACGAAGTCAGCTCAAAGCACTGCTTTGAGGTTGTGGATAGAACTGACGAAGTCAGTAACATACCTACGGCAAGGCGACGTTGACGTGGTTTGAAGAGATTTTCGAAGAGTATAAATAGTAAACAAAAAGGAGCGCTGAGCTCCTTTTCTTTGTGATTATAAGGTTTTTTCTTGTTCTCTCACAACCAGCAAATCGACCTTAGCATGGCGGAGAATGTATTCAGATGAAGAGCCAACCAAGAGGCGTTCAAAGGCGTTGAGACCAGTTGCGCCAACGAGGATGAGATCCACTTCCTCAGTATCTGGAATAGTACGTGCTAGTAGGGTCTTTGGATTTCCCATTTCAATGACGATATGAACATCTGCCACACCAGCATCTTTAGCACGTTTTTCGTACTCTTTCATCAGACTTTCAGCGTCGACTTGGAGTTGTTCGTAAACTTCAGCATCAAAGGTGGATACGCTTTGAAGAGCGCGTGTGTCAATGACATGGGCGATGGTGAGTTTAGCGTCGTTTCGTAGAGCAGAATGAACTCCCTTGATAAAAGCCAAGTCCGCTTCCTTAGAACCATCGATTGCGACCATGATATTTTGGTAACGTTGTGCCATAATGAAACCTCCTGAAATTTTCTTACTATCATTGTAAACCTTTTCAATATAGAAGTAAAGCAAAAAAAGTATTTTTCAAAAGAATGTTAGCGCTTAAAATCTATATAAATATATGATAAAATAAAAGAAAGGATAGCAGGAAAGAAGTGAAGGGAGGGAGAATGATGAAAAACTCTTTTCAAACATCAAATTTCCTTTATTATGGAATTATCCTAGTTTCAGTCTTGGTAGAAGTGATCATGATCTGGCAATTAGAGAGTCTGGTACCGTTTCTTTATCCAGGTTTTATTGGATTTTTAGTCTTTCATGTACTCTACCATCTAATCTTATTCCTAGTTGCAAAACGAAGTGGGCGTTGGGGTTACTTGATGATATGGGGGCTCTTCCTCATGTTCAATCTTCTTTATGACTCCTTTTTAGGTTTGCTTTTTCTAGGTTTATCTTTTGGTATGTGATGTGACTTTCGCAAAATACCTGCTATCTCCCCTGTCTTGACCTCGCTTTTAGTGAGGTTTTTCTTCTATCCGCACCTAGTAACACATTTCAGTAAACTTGTCGCATTCTCTTTCTAGTGGTATAATGTTACTATCTCGATGAATTGAGGAAACAAGATGAAAGAATATAACAAGTCTAGTAAGTTAGAGCATGTTGCTTATGATATCCGTGGTCCTGTTTTGGAAGAAGCCATGCGGATGCGAGCAAACGGAGAAAAGATTTTACGTCTGAATACAGGAAATCCAGCAGAATTTGGTTTTACAGCGCCAGACGAAGTCATTCATGACTTGATTATGAATGCGCGTGATAGTGAAGGGTATTCTGACTCCAAAGGGATTTTCTCAGCCCGTAAGGCTATCATGCAGTATTGCCAATTGAAGAAATTCCCAAATGTAGATATTGATGATATTTACCTTGGAAATGGTGTCAGTGAGCTGATTGTCATGTCCATGCAGGGGCTTTTGGACAATGGAGATGAGGTCTTGGTGCCTATGCCAGACTATCCTCTCTGGACAGCGGCTGTCAGCCTAGCTGGGGGAAATGCCGTTCACTATATCTGTGATGAAGCTGCAGAATGGTACCCAGATATTGACGATATCAAGTCAAAAATCACTTCCAATACCAAGGCAATCGTCCTTATCAATCCAAACAACCCAACTGGAGCCCTTTA
The DNA here is from genome assembly GCF_903645285.1 of Streptococcus thalassemiae. GTDB lineage: Bacteria > Bacillota > Bacilli > Lactobacillales > Streptococcaceae > Streptococcus > Streptococcus thalassemiae. The sequence goes on along the minus strand of NZ_CAHJXN010000003.1, from coordinate 362,761 downwards.
TCCTAAGGAACTCTTGTTGGAGATTATTGAGATTGCCCGTCAAAACGATTTGATTATCTTTGCGGATGAAATTTACGACCGCATGGTAATGGATGGACATGTGCATACGCCTGTGGCGAGCTTGGCACCAGATGTCTTCTGTGTCAGCATGAATGGTCTGTCAAAATCTCACCGTATCGCTGGTTTCCGTGTGGGTTGGATGGTCTTGTCTGGTCCTAAGACTCATGTCAAGGGCTATATCGAAGGGCTCAATATGCTGTCCAATATGCGCCTTTGCTCTAACGTTTTGGCTCAGCAAGTCGTACAAACTTCCTTGGGTGGTCACCAGTCAGTCGATGAATTGCTCCTTCCTGGTGGACGAATTTACGAGCAAAGAAATTTCATTTATAATGCCATTCAAGAGATTCCAGGTCTCTCTGCCGTAAAACCAAAGTCTGGGCTCTATATCTTTCCTAAAATCGACCGCAATATGTACCGTATCGATGATGATGAGCAGTTTGTCCTTGATTTCTTGAAGCAGGAAAAGGTTCTCTTGGTTCATGGTCGAGGCTTTAACTGGAAGGAACCAGACCACTTCCGTATCGTTTATCTTCCTCGTGTCGATGAACTTGCCCAAATCCAAGAAAAAATGACTCGTTTCTTGAAACAGTATCGTAGATAGGGCTTACATTCGAAAAAGCAGTAAACATTTGCCTTGAGCTATTGACAAAAGTGAAAGAATCAGATAGAATAGTAAAGTATGTTTAGTAACTGATCACTTTATAGCCGGCTAAACGAATACAAAATCTATGAGGAGGTATTCATCGTGAAACGTACTTATCAACCAAGTAAACTTCGTCGTGCGCGCAAACACGGATTCCGTAACCGTATGTCAACTAAAAACGGTCGTCGCGTATTGGCAGCTCGTCGTCGTAAAGGACGCAAAGTTTTGGCTGCATAATCCAAACGAACCATAACAAAAATCAGTAGGAACTCGAGTCTACTGATTTTTATTTTTGTAAAAAAGTTCAAAAGACTTTATATTTTCCCTCAAATGGTGTATAATATTTCACATACTGTAAAAAATGGAGAATAATCATGAAGAAATCAAAAGTTATGCTGTTTGGAGCTATGGCTCTGACAGCAGGTCTAGCTCTAGCGGCATGTGGGTCTTCCCAATCAAGCAACGCTGAGAAAACCTACTCTTATGTATTTACTAGTAATCCTGATACCTTGGACTACATTACGTCAACGCGTGGCTCTACTTCAAGTATTACGACCAACTTGATTGATGGCTTGTTAGAAAATGATAAGTATGGTAATCTCATTCCATCTATGGCTGAGTCATGGACGGTGTCAAAAGATGGTTTGACCTACACTTATAAAATCCGTCAGGGGGCGAAATGGTACACTTCAGAGGGCGAAGAGTATGCGGATGTAACGGCTCATGACTTTGTGACAGGTCTCAAGTATGCAGCTGATAAAAAGGCTGAAAACTTGTACTTGGTCCAAGACTCTATCAAGGGCCTCGCAGACTACGTTGAGGGGGAAACATCTGACTTTGAGACTGTTGGAGTTAAGGCAGTGGATGACTATACTCTTCAATATACTTTGAATAAGCCGGAATCTTACTGGAATTCTAAGACTACTGGGGGCATTTTGAGTCCGGTAAATGAGGCTTTTTTGAAATCTAAAGGAGATGACTTTGGTAGTGTAACACCATCCAGTATCTTGTCAAATGGTCCTTACTTGTTTAAATCTTTCTCATCAAAATCTTTGATTGAATTTGATAAAAACCCTAATTATTGGGACAAGGATAATGTGAAAATTGAGAAAGTGAAGCTCTCTTTCTTTGACGGTTCTGACCAAGATAGTTTGGCGAGAGGATTTTTGGAAGGGAACTACTCGGACGGTCGTATCTTCCCGACAAGTTCAGTGTTTAATCAGTTGAAAAAAGGGAATGAGGACAAGATTACCTATACACCGCAAAACTCAGTTACTTTCTATTATCTTTTCAACGTGAATCGTCAAAGCTACAAGCAGACCATGAAACAGTCTGATAAGGAAAAGACAGATTCACTTGCAGCCATGCAAAATAAGGATTTCCGTCAGGCTGTCAACTTTGCCTTTGACCGTCATGCTTATGCAGCGCAGACAAATGGTGAAGATGGAGCAGACCGTATCTTGCGTAACACGCTTATCCCAAGTGACTTTGTCCAAATCGGTGGTAAAAACTTTGGAGATGTTGTCAATGAAAAGATTATTAACTATGGTACAGAGTGGTCGAATATCAATTTGAATGATGCGCAACCTGCCTTTTTGAATGCTGAAAAAGCCAAGGCAGCATTTGCTAAAGCTAAAGAAACCTTGCAAGCAGAAGGCGTGACCTTTCCAATTCATTTGGATATGCCAGTTGACCAGACGGCCAAGTTAGATGTGCAACAAGCAAGTTCCTTTAAGCAGACAGTGGAAGAAACCCTTGGGGCAGACAACGTTGTGATTGATGTGACTCAACTTTCTCCAGACGAGAAGGATCAAGCTACATTCTTTGCAGATACAGCTGAACAAAAGGACTATGACATTGATATTTCAGGTTGGAGCGGAGATTACTCAGATCCGAAAACTTATCTTGATCTCTTGGATCCAGAGTCAGGTTCTCAGCTTAACAATATTGGTTTGACTGCTGGAAAAGATAATGAAGTAAAAGAAAAAATTGGACTTTCTGCTTATAAGAAGTTACTAGATGAAGCAGATAGCGAAGTTGAAAATACTCAGGCTCGTTATGAAAAATTTGCTGAAGTACAAGCTTGGTTGACTGACAGCGCCCTCTTCCTACCAGTTCAAAGTGGTGGAGCCAACCCAATCTTCCGTAAGACTGTACCGTTTACAGGAGCTTTCTCTTTCGTTGGTCATAAGGGAGATGCTGATAACTACAAATATGTTGAACTGCAAAAAGAGCCGGTCACTGCGAAACAGTACCAGGAACTCTATGATAAATGGCTAAAAGAAAAAGCTGAGTCAAATAAAAAAGCTCAGGAAGATTTGGCTAGCCACATTCAATAATATTCCTAGTCATGCTTTTTAGTTAAGCCTAGTGACAGGATTCAGAAAAAGACCTTACCAGACGCTTTTGATTCTGGTAGGGTCTTTTCTTTATTTTTTGTTTCGTGATGAAGTAAGTGGAGGTGGATAGGGATTCAGATAGCTAGAATGACTTGTTTTATGTTTTTGAATGGGAATCGATTAAAATTTATAAATCTGTATAAGGAATTAGTGACAAAACGATAGCAAATAGGGTAAATTTCTATATATTTTAATTAAAGTAAAAATTAGGCTAAAAGTGGACGGGGGGGGGGATTTTATGCTATAATGTACGTATATTCTTATTGCCTAAAGTAGATATATTATAATAAAGTTGTATTATAGTGTATTGGCTTTTTGAATAAGAAGCAATAAAAATAAAAAATGGAGATCAAAGAATGAAGTATAAGAGAACGCAGAAACGCTCCAAGCAAATGTGGCAGCGTGTGGAAAAATTTTCGATTAGAAAGTTTAGCTTTGGAGCAGCGTCGTGTTTGATAGGGGCATCTTTAGTTGGGGCGGCTACGACCCCAGATGTCGTAGATGCGGCACTGGTGACATTTAGAGATCAACAGGGTGGAAATGTTACTACTTTGTACTCTAATAAAGGAGACACACCATTTTCTGCGCCAGATAGTTCAGTTCATGATAGAGTAAACGTAGATCAAGAAATAGATATAAAAGTTGATTGGTCAAAATATAGCAAAACAAATCCCTATGTAACTGTTACTTATAAATATAACGGTGGTTTCAATGGGACTCGAGTAGCGAAATATAGTGGTCGTCCAGATTTTTGGTTTACAACGCCAGTAGGGGTGACGGAACCTACGAAGATCATTTTGTATAATGGAAGCAATGAGACTGGTAGGGAAATGACGAGTTGGACAGGTGATAAACCTTGGGTCTCAGGATCTAACTCTGTAGGTTCACGTTATCAAAACAAGGATATGTCGGATAAGCTTGATGCTGGGAATCCAAAGAGTTCTAACCGTTACAACGATGCAACTGGTGAACGTGGTTGGACTTATCGTGGAGACCTTAATGGTATGTTTTGGTGGAGAGTTGGGGATTCTATAGATGGAAGTCCAAGTGCCCAAGGTATTTATGACTCTTTCAGAAATAATACGAGAAGTATGTATTCTGATTGGGAAAGAGCAGCTCACGAAAGCGTCACAGTTGAAGCGACATACAAAGTTATTGACCCAACTCTAAAAAATGGGAAATATACATTAGATTTTGGTGCGGGTGTTAAAGTTGGACGTGGATTATCATTTCTAAGTCATTTCAAGGTTTCTACAGTAGAGGTTCCACCACTTTACAAGGATAAGGAATTTTTTGAACCTAAGCTTCCAGATAGACTTGGTGTAGGAAATACTACGAGTTTAACACAAAAAGAAAAAGATAAATTAAAAGAGAAAATTTGGGAAGTGAACCAAGATAATACTAGTAGTTCTCTTCCAGAAGATCAAAATAAATTTGTAGATAATTTGAAGGATGGCAAAGAGGGTATCAAAATTGGAAATGATGGAACTGCAACAATTACATATAAAGATGATTCTACAGATGTAATTCCAGGAACTTCTCTTGTTTATGAAGATCCAAATGCTGCGGAGACTAAACCAGCAGAAAAGAGTGGCTATAGTTATCATAAGAACCCTTTACCAGTTGATAATTTTGACAAGATAGGGCAGTCAGAAGTAGAGAAAGGGATAGCAAGGTTTAAAGAAATAAATGATATAAAAACAGATGAACAGGGTGTCATTACGAGTGTTGGAGCTGGTGTTTCTTCAAACTTTATTGATAAGATTTTAAGTCCTTATTCTCGTCCAATTGGTGTATTTAAGGAAGATGAGTTACCTGAAACGAATTTTGTTCATCTTTCTATTCTTAATAAAGATAAGACTCCTACTAATATAGCTATTCCTAAAGAAGATTTATTCAAACAAAAGGCTGTGTTAAATGATACGGATATTACCTTGGCTGTAGAAAAAGGTAAAAAAGCCATTGAAGATTTAACTTATCTTTCTCCAAAAGAAAAAGAGTACTATAAAAATCAATTAACTGGAAAAACAGCTCAAGACGATATAAATAATGTTGTTAATGCTGCAATTGCTAAAAATTCAGAAAATGAAAAAGCGATTGAAGCTAAAAAACGTCAAGTAAAAGATAAAATTAACTCAGCTAAGTATTTAACAGAAGCTGAAAAAGAAGCGTTAAGAAAACAAGTAGACAATCAAGCTATTACAGATCCAGCAGATGGAGACGGAACTGGAAATAAAGCGGCTGATTATACAAAAGAATTACTTGATAAAATCGGTCAACAAGCAGATGCTAAAAACTTAGAAAATGCAAAAACATCTACAAAAGAAAAAATTGATCAAATTAAAGATTCTCTAAAAAATCCAACAGCTGATGAATACAAAACACAGATTGATGGAAAAACTACTGTAGCAGAGGTAGAGAAAGTTCTAAAAGAAGCTGAGACACAAAAATCTCAAAATGAAGCTCAAAAAGCTCAAGAAGAAGCGAATAAGTTAAAAGAAGAGTATAAACAGAAAATTGATCAAATTCCTGGATTGTCGGAAGAAGATAAAAGGAAGTATAAAGAAGATGTTGATGCTGCTGACTCAAAAGCTCAATTAGATAGAATTATAGAAGATGCTGAAATAAAAGGAATTCGAGACAAAGCAATAGCAACAATTGGAAACTTACTTCATTTAAATGAAGCTCAAAAAACGGAATTAACAGAGTTGTTAAAAGAAGCTGGAAATAAAGATGAAATTGATACTATTGTGACAAGAGCTCAAGAGTTAGATTCTAAGATGGATTCTCTACAACAATTAGTAGCAGAAGCTAAAAAAGTTAAGGAATCGGAAACATATAATACAGCAGCTCAAGATAAGAAAACCGCTTTTGATAAAGCGAAAGATGCAGCTTCAAAAGTAGCAGATAAAAATACAGCTGATCCAGAAAATGCAGCTGGTACATCAGAAGTAGCTACTTTAATTGACAATCTAGCAAAAGCAATTAAAGAATTAACAGGAAAAGAGGTTGCTGTACCTGTATCGAAAGATGCTTTAAAAGCAGAAATCGATTTGAACAAAGATGACGCTGTTAAAAAATCACCAGCTTATGCTAAAGAAACAGATGTCGCTAAGAAAAAAGCTTACGATGCCGCTTTAGAAAAAGCTCAAGAAGTGTATGATAAGCAAGATGCTACTCAACCAGAAGTGGATGATGCTCTTGATAAATTACAACAAGCACGGTTAGCTTTATCAGGTAAAGCAGAAGATTTTACATTAGGGGTGAAAAATGGAGCAGCGAAAATTTCTGTTGTACCTAAAGTAGGAGAAAACTTAACAGAACAAGCTGATAGAGATGCAGTAAAAGCGAAAGTAACAGCAAACGGTAAGGATTTAGATAATACTTACACTGTAGAATATGGGGAAATTGCAGAAAAAGGTGGCAAGACAGTTGTTCCAGTAACAGTAACTCATGATGGTATTACAAGAACAGTTGACGTACCAGTAGAAGGGAGCACTGCAGCGACAACAACACCAACCGCCGACACAGCGAAACTAAGTGAAACACCTGTCAAAGATTCGCAAGTAACAAAAGACGAAGATGTACAAAAAGTTAAAGACGCTGTCAAAGTACCAGCTGGCACACAAGTAACAGATAAGAAATTACTTGACGAAGGAAAAGTAGTAGAAGGTACAGACCAAAGTGCAAACGGTGGAGCAAATAACGCAGGCAAACCAGTAGTTAAAGTAGAGGTAACCTACGGAGACGGAAGCAAAGATGTAGTAGAAGTGCCAGTAGAAGGGAACACTGCAGCGACAACAACACCAACAGCAGACACAGCGAAACTAAGCGAAACACCTGTTAAAGATTCAAAAGTCACAAAAGTAGAAGATGAACAAGCAATCAAAGACGCTGTCAAAGTACCAGCTGGCACACAAGTAACAGATAAGAAATTACTTGACGAAGGAAAAGTAGTAGAAGGTACAGACCAAAGTGCAAACGGTGGAGCAAATAACGCAGGCAAACCAGTAGTTAAAGTAGAGGTAACCTACGGAGACGGAAGCAAAGATGTAGTAGAAGTGCCAGTAGAAGGGAACACTGCAGCGACAACAACACCAACAGCAGACACAGCGAAACTAAGCGAAACACCTGTTAAAGATTCAAAAGTCACAAAAGCAGAAGATGAACAAGCAATCAAAGACGCTGTCAAAGTACCAGCTGGCACACAAGTAACAGATAAAAAATTACTTGACGAAGGAAAAGTAGTAGAAGGTACAGACCAAAGTGCAAACGGTGGAGCAAATAACGCAGGCAAACCAGTAGTTAAAGTAGAGGTAACCTACGGAGACGGAAGCAAAGATGTAGTAGAAGTGCCAGTAGAAGGGAACACTGCAGCGACAACAACACCAACAGCAGACACAGCGAAACTAAGCGAAACACCTGTTAAAGATTCAAAAGTCACAAAAGCAGAAGATGAACAAGCAATCAAAGACGCTGTCAAAGTACCAGCTGGCACACAAGTAACAGATAAAAAATTACTTGACGAAGGAAAAGTAGTAGAAGGTACAGACCAAAGTGCAAACGGTGGAGCAAATAACGCAGGCAAACCAGTAGTTAAAGTAGAGGTAACCTACGGAGACGGAAGCAAAGATGTAGTAGAAGTGCCAGTAGAAGGGAACACTGCAGCGACAACAACACCAACAGCAGACACAGCGAAACTAAGCGAAACACCTGTTAAAGATTCAAAAGTCACAAAAGCAGAAGATGAACAAGCAATCAAAGACGCTGTCAAAGTACCAGCTGGCACACAAGTAACAGATAAAAAATTACTTGACGAAGGAAAAGTAGTAGAAGGTACAGACCAAAGTGCAAACGGTGGAGCAAATAACGCAGGCAAACCAGTAGTTAAAGTAGAGGTAACCTACGGAGACGGAAGCAAAGATGTAGTAGAAGTGCCAGTAGAAGGAACTGACGCTGCAAAAGCGACTCCAAAAGTGAAAGATGAAATCACAGCAGGAGAAGTACCAGTAAGTGTCGATCCGGCTACAGATAAAAAAGTAGCAGAAGCAGATAAAAAAGCAATTACAGACGCTGTAGTAGTACCAGAAGGACAACCACAACCAAAAGATAAACAAGTTAAAAATGACGGAGAAATTGTGGAAGGAACAGGAGCGAATACAGGTAAGAAAGTAGTTGTAGTAGAAGTTACATATCCAGATGGATCAAAAGATGAAATCGAAGTACCTGTAAGAAAAGCGACTGATACAGACAAAGCAAAAGCTGATCTAACAAAAGCTGCAGATGCTGAAAAAGCTGAAATCGATGAAGACAATGCATTATCTAAAAAAGAAAAAGAAGCATTGAAGAAACAAGTTGATGAACTGAAAGCAAAACACGAAGAAAACATCGACAATGCAACTTCACCAGAAGCTATAGCGTCAGCAACAGAAAAAGGTAGACAAGAAATTGCTGCTGTTCATACTCCACAAGATATTACAGAAACAGCTAAGAGAAAGTTAACTCCACCAAAAGAAAAGGTTAAAGTTACAGATGTCAATCATTTAACAGATGAAGAGAAAGAAGCTGTTAAAAAAGCGATTGTGGCGACTAACCCTCAACTAGAAGAATCTGAAGTCTATGTGAGTGATAAGGGAGATGTAGCTTCTCCTAAAGGTTACTTGGAAGCAGAAAAAGTTGTTGTTCAAGCATTAAACAAACCAGCGACACCAGTCGTAGTAGCTGATCCAAATCATTTAACAAATGATGAAAAGGAAAAAGTGAAAGAAGCTGTAGCCAACGCAAATCCTGGTCTAAACAAAGACGATATTACAGTCGATGACAAAGGTAATGTAACAACTAAGAATGGCGATAAATTACTTGCAAAAGATGTAGTAACTCCAGCCTTGAAGAAACCAACAACACCAGTTGTAGTTGGAAATCCTAATGCTTTAACAGATAAAGAAAAAGAAGACATTAAGGATGCTGTCGCAGCTGCAAATCCAGGCTTAAACAAAGGTGATGTTACAGTAAATCCTGATGGCAGTGTAACAACTCCAAAAGGAAATCTACCAAAAGAAGATGTTGTAACGACAGTTTTAAATAAACCAAATAAACTTGTTGAAGTAGAAAATCCAAATAGCTTAACAGTTAAAGAAAAAGAAGCCGTTAAGAAAGCTGTTGTAGAGGCAAATCCAGGTTTAACTGAAGATAAAGTCAAAGTTGACGATCAAGGAAATGTCACAACACCACAAGGTAACTTACCAGCAAAAGATGTTGTAACTTCTAGCTTGAAGAAACCAACAACACCAGTTGAAGTTGTTAATCCATCTAAACTGACAGACCCAGAAAAAGCTAAAGTTGTAGAAGAAATTATTAAAAATAACCCTGATTTAGCGGATAAAAAAGATAAAATTAACGTTGATGATCAAGGCAATGTTGAAACACCAAAAGGCAACTTACCAGCAGAAGATGTAGTGACACCAGCCTTGAAGAAACCGACAAAACTTGTCCCTGTTAAAGATGTCAATAACTTATCAGATGCAGAAAAAGACGCTGTTAAGGATGCTGTTGTAGCTGCAAATCCAGGCTTAAACAAGGACGATGTCAAGGTTGATGGTCAAGGCAATGTTGAAACGCCAAGAGGTAATTTACTAGCAGGAGAAGTTGTAACTCCAGCCTTGAAGAAACCTGTCACACCTGTAGAAGTTAAAGATCCTAAAAACTTAACAGAAGCAGAAAAAGACGCTGTTAAGGATGCTATCGTAGCTGCAAATCCAGGCTTAAACAAGGATGATGTTAAGGTTGATGGTCAAGGCAATGTTGAAACACCACAAGGTAATTTACCAGCAAAAGATGTAGTAACACCAGCTTTGAAGAAACCTGTCACACCTGTAGGAGTTAAAGATTCGAATAACTTAACAGACAAAGAAAAAGAAGATGTTAAGAAAGCTATTGTTGAAGCAAATCCAGGCTTAAACAAGGACGATGTCAAGGTTGATGATCAAGGAAATGTTGAGACTCCAAACGGAAATCTACCAAAAGAAGATGTAGTAGTACAAACTGCCAAAGGGCAATCTACAAGTATCTTCAAGCCAGAGTTAGACTTACAAACTGCTTTAGTATCCGGAAAAGCAACTGTTGAAAAAGGCAAAGACTTAACAGACGAAGAAATCCTAAAACAATTAGCACTAGCTGATGGACTAACAGCGAAAATCACTTCTAAACCAACTACAACAGAAACAGGAACTAAAGAAGCAGAAGTAGAAGTAACGCTAGCTGACGGAACTAAAGTAACTGTAAAAGTACCAGTAGAAGTAGTAGATTCATTAGACACGGCTGATAAAGACAACGATCTTGCTAAAGCAAAAGAAGACTCTAAAAAACAAGTAGAAGAAGCTGCTAAGAAAAAACTTGAAGAAATCAAGAACAATAAAGACTTAACAGAAGATCAAAAACAAAAAGCTGAAAAAGAAATCAATAAAGCCAAAGAAGATGCTAATAAAGCTATTGACGAAGCATCATCAGCAGGAACAGCTAAGCAAATTGCAGACCAAGCTAAAGAAAATATTGAAAAATATGATCCAAAAGCTGATGCAGAAGTTAAGAAACCAGATGTGACAAATCTTGATGAAGAAAAAGCGAAAGCAAAAGCTGAGATACTAGAAGAAGCTCAAAAACGCATTGACGAAATCAAGAACAATAAAGATTTATCAGACGAAGCGAAACAAAAAGCTATCGAAGAAATCAATAAGGCCAAAGATAAAGCGATTGAAGACATCAACAAAGGTCAATCTAAAGATGAAATCAATGCGGCGAAAGAAGCTGGTATTCATAAGATAAATGAAGTTCAACCAGAGGGCTCTATCGCATCTAAATTCGAACCGAAAGTTCCTGAAAACAAAGTGGAAGTGGAAAATCCAGCAAAACTTTCAGATGAAGAAAGAGAACAAGTTCGTCAAAACATCGAAGGGGCTAACACATTCCCAGATGGAACAACAGTAGAAGTTCAACCAGATGGAACAGCTCTTATCACATATAAAGATGGTTCAAGCGATACGATTTCTAAAGATAAATTAGTAGCGCCAGCTAACAAAGAGACAGGAACAATCGCGTCAAGAACCGAGCCAGTTATCCCAGGAAAAACACAAGTAGGAAATACTACGAAGTTAACACCAGAAGAACAGGCTGCGGTTAAAAAAGCGGTAGAAGATGCGAACAACTTCCCAGCAGGAACTACAGTAGAAGTAAGACCTGATGGAACAGTAGTCATCACCTATCCAGATAAATCTGTAGATACAATAACAGGGGATAAACTTGTTGAAAAAGGAAGTAAACAAGAAACTCCAAAAGTTCAGACAGATGCAGAGAAGAACCCAGCGCAAGTTCCAGGAAACTTTGTACCTGTTGAAAATACTCACAACTTGACACAGACGGAGCAAGATACTGTAGCAGCTAAGGTCAAAGAAGCAAATCCAGCGGCGACAGATGTTAAGGTATCTAAAGATGGAACAGCAACGCTAACATATGGAGATGGTTCAGTAAACACAATCCCAGGAACCAGTCTAGTAGTAGCCAAAGATACTGACAATGAAGCTTCAACACAAGCCGCGCAAAATCCAGCTGTGGTGCCAGCAACTACAGAAGTTGGAAATGCTCACAGCTTAACACCTGAGGAACAAGCTGCAGTAGCTACGAAAGTGAAACAAGCAAATCCGACTGCTACAGATGTTAAGGTATCTAAAGACGGAACAGCGACATTAACATATTCAGACGGTTCAGTAAACACAATCCCAGGAACCAGTCTAGTAGTTCAAAAAGAGGAAACTGCAACACAAGAGCAACCAACAATCGCAGAGAAGACAAAAGTAATCATCCCAGCTAACCCTACAAAAGTAGCAGAAGCTACAAGATTAACAGATGCAGAAAAAGAAGCTGTTAAAAAAGCTGTAGTAGATGCAAATGGATTCGGAAGCGATGTTAAAGTTGAAGTAGCTGGAGATGGCACAGCGACAATCGTCTTTAAAGATGGTTCAGCTATTACAATTCCAGGAAATCAATTGGTAGCACAAGATCCAAAAGCACAAGATAGCACTAAACCAACTGCTGAAAAATCAACTGTTAAAACGCCTGCTCAAAGAGTAGATGTAAAAGATATAACTCATTTAACAGATGAAGAAAAAGAAAAAGTTAAGATTGCTATTTTACAAGCAAATGGTTCAGCATTAGACGGAGCGACAATCACTGTAGCTGGAGATGGTACAGCAACAATCACATTCCCAGATGGTTCAGTAGTGACGATTCTAGGGAAAGATACAGTTCAACAATCTGCGAAAGGTGAATCTGTAACTCAAGAAGCTACACCAGAGTATAAGCCAGAAACTACACCAGGTGGAGATCATGGAGGCAATACTGGAAGCTCAGATGCTAATGCGAATGCAGGCGGTGGTAGCCAGGCAGGCGGACAAGCTCACACAGGTTCACAAAACTCAGCTCAATCACAAGCTTCTAAGCAATTGGCTACTGAAAAAGAATCAGCTAAAAATGCCATTGAGAAAGCTGCCAAGGACAAGCAGGATGAAATCAAAGGCGCACCGCTTTCTGATAAAGAAAAAGCAGAACTTTTAGCAAGAGTGGAAGCAGAAAAACAAGCAGCTCTCAAAGAGATTGAAAATGCGAAAACTGTGGAAGATGTGAAGGAAGCAGAAACGATTGGAGTGCAAGCCATTGCCATGGTTACAGTTCCTAAGAGACCAGTGGCTCCTAATGCTGCTCCTCAGGCAACTGCAGGAACAATGCAAGATGTTACCTACCAGTCACCTGCTGGCAAACAATTACCTAACACAGGTTCAGCATCAAGTGCAGCACTTGCTAGTCTTGGTCTAGTGGCGGCAACCAGTGGTTTTGCTTTGCTAGGAAGAAAGGCTAGACGTAGAAAATAGGACAGCTAGAAAATTCTATTCTCTACTTAAAGTGAGATTATAAGGGGGATTTTGAGAAGTCATCAATCTAGTGATGGGTGAGAGAAGAGAGAACCCAAGATAATCACATACTTTATACTCAATGAAAATCAAAGAGCAAACTAGGAAACTAGCCGTAGGCTGTACTTGAGTACGGCAAGGCGACGTTGACACGGTTTGAATTTGATTTTCGAAGAGTATTAGCTGAATAGGGATATTCTATCAATGTAACCAGTCTCTTCTGTCTCTAACTGTGGAATAGAAGATGGGCAATATCGGATAGAAAAGATAGCAGAATAGCTCTATTGAAGAGAGGAGGGGAAACCGAAAAATTGGGTGCCCCTCCTCTTTTTTGGTATAATAGTAGATAGAAAACGAGGTTAGAAGAGATGATTTTTGATACACATACACACTTGAATGTAGAAGAATTTGCAGGTCGTGAGGCAGAAGAAATTGCCTTGGCTGCTGAGATGGGTGTGACACAGATGAATATTGTTGGTTTTGATAAACCGACGATTGAGCGTGCTTTGGAGCTGGTAGATGAGTATGACCAGCTCTATGCGACTATCGGTTGGCATCCGACAGAAGCAGGGACTTACACAGAGGAGATTGAAACCTACTTGCTTGACAAGCTCAAGCATCCAAAGGTTGTGGCTTTAGGTGAAATTGGTTTGGACTACCATTGGATGACAGCGCCCAAAGAGGTGCAGGAGCAGGTTTTTCGCCGTCAGATTCAGTTATCTAAGGACTTGGATTTGCCTTTTGTTGTTCATACCCGTGATGCGCTGGAAGATACCTATGAGATTATCAAAAGTGAGGGCGTTGGCCCTCGAGGTGGGATCATGCATTCTTTCTCAGGAACTCTTGAATGGGCAGAGAAGTTTGTCGCGCTTGGCATGACTATTTCCTTCTCAGGAGTGGTGACTTTTAAGAAGGCAACCGATATCCAAGAAGCAGCTAAAAAGTTACCTGTGGACAAGATGTTGGTGGAGACGGATGCGCCTTACTTAGCTCCAGTTCCTAAACGGGGTCGCGAAAACAAAACAGCCTATACTCGCTATGTGGTGGACTTTATCGCTGACTTGCGTGGTATGACGACAGAAGAGCTAGCGGCAGCAACGACTGCAAATGCAGAACGAATTTTTGGATTGGACAGCAAGTAATGAAAGAAAAAATTTCTCAAGTCATCGTGGTTGAAGGTCGCGATGATACGGCCAATCTCAAACGTTACTTCGATGTAGAGACCTATGAGACACGAGGTTCTGCCATCAATGACCAGGATCTAGAGCGGATTCAGCGCCTGCACCAACGTCATGGAGTCATTGTCTTTACAGACCCAGATTTTAATGGGGAGCGGATTCGTCGCATGATTATGACGGCTATTCCAACAGTGCAGCATGCCTTCCTCAAACGAGATGAAGCTGTTCCCAAGTCCAAGACCAAGGGACGTTCTCTGGGAATCGAACATGCCAGCTATGAAGACCTGAAAATGGCTCTAGCTCAGGTGACAGAACAATTTGAACATGAGAGTCAGTTTGACATTAGTCGTAGCGACTTGATTCGCCTTGGTTTTCTAGCAGGGGCAGACAGCCGTAAGCGCAGAGAATATCTGGGAGAGGTTCTCCGAATCGGCTATTCTAACGGCAAGCAACTCCTCAAACGCTTAGAGTTGTTTGGGGTTACTTTGGCAGAAGTGGAAGAAGCTATGAAAAGTTATGAGAACAGCTAAACAGACCCCAAAATACAAGGGGAATGTGTTACAATAGTAGTAACAGATAATAGAAAAGAGAATAGATGAGAATTGCAGATTATAGCGTGACCAAGGCAGTGCTGGAGCGTCACGGTTTCACCTTTAAAAAGTCCTTTGGGCAAAATTTCTTGACCGATACCAATATCCTTCAAAAAATTGTGGATACGGCTGAAATTGATGACCAGGTTAATGTTATCGAAATTGGGCCAGGGATTGGTGCCTTGACGGAGTTTCTGGCTGAGCGTGCAGCAGAGGTCATGGCTTTTGAAATCGACCACCGTTTGGTACCGATTTTGGAAGATACCCTACGTGATTTTGACAATGTGACCGTAGTCAACGAGGACATTCTCAAGGTCAATTTGGCGCAGCATATCCAGAATTTTAAAAATCCTGACCTGCCAATCAAGGTAGTAGCCAACTTGCCTTATTACATCACGACACCTATTCTCATGCACTTGATCGAAAGTGGCATTCCTTTTAGTGAGTTTGTGGTTATGATGCAGAAAGAAGTGGCGGACCGCATTTCAGCCCAGCCGAATACCAAGGCTTATGGTAGCTTGTCTATCGCCGTGCAGTATTACATGACAGCCAAGGTTGCCTTTATCGTGCCTCGTACGGTATTTGTGCCAGCGCCAAATGTGGATTCGGCCATCTTGAAAATGGTGCGTCGTCCAGAACCAGCCGTAGCAGTGGAAGACGAGAACTTCTTCTTTAAGATTTCCAAGGCTAGTTTCACTCATCGCCGCAAGACCTTGTGGAATAACTTGACAGGTTACTTTGGCAAGACTGAAGAGGTCAAGGACAAGCTGACCAAGGCTTTGGACCAAGCAGGCTTGTCACCAAGTGTGCGTGGGGAAGCTCTCAGCTTGGAAGAGTTTGCCAGCCTAGCAGATGCGCTTAAAGGGCAAGGGCTCTAAGATGCAGGGACAAATCATTAAAGCCTTGGCTGGGTTCTATTATGTAGAGAGTGATGGCCAGGTCTATCAAACACGAGCGCGTGGAAATTTCCGTAAAAAAGGTCATACCCCTTACGTTGGGGATTTGGTCGACTTTTCTGCCGAGGAAAATTCAGAAGGCTATATCCTCAAGATTCATGAACGGAAAAACAGTCTGGTCCGTCCGCCTATTGTCAATATTGACCAAGCTGTGGTGATCATGTCTGTCAAGGAACCGGACTTCAACAGCAATTTACTGGATCGCTTCTTGGTTCTTTTGGAGCACAAGGGCATCCATCCCATCGTCTATATTTCCAAAATGGACCTACTGGAAGATAGAGGGGAACTGGATTTTTATAAACAGACTTATGGTGACATCGGCTATGATTTTGTGACCAGTAAAGAGGAACTCCTGCCTTTGTTAACAGGTAAGATTACAGTCTTTATGGGGCAGACAGGTGTTGGTAAGTCAACCCTTCTCAATAAAATCGCACCAGACCTCAATCTTGAAACAGGAGAGATCTCAGACAGTTTGGGTCGCGGTCGTCATACCACTCGAGCTGTTAGTTTTTACAACCTCAATGGGGGCAAAATCGCAGATACACCAGGATTTTCATCCTTGGACTACGAAGTATCAACGGCGGAAGACCTCAATCAGGCCTTTCCAGAGATTGCTACTGTCAGTCGAGACTGCAAATTCCGTACTTGTACCCATACCCATGAGCCGTCCTGTGCTGTCAAGCTAGCAGTTGAAGAAGGTGTTATTGCCAGCTTCCGTTTTGACAACTACCTGCAATTCCTCAGTGAGATTGAAAATCGCAGAGAAACCTACAAAAAAGTCAGCAAAAAAATTCCAAAATAAGGAGAAACCTATGTCTCAATACAAGATTGCTCCGTCAATTCTGGCAGCAGATTATGCCAACTTTGAACGTGAAATCAAACGTCTAGAAGCAACTGGTGCAGAATATGCCCATATCGATATCATGGATGGGCACTTTGTGCCACAAATCAGTTTTGGTGCAGGTGTGGTCGAAGCTCTTCGCCCTCATAGCAAGATGGTTTTCGATTGCCACTTGATGGTGTCCAATCCTGAGCATCATTTAGAGGATTTTGCGCGTGCAGGTGCGGATATCATCAGTATCCATGTGGAAGCAACGCCTCATATTCATGGTGCCCTCCAAAAGATTCGTTCACTCGGTGTCAAGCCTTCAGTCGTTATCAATCCTGGTACACCAGTTGAAGCGATTAAGCACGTGCTTCACCTAGTTGACCAAGTCTTAGTCATGACAGTTAACCCTGGCTTCGGTGGGCAAGCCTTTCTACCTGAAACCATGGATAAGGTTCGTGAGTTGGTTGCCCTTCGTGATGAAAAAGGCTTGAACTTTGAAATAGAAGTTGATGGCGGGATTGATGACCAAACTATTGCTCAAGCTAAAGAAGCTGGTGCGACTGTTTTTGTAGCAGGTTCCTATGTCTTTAAGGGAGATGTCAATGAGCGAGTACAAACTCTCAGAAAACAACTGGACTAGAGTTGCCGTTTTTGCAGGCGGAGACCGCGGTCATTATCGGACGGACTTTGATAGCTTTGTCGGTGTGGATCGAGGCTCGCTCTGGGTTTTGGAAGAAGCCTTGCCTCTTGCTCTAGCAGTTGGAGATTTTGATTCTGTCACTGCAGAAGAGCGACAGGTGATTCAAAAACATGCCCAGCATTTTGTCCAAGCGCGACCAGAAAAAGATGATACCGATTTGGAATTGGCTCTCTTAACCATCTTTGAGAAAAATCCTCAGGCTGAGGTCACTATTTTCGGTGCCTTGGGTGGACGTATTGATCATATGCTGGCCAATGTCTTTCTGCCTAGCAATCCTAAGTTGACACCCTATATGCGCCAGATAGCGATTGAAGATGGGCAAAACTTGATTGCCTATTGTCCAGAAGGGACCAGTCAGCTAGAACCCCGCTCGGACTATGACTATCTAGCCTTTATGCCGGTTCGGGATAGCCAGCTGACCATTCTTGGTGCCAAGTATGAGTTGACAGAGGAAAATTTTTTCTTTAAAAAAGTGTACGCTTCTAACGAATATATAGATAGGGAAGTGTCGGTGACTTGCCCAGATGGCTATGTGGTCGTGCTGCATAGTAAGGACAGGAGGTAGGATGGAAAGTTTACTTGTTCTATTATTGATTGCCAACCTAGCTGGACTCTTTCTGATTTGGCAAAGGCAGGATAAACAGGAAAAACATCTCAGCAAGAACTTGGAGGATCAGGCAGATCATTTGTCAGACCAGTTGGATTATCGCTTTGAACAAGCCAGACAAGCCAGCCAGTTAGATCAAAAAGACTTGGAAGTAGCTGTCAGTGACCGTTTGCAAGAAGTGAGAATCGAATTGCACCAAGGTCTAACGCAAGTCCGTCAAGAAATGACAGAGAATCTCCTCCAAACCAGAGACAAGACTGACCAACGTCTCCAAGCCTTGCAGGAATCAAATGAGCAACGTTTGGAACAAATGCGCCAAACAGTCGAGGAAAAACTAGAAAAGACCTTGCAGACGCGCTTGCAGGCTTCCTTTGAGACAGTTTCCAAACAACTGGAGTCGGTCAATCGTGGCCTTGGAGAAATGCAGACAGTTGCCCGCGATGTCGGAACCCTCAACAAGGTTCTCTCTGGAACCAAGACGCGAGGGATTCTTGGAGAATTGCAACTGGGGCAAATCATCGAAGACATCATGACACCTGCCCAGTACGAACGAGAATATGCAACGGTTGAAAACTCCAGTGAACGAGTGGAGTATGCCATCAAGCTGCCTGGACAGGGTGACCTGGAATATGTCTACTTACCGATTGACTCCAAGTTTCCACTGGCAGATTATTACCGCTTGGAAGAAGCCTATGAAGCTGGTGACAAGGACGAGATCGAACGCTGTCGTAAATCGCTTTTAGCAAGCGTCAAGCGCTTTGCCAAGGATATCAGGAACAAGTACATAGCACCACCTCGGACGACCAATTTTGGAGTCTTGTTTGTTCCAACAGAAGGTCTCTACTCAGAAATTGTCCGAAATCCGGTCTTCTTTGATGATTTGAGACGGGAGGAGCAGATTATTGTCGCAGGGCCAAGTACCCTGTCAGCTCTCCTCAATTCCCTATCAGTTGGATTCAAAACTCTCAATATCCAAAAGAGTGCCGACCATATCAGTAAGACTCTTGCCAGTGTCAAGACCGAGTTTGGCAAGTTTGGTGGTATTCTGGTCAAGGCACAAAAGCATCTCCAACATGCCTCTGGCAATATTGATGAATTATTAAACCGTCGTACCATAGCTATCGAGCGGACGCTCCGTCACATTGAGTTGTCAGAAGGTGAGCCTGCGCTTGATCTACTCCATTTCCAAGAAAATGAGGAAGAATATGAAGATTAGTCACATGAAAAAAGATGAGCTGTTTGAAGGTTTTTACTTAATCAAATCAGCTGACCTGAGGCAAACTCGAGCTGGGAAAAACTACCTAGCCTTTACCTTCCAAGATGATAGTGGCGAGATTGAGGGGAAGCTCTGGGATGCCCAACCTCATAACATTGAGGCCTTTACCGCAGGTAGGGTTGTCTACATGAAAGGGCGCCGAGAAGTTTATAACAACACTCCACAGGTCAATCAAATCACTCTCCGCCTGCCTCAAACTGGTGAACCCAATGACCCAGCTGATTTCAAGGTCAAGTCACCAGTTGATGTTAAGGAAATCCGAGAGTATATGATTCAGATGATTTTCAAAATAGAAAATCCTGTCTGGCAACGAATTGTCCGAAATCTATACACCAAGTATGATAAGGAATTCTATTCTTATCCAGCTGCCAAGACCAACCACCATGCCTTTGAAACGGGATTGGCCTATCATACGGCGACCATGGTGCGCTTGGCCGATGCCATTAGCGAGATCTATCCTCAGCTCAATAAGAGCCTGCTCTATGCGGGGATTATGCTGCACGACTTGGCTAAGGTCATCGAGTTGACGGGACCAGACCAGACAGAGTACACAGTGCGAGGTAATCTTCTTGGACATATCGCTCTGATTGATAGCGAAATTACCAAGACGGTTATGGAGCTAGGCATCGATGATACCAAGGAAGAAGTCGTTTTGCTTCGTCACGTCATCCTTAGTCACCACGGCTTACTTGAGTATGGAAGTCCAGTCCGTCCACGCATTATGGAAGCAGAGATTATCCATATGATTGACAATCTGGATGCCAGCATGATGATGATGTCAACAGCTCTGGCTTTGGTGGATAAAGGAGAGATGACCAATAAAATCTTCGCTATGGATAATCGTTCCTTCTATAAACCAGATTTAGATTAACAATTTAAGAAAAATGAGCATTTTTTAGGATAAGAATGTTCGTTTTTTATGTAAATATGGTATAATAAGTAAAAGACAAAAATGAATACTCTTCGAAAATCTCTTCAAACTAGGGTAGTATCGCCTTGTCGTATGTATATATGCAGGTATATTAAATGATTTGTCAATTCTATCGACAATCTCAAAACAGTGTTTTGAACCACCAGCGACCAGCTTTCTAGTTTGCTTTTTGATTTTTTGAATAAAAATGGAATAGGAAATAGAAATGAAATTAAGAAGAAGTGATCGGATGGTTGTCATTTCCAACTATTTGATTAATCATCCTTATAAACTAACTAGTCTCAATACTTTTGCTGAAAAGTATGAATCTGCTAAATCATCCATCTCAGAGGATATCGTGATTATCAAACGCGCCTTTGAGGAAATCGAAATTGGTCATATCCAGACAGTAACTGGTGCTGGTGGTGGTGTCATTTTCACACCATCAATCTCAAGTCATGATGCCAAGGAAATGGTCGAGGACTTGCGTGCCAAGTTGTCAGAAAGTGATCGTATCTTGCCAGGTGGCTATATCTACCTGTCTGATTTGCTCAGCACACCAGCTATCTTGAAAAATATTGGTCGCATTATTGCCAAGAGCTTTATGGATCAAAAAATTGACGCGGTTATGACAGTAGCGACTAAGGGTGTGCCGCTTGCAAATGCAGTTGCCAATGTCCTCAATGTTCCCTTTGTTATTGTGCGCCGTGACTTGAAAATTACCGAAGGTTCAACAGTCAGCGTCAACTATGTTTCAGGTTCAAGTGGTGACCGCATTGAGAAAATGTTCCTTTCAAAACGTAGTCTCAAGGCAGGCAGCCGTGTCTTGATTGTGGATGACTTCTTGAAAGGTGGCGGAACGGTCAACGGGATGATTAGTCTCTTGCGCGAGTTCGACTCAGAATTGGCAGGTGTAGCGGTTTTTGCGGATAATGCCCAAGAAGAACGTGAAAAGCAGTTTGATTACAAGTCACTCTTGAAGGTAACCAATATTGATGTTAAGAATCAAGCCATCGATGTTGAGGTTGGCAATATCTTTGACGAAGATAAATAAGAGATAGAACTAAAGGTTGGAACGATTGTCCCAGCCTTTCTTTGCAAATAGAATAGAAGGAAGCTTATGAAAACACCATTTATCAATAAAGAAGATTTAGAAAAGATTGTTGCCGAGTTCCCAACTCCCTTTCACTTATATGATGAGAAGGGGATTCGTGAGAAGGCAAGAGCCGTCAACCAAGCCTTTTCGTGGAACAAGGGCTTTAAGGAATATTTTGCAGTTAAGGCTACTCCAACCCCAGCTATCTTGAAAATTCTCCAAGAGGAAGGCTGTGGTGTGGACTGCTCTAGTTATGTAGAGCTTTTAATGAGCCATAAACTGGATTTCCCCGGTTCTGAGATTATGTTCTCTTCAAACAACACGCCAGACAAGGAATATGCCTATGCGCGTGAATTGGGTGCGACCATTAACTTGGATGCCTTTGAAGATATTGAACATCTGGAGCGTGCAGCAGGCATTCCAGAAATTATCTCTTGTCGTTACAATCCTGGAGGCGTTTTTGAACTGGGGACAGACATCATGGACAATCCTGGAGAAGCCAAGTTTGGCATGACCAAGGATCAGCTCTTTGAAGCTTTTGCCATCTTGAAGCAAAAAGGAGCCAAGACTTTTGGGATTCACTCCTTCCTAGCGTCCAATACCGTGATCCATCTCTATTATCCAGAGTTGGCTCGTCAACTTTTTGAATTGGCTGTTGAAATCAAGGAAAAGTTGGGCATTTCGCTAGACTTTATCAATCTTTCTGGCGGCATTGGTGTCAATTATCGTCCAGACCAGAAGCCGAATAATATCGTCTTGATTGGCGAGGGGGTTCGTAAGGTGTATGAAGAGGTTCTTACGCCAGCAGGTCTTGGTCAGGTTAAAATTTTTACTGAGTTGGGTCGTTTTATGCTAGCCCCTCACGGTGTTTTGGTTACAAGAGTGACTCATAAGAAGGAAACCTACCGTACCTATCTAGGTGTGGATGCATCAGCAGTCAATCTCATGCGTCCAGCTATGTACGGTGCCTACCACCATATTACTAACGTGACCCATCCAGATGGACCAGCTGAAGTGGTAGATGTGGTTGGTTCACTCTGTGAAAACAATGATAAATTTGCAGTCAATCGCGAACTGCCTCATACAGAAATCGGTGATTTGCTGGTCATTCATGATACAGGTGCTCACGGTTTTTCAATGGGTTACCAGTACAACGCCAAACTTCGTTCTGCGGAAATCCTCTATACCGAAGAAGGTAAAGCCCGTCAAATCCGCCGTGCAGAGCGCCCTGAGGACTACTTTGCAACCTTGTATGGTTTTGATTTTGAAGAATAATCTGAGAATAGATTGAAAATGAAATTGAAAAACAGCTTGCTTTCTAAAAAATAGGCAAAAACCTTGTTTTTCCTTCAAGTCGTGATATAATAAAACTATAAAACGTTTTCAAGGAAGGTAACGATATGTCTGAAGAAACAATTGATTATGGACAAGTGACAGGAATGGTGCATTCGACAGAAAGCTTTGGGTCAGTAGATGGGCCTGGTATTCGCTTTATTGTCTTTTTGCAGGGCTGTCACATGCGTTGCCAGTATTGCCACAACCCGGACACTTGGGCTATGGAGTCTAATAAGTCACGTGAACGGACGGTAGATGATGTCTTGACAGAAGCCTTGCGTTATCGCGGTTTCTGGGGAAATAAGGGTGGGATTACAGTCAGTGGAGGAGAAGCCCTCTTGCAGATTGATTTCCTGATTGCCCTTTTCACCAAGGCTAAGGAACAAGGAATCCACTGTACCTTGGATACCTGTGCTCTGCCTTTCCGTAATAAACCACGTTACCTTGAGAAGTTTGACAAACTCATGGCTGTCACTGACTTGGTTCTTTTGGATATCAAGGAAATCAACGAAGAACAGCACAAGATTGTTACTAGCCAAACCAATAAAAATATCTTGGCCTGTGCCCAGTATCTATCAGATATTGGAAAACCTGTCTGGATTCGCCACGTGCTAGTTCCGGGATTGACAGATAGAGATGATGACTTGATTGAACTTGGTAAGTTCGTCAAGACCCTCAAAAATGTTGATAAGTTTGAAATTCTACCTTATCATACCATGGGTGAGTTCAAATGGCGTGAATTGGGAATTCCTTATTCCCTCGAAGGAGTCAAACCACCAACAGCAGATCGCGTCAAGAACGCTAAAAAACTCATGGATACCGAAAGTTACCAAGACTATATGAAACGTGTGCATGGATAAAAAAGAAGCCTGATGGGAACATCGGGCTTTTGATACTCAATGAAAATCAAAGAGCAAACTAGGAAGCTAGCCGCAGGCTGTACTTGAGTACGGCAAGGCGAAGCTGACGTGGTTTGAAGAGATTTTCGAAGAGTATGACTTGCAAAAAGACTTAGCAAACCAGCTAAGCCTTTTTCTTCTTATCTCGAACGTTGTTTTCCAGCGTTGCGATTTTTGTGTTTTTTCTTGCTTGTGATAGCAGTTGGTTGTTCAGGAGTAACGTCTTTTCGTCCACTTGGTGTAGAGAAAGCACTTGCTTTTGGTGGGTTCTTGGCTAGTTCTTCACGGACTTTTTTGCGAAGTTTTGGCCGAACGATATAGTTGACGATAAACTGTTGGAGAATCATCATGAAACCACCGACAACCCAGTAAAGTGTGACACTAGCTGGTGAGAAGAGGGAGAAGACGACAATCATGAGTGGGCTCATGTAAATCATTTTCTTGATTTGTTCTCTTTGCATTTCATCTTCTACTCCGTGAAGTGAAAGGAGCGATTGAAGATAGTAAAGGACACCAGCGCAGGCAACCAAAATCATACTTGGAGAACCTAGAGGAATGCCTAGGTAGCTTGCTTGAGCAACCCCTTCAGTATGCTGGGCAGCAAAGTAGATAGCAGAGAAGAAAGGCATTTGAAGGAGGATAGGGAAACATCCTACACCACCAAACATGCTGATGCCGTGCTCTTTTTGAGCAGCAAAGAGAGCTTGTTGGGCTTCGAGTTTTTCTTCTTGAGTAGTCGCTTCTTTGAGACGCGTTTGGTGTGGCTCAAGGACGTGCTTGAGGGCGTTCATCTTTTCAGAGTGAAGTGTTGCCTTCCATGATTGGTAGATACCAAGTGGCAAGATAATCAAGCGTACGATAATGGTTACGATAATGATAGCGACACCGAAGCCTAGACCTTTATCAGTAGCGAAGTACTTGATGGCTTCAGCCATAGGCGCTCCGATCGTATTCCAAATAAATCCTGTTGGCTGACCTGTGGTTTTATCGACATTGACACAGCCAGTCAAGACAAGCAACATAGCCACTCCCATAGCCGAGAGTGCAAAACGTTTAATAGATTTCACTGTTTTTATTCCTTCTTTAAAAATTATACCTTTCTATTCTACTGTTTTTTTACAAAATATACAATAGTTCTAGAGACTTAATTTGCGATTTTAAAGTCAGGGTAAGGAGGAAAGTTGCTCAGTTTGACATCTAAGTAGCTTACTTTTGAAAAAGGTGTGGGTCCTTTGCGGATTTCTTGGATAAATTTTGCCATGATAGCAGATGAGTCTGCTTGGGCTAAGATTTCCACTGTGCCATCGTCGTTATTCCATACCCGACCTGTGATACCACCAATTTCAAGTGCCAAGCTGTAAACACCCCAACGAAAGCCGACTCCTTGTACCCTGCCTTGGGCAATCATTCTAACCTTTTGCATACCAAACCCCTTTGATTGTGTTATAATATTTCTATGACTATTATAACCTCAAAAGCCAATTCTGTGGTAAAAAATGCCAAGAAATTACACCAAAAAAAATACCGCAAGTCTTCCTATTTGATTGAAGGCTGGCACTTGTTTGAAGAAGCTGTTCAAGCTGGAGTGACGATTGAGAAAATCTTTGCCCTAGAAAATTACCGAGATCAGTTAGCTGCTTTTCCGCAAACTGTCTGGGTGTCAGAGGATATTTTGCTAGATTTAGCGGATTCTCAGACTCCACAGGGAATCGTTGCGGTGGTTCAAAAAGAAGAAGTAGGACAAGCTGACTTTAGTCAGGGCAAGTTCTTGTTTTTGGAAGATGTGCAAGATCCTGGTAATGTGGGAACTATCATTCGAACTGCGGATGCAGCAGGTTTTACTGGAGTGATTGTTTCAGAAAAGTCGGCAGATATCTACAGTCTTAAGACCTTACGTTCCATGCAAGGCAGTCATTTTCATCTGCCTATTTACCGGATGTCTAGTCAAAGTCTTCTTGAGGAAGCTAAAAAGGCTGGTATCCCAGTGCTAGCCACAACCCTATCTAAAGATTCTGTTGATTACAGAGAACTGCCTCCTATAGAAAATTTTGTACTAGTCATGGGAAATGAAGGTCAAGGAATTAGTCCCCTCATGGCTGAAAGTGTAGACCAGTTGGTTCACATTAGTATGAAGGGGCAGGCGGAGAGTTTGAATGTTGCCGTTGCGGCCGGTATTTTGATCTTCCATTTAAGCTAATTTTAACTTTTTTTGTTATAATCAAGGAAAGATGTTCATAGAAAAGGAGAAAAGGATGAATCACACTATTATTCATAACCGCGCAGGTCTCAATCAATTTTACGCTAAGGTTTATGCCTTTGTTGGTCTGGGGATTGGACTATCCGCTTTAGTATCAGGTCTTATGTTGACGGTCTTTCAATCTCAGTTAGTTTACTTTTTGATGCAGGGACGTCTCTGGTTGACCATTGCAACCTTTGCAGAGTTGGCCTTGGTTTTCGTTGCCAGCAGTATGGCTTCAAAGAATAGTCCAGCGGCTCTTCCAGTATTTTTACTTTACTCAGTATTAAACGGCTTTACCCTCAGTTTTGTGGTGGCCTTCTATACTCCGGGTACAGTTTTATCTGCCTTTGTATCGAGCGCCCTTCTCTTCTTTGTCATGGCGGCAGTTGGTATCTTCACCAAGAAAGACTTGAGTGGTCTTGGTCGGGCTATGATGGCAGCTCTCATCGGTTTGCTGATTGCTATGATAGTCAATATTTTCTTGGCTAGTGGTTTCTTTGATTATATGATTAGCGTAGCCATGGTTTTGGTTTTCTCAGGGTTGATTGCTTGGGATAACCAAAAGATTCGCCTTGCTTATGAACAATCACAAGGTCGTGTAGCGACAGGCTGGGTTGTGTCAATGGCTCTCAGTATCTATCTTGATTTTATCAATCTCTTCCTAAGTATTTTACGGATCTTCGGTCGCAATGACTAGAAGGTCTATGAAATCAGTGTTTTGAGTGACACTGATTTTTTTAAATTTTCTCTTTTCTTTTCTTGGAAATAGGTGTATAATGCTTTTAACTAATTTTTGAGGAGTAGTTTATGAAGAAAAGTTTTATCCATCAACAAGAAGAAATTTCTTTTGTCAAAAACACTTTTACCCAGTATTTGAAAGACAAGCTAGAAGTCGTCGAAGTTCAAGGTCCTATCTTGAGTAGGGTCGGTGACGGGATGCAGGACAACTTATCAGGTGTTGAGAATGCCGTATCGGTCAAGGTTCTCCAAATCCCTGACGCTACTTATGAAGTGGTGCACTCCCTTGCTAAATGGAAACGCCATACCTTGGCTCGTTTTGGTTTCGGTGAGGGTGAAGGTCTTTTCGTCCACATGAAGGCCCTTCGTCCAGACGAAGACTCGCTGGATGCGACTCACTCTGTTTATGTTGACCAGTGGGACTGGGAGAAGGTTATCCCAAATGGTAAGCGTAACATCGCTTATCTAAAAGAAACAGTTGAGAAGATTTACAAGGCTATTCGCCTGACAGAG
Source organism: Streptococcus thalassemiae (assembly GCF_903645285.1). Classification (GTDB taxonomy): domain Bacteria; phylum Bacillota; class Bacilli; order Lactobacillales; family Streptococcaceae; genus Streptococcus; species Streptococcus thalassemiae. The sequence goes on along the minus strand of NZ_CAHJXN010000003.1, from coordinate 335,834 downwards.
CTAGCTGTTGAAGCTCGCTATGACATCGAATCTATCTTGCCAAAACAGATTACTTTCATCCACACAGAAGAGTTGGTAGAACGCTACCCAGACTTGACACCGAAAGAGCGTGAAAATGCTATCTGTAAAGAATTTGGTGCTGTTTTCTTGATTGGTATCGGTGGTGAATTACCAGACGGTAAACCGCACGATGGACGTGCACCAGACTACGATGACTGGACAAGCGAGTCTGAAAATGGCTACAAGGGTCTAAATGGCGATATTCTTGTTTGGAATGAGTCTTTAGGTGGAGCCTTTGAGTTGTCTTCTATGGGGATTCGTGTAGATGAAGAAACGCTTCGCCGTCAGGTTGCCATCACAGGTGATGAAGACCGCTTAGAATTGGAATGGCACAAGGCTTTGTTGAACGGCCTATTCCCATTGACAATCGGTGGGGGAATTGGACAATCTCGGATGGCTATGTTTCTACTTCGCAAGAAACACATCGGAGAAGTGCAAACAAGTGTTTGGCCTCAAGAAGTCCGCGATACTTACGAAAATATTTTGTAGATAAGGATTTTAAAAGTTTCAAAATGATAAAAACGCATAATATCAGTTCAGTAAAGGTTGATGTTATGCGTTTTATTATAGACAGATTTTCTGAATTTTATCCTCGAATTTAGTACTAGCCAGCCTCTTCTTTCTCTTTTTGTCTATAATTTGGTATAATAAACGGTATGAAAATCGTATCAGGAATCTATGGGGGACGTCCCCTCAAGACACTAGAAGGCAAGACGACAAGACCTACTTCAGATAAGGTTAGGGGAGCTATTTTTAACATGATTGGTCCCTACTTTGAAGGGGGACGAGTCTTGGACCTTTATGCAGGTAGTGGTGGTTTATCTATCGAGGCAGTATCGCGTGGCATGTCCAGCGCTGTTTTGGTGGAACGAGACCGTAAGGCTCAGGCTATCGTGGCTGAAAATATTCAGATGACCAAGGAAGTTGGAAAATTTCAACTCCTCAAGATGGATGCAGAAAGGGCATTGGAACAGGTATCTGGGGAATTCGATCTCATTTTCTTAGACCCTCCTTATGCCAAGGAACAAATCGTAGCAGATATTGAAAAAATGGCTGAGAGGGAGCTTTTTTCTGAAGATGTCATGGTCGTGTGTGAGACGGATAAAGCCGTTGAACTTCCAGAAGAAATTGCCTGCCTGGGCATCTGGAAGGAAAAAATTTATGGAATTAGTAAGGTGACAGTCTATGTCAGATAAGATTGGATTATTCACAGGCTCATTTGATCCGATGACAAATGGGCATCTGGATATAATTGAACGGGCGAGCAAACTTTTTGATAAGCTCTATGTCGGTATTTTTTTTAATCCCCACAAACAAGGGTTTCTCCCTATCGAAAAGCGTAAACGGGGACTAGAAACGGCTTTGAAACATTTGGAAAATGTTGCAGTTGTGTCTTCTCATGATGAATTGGTGGTTGATGTTGCGAAAAGACTGGGGGCTACTTGCCTAGTGAGAGGTTTGAGGAATGCGTCGGATTTGCAATATGAAGCCAGTTTTGATTACTACAACCATCAACTGTCTCCTGATATAGAGACTATTTATTTACATAGTCGACCTGAACATCTCTATATCAGTTCATCAGGCGTTAGAGAGCTTTTGAAATTTGGTCAGGATATTGCCTGCTATGTTCCTGAGAGTATTTTGGAGGAAATAAGAAATGAAAAAAAAGATTAGATGGCCCTTATATGTCATTGCGGCCTTGATTGTGACCTTCTTGGCATTTGTAGTGCCTTTGCCCTACTATATAGAGGTTCCAGGTGGTTCGGAAGATATTCGCCAAGTCCTTAAAGTAAATGACACAGAAGATCAGGCGGCTGGTGCCTATCAATTCGTTACGGTTGGTGTCCAGCATGCCACTTTAGCCCATATGGTTTATGCTTGGTTGACGCCTTTTACAGATATTCGTAGTGCCCGGGAGACCACAGGTGGAACTTCCGATGTTGAATTTATGCGGATCAATCAATTCTACATGCAAACATCGCAAAATATGGCCAAGTATCAAGGTCTAAAAACAGCTGGTAAGGATATCGAACTCAAGTATTTTGGGGTTTATGTCTTGAATGTGACGGATAATTCAACCTTTAAAGGGATTCTCAATATCTCTGATACGGTCACAGCAGTCAATGATCAGACCTTTGATAGTTCCAAAGACTTGATTGATTACGTTAGTTCTCAAAAATTAGGGGACTCCGTCAAGGTGACCTATGAAGAGGATGGGCAAACCAAGTCTGCAGAAGGAAAGATTATCAGCTTGGAAAATGGAAAAAATGGGATTGGAATCGGCTTGATTGATCGTACAGAGGTAATCAGCAATGTCCCAATTAGCTTTTCAACAGCTGGTATTGGCGGCCCAAGTGCTGGTCTCATGTTTAGTCTAGCTATCTATACTCAAATAGCTCACCCAGGTCTTCGTAATGGTCGTATTGTTGCCGGTACAGGTACCATTGACCGTGATGGCAATGTGGGAGATATTGGTGGTATTGACAAGAAGGTTGTAGCTTCGGCTAGAGCAGGTGCCGCTATTTTCTTTGCCCCTGATAATCCTGTTAGCGAAGAAGAACAAAAAGCACACCCGGATGCAAAAAACAACTACCAAACAGCCCTAGAAGCAGCCAAAACAATCAAGACAGATATGAAAATCGTGCCTGTTAAAACCCTACAAGATGCAATTGATTACTTGAAAAACAATCCCTAGTTTTTAAGTGAAGTTTCCAAACTAGCGCACAAACAGAGAAGATGGTATAATAGTCAAATGGTTCAATTATTATTCACTCTAAGCAGTCACATGCTCTTTATTTATGTGAGTTTTTACCTTTTAAAGAATCTTGTTAGATGGGAAAAGGTTTTAAAAGTGACAACTGAGAATACAGGAAAAGTTCGTTTACTAGTAGCCTTTTTCAGCATTGTCATGGGCTATATCATGAGTTCTTTCTTTATCGGCCTATATCAGTTGTGGCAAGAAGCGCTTAGAGGATTATTATAAAATCAAATGTAAAGGAAACGAGTATGGACAAAATTGTGGTTCAAGGTGGCGATAATCGTCTGGTAGGAAGTGTAACCATCGAAGGAGCAAAGAATGCAGTCTTGCCCTTGTTGGCAGCGACTATTCTAGCAAGTGAAGGAAAGACAGTCTTACAGAATGTACCGATCTTGTCGGATGTCTTTATTATGAATCAGGTGGTTGGTGGTTTGAATGCCAAGGTTGACTTTGATGAGGAGGCCCATCTTGTTGAGGTGGATGCTACTGGCGACATCACTGAGGAAGCCCCTTACAAGTATGTCAGCAAGATGCGCGCCTCCATCGTTGTATTAGGGCCAATCCTTGCCCGTGTGGGTCATGCCAAGGTATCCATGCCAGGTGGTTGTACGATTGGTAGTCGCCCTATCGATCTTCATTTGAAAGGTCTGGAAGCTATGGGGGCAAAGATTAGCCAGACTGCTGGTTATATCGAAGCCAAGGCTGATCGCTTACATGGTGCCCATATCTATATGGACTTTCCAAGTGTTGGTGCTACGCAGAACTTGATGATGGCAGCGACTCTGGCTGATGGGATCACAGTGATTGAAAATGCTGCGCGTGAGCCTGAGATTGTTGACCTAGCCATTCTCCTTAATGAAATGGGAGCCAAAGTCAAAGGTGCTGGTACAGAGACCATTACCATTACTGGTGTTGAGAAACTTTATGGTACGACTCACAATGTAGTCCAAGACCGTATCGAAGCAGGAACCTTTATGGTAGCTGCTGCCATGACTGGTGGTGATGTCTTGATTCGAGACGCTGTTTGGGAGCACAACCGTCCCTTGATTGCCAAGTTGCTTGAAATGGGAGTGGAAGTGACAGAGGAGACTGAGGGAATTCGAGTTCGCTCTCAACTAGAAAATCTAAAAGCTGTCCATGTGAAAACCTTGCCCCACCCAGGATTTCCAACAGATATGCAGGCTCAATTTACAGCCTTGATGACAGTCGCAAAAGGAGAATCAACCATGGTGGAGACAGTTTTCGAAAATCGTTTCCAACACCTAGAAGAAATGCGCCGCATGGGCTTGCATTCTGAGATTATCCGTGATACAGCTCGTATTGTTGGTGGTCAACCTTTGCAGGGGGCAGAAGTTCTTTCTACTGACCTTCGTGCCAGTGCAGCCTTGATTTTGACAGGTTTGGTAGCGCAAGGAGAAACTGTGGTTGGTAAATTAGTCCACTTGGATAGAGGTTACTACCGTTTCCATGAGAAGTTGGCGCAGCTAGGTGCTAAGATTCAGCGGATTGAGGCAAGTGATGAAGATGAATAAGAAATCAAGCTACGTAATCAAGCGTTTACTTTTAGTCATCATAGTACTGATTTTAGGTGTTTTAGCCCTAGGAATCGGTTTAATGGTCGGTTATGGAATCTTGGGCAAGGGTCAAGATCCGTGGGCTATCCTGTCTCCAGCAAAATGGCAGGAATTGATTCATAAATTTACAGGAAATTAGGCTGGGAGACCAGTCTTTTTCCAAAGATAAGGAGAAATATGAACAAAAAAACAAGACAGACACTGATTGGCTTGCTAGTGTTATTGATCTTATCTGCGGGGAGCTATTATATTAAGCAGAATGAACTAGGCAATCAGGCTGCTAAGACAAAAATAAGTCAGAAAAGTCAATCACCAGACGCGCCTAGTCAAGAATTGGCGGAAAGTGTCTTAACAGATGTAGTCAAAAGCCAAATAAAAGGGAGTCTGGAGTGGAACGGATCGGGTGCTTTTATCGTCAATGGTAATAAAACAAACCTAAATGCCAAGGTTTCAAGTAAGCCCTACGCTGATAATAAAACAAAGACAGTGGGCAAGGAAACCGTTCCAACCGTAGCTAATGCCCTCTTGTCTAAGGCCACTCGTCAGTACAAGAATCGTGAAGAAACTGGGAATGGTTCAACTTCTTGGATTCCTCCAGGTTGGCATCAGGTTAAGAATCTAAAGGGTACTTATACCCATGCGGTCGATAGAGGTCATTTGTTAGGCTATGCCTTAATCGGTGGCTTGGATGGTTTTGATGCCTCGACAAGCAATCCTAAAAACATTGCTGTTCAGACAGCCTGGGCAAATCAGGCACAAGCCGAGGATTCGACTGGTCAAAACTACTATGAAAGCAAGGTGCGTAAAGCCTTGGATCAAAACAAGCGTGTCCGTTACCGTGTAACCCTTTACTACGCTTCAAACGAAGATTTAGTTCCCTCAGCTTCACAGATTGAAGCCAAGTCTTCAGATGGAGAATTGGAATTCAATGTTCTAGTTCCCAATGTTCAAAAAGGGCTTCAACTGGATTACCGAACTGGAGAAGTCACTGTTACTCAGTAAAATACAAAATAAACTCCTATGTCACTTATGGATATAGGAGTTCTTTTTTGGACAATTTAAGTAGAACTAGAATAGACACTGAGAAAAAATAATATGTACTGAGCTAATTTTTGTGATATAATAAGTGACAAGATACTATTTTAGGAGAAGAACTATGGAAGACCCAAGTAGTCAGAATTTGTTGCTACAATTTGTTTTATTGTTTATCTTGACGGTATTAAATGCCTTTTTCTCAGCCACAGAAATGGCCATGGTTTCTCTTAATCGTGCGCGGGTTGAACAAAAGGCGGAAGAAGGAGACAGACGCTACATCCGCCTGCTGAAGGTACTAGAAAATTCTAACCACTTTTTATCAACCATTCAGGTAGGAATCACCCTGATTACAATCTTATCAGGGGCGAGTTTAGCTGATACTCTAGGACGTGTGATTGCCTCTTGGCTTGGGAATGGCGAAACAGCACAAGCCGTGGCAACTTTTCTATCCTTGGCATTTTTGACCTATATTTCCATCGTTTTTGGGGAATTATATCCTAAGAGAATCGCTCTTAATCTAAAGGATGCCTTGGCAATTCGTACAGCGCCGGTTATCATTGGGATCGGAAAACTAGTCAGTCCTTTTGTTTGGCTTTTAGCTGCTTCGACCAATTTCTTGAGCCATTTGACTCCTATGTCATTCGATGATGCGGATGAAAAAATGACCCGTGATGAAATTGCCTATATGCTGACAAATAGTGAAGAAACATTGGATGCTGATGAGATTGAGATGCTACAAGGTGTCTTTTCGCTCGATGAACTGATGGCGCGAGAGGTTATGGTTCCTCGAACGGATGCCTTTATGGTGGATATTCAGGATGATAGTCAAGCCATTATCCAAAGTATTTTAAAACAAAATTATTCTCGTATCCCGGTTTATGATGGGGATAAGGATAACGTGATTGGCATCATTCACACCAAGAGTCTCCTTAAGGCTGGTTTTGTGGACGGTTTTGATAATATTGTTTGGAAGAAAATCTTACAAGATCCACTTTTTGTACCTGAAACTATTTTTGTGGATGACTTGCTAAAAGAATTGCGCAATACCCAAAGACAAATGGCAATCTTGCTGGATGAATACGGTGGTATGGCTGGTTTGGTGACTTTGGAAGACCTCTTAGAGGAAATTGTTGGTGAAATTGATGATGAAACGGACAAAGCAGCAATAGATGTTCATCAGATTGGCGAGGATACCTACATTGTTCAAGGAACTATGACCCTCAATGATTTCAATAATTACTTTGATGTCGAACTGGCAAGTGATGACGTTGATACCATCGCTGGTTATTATTTGACAGGAGTTGGGACCATTCCAACGACTGAGAAACTCAGCTATGAATTAGTTAGTCAAAACAAACAGCTTATTTTAACCAATGATAAAGTGAAAAATGGACGTGTTACCAAGGTAAAAGTCCAAATTACCGAAGTCGAAATAGAAGAAGAAACAGAGTAAACTAGAGGCTTTTGTCACCAGGCGTGACGAAGCTTTTTTCAGTTGATTTCATGAGGGAATTATGTCATGGGAAGAACTTTGCCCCAAAAGTTTTTTAAAATTATCCGTATTTATCAGAAGAAAAATAAAAAAGCCCTTCAAATTGGGCTTTCTGTTCATTTGAAACCTGATAAATCAAGTTATAGAAGGCGGTAGACGGATTTGAACCGACGATCAAGCTTTTGCAGAGCCGTGCCTTACCACTTGGCTATACCGCCTTAACGTTTCTTATTATACCTTGAAAATGATTTTCAGTCAATAGCTTTTTCAGTTTTTTGTACCATAGTGTGATTCGAATGTGATGCCAAGTTTTCTATGGAAAAAAATTACCAAAAACCTACTGAATCCCCTTGAAAAATCTAGCTAATTAGGGTACAATATAAATAATCATTTGTCGTAGGTTTTGTCTGAAATATTGTCCAGACAAGGCTCACAGCAGTTAAATCTTCTGAAAAAGTCAGATTTAGCTGCTCTTTTTGTGCTTTTTTTCAGGATTTTGAGCACTTGTAACACAGACTTAAAGATTCTGAAAATTCGTCAAGGGGACACGGTGATAAGGGTTTTACAACCATATGACGATTAGAAAGCCTGATTGACAAGGCTTGGAACTTATTTACAAAGGAGAATCATCTTGGCAGGACATGACGTTCAATACGGGAAACATCGTACCCGTCGTAGTTTTTCAAGAATCAAAGAAGTTCTTGACTTACCAAATTTGATTGAAATTCAAACTGACTCATTCAAAGATTTCCTAGACCATGGTCTGAAGGAAGTGTTTGAAGATGTATTGCCAATTTCAAACTTCACAGATACGATGGAGTTGGAATTTGTTGGATATGAAATCAAGGAACCAAAATACACGCTAGAAGAAGCTCGTATCCACGATGCTAGCTACTCAGCACCAATTTTTGTAACCTTCCGCTTGATCAATAAAGAAACAGGCGAAATCAAAACTCAAGAAGTTTTCTTTGGTGATTTCCCAATCATGACAGAAATGGGTACTTTCATTATCAATGGTGGTGAACGTATCATCGTTTCGCAGTTGGTTCGCTCACCAGGTGTTTACTTTAACGATAAAGTTGATAAAAATGGTAAAGTGGGCTACGGTTCAACTGTTATCCCTAACCGTGGAGCTTGGTTGGAACTTGAAAGCGACTCAAAAGACATCGCTTATACTCGTATCGACCGTACTCGTAAGATTCCATTTACAACCTTGGTTCGTGCGCTTGGTTTCTCAGGTGATGATGAAATCTTTGATATTTTTGGTGATAGCGAATTGGTTCGCAACACTGTTGAAAAAGATATCCACAAGAACCCAATGGATTCTCGTACAGACGAAGCTTTGAAAGAAATCTACGAACGCCTTCGTCCAGGTGAGCCTAAGACAGCTGAAAGCTCACGTAGCTTGCTTGTGGCTCGTTTCTTTGACCCACGTCGCTATGACTTGGCAGCTGTTGGTCGTTACAAAATCAATAAAAAACTCAATGTTAAAACACGTTTGCTTAACCAAACTATTGCTGAGCCATTGGTAGATCCTGAAACTGGAGAAATCTTGGTAGAAGCTGGCACAATCATGACTCGTAGCGTGATTGAAAGTATTGAAAGCCATTTGGATGGAGACTTGAACAAGATTGTCTACATTCCAAATGATGCAGCGGTTGTGACTGAGCCAGTTGTTCTTCAAAAATTCAAGGTTGTTGCACCAACTGATCCAGACCGTGTCGTAACGATTATTGGTAATGCTAACCCAGATGACAAGGTTCGTACGGTGACTCCTGCAGATATCCTTGCTGAGATGAGCTACTTCCTCAACTTGGCTGAAGGACTTGGCCGTGTAGATGATATCGACCACCTTGGGAACCGTCGTATCCGTGCAGTTGGTGAATTGCTTGCCAACCAAGTACGCCTTGGACTTTCTCGTATGGAACGTAATGTCCGTGAACGTATGTCTGTTCAGGACAACGAAGTCTTGACACCACAACAAATCATCAATATCCGTCCTGTAACAGCTGCGGTTAAAGAATTCTTTGGTTCATCACAGTTGTCACAGTTCATGGACCAACACAATCCGCTTTCTGAGTTGTCTCACAAACGCCGTTTGTCAGCCTTGGGACCTGGTGGTTTGACACGTGACCGTGCTGGATATGAAGTACGTGACGTGCACTACACTCACTACGGTCGTATGTGTCCAATCGAGACACCTGAAGGACCTAACATTGGTTTGATCAATAACTTGTCATCATACGGACACTTGAACAAATATGGTTTTGTTCAAACACCATACCGTAAAGTTGACCGTGAAACAGGTATTGTCACGAACGAAATCGTTTGGTTGACAGCCGATGAAGAAGATGAATTTACTGTAGCACAGGCTAACTCTCGTCTGAATGAAGATGGAACCTTTGCTGAGAAGATTGTCATGGGACGTCACCAAGGGGTCAACCAAGAGTATCCAGCGAATATTGTTGACTACATGGACGTTTCACCAAAACAGGTAGTTGCCGTTGCGACAGCATGTATTCCTTTCTTGGAAAACGATGACTCCAACCGTGCCCTCATGGGAGCCAACATGCAACGTCAGGCTGTGCCATTGATCAATCCTCAGGCACCTTATGTTGGTACTGGTATGGAATACCAAGCAGCCCACGATTCAGGAGCTGCTGTGATTGCTCAGTATGACGGTAAAGTTACCTATGCAGATGCTGACAAGGTAGAAGTTCGTCGTGAAGATGGTTCATTGGACGTTTACCACATCCAAAAATTCCGTCGCTCAAACTCAGGTACTGCCTACAACCAACGCACTCTCGTAAAAGTTGGCGATGTCGTTGAAAAAGGCAATTTCATCGCTGACGGACCTTCTATGGAAAATGGAGAAATGGCGCTTGGACAAAACCCAATCGTTGCCTACATGACTTGGGAAGGTTACAACTTTGAGGATGCTGTTATCATGAGTGAACGCTTGGTCAAAGACGATGTCTATACGTCTGTCCACCTTGAAGAATACGAATCAGAAACACGCGATACAAAGCTTGGGCCTGAAGAAATCACTCGCGAAATTCCAAATGTTGGGGAAGACGCCCTTAAAGACCTTGACGAAATGGGGATTATCCGTATCGGTGCTGAAGTTAAAGAAGGCGATATCCTTGTAGGTAAAGTAACACCTAAGGGTGAGAAAGATCTTTCAGCTGAAGAACGTCTCTTGCACGCTATCTTCGGAGATAAATCTCGTGAAGTGCGTGATACTTCTCTTCGTGTACCACACGGTGCCGATGGTGTCGTTCGTGATGTTAAGATCTTTACACGTGCAAATGGAGATGAATTGCAATCAGGTGTTAACATGTTGGTTCGCGTCTACATCGCTCAAAAACGTAAGATTAAGGTCGGAGATAAGATGGCCGGACGTCACGGAAACAAAGGGGTTGTCTCTCGTATCGTTCCTGTAGAAGACATGCCTTACCTTCCAGACGGAACTCCAGTCGACATCATGTTGAACCCACTTGGGGTGCCATCACGTATGAATATCGGTCAGGTTATGGAGCTCCACCTTGGTATGGCAGCTCGTACTCTTGGTATTCACATCGCAACACCGGTCTTTGACGGAGCAAGTTCTGAAGACCTTTGGTCAACTGTTAAAGAAGCTGGTATGGATAGCGATGCCAAAACAATCCTTTACGATGGACGTACAGGTGAACCATTTGATAACCGTGTTTCTGTCGGAGTCATGTACATGATCAAACTCCACCACATGGTTGATGATAAATTGCACGCGCGTTCAGTCGGACCTTACTCAACTGTTACCCAACAACCACTCGGAGGTAAAGCTCAGTTTGGTGGACAACGTTTCGGTGAGATGGAGGTTTGGGCTCTTGAAGCCTACGGTGCGTCAAATGTCCTACAAGAAATCTTGACTTACAAGTCTGACGATATCAACGGACGTTTGAAAGCTTATGAAGCTATTACAAAAGGAAAACCAATTCCAAAACCAGGTGTTCCAGAATCCTTCCGAGTTCTTGTCAAAGAATTGCAATCTCTTGGTCTTGACATGCGTGTCCTAGACGAAGATGACCAAGAAGTGGAACTTCGCGACTTGGATGAAGGAATGGACGAAGATGTCATCCACGTAGATGACCTTGAAAAAGCCCGCGAAAAAGCAGCACAAGAGGCTAAAGCAGCCTTTGAAGCTGAAGAAGCTGAAAAAGCAACAAAAGCGGAAGCAACAGAAGAAGCTGCTGAACAAGAATAAGTAGCTCACTTAGAATAGAAAGGGAAGAAATAGTGGTTGATGTAAATCGTTTTAAAAGTATGCAAATCACCCTAGCTTCTCCAAGTAAAGTCCGTTCGTGGTCTTATGGAGAAGTCAAAAAACCTGAAACAATCAATTACCGTACCTTGAAACCAGAACGTGAAGGTCTCTTTGATGAAGTGATTTTTGGACCTACAAAAGACTGGGAATGTGCTTGTGGTAAGTACAAACGCATTCGTTATAGAGGGATTGTTTGTGACCGTTGTGGGGTTGAAGTAACGCGTACAAAAGTTCGTCGTGAGCGTATGGGACATATTGAGTTGAAAGCTCCTGTATCTCACATCTGGTACTTCAAGGGAATTCCAAGCCGTATGGGCTTGACCCTTGATATGAGCCCTCGTGCTCTCGAGGAAGTTATCTACTTTGCGGCTTATGTGGTGATTGATCCCAAGGATACACCACTTGAGCACAAGTCTATCATGACAGAGCGCGAATACCGTGAGCGCTTGCGTGAATATGGTTATGGATCATTCGTTGCCAAGATGGGTGCCGAAGCTATCCAAGACCTTTTGAAACAAGTAGATCTTGAAAAAGAAATTGCTGAACTCAAAGAAGAGTTGAAAACAGCTACTGGACAAAAACGTGTCAAAGCCATCCGTCGTTTGGATGTTTTGGATGCCTTTTACAAGTCTGGAAACAAACCTGAATGGATGATTCTCAACATCCTTCCGGTTATTCCACCAGATCTTCGTCCAATGTTGCAGTTAGATGGTGGCCGTTTTGCCTCATCTGACTTGAACGACCTTTACCGCCGTGTTATCAACCGTAACAACCGTTTGGCTCGTTTGCTTGAGTTGAATGCACCAGGTATCATCGTTCAAAATGAGAAGCGTATGCTTCAAGAAGCGGTTGACGCTTTGATTGACAATGGTCGTCGTGGTCGTCCAATCACAGGACCAGGTAGCCGTCCACTGAAATCATTGAGCCACATGCTTAAAGGGAAACAAGGACGCTTCCGTCAAAACTTGCTCGGTAAACGTGTTGACTTCTCAGGACGTTCCGTTATCGCTGTTGGTCCAACTCTTAAAATGTACCAATGTGGTGTGCCACGTGAAATGGCGATCGAGCTCTTTAAACCATTTGTCATGCGTGAAATCGTTGCCCGTGATATCGTGCAAAACGTTAAAGCAGCTAAACGCTTGGTGGAACGCGGAGATGAGCGTATCTGGGATATCCTTGAAGAAGTAATCAAAGAACACCCAGTACTTTTGAACCGCGCACCGACCCTTCACCGTTTGGGGATCCAAGCCTTTGAGCCAGTCTTGATTGATGGTAAGGCCCTTCGCTTGCACCCGCTTGTCTGTGAAGCCTACAATGCCGACTTTGACGGGGACCAAATGGCCATCCACGTACCGCTTTCAGAAGAAGCTCAAGCAGAAGCTCGTATCTTGATGCTCGCTGCTGAGCACATCTTGAACCCGAAAGATGGTAAACCAGTTGTTACACCATCTCAGGACATGGTTTTGGGTAACTACTACTTGACCATGGAAGAAGCTGGTCGTGAAGGTGAAGGAATGGTCTTCAAAGACCGTGACGAAGCGGTTATGGCTTACCGTAATGGTTATGTTCACCTCCACTCACGTGTTGGTATTGCAACTGACAGCCTCAACAAGCCTTGGACAGAAGAGCAAAAACACAAGGTCTTGCTTACAACAGTTGGTAAAATCCTCTTCAACGACATCATGCCAGAGGGTCTACCATACTTGCAAGAACCAAACAATGCCAACTTGACAGAAGGCGTTCCAGCTAAATACTTCTTGCCACTTGGTGGAGATATCAAGGAAGCTATCAGCAATCTTGAACTTAACCCTCCATTCAAGAAGAAAAACCTTGGAAATATCATCGCTGAAATCTTCAAACGTTTCCGTACGACAGAAACTTCTGCCCTACTTGACCGCATGAAGAACCTCGGTTACCACCATTCAACTCTTGCAGGATTGACAGTGGGTATTGCCGATATCCCAGTCGTTGATGACAAGGCTGAAATCATTGAAGAATCACACAAACGTGTAGAACAAATCACAAAACAATTCCGTCGTGGTATGATCACAGACGACGAGCGTTACAATGCCGTTACAGCTGAATGGCGTGCTGCCCGTGAAAAACTAGAGAAACGTTTGATTGCCAACCAAGATCCTAAGAACCCAATCGTTATGATGATGGACTCTGGAGCCCGTGGTAACATCTCAAACTTCTCACAGCTTGCCGGGATGCGTGGTCTGATGGCTGCTCCGAACGGACGTATCATGGAATTGCCAATCCTTTCAAACTTCCGGGAAGGTTTGTCAGTACTCGAAATGTTCTTCTCAACTCACGGTGCGCGTAAAGGTATGACCGATACGGCCCTTAAGACAGCCGACTCAGGTTACTTGACTCGTCGTTTGGTTGACGTTGCCCAAGACGTTATCATCCGTGAGGACGACTGTGGAACTGACCGTGGTCTCTTGATCCGTTCTATCGCAGAAGGAAAAGAGATGATCGAGTCTCTAGAAGAACGTCTCAATGGTCGTTACACTAAGAAAACTGTTAAACATCCAGAAACTGGTGCAGTTATTATCGGTCCAAATGAGTTGATTACAGAAGACAAGGCGCGTGAAATTGTCAACGCTGGTGTGGAAGAAGTAACTATCCGCTCTGTATTTACATGTAACACTCGTCATGGTGTCTGCCGTCACTGTTATGGTATCAACTTGGCGACTGGTGATGCGGTTGAAGTTGGTGAAGCAGTAGGTACAATCGCTGCCCAATCTATCGGGGAACCTGGTACACAGCTTACAATGCGTACCTTCCACACGGGTGGGGTTGCCTCAAATACCGATATCACTCAGGGTCTTCCTCGTGTCCAAGAAATCTTTGAAGCTCGCAATCCTAAAGGGGAAGCGGTTATCACAGAGGTTAAAGGACAAGTTACAGCTATCGAAGAAGATGCATCAACTCGTACCAAGAAAGTCTTTGTTAAGGGTGAAACTGGCGAAGGTGAATATGTCGTTCCATTTACAGCTCGTATGCGTGTAGAAGTTGGAGACCAAGTAGCGCGTGGTGCTGCTCTGACAGAAGGTTCTATCCAACCAAAACGTCTCCTTGCAGTTCGCGATGTCTTGTCAGTTGAAACTTACCTTCTCGGTGAAGTACAAAAAGTTTACCGTAGCCAAGGGGTAGAAATCGGTGACAAACACATCGAGGTAATGGTTCGTCAAATGATCCGTAAAGTCCGTGTCATGGATCCAGGAGATACAGACCTTCTCATGGGTACCCTTATGGATATCAATGACTTTACAGATGCCAACAAAGATGTCCTTATCGCAGGTGGAGTTCCAGCGACAGGTCGCCCAGTTCTTATGGGAATTACCAAAGCCTCGCTTGAAACCAACAGTTTCTTGTCAGCGGCTTCCTTCCAGGAAACAACTCGTGTCCTTACAGATGCAGCTATCCGTGGTAAGAAAGACCATCTCCTTGGACTTAAAGAAAATGTTATCATCGGTAAGATCATCCCAGCAGGTACTGGTATGGCCCGTTACCGTAACCTTGAACCACATGCTATCAACGAAGAAGAATACCTTAATCCTCCAGTAGAGGAAGAAGGAAATGAAGAAACAACAGAAGTAGTTGTGGATACTGCCGTTGAAACTGTGGAAGAAACAGTAGAATAAGAGAGAATGAGAGAGCCTTCGGGTTCTCTTTCTCTTTTCTGAAAACTTTCTCCATTTTTCCATGAAATGTGGTAAAATAATACTCAATGAAAATCAAAGAGCAAACTAGGAAACTAGCCGCAGGTCGCTCAAAGCACTGCTTTGAGGTTGTAGATAGAACTGACGAAGTCAGCTCAAAACACTGTTTTGAGGTTGTGGATAGAACTGACGAAGTCAGCTCAAAGCACTGCTTTGAGGTTGTAGATAAGACTGACGAAGTCAGTAACATATACCTACGGCAAGGCGACGTTGACGTGGTTTGAAGAGATTTTCGAAGAGTATAAAAGAAAGAAGCTGATAAAGGAGACAGGTATGGAACAAACATTTTTTATCATTAAACCAGATGGTGTAAAAAGAGGACTAGTGGGTGAAGTGTTGAAACGCATCGAACAACGTGGATTGACAATCGAAAAATTGGAGTTGCGTTCACAGGTTTCAGAAGAGTTGATTGATCAGCACTATCATAACTTGGTTGGTCAAAGTTTTTACCCACCGATTCGTGAATTTATGACTTCAGGCCCAGTCCTTGTGGGTGTCATTTCAGGTCCCAAAGTAATCGAAACTTGGCGGACCATGATGGGGGCAACTCGTCCAGAAGAAGCTTTACCAGGAACGATTCGAGGTGATTTTGCAAAAGCTGCTGGAGAAAATGAGGTTATCCAAAATGTTGTACATGGTTCAGATTCAGAAGAGTCAGCTAAGCGAGAAATTGCTCTTTGGTTTTAAGAGTGGATTGGCTCAATCAATTGGTTAAAAGCTCATTTGAATAGAAAGTATAGTCACATAAAAAAGAAAGGACTAACTTCGTCCTTTCTCATTCTTAGCTTTTCTTCAATCTACTACAGTAGATAAACATACTGAATAGCTACTGTCTTGACTCATTTAATTCTTAAAAATTGATAGAGTTGACAAATGGTAGAAAAAAGCCCTTTTTACTAAGTTAAGTATCAACTACAGTTACGATTAGCATTCGTTACTTAACCCACTCACCATTATAGTTTACGTAGTAACCATCTACTGTGGTATTAACAGCTAGAGCACCTGAACCATACGCATAGTACCATTTACCATTGACTTGGAACCAGCCTGTTTTCATATCTCCATTACTTGCATTTAGATAGTACCAAGTTGAGCCTTCCTGATACCAGCCAGTTGCCATTGCTCCTGATGAACGGAGGTAGTACCACTTGTTACCAAGGTTTTGCCAACCTGTTTTCATATCGCCATTTGGCTGGTCTAAATAATACCAAGTGGTACCTTCCTGATACCAGCCAGTTGCCATTGCTCCTGATGAACGGAGGTAGTACCACTTATTGCCAATTTGCTTCCAACCAGTTTGCATGATACCAGTTTCTGAATCTAGATAGTACCAAGCTGAACCATCATTTATCCAACCTACACGTCTTTCACCACCAAGATTCTTATTCCCAGAATTTCCTGTTTTTGCTAGGTAATACCAGTTAGATTGATCATAAAGCCAACCTGTCTTTAAATAATGATCTTGATCAAAGTAGTAGTATGCTAATTTAAGAACTTCGGGACCTTCCCAGCCTTCACCATGTTTTTTCCCAACGGTTAAGGAATATTTTAGCTCTAATTCTTGCCAACCAACAAACTCTTGTAGCACTCCATTTTCGTCAAAGTAGTACCATTCTGGCATTGGGGAACCTTCTAATCTGATACCATTAGGGTAAGGACCAATTGTATATCCTTTAACTGGCATTGGAATGTACTGCCAACCAACAACCATTTCGCCATTATAATCAAAATAATAGGTCTTCCCATCAATCACTCGCCAGTCCGTTTCTTTGAGGTCCCCCTTTTTGTAATAGGTTCTACCGTTTTCTTGGACAAACTGCCATCCTTCAGAGTTATCTGCAAATACTGTATTCGTAGCTAGCAAACCAAAGAAAATTACTGTTAGTCCAGCTTGCATAGTTTTTTTCAAAAGTTTCATTTATGTATACCTCCAATATTTTTAATTCCACGATTTCTCCTCATCTTATATTATGAACCTCCTTTCTTTCTGCTTAATTCTAACACACATATGAAAATCAGTCAAGTATTTATGTCTATTTTGACTTTTTTTCCAGTTTATTACCATAAGGAATTATTTATTTCTTTAACTTGCTATTTTGAACTAAAAATTTTATAATGAAATTAAGCAAATAGGAAGGTTTATTATCTTTAATGAATACACTCGCAGAGAAATTCAGATTGAAAAGAAAAGAGTTGAGACTCTCCCAACAAACTCTTGCAGAAGGAATTTGTGAACAAAGCCAGATTAGTAAAATTGAGAGAGGGCATTTCATTCCCTCCGCAGACCTTTTGTTCAAACTCTCACAACGACTCGAAGTGCCATTAGATTATTTTTTTAATGAACAAATTGAAATTAAATCTAACCTCTCTAATTTCAAGCAATTATCTGCTCGACTATTAGATGACAGAAATTATGACAATTTGGAATATATTTATAGAATAGAGATTGAACGAAGTACTTTTCTAACACTAGAAGACCGAACTTACCTTGAATGGATTAAAGCTATTATTGACTTCTATCAATATGACAGTAAGTGTGAGGCTATTTCTTCATTGGAAAATATATTATTAAAAGTCTCCTCAAATACTCTGATTTATTTAAAGGCATTGAATACTCTATCTAATTTCTATTCCTTAGTGGGTCGTGAACAAGAATATGAGGCAAACTACTCTCATTTGATGGAGTTATATCAGACAAAAAATTTTGAGCATCAAGAGTTTTTATTTGGCTACATCAGAGTTCGTTACAACTACGCTCACTATCTAGTGTCAAAGGAAAAATATAACGAAGCCATCCAAGAAGCTCTTGAGACGATTGAACTCTGTAAACAAAAACAGACAAGCTACCAACTGGCTCCTCTACTTATTCTTGTAGGAAATGCTGGGGCCAAATTTCTAGACAAAGAACAAGTCAAAAATTATTATATAGAAGCAAGAGAGCTATGCAAGATTTATAACAATCCTTTAATGTTGATGAAGATAGAAAATTATTTGAAGGAATTAGATACTGTTTAGTTAATCTTGACATTATAGTTTTTCTGAAACGTTAAATAACCTGTAAGGCTGATAGTGAAATGAATACTATCAGCCTTATAATTATGTGACTATTAGTCCGTCTCGCTCCGCTAGGTGCGAGACAAAAAAACCACCTGCTATGCGGGTGGTCATGATTTACGAGTAAATTCAAGTTCGATCTGATAAAAACAACTAAATTACTCTACAGATTTCAGGGCTTCAAGCATATCAACCTTTCTCAGATGATGATTGACAAAGAAACCAAGCAAGGTCAAAATGATGCTTACTGCTGCCACCGGAATTACATAGACTTCCCAGCCTACCTGTGGATAAAAGAGAATGGTCGCAGGCGAAATCATTTGAATCAAAAATTGGTGTAAATAGAAACCAGCTACCAGACCAAGTACGATTCCCACAAGGGACAGCACAATCGTCTCACGGTAAATGTAGAGAGTGACTTCATTATTATGAAAACCGAGAACCTTGATAGTGGAGAGTTCACGGATTCTCTCAGCTACGTTGATATTGGTCAGATTGTAGAGGATAACAATAGCCAACAGAACCGATACGATGACCAAGATGGTCATGGTCTGATTGAGTGAACTTGCGACCGAGTCAAAGAGTCGAATGGCTGAAGCATTTTGGACAACGCTGGACACCGCAGATTGATTCATAAGCAAACCTGCCTGCCTTTCGATACTAGTTGCACTGGTATCCCTTAGCGAAACCAGATAAGTGTTGGCTTGGGGTAGCTGGCCGTAAATTTGCTCATAGCTAGCCTGACTCATATAAATAAAGTGACCAACGTAGTTCTCAGCAATGGCAGCGACCGTTAGCTCCCTCCCTTCAATTTCTAAAGTCTGTCCAACCTTAACACCTGCCAGCTGGGCGAGTTTAGCTGTAATAACGACGCCATCTTTTAATGTCAGCTCTTGCTGATGATGTTGCAGATGAATAAAGGGAGTCAAATCTTCCTTCTCTGTCATCATAAGGGTAATGGTTTGAAGACCAGCCTTACCTTTGAAATCCTTGTCTAGCGTTTTAGAATAGATTTTCTGGTAGTCTTGGATATCCTGCCCTTTCAACACTTCTTCTAGATTTGCCTTGTCCTGATTGGTCGCACTAGGATTTTCAGAAACAATCATCTGATACTGTTGGATTTGTTGAAACTGTCTAGACGGAACTCCTGCTACAGAGGATTGGATTCCCAAACCTGCAAAGAGCAGAGCTACAGAACCTGCCACACCAAAGATCGTCATCAACATCCGCTGCTTATAACGGAAGATATTACGAGCTGTTACCTTATGAGTAAAACTGAGACGACGCCAAATAAAACGGATGCGCTCCAGTAAGATTTTAGCTCCTTTGACAGGAGGTTTAGGCAGTAAAAGCTGGGCTGCTTCATCATGAAGTTCCCTACGAGCTACCAAGTAGGCTGGTAGAACACTAGCCAACCAACTCAAGACAAGAGCCAGTAAGCTATAGGTCCAATAGAACTGAATCTGGGTTTCTCCCACCACCATGTCTTTTGTAATAACACTTGAAATTACACTAGCTAGTAAATAATGGCCAAGTATGCTACCTAGAGCTGTTCCGACAGTCCCAGCTACTAGACCATAAAGGAGAAACTTGGCGATAATATCCTTGCTACGATAGCCCAAGGCCTTAAAAATCCCTGCATGAGTTCGCTCTTCATCCACAAAACGAGTCATAGTTGTGAAGGTCACCATGGCTGCTACGGCATAAAGCACTACAGGAAAGATATTGCCCACTGCCCGAATACTGGCTGAAGCATTACTGTACATGAGGTAGCCTTGACCGCCAGGCATGGTCTGACGATTATATACTTGATACCTTGGCTCCGCCAAATCATCCAAAACTTGCTGATGTTTTTCTAATTTTTCCTTTTCTTGGGCTAGATTTTGTTCAGCCTGCTTTAGTTTATCTTCTTCCTTGCTCAATTCCTGCTTGGCTTGGGTAAGTTGCGCACTGGCCTGCTCTCTCTGGGCTTGAGGAAGCAAGGCTAGTTGGCTTTCCTGAGCCTGTAAACGAGCTTGAGCAGCTGCTAAACGACGCTTGCCTTCCTGCAAATTAGTCTCAGCCTTGTCAAGGGTCTCTTGACCTTTGTCTAGAGACTCTTGTCCTTCTTTTCTCAAGAGTTGCAGACGTGCCTTGCCATTATCTGACAAAGCTTGTTCAAGGTCTTCCTGATGTTGCTTGGATTTTTCTTCATAAGCTGCTGAGAAAGCATTTAAACCTGCTAAATCTTGATATTTTAAGCGTGCTATATTGTAGACTTTCTGATCAAACTGACTAGGTAAAATCACCCCATAGGCTGTCAGAGTCCCGCTTCCACTTGCTGCGTAGCCCATATCTCGCTGGGAGAGGATTTCAGCCGAATCCACAAAACCAGTAATGGTATAAGTATGGTCTTTTAAAGAGGAATGACCCTCTTCTTTTTCTTTAAAACTAATCTCTTGTCCCACGCTGAATTGGCCTTGCAAATGAGTGGCCAAGGCGATTTCCTTGTCTGACTGAGGAAGTCGTCCCTCTCTTAGCTGAAAGGTTGAAATTCGCTCTGGTTTGGAGTACAGTCGAATGGCATCCTGCCCATTATCCATAGTCACATCTGTCAAATAGCCAAACTCAACCTCTGCGCCCTGAGTCTGTTCTAGTTCTTTTTGATCTGCTTGATCCAAACCATAATTAGACATAACTGCCAAATCCAAGGTTTGAGCAGTTGTTAAATAAGCATTAGCTGTCGCCTCCATGTTGGGGCTAGTCACTTTGAGGCCTACTAGGGCTAGAGACCCTAACATCATCAAGGTTAAGATGGATAAAAAACGCCCTTTGGAGCCTGTGAAGGACTGAATTAAGTCCTTCCAATAGGTTTTTCGCTTGATCATGCTAGTACTCCAAACTGTCGATATCCTGAGGATGCTGGTTGATCACCACATCCTTGACACTGGCATCGTGCATATGAATCACGCGATCAGCAATGGGCGCCAAAGCTCCATTGTGAGTCACGATGATCACCGTCGCTCCCTTTTGACGAGACATATCTTGGAGAATTTTCAAAACCTGCTTGCCTGTCTGATAATCCAAGGCTCCAGTCGGTTCATCACAAAGGAGAATTTTAGGATTTTTGGCTACCGCGCGTGCAATGGAGACTCGCTGTTGCTCCCCTCCAGAAAGCTGGGCTGGAAAATTATTGAGACGATGAGCCAGACCTACATCTGTCAAGACCTGTTCAGGATTCAAGGCATCTGTCACGATTTCTGAAGCCAACTCCACATTTTCCTTAGCGGTTAGATTGGAAACTAGATTATAAAACTGAAAAACAAAACCGACATCATTTCTACGGTAATTGGTTCTCTGGTGGGAACTATAGTCTGCAATATTAACACTATCAATCCAGATTTCCCCCTCGTCATTAGTATCCATTCCCCCAAGAAGGTTAAGAACCGTTGACTTGCCTGCACCAGATGCACCAAGGATAATCACTAGCTCCCCTTTTTCAATTTCAAAATTCACATCACGATTGGCCACAATCTCCGTGTCCCCAACCTGATAACGCTTGTAACAGTGTTTCATCTCAATATAAGCCATCAGACCCACCCTCTCTCAAACAAATTACTTCCTACTACCATTATAACGCTTTTTCAACTAGTTGGAAACTGCTTACATTCTCAAATCCTTATTAAAAGGCAGTTTCAAATTACTGCCTTCTAACATCTTCTTAAAAATAAAATTGAACCAGATCGCCTTCTGCTGTCGCTACTGAAATACAATCTTTCTCTATGCATTTCGCTTTTATTTTTTCTTGATTCACTTCAATCACACTCTTCTCAATATCTGGATAAGAAACTCGCAAATCTCCTCCACTCCTTGATAAAATGGTCAACTGTAAAAGTTTTTTATCCTCCCACCTCATGCTCACTTCAAAATGTCCACGTGCCACTAAGCCTGAAACATAACCTGTTGACCATGCATCGGGAAGGGCAGCTAGAGGTACCAGATAAGCTGCATGAGACTGGAGTAACATTTCTGCCATGCCACTAGTAGCACCAAAATTACCATCTATCTGAAAAGGAGGGTGACTACACCAAAGATTTAGCAAGGTGGATGTCTTTAACTGCTCTGCTAATAATTTATGGGCTCGATTGCCATCTCCTAGACGCGCCCAAAGATTGATCTTATTGGCCTTGGACCAGCCTGTGCCGCCATCTCCACGATCATTGAGGCTAGCACGCGCCGCTTCAAGATAGTCTTGTCCCTTATGACTAAAGAGATTTCCAGGATAGAGTCCCACCAGATGGGAAGCGTGCCGATGCTGGGCCTCCACTTTCTCATTTTGAAAATACTGCTCTTCCTCCTCATACCACTCCCTGATTCGACCAGATTGAGTGATTTGAAGAGGATTAAGCAAGTCAAACTTCTCCTTGATCTCAGTCAACAAAGCCTCATTCAGTCCCAATTCCTGAGCAGCCTGAATAAAATCATGAAATAACTGCCAAATCAGAGATTGGTCATAGGTATTGCCAATCGAAATCGGCCCATGTTCTGGAGAATAAGACGGAGAAGACACCCAACGCTGCGCCTGCTGATCCTTATGTAAAAAGGCATTCCAAAAACGCACCGTTTCCCTCAACATGGGATAAATTTTCTCCCTGAGATAGTCTTGGTCCCTGTAAAATGAATAGGCCTCATAAACAGTTTGCATCATCCACGCATTGGCAGCTGGTGACCAACCCCAATAGTAATCCCAACCAGGTGCTGTCCAACCAAAGGGAGTCGCTTGAGTATGGACCAACCAACCATTCTCCTCCCCTTCCTGAGAGACGATTCCTGCATACCTTGCAGCCGCTAGGCGACCATAGAGACGCAAATCATCTATATAGTTGATGACCGGAAAGGTCGTTTCTAAGAGGTTAGTCACATAGGCTGGCCAATAATTCATCTGCAGATTGATATTTAAGTGATAGTCCGAATTCCACGGAGGATTATCGACTGCATTCCAGACCCCTTGTAGGTTAGCTGGTAGCGCATCTGGGCAGTCTCTGGACGAACTAATCAATAAATACCGTCCATACTGGAAGAACAACTCCTCCAAAGCCTGCCCCGCTTGTGGCTTATAATTTTTTAACAAATCATCTGCAGTGGATGTGTCTACATCAGCTCCCAAATCCAATTGAACACGCTGGAATAATGCTTGGTAGTCCTCAATATGCCTTGATTTCAATTGGGCATAGCCCTTTTCTTTAGCTGTGTCCACCAAGTCCTTTACTTGCTGCTCTAAATCTAGTTTATTGCGATAATTACTAGCAGGATTTTGGGCAAAATCTGTCTTAGCCGCCAAGAAGAGATTGGCATAACTGGCTCCTGATATCTGAACCTTATCTGACCTGACTATAATGTCTCCATCCGTTTCCCAAGCTAGATAACTAGCAAACCGCAGATCATTATCCTTAACCCGTCCCTTCATCAAGATATAAGAATCAGTAATATCCAGCTGGCACTCCTTGTAATCAGATTTTTCCTGCTCATACTTTCCATCAGAAGCCAAATCACGACTTAGCGACAGTTCTATAGTAAAATCTAGAGTTTCCGCCCCTTCCTTAGTAAAACTCTGAACCAAGAGATCATCTGGAAAACTCGCAAAAGCTTCACGTTCAAATTTCGTTCCCTTATAGACATAAGAAGTGGTCGCAAGTGCCTTACTAATATTCAGCTGTCTCTGGTAATCCGTCACCTGAGACAAAGTCTTGCCTTGCTGGCTGAACTCAATAAAAATATCTCCAAAGGACAGATAGGTCCCATATTGACTCGTTTGGGGCCCGACCAGGTGCTCTTCAGCCAGTTCCTTAGCCCGATTGTAATCTCTCTTCTCCAAAGCCTGGCGAATCTCAGCTAAAAAACCATACTGATCCTGAAGATTTCCACCTTGATAATCTGAACTATCAGGAAGTGGACCTCCAGACCAGAGACTTTTTTCATTGAATTGAATCCGCTCAGCTCCTATAAGGCCAAATACTTTTGCCCCTAAAGAACCATTGCCTATTGGTAAGGCCTCTTCTTCCCAGCCCTTGTAAGTTGTTGACGCTGGTTGCTTGTAGGCCAATACATAATCTTGTTTTTTATTCCTCATCATACTACCATACTAACATAAAAAGCCTAGAAATCAATTCTAGACTTACAATTTTTTATTTTCCAAGGTAGTATTCAGAAACTACGTTCAATTTTTCGTCAAATTCGAATACCAATGGTGGGAAGTTAGGGATTTCCACGTCCATGATTTCGTCATCTGACAAACCTTTGATGTGTTTTACAAGAGCACGGATTGAGTTACCGTGAGCTCCTACGAATACGTTTTTACCATCTTTAAGAGCTGGAGCAATTTTATCTTCCCAGAATGGAAGGGCACGTTCCAAAGTCACTTTCAAGTTTTCAGCATCTGGGATTACTGAGTCGTCAAGTGAAGCATAACGACGGTCTGTGTGAGCTGAGTGCTCATCATCACGGTCCATGTTTGGAGGCAATACATCGTATGAACGACGCCAGATGTGAACTTGCTCATCACCAAATTGTTCAGCAGCTTCAGCTTTGTTTTTACCAGTCAAACCACCGTAGTGACGTTCGTTCAAGCGCCATGATTTTTCAACTGGAACCCACAATTGGTCAGAAGCTTCAAGAGCCAAGTTAGTTGTTTTAATCGCACGTTTCAATACTGAAGTGTAAGCTTGGTCAAATTCGATACCAGCTTCTTTGATCAATTTACCAGCGTCAATCGCTTGTTGTGTACCTTTTTCAGACAAATCAACATCAGCCCAACCAGTGAAAAGGTTAGCTTTGTTCCATTCAGACTCACCGTGGCGAGCAAAAACCAATTTTACCATTAGATGGATTCTCCTTTAAATTTTCCGAGGTTTCCCCTCGTTTATCTATTCTATTTTACACAATTTTTCACAAAAAAGCTAGTCAAAACCAAAAAGGAAAGGACTGTTTGACAATCCTTTTCCTTGTTCACATTATAAAATAACCTTATTTCTCTTCAAATCCTTCTGCGACTGCGTCTGCAAAGTTTTCTTCTACGATACTTGCACAGTGGTCACAGATGACTGCCTGGTAGCTACGTTCTGCTGTTGTTGGGTCGATACGACGGCAACGGTCACATACTTGGCCTGCAGCGCGTTCTACTGTGAAGGCTACATCTTCGAAGCTAACAGCAGTTTCTGGAGCTGGTCCCTCTGCGATAGTCAAGTCTGACACGATCAAAAGTTGAGCCACATTGCTGTTCACTGCTTCGAGTAGAGTTTTCACAACTTCGTTTGGATAAACTGTCAAGTGTGCTTCAAGCGATTTACCGATAACTTTGGCATTACGCGCTTCTTCCAAGGCTTTTTGAGCTTGTCCACGGAAGTCCATGAAGGAAGCCCATGTATCCAAGATTTCTTCTTGATTAGCAAAAGTTTGAGCCTCTGGTAATTCTGACAATTGAACGAAGTCTTCAGCTTCAAACTCAAGATATGACCAGATTTCTTCCGCAGTGTGAGGAAGGATTGGTGTCAAGAGTTTGGTGATTTTGACAAGAATGTCATAGAAAACAGTTTGCATTTGACGGCGTTCCAATGATTTAGCACCTTCGATGTAAACAACATCTTTGGCAAAATCAAGGTAGAAGGCTGACAAGTCAACGTTGATAAAGTTCACCAATGCCTTATAGATTGTCAAGAATTCAAAGTTTGCATAAGCATCACGAATGGTCTTGACAAGCTGGTTAAAGCGAATCGTCATATACTTATCAACTGAACGAAGCTCATCGTAAGCTACTGCATCCTCAGCTGGGTTAAAGTCAGATGTATTAGCAATCAAGAAACGAAGAGTGTTACGGATTTTACGGTAAGATTCCGATACTTGGCTAAGGATATCCATTGAGATACGAACGTCATTGCTAGTATCTACACTTGTTACCCAAAGACGAAGAATTTCAGCGCCAAATTGTTTCTCAACATCGCTAGGCAAAATAGTATTTCCAAGAGATTTGGACATCTTTTCATCCTTACCATCAAGCGTAAAACCTTGAGACAAGATTTGTTTGTAAGGTGCTACGCCATGGTTGGCAACAGATGTAATGAGTGATGAGTTGAACCAACCACGGTATTGGTCAGAACCTTCAAGGTAAAGGTCAGCTGGATAAGTCAGATTTGGACGATTTACCAAAACACCATTCCATGATGAACCTGAGTCAAACCATACATCCATAATATCTGTTTCTTTCTTGAACTCCCCATTTGGAGAACCTGGATGTGTAAATCCTTCTGGCAAGAGGTCTTTGGCATCACGTTCCCACCAAATGCTTGAACCATGTACTTCAAAGAGTTGAGCCACATGTTCAATAGTCTCAGCTGTCATGATAGCTGTACCGTCTTCTGCATAGAAGATTGGAAGTGGAACACCCCAAGCACGTTGACGAGAGATAACCCAGTCACCACGGTCACGAATCATATTATATAGACGTACTTTACCCCATTCTGTATGGAATTTAACTTTATCAATAGCATCCAAGATTTCTTGGCGGAATTTTGAAACAGAGGCAAACCATTGTGGTACTGCACGCCAGATGATTGGTTTCTTAGTACGCCAGTCAAATGGGTATGAGTGAGAGATTTCTTCTTGAGCAAGAAGGAGGTTACCAAGTTTTTCAATAACAGTTGGAACTACCTTTTCATAGAATCGACCTTCAAACTCAGGACCAGCATTCTTCATCATGATACCACGTTCGTCAACAGTCACTGCGACTTCAAGACCATTAGCAATACCAACATTGTAGTCGTCCTCACCAAAACCAGGGGCTGTATGGACAATACCAGTACCAGAGTCAGTTGTAACGTGGTCACCAAGAATAACCAACTCATCTACAGCTGTATCCCATGGGTGTTCTGTTACGATGTGGTTGAGTTCTTGACCACGGTAAGTTGCCAACACTTGAACATCAACCCAGCCAAATTTCTCAGACAAGCTAGTCAATAATTCTGCAGCAACTACAAACTTGCGATCTTCACCAGCAGGTTGAACCAAAACGTAATCAATATCTGCACCAACAGTCAAACCACGAGAAGCTGTGATGGTAAATGGAGTTGTTGTCCAGACTACGATATAAGTATCTGTATCTAGAACACCTTTGCCATCTTTTACCTTGTTGGCATAGTAAAGGGAAGTCGAAACCAAATCATGGTATTCAATTTCTGCTTCGGCAAGGGCTGACTCAGATGACCATGACCAGTAAACTGGTTTTGCACCACGGTAGATATAGCCTTTATTAGCCATCTCACCAAAGACACGGATTTGGGCTGCTTCATAGTCTGGAGTTAAAGTCACATATAAATTTTCCCAGTCACCTGACATCCCCAAGCGCTTGAAATCATCACGTTGTTTATAAACTTGAGAAAGAGCATATTCACGGCAAAGTTTCAAGTACTCAACCAAGTCCATTTCTTTACGTTTGACACCTTGTTTTGCCAAAACTTGCTCGATTGGCAGACCATGAGTATCCCAACCCGGGATATAAGGTGCGTTAAAACCTGACATTGATTTTGAACGAACAATGATATCTTTTGAGATATGATTCATGGCATGTCCAACGTGGATATTTCCGTTCGCGTATGGAGGGCCATCATGCAAGGTGAAATGAGGTTTTCCTTGGTTCAATTCTTGACGACGTTGGTAAAGTTTTGCATCTTCCCATTCCTTTTGCCAAACTGGCTCTTTGGTAGGAAGGCCTGCACGCATTGGGAAAGCTGTTTTCCCAAGATTAAGGGTATCTTTGAGTTTCATGGTATCTCCTTTATAAATAATAACAAATTAAAAACCACGACTTCCAAAAAGGACGAAAATCGTGGTACCACCTTTATTCGGAAAAAGATCTGGTCTTTCTCCCTCTTATCCCGTAACGTGGGGAACGTCAAATCTTACTCCATTCAGACTTGATTGTTTGAGAGGATAATCTTATCGTTAGGGAATGCAGGACTCACACCATCTCCTGCTCGCTGGAAATATAAGGATAAGATATTGTTCTCAGAATATTTCTTATAAAATTGTAACGGATTCTTGCGGTGCTTCAAATCCTGGTGCTGAATCAAACGTTTCTGTAGCTGGTGTTGGAGCCGAAGGATGTACTGGAGCTACTTCTGGTTCTTCGTACATTGGACCAACTGGATGAGCAGGCTCTTCTTCCATTTGAGGACTCACTACAGGAGTTGGATTTTCCACTTCCTGTTTAGCCTGAGCTTCAAATTCAGCCAATTCTTTATTGGCTGCCTCAATACGAGCTTGTAACTCTGCCATTTCTGCTTGAGAGAACTGACGTGTCATATCAATTGGTTCTTCCTCAATTGAAGCTGGAATCGGTTCTCCAAGTACTTCGCTAACCACTTCTTTAAAGGCTTCATCACTGGTTTGAAGATAAGTAGCTGTTGGACGGAGAATATCTTCCCAATCTGAAGATTCAACAATAGCTAACTGGCTCTCAATTGTAGATTTGAGACGTTGGTGGAAGACACGGCTCTTGTTCTTCAATTCTTCGGTTTCAACAGCAACTTTCTTAGCATTGTCTGTTGCTTGACGAAGAATCTCGTTTGCCTTATATTTAGCTTCTTCCAACAAGCGTTGCGCATCCTGCTCTGCTTGGTGAATAATATTGTTTGAACGTTCATGCGCCGCCTGTTTCACTCGCTCAGCTGTATCTTGGGCAATCAATACAGACTGGCTCAATGAATCTTTCATTTCGTCAAAGTAAGACAAACGCTCTTCTAAACTCTTAATACGCAAATCTTTATCATGATTCGCACGCACAAGATCTTCGTAATCACGAACCACAATATCTAAAAATTCATCGACTTCTTCTGGATCAAAACCTCTGAATCGAGTTCCAAAGGTCTTGTCCTTTATTTCTAATGATGTAATTGGCATTCTATTCCTCACTTACTTAATAATAACTGGACGGTTATTTTTTTCTTCTCTTTTTTTGTTTGTCCCTTATCTTGAAGCAATCTCAAGCGCCCAAATTTTCTCACACTAATCAAGTCTCCAACTTGAACAATATAATCTGATTTGTCTACCACATGATAATTTACTTGGACAAGTTTCTTTTCAATCAACTGGTTTGCTTGATTCCTAGATAGTTTTAAAACATTTGATAAAAGAACATCTAATCGAAAACTAGACACAGATAAATCCAGCTCTCGGTACTGCTCTAGCTTATCTATTTTCTCGGTGAAAGGACGTTCCTCCAGCGAAACGGGTATACGGCCAATTTTCTTTAATCCATCTTGAAAGAGAAGAAGAAATTGCTGATTGACCATAATCTGCGCCCGTTCTTCATCTACTAGGATATCTCCAAAAAGTTTCCGTTCAATCCCTAATTGATTGATGACTGTCCCTAAAATCTTAGCATGCGTTAAGTGTTCAAATTTATTGGAATACACAATTTCTTGGAGAGATATTTCAAAATCTGAAAACTCTGGCTGGAAATAATCTGGGTATAATAAAACTCGAACATACTCACTCGAGACGAATTCCCCACTACTGCTACAAGCAAGACCATAAGTTTTGGCCAAAATCTTTAATAGCTTCTCCTGATGAGGATTGATAAAAGGAGTTAAAAAAGGAGCATAGCTATCTTCTACCTTCTTTATCCATTCCATTCCCTTGTCAAGAAATGGACGATCTTCTATGGAGAAATGCTGATAAATCCCTTTATTCATCCTATCATCGCCAGAAAACGCACTAGGTTTTCTCCTAAAAATCGAACCAAAACAATCGCGACCCAAACAGATAAATCAAGACCCGCTATCTGTAAAGGCAGACGTTGCAAGGGAGCAAGCACTGGTTTTACCAATGCTACAATCCAACGACCTAAACTTGATTCGTAGGCACCTGGAAACCAAGACATGACAGCGAAGGCTACCAAAATCAGGGAGTAAATATCCACTGCATTATAAATCATACGAATTAAAAAAATCATTATCGTAGTCTATTTCGCTTCATATCAAAGCCAAACTCACCATTTTGTTCTTCATCTGGTAAACGAATATCTTCTACATTCACAATGACATTCACTGGTGTTAACAAATACATGGTAGATGCTACCTTTTTCAGATTACCAGCTAAAACATGACAAGCTCCATCCAAATAGTCCAAACAACGACGGGCCTGCACTTCTGTCATATATTGAAAATCAATCAAAATACTTTCGTTTCCTGTCAATAAATCAACAATTTCTGTTGCATCTTCATATTTTCTAGGATAACGAACATCTATAATTACCTTCTCCGTTGCACGCTGGCTCTGGTTTGCCAATTCCTGTTGTCGTGCATGCAGTCTGGTGATATTGCTATCTTTTGCACCAGCAGACTGTGAAGGTTGATTCATTGGGAGAGCCGTTTCCTGTGAAGAATTTACTGGAGTAAACACAGGTTCATTTCCTTTTTCATAAGGAATCGTTGAATCCTCATCCTCCGTAAAATAATCTATAAATCTATCGAATCTATCTTTTAAAGACATGGTCCTCTCCTACTTAAAAAATGCTGTACCTATACGAACAAAGGTGGAACCGAATTGAATCGCTTCTTTATAATCACGACTCATTCCCATACTTAACTCAGTCATAGGCATATTTGGAATTTGTTTTTCTTGGATTTCTCTTTGCAAATCTTGGGTAGCCTTGAAAATTTCTTTCAACTGCTCACTGCTAGCCTCAAAGGGTGCCATCGTCATCAAACCAACATATTCAATCTTATCTAATTTGGCTAACTCTGGTAAGACTTCCAATAATTCTTCTCGCGAAAAGCCGTGTTTACTTTCTTCTTTAGAAATATTTACTTGAAGGAAACACTTGATGACTCGGTCACTTCTTTTTTGAATTTCCTCTGCCAGCTTTACTGAATCCAAGGCATGGAAATAATCGACAAATTGTATGACATCTTTCACCTTACGTCTTTGCAAGGTACCAATCAAATGCCAAGTCACATCTCGATCTTTTAAAGCTTCATATTTTTCCAGAAACTTATCTACACGATTTTCACCGATATGATGAACACCTAGCGGAAGCAAGGCTTCCGCTGTCGGTACATCTACATACTTGGTAACTGCAATGACAGAGACTGAACCACTCTCTCGATGAGCATTCAGACTAGCCTCTGCAACTTCTCGAAAAACAAGTTCTGTATTTTCTTTTACATTCATTTACTTAACGATTTTTGAAAAATGGAGGTGTATCCAATTCATCTTCATCTTGTGATGTTGGGGCTTCAAAGCGTTCGACTGGAGAAACAACTGAATCTGTTGTACGAACAATCGATTCACGGCGAAGATCCCAATCACCAAAAGCAGATGCTTGAGTTGGTTCCAAACGACGTGGATTTTGTTTTGGCAATTCAGCTGTTTCTGCCATATCAAAATGACGATCAAAGCCATGTGAATGAGCTGGTTTCACTGTCTCACGGTAGTTAGTAGTAGGTCTAGCTTGTGGAGCAACAACCTTCTCTACGCGGTCTTGACGAACACCCGTTGCAACAACTGTTACACGAATTTCATCACGCATACTTTCATCAATTGAAGTACCGAGCCAGATGTTCACTCCTTGACCTGCCGCCTGGTTCACAATTTGTGAAGCCTCTTCTGCTTCAATCAAGGTTAAGTCAAGACCACCAGTTACGTTGACAATCACATCTTCTGCTCCATCAATTGTTGTTTCAAGAAGTGGAGAGTAAATTGCCTTACGTGCTGCTTCAACAACACGTTCTTCTCCACTACCGATACCAATACCCATAAGAGCATTCCCTTTATTTGCCATAACTGTTTTCACATCGGCAAAGTCAAGGTTAATCAATCCTGGATTGGTAATCAAATCAGTAATCCCTTGAACACCTTGACGAAGTACGTTATCCGCTTCGCTAAGAGCCTCCAAGAGCGGTGTTTTCTTATCAACAATTTCAAGCAAGTTGTTGTTTGAAATAATCAATAGAGTATCTACATGCTCACGAAGTTGGTTGATTCCTTCAACAGCAAATTGTCCACGCTTGCTTCCTTCAAAACCAAAGGGACGTGTTACAACACCAACTGTAAGAGCACCTAAATCTTTGGCGATACGAGCAATAACAGGAGCAGCTCCAGTTCCAGATCCTCCTCCCATACCAGCAGTGATGAAGACCATATCTGCGCCACTGATAGCTTCCGTCAGTGTTTCTTCGCTTTCTTCAGCAGCTTTACGACCAACCTCAGGTTGACCTCCTGCACCCAAACCACGAGTCAATTTAGGTCCCAACTGAATAACAGTCTCAGCTTTTGTACTACTCAATGCTTGTACATCTGTGTTTGCTGCGATAAATTCTACGCCTGTAACACCTTCGTCGACCATACGGTTGATGGCATTGCCACCACCTCCACCGACACCAATTACCTTAATCACTGCACCTTGAGCAGCAGCTGTATCAAATGAAAATGTCATAATTTATTTTTCCTCTTTATTCGTCAAACATGCTTCCGATCAAGCCACGGAAACGATCTGCTAATTTCAGTTTATTTTGTGAAGCTTGTTGGAAATCCGCCATTGGTTCTGTAGGAGCCACCGGCTCTACTTCTGGAGCAGGAGCTGGTTGAACAGGCGTTGATTGTACAAACTGAGCTGTTTTCTGAATCATTCCCCCAAAACTAATTGGTTGATGAGT
The DNA here is from genome assembly GCF_903645285.1 of Streptococcus thalassemiae. Lineage (GTDB taxonomy): Bacteria > Bacillota > Bacilli > Lactobacillales > Streptococcaceae > Streptococcus > Streptococcus thalassemiae. The sequence continues at coordinate 303,143 of NZ_CAHJXN010000003.1, read as the reverse complement.
CAGAGCAACTTCACCCTTGACTGCTCTTTGAGCCAAAAGATTGACTTCTGTCAATTGTCCAGCAAATTCCGATAAACTAATCACATGCGCAAAGGCTGGATTACGGATACCAACTTGATTTGGAACATAAAGCTTGACACGGACGCCAAATACTTCCTGAGCAAGTTCAACCATACCTGGTAAAATGGCATTCCCACCGATTAAGACAATGCCACCAGGGAGGTCCAATAGACGTCTTCTATCTAATTCTTGCTTAATTTGTTCAAGGATGTGCTTGATTCGTGCAGAAATAATTTCTGATAAGTAGGCTTCTGTCACTTCGACTGCTTCTACTTCTCCAATAACTTCTACTTGGAAGGTTTCTTTACTTGCAAGAGGAGGGTAAGCCTCTCCATAGTTTAATTTCAAACCTTCAGCCAACTTCTGAGAAGTTTTCAAGACTTTAGAGATATCCTTAGTTACATAATCTCCACCTTCTTGGAGAATATTGGTGAACTGAAGTTCTTGGTTACGGATTGTAGCGACAGTCGTTTGACCTGCCCCCATATCAATCACTGTAGCACCAAATTCACGTTCACCTTCGTTCAAAACTGATTGAACCATTGCTAGTGGTGAAATGATAATATTTTCAACCTGAACACCTGCACGCTCAACCGTCTTACGCAAATTGTGCAAGATAGTACGAGGACCTGTATAAAGCAAGCCACGCATTTCAAGGCGAACCCCCATCATGCCACGTGGGTCACGAATCCCTTGGAAACCATCCACAATAAATTCTTCAGGAATAAAGGTAATGACTTCACGGTCAGGTGTCATACTTTTTGTCAAAGCTGATTTGACAACATTTTCAACATCTTGATCCGTAATTTCCTTGGTATCAGATGTTACTGGAATCATCCCTTGAGTTGGTTCGACCTGCAAAAGATTACCAGGCAAGCCGACATTCACTGATTTAATAGAAATGCCTGCCTTTTCTTCCGCTTGGGAAATGGCTGACTTGATAGCAGTTGCTGCTGCATCAATATCAACAATAATTCCATCCTTTACACCTTTACTTTTGGCATTACTCACGCCAATTACATTTAATTCACCATTTCTCTTCTCGGCCACAAGCACCTTGACAGAGCTTGTTCCAATATCTAGACCTGTAAAAAAGCCTTCTCTAGCCATTACATCGCATCCTCTCTATCTTCCAAGTTTCGCACTTCGTATTATTCCATAGCTAAACCTAGGCATAGCTATTCACAGAATATTATAACACAAAAAATTTAATCGTGCTTGCTTTTTTCCTAAATTTCCCAGCCATTTTTTGAATTTGTCTATTCAGAAATTCTTATTTTATAAGCTGCTTGTAAAAACTCTCTAAGACAAAAAAAGAAAGCTCTGTGTTAAGCTTTCTTTGCAATCATTTTTTCTGCTTCTTGTTCTAAAAATAGTTCCAAGATTTTCTTTGTCAACGTAATGGCTGCCGACAAGGCCAGAGAAACGATTAAATAATTAGCTACTAAGCCATGGTCTCCAACCAATGGTGGTTTTGTCAGGAATCCGTAATCTCCACCTGTTACTAAATTGACCACAAAAATCAAGGCATTTAGTCCAAAGGTCATGAGAAAAATCCCCTTCACATCCAGCAATCGCGCGTTATACTGTCTCAAGAGATAAACCAATGAGTTCCCCAAGAGTGCTAAGTGGCCAAAGATAAAGGACAAAATCGCAATATGTGGGAAAGGATAGGCATCTGGCACTGGATAAACAAAGGCAGCTAATGTCCCAAATGTTCCTAGTAATGCAAAATACTGCCTATATTTAGACTGACCAGGAAGCAAGAGCACCACAAACATAGCCATACGGCAATGGTAAAAGGGTAAACTTTCTGACAGTGGCATATGATTGACCCCATACCAACCATAAAGAAGGATTAACTGAACGGCCTGCAAGATTTGGAAAAATCGTTGGTAGGCCTTCTTCTCACGATAACGATAGGCTGTATAAAAGGTCAAGGCCAAGAGTGTAAATATACTGACATACCAAAAAAGGTCAAATTTGGGTGGCTCTGTTGCTTGGGTCGTAAAGAAAATATCCCATAAATTCATCTAGTCTTCCTCATGATTCAAAATTTTCCTGCATTTTATTATACCATGCAATGTAAGAAAAATGGATTTAGAAATACGTAAATGTTTGACAAAATTACTTGCCTTCATTTTCTAAACATTCTACCAACTTGGCTAGATTCATAGAATTGGAGCCTTTGAGCAGGATTTGGTCATGCACTCCTAGGCTTTCCTTAACCTGCTTGACTAGGTTTTCAAATTGGTCTTGGTCTTCTGTTTTCTTGAAGTAGTAAACGTGGCCGATTGGGAACATTTGACTGGCAAGTTGGGCCAATTCAGCAATATCTTCTCCATAGAAAATCACGGTATCCAGCACATCTGGCGAAAGGCTCAAAATCATCTGGTTATGGAGTTGAATAGACTGATCACCAAGCTCCTTCATATCCGCCAAAACAGCGATTTTTTTGCCACCTTCGTTGGCTGGAATGGCAGAGAAAGTCTCTAAAATCAGCTTCATAGCAGTTGGATTGGCATTGTAAACATCTGATAGGATATCTGCTCCATTGGTTGCTTTCTTCCACTCGGTACGGTTACGCGTCAATTCAAGATCTTGGAAGGCCTGACGAATCTGCTCCTCTGAAACTCCTTCTTGTAGGGCAATATAGGACGCAATCATAGCATTAGTGGCATTGTACTTACCAGTCACTGGCAAATCGAGGGCTTGTTCCAAGAAATTAGTCTTAAAGGTCAGACTATCCTTGCGCTCAACCAAGTCTGTGATTTCCAACTCTGCTCCTTGCCCAAAACGGACCACCTTTTTATCAGCTGGCAAGTAGGCCTCTACAATCGGGTCAGCTGGTGCCAAAAGCAAAGAACCTTCAGCCATGCCATCTGCAATTTGCATTTTCCCTTTAGCGATTTCCGAACGATCTTTGAAAAAGGCCAAATGGGCTTCTCCAACCAAGGTCACGATGGCTGTTTTTGGACGAGCCAATTCTGACAAGAGATGAATATCTCCCAAGTGATCCTGCCCCATCTCCAAGACCAACTTTTCTGTTCCTTCAGGCATATGGAGAACTGTGTAGGGAAGTCCAATTTCGTTATTGTAGTTTCCTTGTGTTTTGTAGGTCTTGTAGGTCGTTGACAGTAAATGCGCTAACATATCCTTGGTCGTTGTCTTGCCATTTGAACCCGTAACTGCAAAGACATCAACAGCCGTTTTTTCAAGATAATAGGCAGCTAGTTGTTGAAAGGCAGTCAAAACATCGTCTACTAAAATATAAGGATGATTTGCGACCTCTTTCTCAGACAAGGTTACTGCTGCACCATTTTCAAAGGCTCTTTCGATAAAGTCATGGCCATCACGCGCACCTTTAAGTGGCACAAATAAATCTCTAGTCCCAATCAAACGACTATCAAACTCAGCCTTTTCTAACTGGATGTCCTCAAAGATGCTGACATCATTTTTGGCTCCTACAACTTGGGCCACTTCATGAATTGTTAATTTCATTTCTACTCCTTTAAAAAGGGTTGAAGTCCCAGAACTCTAATCACCTGGCAGTGATAGTTCTGGCTTCTACCCTCTCTTTCATTTTTATAGCAAATGCGCTTCGCGCTTGTCAAAACTTTCCTTGGCAAGGTCAACCAATCGCTCGATTAGGTCTGGGTAGCTGATTCCCATATTGTCCCAAAGTAGTGGGTACATAGACCACTGGGTGAAACCTGGCATGGTATTAAGCTCGTTTAGGAATATCTCTCCCTTATCTGTATAGAAGAAATCGCAACGAGATAGACCGAGCCCACCAATGGCACGGAAGGCTGTTTCTGCATTCTGACGCATGACAGCTACCACATCATCACCGATTTTGGCTGGAATATCCATGGTAATCTTGTTATCAATATACTTGGCATCGTAGTCATAAAAGGCAACATCCTTGACTACTTCTCCTGGAAGGGTGCTTTTGACATCGTAGTTGCCCAGTAGACCAACCTCGATTTCACGGGCATTTACCCCTTGCTCTACCAAGACACGGCTGTCATATTGGAAGGCAAGTTCCAAAGCCTGACGAAGTTCTTCTTGATTTTCAGACTTAGAAATACCGACACTAGAACCCATGTTTGACGGCTTAGTGAAGACTGGATAAGTCAATTTTTCTTCCACTTCAGCGATTTTAGCAGTCACATCATCACCTTCAACGATGGCCACATAAGGAACTTGGGCAATACCAGAAGATTCTAACACACGCTTGGTCGTGATTTTATCCATGGCAAGGCTAGATGACAAAATGTTGCAACCAACGTAAGGCATTTTCAAAACTTCAAGGAATCCTTGGACAGAGCCATCTTCTCCCATCGGACCATGAAGAACTGGGAAGACTACTGCACCGTCTTCGTAGATAGCACTTGGTGCAACTTTCTTATCCCAATCAATGGTTTCATTGGTCATGAGACGGTCCTCTTGACCTGGAGTCTGACTAAATTCCTGCGTTTTGATAAAATCACCTGACTGACTGATAAAGAAAGTCTTAACTGTGAAACGGTCGTAATTGACCGCACGCATGACACTTTCCGCTGAAAGGACAGAGACTTCGCGTTCCGCACTCCGTCCACCATATAAAAGAATAATCGTTTGTTTCATATTACTTGTCCTAATTCTACTAGAATACTCGCTCTTTAGTATATCATATTTGCTTGTTTTTTTAAAACTTGAACCTAATCCTACTCATCACACTACACAAAAAGAGGCCGATATGAACAATTTTCAGCCTCCTTGATTTTTTATAAATGAATGGGTTCGTAAATTTGTCTACACTTACAACTCTGTCCGATTTTCAATAGCCCGTAAGAGGGTTACTTCGTCCGCATACTCGATATCTGCTCCCACAGCAAGGCCTCGTGCCAGGCGCGTAACCTTGATCCCAGCTGGCTTGAGCAAACGTGAAAGATACATCGAAGTCGCTTCCCCATCTGCTGTGGCATTGGTTGCTACGATTACTTCTGAAACCTCACTATCCATCAGACGAGTCATGAGACTCTTGAGATTGATATCATCTGGACTAATGCCATTCATAGGGGAAATGAGTCCATGCAAGACATGATAGAGTCCGTGGTATTCTTGGATATTTTCCATGGCTGCCACATCACGACTATCCTCTAGCACCAAAATCGTTGTCTGGTCACGAGTCGGATCGGTACAGATAGAACAAGGATCGTCGTCTGTCAAACGTCCACAAATAGAACAGTAGGTCAATTCTCTCTTAGCAGAAAGGAGGTTTTTTGCAAATTCATTGACGTCGTCATCCGGCATTCCAATAGTATAAAAGGCCAGTCGAGTTGCTGTCTTAATCCCAATACCAGGAAGTTTGGAATAACTGTCAATCAACTTAGCAATAGGTGTTGGATAAAGCATGGCTTCCTTTCTAATTCATTGGATGGTGTTGGTTATATAAATTGATAATGTCGCGAGCAATTGCTGGCCCAACATTTTTGGTTAAATTGGTATTATGAGGAAAGACTACTGCAACTGCAATTTGAGGATTTTCTGTTGGAGCATAGGCCACGGCATTGGTATTATTAGCTTCTTGACCACCAGCTACATAGCTTTCACCTGTACCGGTCTTACCACTGATAGAAACAGTGGCGCCATCTGAAAACGCCCGTCCTGTCGTAAGGGGACTAGTTCCATGCGATACTTGGTAAAATCCTTGGTGCAAGATACTCATATCGGAGTCGGATATATTGACCTTATTCATCTCTGTCGGTTGCAGTTGCTGAATCAAGTCACCCAGTCCTCCCTTATCATTATTACCATAAATGCCTTCAACAATACGAGGAGCCACACGAACACCATCATTTGCAATAGTTGCTACATACTGAGCCAACTGCATGGGCGTATAGTTATCAAACTGCCCAAAGGAATTGGTGATGTAATTAGCAAAGCTATACTCTTTGGGAACAAATCCAGTAGATTCATCTGGTAGGTCAATTCCGGTCGCAGCCCCCAAGCCATATTCGCCAAAGGTCGCACGAAGTTTTCCCATAGCTGTTTCCAAATTGCTGGTTCCAACAAACATATTTGGTTGATAGGTCTGGCCCATGATTCCAAGAGCGGTTTGAACCATGTAAGCATTGGATGAATACTCCAAGGCTTCCACAGCTGTAATAGGAAAAGATCCATATGCCAATTTATACCAAGAATAAATTGGAGCTGAACCTTGGAAAACAATAGGCTGATCTGTTAAGGTTTGGTTTCCTGATAAAACACCATTTTCCCAACCTGAGCTGATGGTAGCGGCCTTAACAACCGAACCTGGGACAAAGACATTGGTTACCGTTCCCAAGGAATCAGGAGTCAACTCTCCCGTTTTCAGGTCATGTTTGAGTCCTGACATAGACAAAACAGCACCTGTTTTGGGGTTAAGGGCGACTGCATACACACCCTCAGAATACTTGGCTCCACCATTTCCTAGCTCGGAATTGAAATAACTTTTCAGCAAAGCATCCACGCTATCTTGGAAGGCCAAATCAATGGTCAGTTTGATATTGTTTCCCTTACTACCTTCCTCAATTGTGTCCACGCTTTCCATATTGCCATATTTATCCAGATGGATTTCTTTTACCGAGCGTTTCCCTTGTAAGGTCTCTTCATATTGCTTTTCCAAATAGGAGGTTCCAACCCGATCATTTAGAGAATAGCCTTTTTTAAGATAGGCTTCTGCTTCTTCCGCTGGGAGACCGGCTTTTTCACTGGATACACTCCCTACTATAGAAGAAAGGGAAGTTTCCAAAATCTTTCGATCCCAAGAAGTAGAAATACTAATGCCAGGCATCTCCTTTGAAATAGAGGCAATAACAGCCACCTGAGAATCATTTAGAGGATCTGTCGCAATGGTTCCTGTCGCAAAGTTTCCAACGGCATTTAACTGACTAAAAAGATAGATTTCTTTCTTTTCATCCTCTGTATAGTTTAGTTGACTTGTTTGGACACTATCGACCGCATTGTTATACAGTTCTGATTCGGATAGACGATTGCCATCTGAATCCAAGCGTTTCTCACTTGGGAGAGCTTCCACTGTTTTTTTATAGATTTCAGGATCAGCCAAATAGTAATCAGCCAGCTGGCGTTCTGTCAAATTTGGCGAACTGATGCTCACATAAGTCAGTAACTTTTTAGCTATTTCTTTTAAGTCTGTAGCCGTCATTTTATTGCTACGCGTAAAGGAAACAACCTGTTTTAACGTATTTTCTACCAAAGGTTTTCCACTAGCATCATAGATTTCCCCACGGGCAGAACTGCTTGTGACCTTGGTCTGACTAGCTGAGGCTAGCTTTTTTTCGTAAAAATCCTTGTTCAAAACCTGCATATACAACAAACGACCAATAATGGTCATAAAGAGCAAAATGACAATTGAAAACAATAAATTAAGCCGAATCGGAATCGAATGGCTGTTAAATTTTCTCATACAAATCAGTCTCATTTCTAACTTAAAATCTTACTCTTAATTGTACCACAATTTGAGTAGAAAATTATGGAAAAGTAAGAAGCTTTTTTCGTTTTTACGGCAAGATACGTTTTTATTTATCCATCCCTATATTATATGTTATAATTAGGTATGACTATTCCCTAATCTAGTCTTCCAGTATGACTCATGTAAAGGAGCCTCCCTATGGACAAACCAGATATTACCAGTCTTATCGACCTCCATTTTGAAGAAATGACAGACCTTGAGCAAGAAATCGCTCATTATTTTTTACAAACGGAAACGATTGCAGATGATTTATCTTCTCAACAGGTCACTCAAAAATTACATATCTCTCAGGCTGCACTAACTCGCTTTGCTAAAAAGTGTGGCTTTACTGGCTACCGAGAATTTATTTTCCAATACCAACATGAGGCAGAAAATCAAGCCAACCAAGTCTCCAAGCACAGTCCACTGACCAAACGAGTCCTCAGAAGTTATAGCAATATGAGGGAACAAACACAAAACTTGATTGACGAAGTCCAACTAGAACGAATTGCCCAGCTAATCGAAGATGCTGAGCGTATCTACTTCTTCGGAACAGGGAGTTCTGGCCTCGTCGCCCGTGAAATGAAATTGCGGTTCATGCGTCTGGGTGTGGTCTGCGAAGCTTTGACAGACCAAGACGGCTTTGCCTGGACAACCAGCATCATGGATGAAAATTGTCTCGTACTTGGTTTCTCACTTTCTGGCACAACTCCCTCTATTTTAGATAGTCTATTAGATGCCAAGGAGATGGGCGCAAAGACTGTACTCTTTTCAAGTGTTCCCAGTAAAGATAGCCAGACCTACACAGAGACTGTTCTTGTAGCCACCCACAGCCAACCTTCCTACATCCAACGAATATCCGCTCAACTTCCTATGCTCTTCTTTATCGATTTGATTTATGCCTACTTTTTGGAAATCAATCGCGAAAGCAAGGAAAAAATCTTTAATAGCTACTGGGAAAATAAAAAACTCAACGGCTATCGTAGACAAAAACGTGTCAGAAAAGAGTCTGGGACAAAAGTCTAACCTTAAATATAAAAAGCGAACAAAACGAGTTATCTGACACTCAGAATTCTGTCTTGTTCGCTTTTTTGTCTAATCTATCGGTTTTTAAGATTTATAATAAAGAATTCCTAAAATCAAAATCTTTTTGTCCCAGACTCTTGTTTTGTTTTGAAATGATAATAGGCTCATAGGTGGTCTTCCAATCTTTCTCCTTGCGCTAATGCCTTCTTTATCTGTGTTTTCAGTCCTTCCATAAATTCCCCTTTCCGTTTTTGAATTTTTGACAATAAAAAGGAAGTATCGGCTATTTGCTTTTACTTCCTCTCTCTAATTTTATTTAATTGTTTTACTTCGACAAACTGGCATTTTTTAAATATCTTTACCTGATTTCAGTTCACCATTTTTCAAAAATGGACTAATCAGTTCCATCCACTCTAAAGGTAAATAAGTTGATAAATATCCATGATTGTAACCTTTAGATTCATAAAGAGTACAATCTGGATGCATTTTTTGAAACAATTTTGCTGATTGCTTGACACAGTCCATTTCTTTTTCACCGTAAATATATAAAACCTGTGCTTTGCTCTTTGCAATAGAATCTTTCAATCTATATTTCGCCATATATGTTCTATACATTGTCACTAGTGTCTTCATTGGAAGTCTTGGCATATCTTCCATATAATAGTTTTCTATTTCTTTTGGATATGCCATTTTAGGGTATATTTTTTTCATTAGATTAAGTTGCATTTTACTTACCGATTTGCTAAACATAAGTTTTCCAAAGAGTTTTACAATTATTATGCAAATTTTTGCCAATCTAGGCTGAGGTATACAAATACTGCCATCTATTATTGCTTTCTGAGCTATATTATCATCTAATGATAATAACTCCATCGCAATTTGTCCTCCTAGAGAAACACCACCTAATGCAAACAACTTCCCACCACAATTATCTTTTATATAATCCATTATTATCTGTGCTGAATATTCAGTTGAGATATAATCTCTTTGGTATTCTTCTCCATGTCCATCAAGAGTTGGTAAAATCACATGGTACTCGTCTGATAGCATACAAGCTTGCCTAAGATAATTCCACCAAGAATTACCCCCACCATGTATCAATAATATATGCGGAAAATTTTTATCTCCAAACTCATGAAATTTCATAACTAATACCCCGATAAATTCTAATTTGTCAATTTCTCATACATTTCATTATATCACTTTTCTTCTTGGTTTAGGTTTTAGTATTTAGAAACAAAGTGGAGAGCATGCACCGTCTCACCGTCTTCTAAGGCTATCTTAAAGGGAATCTCCTCTCATATATTTTTCGATGGTAGGAAATCTGCTCCTATCGTACTTTTTTGTAATTCATCTTTGTCTTTCTACCACTTTTCATATACTGGACAGTTTTTCCATCATCAAAAAAAGAATTAAGCAAAACAGTTTTCACTCAAGTAGTGATTAAGTGTTTTGCTTAATTCTATAGTTCCAAACTAGGATTGTTTTGTCTTGAAATGATAATAAGCTCCCAACATCCCTGCTGTATTTTGATGATGGGCAAATTCTAATCGTGTTTTTTCTGCTAAACTTGGTACCAAAGCATCTTTCAAAGCTTTTCGAATTTTAGGCTTGAGAATAGCTTCTTGCCCCATGATACCGCCACCGAGAATGACCACTTCTGGATTGGCAACGTAGCAAATATTTGCCAGACCTTTTCCTAGATAGTCTACCATACGGTCAATACCAGCCATGCAGATTTTGTTTCCTTCAGTGGCTTCCTTAAAGATGCGTCGACCATTCCACTGGTCAACTTCTTCTCCATGTGCTTCAGCTACATATTTCACTAAAGCTGTTGTAGAAGCCAAGTCTTGGAAAGCCCCATCCTGCATATGCATATACCCGACTTCGCAGGCCGAATTGCTAAATCCATGGAAAACCTTCCCATCCATAATCAAGCAACCACCGATACCTGTTCCAATAGTTAAGCAAAGGGTGACACTCGCTCCCTTGCCTGAACCAGATACTGCCTCAGCCAGACCTGCACAGTTAACATCATTTTCAATCTCACAAGGAATAGCAAAGCTAGTCTCGATTTCCTTTTTGAACTGGGTGCCTGCGTAGTTAGGGATTTGAGGCCCAGCATAGAAAATCTCACCCTTGTCAGGATCCACCATCCCAGCAGAAGAAATGGCAACACCTGCTACTGGGCCTTTTTCTAAATAGCTGGCTACGATACCTTTGGTCTTTTGTAAGATATGAGGTCCACCCTTATGCGCCTCTGTTGGCATTTCATGCGATTCAACAAGTTGGCCTTCTTGGTCAATCAAACCATATTTGATATTTGTTCCACCAATATCAATTGCAACGTAGTGTGTCATAAATACCTCCTTATGGATTAGAGGAAGCGCTCCTTGGTTTCACGAATCAAGGCTGCAGCTGCTTCTACAACTGGACGATCTTCTTCCGTTACTGGCGTCAATGGTGAACGTACAGAACCAATATTCAAGCCTTCATTGATCTTCAAAACTTCTTTGATGACACCGTACATATTTCCATGTGCAGCAGTCAATTTGCCAATGATTTCATTGATAGCGTATTGCAATTCACGCGCTGTTTCCAAGTCTTTATCCGCAATCAATTGGTTGAGTTTCAAGAAGAGTTCTGGCATCGCACCATAAGTACCACCGATACCAGCCTTAGCACCCATGAGACGGCCACCTAGGAACTGTTCATCTGGACCGTTAAAGACGATATGGTCTTCCCCACCAAGGCTCACAAAGGTTTGGATATCTTGAACTGGCATTGAAGAATTTTTAACACCGATAACACGTGGATTTTTCAACATTTCAGTGTAAAGGCTTGGAGTCAAAGCAACACCTGCCAATTGAGGAATGTTGTAGATAACATAGTCTGTGTTTGGAGCCGCAGAACTGATATCGTTCCAATATTTAGCAACTGAGTATTCTGGTAAGCGGAAATAAATCGGCGGAATTGTTGCAATGGCATCTACACCCAAGCTTTCTGCGTGGCGAGCCAGTTCCATACTGTCTTTGGTATTGTTGCAAGCAACGTGAGCAATAATAGTTAATTTACCTTTAGCAACTGCCATGACTTCTTCCAAAATCAACTTGCGATCTTCAACGCTTTGGTAGATACATTCACCAGAAGAACCATTGACATAAAGACCTTGAACACCTTTATCAATGAAGTATTGAACCAAGGCACGTGTACGCTCTGGACTTACTTCTCCTTGATCATCATAACATGCGTAGAAGGCTGGAATGACACCTTCATATTTTTTCAAATCTGACATAGATTTTCTCCTATTATTTTTATTTTCTGCTAAAGCAGATTCTTTCTTTACTCCTTTAGTATACACTTTACCAAAAAGGCTTTCAATATCTTATAGACACTTAGATTTTAGTTTCTCGCTTATAGAATAGCGTTTGGAGCGTTTGAAAGTAGTTTCAGAAATAATTGCACCCCTTACTCATACTTAGCAAATAGCTTTTCCATCACTCCCACTTGTAAAAAAGCAAGAAGTCCAAAACCAAAGAGAATAAAAGCTGATCCTCCCAATAGAAGGGTAAAGGCTGATAGATATAGAATCATCAAAATCAAAAAGATAATTGCAATCATCAAGATAAACCAAGGAGCATTAAAACTAGCCAACATCAATCCTTTTTGAAGAATTTCTTTCCAAGATAGGTCATAACGTGCCGCGATAGGATAGCTAGCCAACATCACAATAGTGAGGAAGATAAGAATGCCTAGACAAATAGCTTTCACCAATTGGAAGGGCAGAGCTGTTTGACCCCAGAAAAGATAGAGATCTGAAAGTGTAAGAAACACAATTCCTAATTCTAACATTCCCAACTGAAAACCTAGTTTCAGATTTTGCCTGAAAACTCTTAGATACGTTCTAAAAACTGGAACACGTCTGCTCTTCTTAACTTCGAACATGGTCTCGTAGAGGCTGATTTTAGCCACTCCAATCGTTACGATTGGCAAACAAGTTACTACAAAGAGAAGATTGACTGTTACAATATCTAAAACCTTCTCACTAATTCGCATGAGAAAATTATCTGTATCAAATGCAGCCTTGATGAGACTTCTTCCTTTTTGTGACATCTTTGCTCCCCCTATCATTTCATTTCTATCACTATCTAAATCATTCCGATTTATCAATTGATAAGATTCAACTCTTAAACTCAATTTTCAAAAGTGTTCAATAATACTCAATGAAAATCAAAGAGCAAACTAGGAAGCTAGCCGCAGGCTGTACTTAAGTACGGCAAGGCGAAGCTGACGCGGTTTGAATTTGATTTTCGAAGAGTATAAGATAGTCATCAGCTATCTCGATCTATCATTCTAATCAATTAAAATTTTAAACAAATACTTGCGAACTTGATCTTCCATACCTGCATAACCATTTGGTTGATGTGGCTCTCCTGGGAAGAAAATCGCAAAATTGTGATAACCCAACAAGAGTGGGTAGTGTTCATGACAATGAACAAAGCCAATATCACTTGCTTCGTCAAATACTACTGCCTCGTCTTTGATACGTGAACCGTAGCTCGAATATTCATGCCCTTCTACCAACAAATGCAAGTCTGCATAGTTCTTGTGATGTTCAAACTGATCATTTTCAGCTTTATTTAGGACATTTTCTTGAACAACTAGAAAGACCTTGTCACCATCAATATCATATTTTCCTAACTCGAATGAATCTTTACGATGTTCATAAAGATAATCAATTGCCTTGTCAAGATTGGGATGAATCCCTTTATAGAAGCTAATATTTTTCAAATCGTCAAAAATCATTATTTTCTCCTTTAAAAATCGTCATTAAGCGATTAAAACTAACACCTCCAACAGTGTCATTTACTGTCGGAGGCTTTTAGATAGTGCTAGCAATAGCAAATTGATACTGTAAAAGAAATCGTTTCTTATCCTTTGACCGCTCCCATAGTAATCCCCTGTGTGAAGGATTTTTGGAAGACTAGGAAGACTGTTACGATTGGAACAGCAGCAAGAGCAGCACCTGCCATGATCAAACCATAGTTGGTTGCCATTTCAGCCTGCATGGTCGCAACCCCAAGTGAGATGGTCAAATTTTGACGTGAAGTCAACATAACCAATTGCATGAAGTAGTCATTCCAAGTATTGATGAAGGTAAAGATTGCAAGAGCCGCAAACCCTGGTTTTACAATTGGGAAGGCTACGCTCCAGAAGGTACGAATCTCACCACAACCGTCGATTTTAGCTGATTCAAGCAACTCTGTTGGAATATTTTCACTAAATTGTTTCATAAGGAAAACCCCAAATGGCCATCCAATCAAAGGCAAGATAACTGCCCAAAGAGTGTCATGAATTCCCATGAAGTTGACGATACGTACCAATGGTACAAGGACAACTTGTTTTGGAAGCGCCATGGCAGCGATAAAGATGGCAAATAGGATACGTTGACCATAGAAACGTTTTTTAGCCAATACATAACCTGCTAGAGATGAAGTTGCACAGACTAAGAACATGGTTACCAATGAGATAAATACTGAGTTCCACATCCATTGTAAGGCAGGGTTCTGCACCATGAGTTGTTGGAAGTTTTCCATGGTTGGCATTTTAGGGAACCACTGAGGAGGAATAACGATTGTATCAGGTTGTGATTTGAATGCCCCTGTCAAAATCCAGTAGAATGGAAAGATGAACAGCACAGTCAACAAGAGCAAAATGATTGTTGAAATAACAGTAAAGGCTGTTAATGGTTTTTTTTCTGTAGATTGCATAGCTGTCTCCTTTCTTTAGTATTCTACGTCGTTTCCAAGTACTTTAAATTGAACAAAGCTTACGATCGCAATCATGACTGCCAAGAAGACACCAATTGTGTTTGCATAGCCGTATTCTGTCAATTGGAAGGCTTTTTCGTAAAGGTAGTACATAAGTGTACTTGTTGAGTAGTTTGGACCACCAGATGTCAAAAGCTGAATCAAAGCGAAACACTGGAATGAGTTAATTGTTGTGATGATTGCAATATAAAGAGTTGTTGGAAGAAGGCTTGGCCATTTAATCTTCCAGAAAACTTGAAACTCAGTTGCACCATCAACACGCGCCGCTTCAACCAGTGAATTGTCAATATTCCCCATGGCAGCGATGTAGAGGATAATCGGTTGACCAACTGAAGTTGTCAAGAGGATAATCATAATCGCCATCAATGCCCAGTGCTTATCACCAAGCCATGAAATGTTTTGAGTAATGATATGACTTGATTTAAGCACAAAGTTCAAGATACCTGATAGTGGATCATAGATCCATTTCCATACAACCGTTACGGCAACACTACCTGTTACAACTGGAAGGAAGAATACGAAACGATAGAATGATCTAGCGATAGCATTTTGATGGTAGGTCTGTGACGCTACAAAGAGCGAGAAGAGAACAACTACAGGAACTGATCCAATAACCAAAATAACTGTGTTAATCAGAGATTTTGTAAAGACAGGATCTTTAAACATACGGATATAGTTATCTAAGCCCACAAATTCAAAACTAGTCATAGAGTAGTTAAAGAAACTTGTAATGAATCCCATAATCATAGGAGCCAATACAAAGATGACAAAGAAGAATAATACTGGTGCTAGGAAAGCATAGGAAATCACTGTTTCCCGCATACGAATTTTATTGACTTTCACAGTCGGCACCTCTCTTTCAAATAGAATAATTTTTTGACTTTCTTGAACTGTTTTAAAATCAAAATGAAATTTTTTATGATTCGCTTATGTAAGAACTTCATTTTAATTTCGTGACAGTTCCTTACATTTCAAATAAAAGCCCCCCTTTTCTTACACTATCTGTGTAGAGGGAAAAGGGGGTATACACTCTTAGGTTCTTTAAAAAACTACTTTTTATAGAATAACTAAGGACTATTGTTTCATAGCTTTTTTGATTGTTTCGTTCGCTTTTTCAGTGAAGGCTTTCAAAGCGTCCGCTGGTTTTTCGTCACCATTTGATACAGATTGCAACATTGGGAACCAAAGTGTTCTCATTTCAGCAAATCCATCAATAGTGTTGTAGTATGGTGAGTAGTATTGAGTCCAGCTGCTGATTGTTTCCATACGTTTGTCATCATAAAGTTTGCCAAATGAAGTACGGACTGGGAAGGCACCTGTACGAACAACGTCTTTTGGACCCCACTCTTTGTCATCTGCGATAAATTGGATGAATTTCTTAGATGCAGCGACTTTCTTGTCGTCTTTATTGTTGAATACTGCAAATCCGTTTACAAGGTATTCAAGAGCTGGCTTACCTTCGTCTGATGGGAATGGTACTTCTACCACTTCTACCTTACTTGCTTCTAAAAGTTTAGCTTGGATACCATTTTGAGCTGGTGCCCAAAGGATTGTGTAAGATGTTTGACCGTTGGCAAAGTTTTGGATATCTGCTCCACCGTCAAATTGTGAACCATTATTGAGCAAATTGTCTTTAATCCAGCCAGTTGCTTTTTCAAGACCTTTGACGAATTTAGGATCATCAGTTGTATATTTGCTAACTTTTTCATCTGTTACAGAACCGCTATAAAGGTTAGAGATAAAGGCACGTGTTCCTTGGTCTCCCCCTTGACCAGAACTGAACAATGAACCTGGTGTGTAACCCTTGTCTTTGAGTGCTTTCAATACTTTTTCAAAATCATCAGTTGTCCAACCTTCTTTTACGAGGTTTGCTACTCCAGCATCTTCTAGCATTTTCTTGTTCATTGCCATGTAGAATGGGGCAGAACTAATTGGATACATGTAAGCCTTGTCTCCAGCTTTACTTGCTTGTACGATGTTTTCGTTGTTGACATCTTTAACAAATTCATCTGTGAAGAGGTCGTTCAACTCAGCCAATTTACCGTTTTTACCGTATTGGATGATACGTCCTGGTGCATCAAAGAGTACGTCTGGAGCTGTTCCTGCTTCGATGGCTGTTGTGATTTTTTCAGGACCTGACTTGAAGTCGATGGTTTCCAATTTCACTTTTACATCTGGATTGGCTTTTTCAAACGCTTCGATGATTGATTTTTCATAAGTTCCAACACCGTCACCAGTTTTTTCTTGAGTAAATACTGGGAATGCCCACCAAGTGATTTCTGTTTTGGCACCGTCACCACCTGATTTGCCAGCATCTTTACTTCCGCCAGAATTGCCACAAGCAGCAAGACCAAGAATCGCAGCACTCGCAAGTACTGTACAAGCTAATTTTCTAAATTTCATCTGTATTCTCCTATGTAATAAGCGTATCCAACTTGGATAATGAGTTCTTTATTTCTTGTATGCGATTTCATTTCATCCTACTCATCCACCACTCTCCTCTTTTTTCAGATTGTGTTATTTGAGACCAGCAACAAAGCGTTCTGTAATCTCTTTTGGTCTAGTAATAGCGCCACCAACAACGATGCCTCGCACTCCATATTCAAGGATTTGTTTGGCTTGTTCTGGTGTATGAATTTTTCCTTCTGCAATGACATCTACACCGGCATCGCAGAGTTTTTTGATGAGTTCAAAATCTGGACCGTCTACTTTTGGACTGTAAGATGTGTAGCCTGACAAGGTTGTTCCGACAAAGTCAATTCCTGCTTCAACCGCTGCCAATCCTTCTTCAAAAGTACTGGTGTCCGCCATCAAGAGCTGATTAGGATATTTCTCCTTGACCTGACGAATGAACTCTTGAATTTCCAAACCATCGTAGCGTTCACGCTTGGTACAATCCAGAGCAATCACTTCAATGTCCAGTTCTGCCAATTCATCAACTTCTTTCATGGTAGCCGTGATGAAGGGTTCTTGTGGCGGATAATCTCGTTTGATTATCCCAATAATCGGAAGTTTGGTGACTTCCTTGATTTCCTTGATATCGCGAACACTATTGGCTCGGATACCGACTGCTCCACCTTGCTCAGCCGCTTTGACCAGCAAGGGAATCACCCCTCCCGCTTCTGTATAAAGCGGTTCATGAGGAAGAGCCTGACAAGAAACGATGATTCCATCTTTGATTTGCTCAATCAAGGCTTCTTTGCTAATCTGTGGCATCCTCTTTCCTCCTTTTCCTTTTTCTTTGTTTCTATGAGATTATTATACCTTAAAAATAAAACGCTTTCAAGAGTTTGTAGTATAATAGATTTCAGTTTCAAAAACTAGCCAAGTCAAACAGCTCCTCTAAAAGTACTTTCAGAGGAGCAAGTCGACCTATAATAGGAGAATACCAAAATTTAGTTTACAATTTCTGACAATTTTACTTTGCGATCTTCAAACATAGACTGGGTACAAGCATCTGCAGTAGCAATTGCTTCGAGAGCAGCTTCTCCTGTCAAAAGTTTTGCAAATTCTTCTGATACTGGAGCTCCTTGCATAATCTCATGCAGATAGCGCATCTCTTTATCAATGACAGATGATAGCCATAATGGAGTACGTTTACCTGGTTTACCATAAGCAATTGCT
This sequence comes from Streptococcus thalassemiae, assembly GCF_903645285.1. Lineage (GTDB taxonomy): Bacteria > Bacillota > Bacilli > Lactobacillales > Streptococcaceae > Streptococcus > Streptococcus thalassemiae. The sequence goes on along the minus strand of NZ_CAHJXN010000003.1, from coordinate 285,104 downwards.
CCATCCATTTCTGTACTATGATAGATACGAGTCCGATCATCATCTTCTTCTTGCGATTCATGAATCAAGAAATAACTTTCTTGTCCATCTAGCTTAAGAGTTCCTTTACAGTTGAATAAGTCTAAGCGGATAGCACCTTTGGTTCCTTGGATTAAAACATAATGTTCGCCCCAACGATAAGCTGAACCCCATTCTAACAAGGCAAAACGCTTATTAGAAAATTCCATATTGACAAAAATCATATCATCTTCATCACCGAAATGTTCACCTTCATGGGCTACATTTCCACCTGTCATGGTTACAGTTTCAGGCATGCCACCCATAAGGAATTGAACACAATCCAACTCATGGATGTGGTGATACAAGTGACCACCTGATTTTTCACGAATTTTTTTCCATGATACGGACGGTTGTTGTTCTTCCCAACCATTACGAGCTGTGTGACAATATAGAACGTCTCCGATGACTCCTTGATTTATGAGTTCTTTTGCATGATGGACACCATTAAAGAAATTCATAATATGTCCTGCCATAAAGGTTACATTGTTTTCTTTACATGCATCTACCATCTCGCGACAATCTTGATAAGAAAGCGCAATTGGTTTTTCACAGAAAACATTTTTACCATGTTGTGCAGCCTTAATAACCGGTTCCTTATGAAGATTATTTGGAGTTGCGACAATAACACAATCTACTTCATCGCTAGAAACCAACTCATCTAGGGAACTTGCTACTTTTGCTCCTAATTCTTCTGCAATTGCCTCTGCATTATCTGGATCATAGAGAAGAGTAATCTCTGCTCCATCATTCTTTTGCATATAGCGAGCCAATTCAGCTCCAAAATACCCTGTTCCAACAACACCGTATTTAACCATGTTTTTTCTCCTTTATTATTGAATAAACTTTCTAATTTTAACTTATACTCTTCGAAAATCTCTTCAAACCGCGTCAACGTCGCCTTACTGTGCGTATGGTTACTGACTTCATCAGCTTCATCTACAGCCTCAAAAACATGTTTTGAGCTGACTTCGTCAGTTTCATCTACAACCTCAAAGCTGTACTTTGAGCAGCCTGCGGCTAGTTTCCTAGTTTGCTCTTTGATTTTCATTGAGTATTACTTCACAGATCCTTCTGACAATCCACTTGCAATTTTATTTTGGATGATAGAGAAGAAAATGATTGATGGAAGAACTACAATAACAGATGCTGCCATCATATCTCCCCAGTCTAAGATTTCTGAACCATTAAGCGAACGAAGGGCTACTGCTACTGTCATCTTTCCTGTATTGTTAATCAAAATCAAGGCATACAAGAATTCATTCCAAGCATTGATAAATGTATAAATAGCTGTTGCTACAATACCTGGTGCTACAATCGGTAGTACAACTTTATAAAACGTCACAAATTTATTTGCACCATCAATTCGAGCTGCTTCTTCAATTCCAATTGGAACTGTTTGGAAAAATCCAACTAAGAGCCAAACTGCATATGGAACACTAAAAGATAGATAAACCATCATCAAGCCAAATAAACTATTTGTTAAGCCAACTTTAGCAATGGCAATTGAATAGGGAATTGCTAACAAAATTGGTGGGAAAATGTAGGTAATGACGAGTAGTCTCGACATGATTGCTCCCAATTTAGGGAAGAATCGAACAATACCATAGGCTGCCATAGCAGAAATAATAATCGCAATAACAGTTGTAGCTAAGGCAATGATTAAACTGTTTCGAATATTATCAATAAAGTGCAAATCATTGATAACATGAGTGAAATAATCTAATGTAAATTGTTCAGGCCAAAATCGTGTTGGATACTGAGTTAATTCCCCTTTACCCTTGACAGAAGATATGATAATCCATACCAATGGGAAAATTGCAACGATAGTCGCACCTATCAAGAGTACATGTGAGAGAATATCTAAATAAATACTGGATTTCTTCTTCATTATTTTCTACCCTCCTTTTCCCACTTACTGATGATAGCAAAGTAGATAAAGCAAATCGCCACCAAGAAGATAAAGAGCAATACCGTAACCGCTGAAGCACGACCCAACAATTTAGTTCCCCAACCCAGGTTGTAAGCAAAAATTGGAAGCGTCGTTGTAGCATTGGCTGGTCCACCACCAGTAATGAGGTAGATAATGTCAAAGTTATTAAAGATCCATACAGTTCTCAAAACAACTAAAAGTCCTACAACCACTTTAATATGTGGAAAGACGATAAACTTGAACACCTGCCAACTTGAAGCACCATCTATCTTAGCAGCCTCAAATTGTTCTTCGGGTACTGTTTGCAAAGCTGAAAGTACATTAACCATAATCATCGGCGCTCCAAACCAAATGTTGATAAACACCAAACATAGGAATGCCCATGTACTATCTGTCAAAAATGCAGGTGTATGTTCCATTAAACCTAATTTTACGATTAGATTCGGTAAATAGCCATAAACCCCGTTTAGAATCCATTGCCAAGAGAAGGCAATAACGATTGTAGGAAATGCCCAAGGAACAATCAATAAGGTCCTATATAATTTCTTGAAGTGGCGTACTCTGTGAAGAGCTAAAGCCAATACAAACCCTACTAAAACTTGACCAACTAATGAGAAAACGGTCCACTTAATTGAATTAAAGAACGCATTAAAGAAGTTGGGATCTGATAGCACAGCTTTATAGTTAGCTAAACCAACAAATTTGTAATTGGGCATAATCAAATGCTTATTGGTAAAGCTATAAAAAATACTCGAGAAAAACGGATAAACAAAGAGTAATCCTACGATAATCATAGCTGGCAAAACAAATATCCAGCGAGTTAAATTACGTTCTTTAACCATTCTCCTTCTCCCTTCTTTTACAAGATTGGGCTAGGGCTTTTCAGCTCACTAGCCCACCTATTTTCTAGTCTTTTACATCTACTGAACAGCCTCAAATAAATCGTTTAATTGTTTTTCTGCTTCTTTTGCTGCTTTCATAGGATCTGTTCCATTTGTAATGATATCTTGGAACATTTGTTCAATAATGTGTTGGTTAGTCAACATACCAGCTTGTACACTTGGTCCATTTTCATAACCAATAGCAGTACCTTTTTTAACAGCTTCAGTAATTACTTCTTCAGCATGTTTAAATTTCTTACGAGTTTCATTTTCTTTATAGGCTGCAGAATCGCTAATCCCCTTAATAGTTGGCAACATACCTACTGGAGTTGAATCAAGGAATTTAACGTAGTCTTCTTCATTATAAAGTGATTCTAAGAATGCTTTAGCAACTTCTGGGTGTTTTGAATTTTTCCAAACAACCATTGGAATGTTTGAGGTTTCAATTCCTTGGTCCTTATCAGATTCTTTGATTTTTGGAATAGGATAAGCATCAATCGAATCAATCAATTGAGGACTGTTGGCATTGATTCCTCCAATATGGAAGCCAGAGTTAAAGTCAAATGCTGTTTTTCCTTGATAGAACAAGGTAGCTTGTTGAAGGACATTAAAGTTCAAAGAATCTTGAGGTGAGATTTCTTTATACATTTTAACCCAGTATTTAATACCATCTTGAGCAAGTTGACTTGTCAAATCCGCTTTAAGATCTTTTGTCAAGAGACTTCCACCACCACTACGTACGTAGAAGTTCAAGAAACGTGTTGCCATTAAGTCATTTGTTCCAAACGGAACAGACAAGCCATAAACTCCAGCTTCTTTCAATTTTTTAGAAGCTTCATAGAGTTGATCCCAAGTTTTAGGAACCTCAATATTATGTTCTTTTAACAAATCAGTTCTAACCCACATAACTTGTGCATGTGAATAAAGAGGAACAGAATAGTAATCATCTCCGATTTTTGCCTCATTTAAGGCAGTTTCGTTAAATTTATCCTGTCCAATACGCTTGATAGAATCATTTAGCGGAACTAAAGCATCTGAGTTGACCATTTCCATTACTTGGTTAGGAAGAGCTGTACTAATATCTGGCACATTTCCATTTGCTAAACCTGTAGTCCATTTAGTATAGAAGTCATTCCAAGAAAATGTTTCAATCTTGATTTTCGTTTTTGGATGCTTTTGCATGAAAGCATCTGCTGATTTTTGAATACTTTCCAAACGTGGTCCTTGAGTAAAGGAGTGCCACATTGTAATCTCACCAGATAATTCTGTCGGTGGTTCAGTACTAGTTGTAGCTTCTTTTTTTCCTGAACAAGCTACCAAGGCAACGGCTGCTAGCGCAACTCCAGCTAGACATAAAAACTTTCTCATTTTTTTCATCGTTCTTCCCTTTCTACATTAAGAAATCGCAACTTTAAAGACAACTTTTTTCACAGGTTCATCATTTATACGAACCTTGGGTTGATGTAAATCTTCTGGAAAAGTGATGAGACATTCGCCAGCTCTCAAATGAACCAACTGTTCCACTTTCCCTGTGTATAATTCAATATCCTTCTCTTCATCATACTCTTGGGTAACGCTTACATTTTCCGGCGACGTAACAGCCATGGCTTCTTCGTTTTCCAAAACTAAATGAATATCCAAATATTTTTGGTGAGTTTCAAAGAAAGCCCCTGCTTGACCGTCTGCTAGATAAGTAAAGCAATTTCCAAACAATCGCTCTCCATCGATAGCAATCGGACCTTCTGTTAAATTTTCTAGTCCTGTTTTTTCTAGAAAATCTATCAATGTTGCAAAATGTGGATTTACTCCCACATAAGTTCCTAAACGGCTAATTTTTGTAATAATCATCTCTTCTAACCTCCTTTCTCAATCTATTTTTCCTATCCAAGTTCCCCATTCTTCTGTCTAGCATTTTCTCATAAAAACACTACTCTCTAGCCTATACTCTTTGAAAATCTCTTCAAACCACAGTCGCTTCACCTTGGATTATATAGGTCAGTCTTATCTACAACCTCAAAGCGGTGTTTTGGGCAATCTGCTACTAGCTTGCTAGTTTCTTCTTTGATTTTCATTAAGTATCTCCTCAATCTTCACAAGGAGGTCTGATTTTTCTAGCGACAAACAGAATAAATAAGTTAGTTCAATTAGCTACCTTCCTTATAGATGAAATTGATATTCATGAAGGAAGTCGCCCTTTATTTTTTGCAAAAGATACTAGTATGAATCTATTTGGGGAATTGAATTTATAAGCTGCTCACTTCGTTTTTCTAAAATAATTCTAATCTATTATTCTAGCACTAATAGACTCTTTGGATAAATCTCCTTTCTAAATATCGTTTCACCAAGAACTTTTTAAGAGAGAAATACTCTAAATTAGTTTTGTTACCGTTTTCAATTAGAGTATACTTTTTTTTTTTAGCATTTCAAGTCTTTTTCTAATTTGGAATTTAGTTTCAAATCTTTTTAACTATATCAACTACATTAAAAGTACTTTCAAAAATAAGTAGGTTTCTTGCAAGACTTGTTTCGAGTGAACAAGATAAGAAACAGAAAAAAGAAGAAAGTGGAAAAAAACTCAATTTTAGGAGAAAATGAAGTAAATATAGCAGATTGAAATAAGATGAGAATAAATCGATTAGGAAAGTCAAATCAAATTTATAACAAGGATTTAGAAGCTGCGGTATACTATTCTGTTTTCAATCAACTATAGTGTACTAATGTAGATTCAATGCACTATAAAACGCATAGTATCAAGTCTTTTTAATTACTTGATACTATGCGTGTTTGTAATTTTTAAGATTTTGTGCCTAGAGTCGACTCCTTATTTTAGATATTTGAAAGAAATCTCACTCCCACAGAGCCAGTTGTAGACTTGGTCATTGACAAATACATTCATGGCTTCGTGAGCATACTCGGGCATGATGCGATAGGCCTTATCGCAGGTCAGACGATTATAAATCGCAAACTGGGTAATAGGATAGCAAACATCGTCATCAAAGCCCGTAATCATCTTAACCTCACCCTTGATACGATGGGCAAGATTTTTCACATCGATATAGGCAAGGGTCGCCATGATTTCCTCCTCAGTTTCATGAAAAGGATCGTGGAACTTGAAATAACGGAAAAGTTCGTCGTAAGCCTCGCTGGTATTGCCAATCTCAAGCACTCGTCTAAAGTCTGACAAGAAGGGATAGATGGCAACTGTTTTCTGAATTCGAGGATTGAGCGCCGCCGCAACCAAGGCTAGAGCCCCTCCTTGCGAGGCACCATAGCTGGAAAGTCGCTTCTCATCCACCTGAGGCAGACTAGCAATAATTTCAACCAACTGGTAAATATCCAGATAGACATCCTTATAAAAGAGGTGCTCCCGACCTTCCACAGCACCACGGATGATATGTCCCTTAACGGTATTTCCAAGAGGAGAACGCAAGCCGTCTTGCGAGTAACCTGACTGGCCCCGCACATCCATGGAGACAACACCGTAACCAGCCACGGTAAAGGCCAGCATGTCGGCCCAGTCCCAACCACGTCCCATATAACCATGGAAATGGAAGATTAACGGAACCTTCTCCTCACTTTTTGGAAGAACGACGCGTGCATAGACCTTGCCTTCCTTGCTTCCTTCAAAGGTTAGCTCATAGCACTTGACTTGAGGAATGTGGAAATTTCTTTCCTCCAAGTGGTAGGCTGGAAGCGTGGAAACTTTTTTCACTTCCTCATCCCAGAAAGCATCAAAGTCTTCTGGAACCTCGTCCCTGCCTTTATAAGTCTTAATTTCTTCTAACAAAGATGGATTTTTCATAGCATGCTCCTTTTATTTTGTAATCGCTACCACAACTGTAGCATATCTATGTAATCAATGCAAGAAAGAAGGGTAAATAGAAAGTGAATTTAGCTTTTCTTCCTTCAAGCCTATTGACTGAAAGTAGTTTTAGAAACGAAAAAAGAGCATTTCGCTCTCTCTTCTGTTTATACTAGTTTTTTGCTTCCTTCTTTTGGAAAGTGGTTTGGTAATTTACTTTAATCGTTACTGTCATGTGAGAGTCCTCGTTTCTTTTTGATGACTCTAGTATAAGGGGCAAACCTGAAAGCTAGCTTAAGTTTTCCTTAGAGAAAGCTTAATCTAGGTGTTCTTTTTTCTCTAAATGAAGGGCAATCATGCGCCATTCCGGATCCTCTTGCCAACCTTCTATCGAACTAATATAGCTAGCCACTTTTCTGGCTTCTTCTAAAATCGGAAAATCTTCGATAATATCAGCTACTTGGAATTCTGGAAGTCCTGACTGTCTGGTTCCAAAAATCTCACCCGAACCACGCATTTTCAAATCTTCCTCCGCAAGGACAAATCCATTGGTGGTTTCTGTCATGATGCGCATGCGATCTTTCCCAGAATCAGTCTTAGGATTGGCAACGAGAACAGCGTAGGACTGCTTGTCCCCCCGACCGACACGACCTCTAAGCTGGTGAAGCTGGCTGAGACCGAAACGATCAGCATCCATGATAATCATGACAGTCGCATTTGGAACGTTGACCCCAACCTCAATAACCGTTGTCGAAACCAGAATATCTGTTTTTCTCTCTTTGAACTCCTGCATAATCTGGTCTTTTTCGTCACTCTTCATCTTACCATGTAGAAGGGCCACCTCTGCCTTACCAGCAAAATGAGCCGTCAGCTCTTCTGATAAGGCAATGGCATTTTTCAAATCCAAAGCTTCTGACTCTTCAATCAAGGGAGAGATGACATAGGCTTGAGAGCCTTTTTGGATTTCCCCCTCTAACCAAGTCAAAACCTGAGGTAGTTGCTCATGCTTGATCCAGCGCGTCACAATAGGCTTCCGCCCTGCTGGCATCTGGTCGATAATGGAAACATCCATATCACCAAAGGCTGTGATAGCCAGCGTTCGAGGAATGGGAGTCGCCGTCATCATGAGGACATCTGGGTTGTCGCCTTTTTCTCTCAGAACACGCCTTTGCCCCACACCAAAACGGTGCTGCTCATCTATAATGATCAAGCCAAGACGAGCATAATCTACTCCATCCTGAATCAGAGCGTGGGTTCCGATAATCAAATCAGCCTCACCCTTGGCAATGGTCTCCAAGACTTCTCTCTTTTCTGCAGCTTTCAAGGAACCTGTCAAGAGAGCCAGTTTCAAATTAGGAAAAAGGTTCTGTAAACTCTCAAAGTGTTGCTCTGCGAGGATTTCTGTTGGTACCATGAGGGCTGATTGGTAGTCAGCCGTCACTGCCGCAAACATAGCCAAGCCAGCGACTACCGTTTTTCCGCTCCCCACATCTCCTTGTAGGAGACGATTCATGTGGTGGTCGGACTTCATATCGGTTAAAATTTCCAGCAAACTTTTTTCTTGAGCTGGGGTCAGGGCAAAAGGTAGATTTTCTTTAACTGCTGTCACCTTTTCCTGAGACCAATTCAGAACCAGACCGCTTCCTTGAACTCTATTTTCAGACTTGAGCGTCTGCAATTGCATTTGGAAATAAAAGAGTTCCTCAAACTTGATACGGCGAAGAGCCTGCTTGTATTCTGCCAAATCCTTAGGAAAATGCATAGCTCGGACTGCCTGACAACGGGACATGAGTTTGTATTTGTCCAGCAAGGACTGGGGCAGATTTTCCTCAATCAAGAGGTCCAGTCCCTGATCAAAGGCTGTCTTAATGACCTTTACCAGACTGGCTTGACTGATTCCCTGAACCAGACGATAGACAGGCTGGAGGTCATCTTCCACCTGAGCTAGGACCTTCATTCCAGTCAGACTAGCCTTGGCGCGGTCCCATTTTCCAAAGACAGCAAGGGTTGCTCCCAACTCTATCTTATCTGCTAGATAAGGCTGGTTAAAGAAATTCACCGCAAAAACAACTTCTCCCTGCTTAAGACTAAAGCGTAGGCGATTGCGCTTGAAACCATAATACTGGACACTAGCAGGAGTCACTACCTGACCAGAAAGAACCGCCTTCTCACCGTCTTCTAGTTCCAATACTTGCTTGGTCTTGAAATCTTCATAACGGAAAGGAAAGTAGAGCAAGAGGTCTTGCAAATTTTCAATTCCTAGTTTAGCGTATTTTTCTGCTGACTTTGGTCCCACACCAGGCAAGACATGCAAGGGTTGATGTAGATTCATGCTCCACTCCTTTCTTTTCTAATAATATTCTCTCGGAATGCGGTCGCTGAGAAGACAAACCACCTCATAGTTAATAGTGCCGCGGTAGGTCGCTACCTGAGTTGCAGTGATTTCCTTGCCTCCGTTAGAACCAATTAAGGTTACTTTTGTTCCTAGCGGATAAAGCTTAGGCAAGCGAATGGTGATTTGATCCATAGAAACCCGCCCAACGATTGGGCAAGCTTGGCCATCTACCAAGACAGAGAAATCCTGCATGTCTCGTGTCCATCCATCCGCATAGCCAATTGGTACCGTCGCGATGACTTGCTCACTATCCGCTTGATATGTCGCTCCGTAGCCCATGCAAGCTCCAGCTGGAACTGTCTTGACATGAACCAGAGCAGATTCCAAGGTCAAGGCTGGTTTCAAGTCATAGGGTAAGTTCAAAACCTCTCCGCTAGGATTGAGACCATACATAGCGTCTCCCATACGAACCGCATTGAAAATAGTCTCTGCATGCCAAATAGTTGTTGCAGAATTGCTGGCATGGATCAGCTCTGGGACTTCCTTCATACTAGCTAAAATAGTTTTAAACCGTTCTAACTGGACATTAAAGTAGGCATCTGATTCCTCGTCTGCAGTAGCAAAGTGGGTAAAGATTCCTTCAACACGAGCACCGTGTTGTTGGAGTAAGTCTTGAGCCTGCTCAGCCTCACTAGCCTCTCGAAAACCAATCCGTCCCATTCCTGAGTCAATCTTGAGGTGAACTGTCAAACCTGATAGGTCTGCTTCCCTATCTAAGAGTGCTTGAATCCACTCCAGTCCAGCCACAGTCAAGGTGATATCGTATTCTTTAGCTAGAGCAACAGCTTCTAGCTCAGAAACTCCTAAAATGAGGATTCGCTTGCTGAGTCCAGCTTGTCTAAGTTCAATGGCTTCATCGATATTGGAAACGCAAAAGCCATCAACTTCATCCTGAATCGCCGTCGCAACAGCAACAGCCCCATGCCCATAGGCATTAGCCTTGACCACAGCCCACTTGAGCGTTCCTTCAGGAATATGAGCCCCCATTTGCTGAATATTGTGTCGAATAGCTCCCAGATGAATCAGAGCCTTGGTTGGTCTATGCGGACTAGCTTTCATGATTTTCCTCCAAAATGACACTGGCTGTCACAAACTGATCGGTGTGGCTGATAGACAGCCAAATCTTTCCTGAAAACGGTGACTGACTAAAATAAGGCGCCCCGCGTTCATTGTTCAAGACTTCCAAATCCTGAAAACCGAGCTTTCCAATACCAGTTCCCATGGCCTTGGAAAAAGCCTCCTTAGCCGACCAGCGACCAGCCAAATATTCAATCTGCCTGCGCCCTTTAAGACTGTTAAACCGTTCCATTTCCTTAGCGGTCAGCACGCGCTTAGCAAATCCTTCATGTCGTGTAACTGCGCTTTCTATCGAAGCCAATTCTTCGATGTCAATTCCGTGTCCAACTATCATTCTCATCAAAAGGAGTTGAGATTCCCCAACTCCATCCTTTTCACTTATTTTGTCAAGGTAGCATAAATTTCTTCTACCAAGGCCTCTGTATTTTCCCAACCTAGGCAAGGATCGGTAATAGAGCAACCAAAGACCTCTGGTTGGTTTTGACGACCATCTGCTAGGTAAGATTCAATCATAAAGCCTCGAACCGTCTTTTTAATCTTCTCATTCCAATCACGATTCTGCAAGGTCTGGCGAACAATTCGAATCTGCTCCATATATTGCTTGCCTGAGTTATCATGGTTGGTGTCGATGAGGATAAAAGGATTTTCAAGTCCCATTGTCTCATAGCGTTCAATGGCTTGGAGTAGGTTTTCATAGTAGTAATTCGGCATATAATTGCCATACTCGTTAACTGCTCCACGGAGGATGACATGGGCCAAAGGATTACCTGAAGTCTCAACTTCCTGCCCATGATAAAGGAAGGTTTGCTTGTTTTGAGCAGCATAGATGGCGTTAAACATAACACCCAAATTTCCTGAGGTTGGATTTTTCATCCCTACTGGTGCATCAATCCCAGAAGCCACAAAGCGGTGCTCTTGGTCTTCCACAGAACGAGCTCCAACGGCATGGTAGCTGACCAAGTCATCCACCAAGATCAGATTTGACGGATAAAGCATCTCATCTGCCGTTGTCAAACCAGTCTCTGTAATCACGCGGTAGTGCAACTGGCGCACAGCCTGCAAGCCGTTAATCAGGCTTGGAGCCTTAGAAGTATCTGGCTGGTGAACCAACCCTTTATAGCCGTCTCCATTGGTACGAGGCTTAGCAGTATACACGCGCATGACCATGAAAATCTTATCCGCTACCTTCTTTTGCAAGGCGGATAAACGGTGAGCATATTCCAAGACAGCCTCTTCATTATCAGAAGAGCATGGACCAATCACCAAAAGGATACGATCATCTTCTCCTGAAATAATGTCTGCCAATTCCCTGTCACGGCTTTCCTTGAGTCTCAAGGCTTCCGCAGACAATTGGGTTTCAGCCTTGATGACTTCCATATCGATTTCTTGACCTTTTTCACTAAATGCCATCTTATTCTCCTAACGTTTTGTAAATTTCTCTGACAAGAGCTTCTGTGTTATCCCAACCCAGGCAAGGGTCTGTGATAGACTTACCAAATACTTCTGGCTCATTTTGTCGACCATCTTCCAGATAAGACTCAATCATAAAACCACGAACGAACTGCTTGATTTTTTCATTCCAAGCACGGTTAATCAAGGTCTGGCGGACAATTCGGATTTGTTCCATATACTGCTTGCCAGAATTGTCATGATTGGTATCAATGATGATAAAAGGATTTTCCAAGCCCATTTTCTCATACTGGGCAATGGTGTCAATTAAATTGTCATAATAGTAGTTGGGAATATTTTTTCCATATTCATTAAGAGCACCACGAAGAATGGCGTGCGAAAGCGGGTTCCCAGTTGTTTCCACTTCTTTTCCTAGGAAAAGGAAGCTTTGTTTGTTTTGAGCAGCATAAATCCCATTAAACATAACATTGAGATTTCCAGAGGTTGGATTTTTAAAACCAGTAGAAAATCCTGCCCCACTGGCCACAAAGCGGTGTTGCTGATCTTCAACCGAACGGGCACCAACTGCCATGTAAGAAATCAAATCATCCACAAGAGGAAGATTTTCAGGATAAAGCATTTCATCAGCTGTTGTCATACCTGTTTCTGTGATAACACGATAGTGAAGATGGCGAACAGCTTTGATTCCGTTGATAAGACTAGGCGCTTCTGTCGCGTTAGGCTGGTGAATCAAGCCCTTGTAACCATCTCCGTTGGTACGAGGTTTGGCAGTGTAAACACGCATAACCATAAAGATACGGTCTGCTACTTCTTCTTGTAGGACTGCCAAACGCTTAGCGTATTCAAGGACAGCTTCTTCATTGTCAGATGAGCATGGTCCGATTACCAAGAGAATTCGCTGGTCTTCTCCACGTATAATGGCTTCTAGTTCTTGATCACGCTGTGATTTTCTCTCCAAAGCCCGACCTTCTAATTTTGATAAGGCACGAACTTCTTCAATATTGATTTTAGGACTTTTTGCTGTAAATACCATAACTCATCTCCTTATAAAGCAAACGGATACCAAGTAAAAATTTACTTTTCACAAGGTATCCGCCTCTAAACTATCTCATTTTATTGTCTTTTACCGTGACAGTTTTTAAACTTCTTACCAGAACCACATGGGCAAAGTTCATTGCGTCCAATCTGGCTCAAATCCAAATCTTCTGGCATACTTGCTTGGTGGGCAGCAATATTACGAGTCGCTGTTGTACTGATATGGCGTTCTGCCTGTGGTCTTTCTTGTTCATGAATTTGTGCTTTCATCATCAAGCGTGTCACATCAAACTCAATCGAACCAATCATGTCATTAAACATACGGAAACCTTCTGCCTGATACTCAACAACAGGATTGTTCTGAGCATAGCCACGAAGTCCAACCGCATTACGCAATTGATCGAGGGCATCGATATGATCTGTCCACTTGTTATCTACCACTCGTAGAATCAAGACTTTTTGGAATTCTTTAACTGCTTCTTCATCGCGTAGTTTTGAAACCTGACTATCGTAAACTTGCAAGGCACGTTGGAAAAGCTCTTCCTTAATAGCCTTATCAGACAAGCCTGACAAGTCTTCCATCGTAATAGAATCTTCTGGAAGCAAGTTGTACTTAGCAAAGTTCAAAATTGCCTCTAGTTTTTCATCTTGTTTGGCACGCGCATGACCATCAACGACACGACCAATCGTGCGTTTAATCATAGACTGAATTTCAGGTGCCAAGTCACGGTCTGCAGTGATGACATCGTAACGTTGAGCATAGATAATCTCACGTTGTTCACGCATGACATCATCGTATTGAAGGACTTGTTTACGAGTATCGTAGTTATTTCCTTCGACACGTTTCTGAGCTGCTTCAACCTGACGCGTCAACATACGAGACTCAATGGCCTCTTCAGACATGTTGAGACGTTCAAAGATTCCTTTCAAGCGTTCAGAACCAAAACGTTTCATCAAGTCATCTTCAAGAGAGAGGTAGAATTGTGACTCACCTGGGTCTCCTTGACGACCTGAACGTCCACGAAGCTGGTTATCGATACGACGGCTTTCATGACGCTCAGTACCAATTACACAAAGTCCACCCAATTCGCGAACTCCTTCACCAAGCTTGATGTCGGTACCACGACCAGCCATGTTGGTTGCGATAGTAACAGCACCACGTTGACCAGCATTCATGATGATTTGAGCTTCTTTATAGTGGTTTTTAGCATTCAAGACTTCGTGAGGAACGCCAGCTGCGACCAATTTCTTAGAAATGTAGTCACTTGTTTCAACCGCTACTGTACCAACCAAGACAGGTTGACCTTTTTGGTAACGAGCCTTAACGTCTTCGACAACCGCCTTAAACTTAGCTTCAATACTTGCATAAAGAAGGTCTGAGTGGTCAATACGTTGAACAGGGCGGTTTGTTGGGATTGGAATCACACGAATGTTGTAGATTTCACGGAATTCTTCTTCCTCAGTCTTACCTGTACCCGTCATACCAGACAATTTCTTGTACATACGGAAAAGGTTTTGGTAAGTGATAGAGGCAGATGTCTTAGTTTCATCCTGGATTGGCACACCTTCTTTGGCTTCAATAGCTTGGTGCAAGCCATCAGAATAACGACGACCTTCCATGGTACGACCTGTAAATTGGTCGACAATCAAAATTTCTTGCTCTTCGCTCACCACATAGTCAATATCGAGAAGCATGATGTAGTTAGCACGAAGGGCGTTATCGATAAAGTGAGTCAGAGCTACGTTTTCGATATCATAGAGGTTTTCAAGCTTGAAGTAGCTTTCAGCCTTATCAATCCCTGAATCAGACAAACCAATAGTTTTAGACTGCACATCGATGATGTAGTCGTCTTTGTCCAACGATTTTACATAGTGGTCTGCCATATGGTAGAGCTGACTGGTTTCAACTGCATTAGCACCTGATACGATCAAAGGTGTACGGGCCTCGTCAATCAAGATAGAGTCAACCTCATCGACCAAGGCATAGTTAAGCGGACGTTGTACCATGTTTTCAGCACGAACCACCATGTTATCACGAAGGTAGTCAAATCCGATTTCTGAGTTGGTTGAGTAGGTAATGTCACACTCATAGGCTTCTTTTTTCTCCATTGGAGATTTGGCAGCCAAGTTAATCCCTACTGACAAACCAAGCCATGAGTACAATTCACCCATCTCAGTCGCATCACGTTCTGACAAGTACTCATTGACCGTAACTACGTGAACCCCTTTACCTGAAAGGGCATTGAGGTATACCGGCATAGTCGCAGTCAAGGTTTTCCCTTCCCCTGTACGCATCTCTGGCACGTCACCATGGTGAAGAACGATCCCCCCCATAACCTGAACCTTATATGGGAAGAGACCTAGGACACGTTTGGCACCTTCACGGACAACCGCAAATGCTTCATAAAGTAATGAATCCAGTGATTCTCCATTTTGATAACGTTCTTTAAATTCAACTGTTTTTGCTTTTAGTTGGTCATCAGTCAAAGCAGCCATTTGGTCTTCGTATTTGAAAACCTTATCAGCCATCTTTTCCAGACGACGGATTTCTCCTTTATCATTTTCGATAATTGTTTTTAAAATATTAGCCATGTTTTTCCTTACTTTAAATTCCGAATATTTTAGAATGTTCTTTTAATTTTAGCACAATTACTGATTATTTTCAAGGAAGAATCCCCATTTTGAAAAGGAAAAAGAGGCTAGTTTCCAAGCTAACCTCTCTGACTTTTATGATGCTTTAATTGCCAACAAAAATCGGCAAAATCGCAAATAGGATAAATAGATTTATCCAAAGAGAAAAACAGCAGATCAATCCAAAAACAAAGAGACTGACTTTCTTGGACAGCAAGGCCATCAAAATAGACAGAATACCAAAAACTAGCAAGACTTTCTGTATGCTGAAGAGGTCAATCTTTCCCCCCAGAATCGGACTGCCCCAAGGAAGAAAGAAGAAAGCAATCCAGATCAACAGAACTAAACCAATATAGACCTTAGAATAGCGTGTAATAAATGATTTTAGATGTGCCATAAGCTACCTCCTAGGATTGTATATCCTTTAAATATTGTATGTGTCCGTTTTCGACAACTAATACATCTGTACAAAGGTCTGAAATATCTTCCGATATATGTGACGTCAGGATAACCAGACCATTTTCTTTTTTCAGATAAGATAAAATGACCTGTTTGGTTAACCTCACACTCTTCTCATCCAAAGCATTCATGGGTTCATCGAGAAAGAGTATAGATGGTTCGGCGATAAAGGCTTGAATCAAGGCCATTTTTTGCTTTGTTCCTAAGGATAAATGACGGTATTCAACGTCTTCAAATTCCTGTAAATCATAGTATTGAATCCAATAGGCAATTCTTTTTTCCGTAACTTTAGATGAAAAATACCTTAACAGTTCCAAATTTTCTCTCAGAGATAAATGAGATAAAAACTCGACTTTTTCAATTAAAACCCCTGCATCCTGAATATAATGATTTTTTATCCCGTAGACTTTCCCGTCTTGAAGAACTTTTCCTTTATCAAGCTTAATATAACCAGCAAGTATCTTTAAAAGAACTGTCTTACCAGATCCGTTATCACCTTTAAGACCGTAAATATTTCCTGATTGAAAGACCAGATTTAACTCATTTAAAATAGGTCTTTTCCCGTAATTTTTCTGTCCATTTATAATTTCAAGTCTCATCGTTTATCCTTTCTTAAATTTCTCTTCCAAGCGACTAACAATCAAGATAACCAATAAACTTAAGAGTCCTAAATACACTGTTACAATATGATCCATCATCCATTCTTGTCCCACAAATGCTAAAAAATAGAGAAAAAAGGAAAAACCAGCGCCCGCACTAATCAGTGCTATCAGATAAGACAGTAGTAAGTACAAGATCATTAACTGAGCAAGTAAAAAGAAAAGTGCGACTGTTTTGAAATGAATTCCTAGAGGAAATAAACCAAGGAACCAGACAAATAAATCTTGAGTAAAAAATTTAGAGATAACAACCAATCGTTTCCTTGTATAATCGAAAAAGGAGCTTGATTGATAGCGGATCAAGTGATGGTAATGGTCTGCCAAATCAGTTTCAAGTAAAATGACAGAGAGCCATCCTACCATGAAAAGCGAAAGATTTAACAAGAGTTTGGGGATTTCTAAATTCGCTTCAGAATAGTCATTATAGGAAAAGATTGAAATCAATTCCCTCTTGAAAAAGAGAAAAACATCCTGCTTTTGAACCGCTATTGACAATAGATAGTTAATCAAAATCATCATCAGAACTATACGAAGTAGTAAAACGATCTTTCTCTTTAGCCAAATATTGTTAAAGTTCTTAAACATTATCTTCATATTTTTTAAGTACCATATAGGGGACAATATAAAGGATATAAGGAGTAAAGAGTCTCATCAAACTGACATCCCCATAGCTAGCTTGCATCAAACTCGTCATAGGAACCATATAGTATGGCAAGATACTGTAGAGCATCATAGAACCAAGCCAAAGAAACATCAAATAGGCAATTGCCGAACGAGTCACATTCCCTAAATAATCAACTATTTTAAAAAAATAGACTGCATTGATGAAGATACCGATTAGAAGGACACACATAAAAAACAAATAGCTTTTTATTTCTCCATCTAAAAGCCTTTGTAAACCACTTCCATCAGAAAATAGAGAATTCCATTCCAGAGGCGAAAAAGTCCCAAAGAAATAGGTTATGATTGCAATTATCAGCACAGTCACTAAATATATCACACAAGGGATACTTGCAAGTTGAAAAGTCAACTTTCTTTTTAACCCTTGATAACTCACTTCTCTTCCAATACTCAATCGTAAAACTTTATTTTTCAGCTGAATGTATTGAAAACCTAGCAAAGAAATGATGATTGGAATAATAAATGATTGATAAAAGCCTAGATTGAACTGGAGAATACGAAAATCTAATGCTGATTTTAATAAGTCATTTTTAATTGCTTGTCCATCAAATTTGGCTAGGTCAGGTGCATGAATATCAAAAAAGAAATAAGTCATCAAAACATCACGATAAACCAAAGCAAGAAAAAGCAAAGTAAGCAAGACATAAACAAATTTATGCCTTGCCAAAGTTAAGAGAGGAATCTTCATAAGCCACCTCCTACAAATAAAAACCGATATAAATCAATGCCTCCCCGCTTTAGACTTCCCTAGTTCTCGTCTCAAGCGAAGCATTTTTTTGAAACAGAAATAAGTTAACCTATTCAGACCAATAGCTAGCAGAATAAAAAGAAACCAAATGCCCCATAACTTGATATCTGTCAAATTTCTCAAGACGATATTGAAAAACAGAACTGAAATAACTGTCCAAGCAAGGCTAAAAAGAGCATAGAGGGGGATGTAAAACCAGTAAAAATAGTAAAAAATTGGGAAAAATTTACTTTCTCTATTATCCTTTTCAATCCAGCTGAAAAAGTAAAACCAGGGAAATAAGATTATAAATTTAAACAAATGTTTCATCGACACCTCCTTTTTGATAGCGTTTTCTATTATTTTATTATATCAAAAAAATCTGGAAATGTCATTCCAGATTCTACTTTTTTATTTGCGTTTTCTTGCGATGAGATGGATCGGTGTTCCTTCAAAGACAAAGGCCTTGCGGATTTGATTTTCCAAGAAACGCAGGTAAGAAAAGTGCATAAGTTCTTCTTCGTTGACAAAGATAACAAAGGTTGGTGGTTTGGTTGCCACTTGGGTCGCATAGAAAATCTTGAGGCGTTTTCCTTTGTCTGTCGGTGTTGGGTTGATGGCAATGGCATCCATGATCACATCGTTCAAGACAGCTGATGGGATACGTGTGTTTTGACTTTCGCTGATTTGCTTGATCATCTCAGGAAGTTTGTGGAGACGTTGCTTGGTCAAGGCTGATACAAAGATAATCGGTGCATAAGGCAGGTATTGGAACTGCTCACGGATATCTTCTTCCCAGTTTTTCATAGTATAGTTGTCTTTTTCAAGCGTATCCCACTTGTTGACCACAATAATCATTCCTTTACCAGCTTCATGAGCAAATCCTGCAATACGCTTATCGTATTCACGAATGCCTTCTTCCGCATTGATGACCATCAAGACCACATCAGAACGGTCAATAGCACGCATGGCACGCATGACAGAGTATTTCTCGGTATTTTCATAAACCTTACCAGACTTACGCATACCAGCCGTATCAATCATGGTAAACTCTTGGCCATCTGTATCTGTAAAGTGGGTATCAATGGCGTCACGAGTTGTTCCAGCAACTGGACTGGCAATGACACGGTCTTCTCCCAAGATAGCGTTAATCAAGCTTGATTTTCCAACATTGGGACGTCCAATTAGGCTAAACTTAATCACATCTGGATTTTCTTCTTCATATTCATTTGGAAGATTTTCTACGATCGCGTCTAGCACATCCCCTGTACCGATACCATGGACAGATGAGATTGGCAGTGGTTCCCCCAAACCAAGAGCATAGAAATCATAGATATCATTTCGCATCTCAGGGTTGTCCACCTTGTTAACTGCGAGGATAACTGGTTTGTGGGTCTTATAAAGCTTACGAGCTACGTATTCGTCTGCATCAGTAATTCCTTCCTTACCAGACACGACAAAGACGATAACATCTGCTTCTTCCATGGCAATTTCTGCCTGATGCTTGATTTGTTCCATGAAAGGAGCATCGACATCATCGATTCCTCCTGTATCAATCATGCTAAAGGAACGATTGAGCCACTCACCCGTTGCATAGATACGGTCACGTGTCACTCCTTCGACATCTTCTACAATGGAGATTCGCTCACCAGCGATCCGATTAAATAGGGTTGATTTCCCAACATTGGGACGTCCTACAATGGCAATAGTTGGTAGGGCCATAATTTCTCACTTTCTACAATAACTTCTTCTGTTCAAGATTTTTTCTAGTTGAGCTTGGTTCTGCTTGACCAAACTGTTCTGCTAGACGCTGACTCCAGCTTGTGGTTGCACGCGCCCCAGCATAGTCAGCCTGTACACGGTCATAAGCTTGGATTGCATCAACTGTTTGTTCCTGATATTCTTCCTCAAATACCACCTGATTCAATGGCAAGCGAGGTTTGACCTCATGTTCTTCATTTGGTAGTCCTAGTGCCATCCCAAAGACAGGATAGGTGTAGTCAGGCAGGTTAAAAAGCTCTGCCACTTCTTCTGACTTGTATCGAACCAAGCCAATAATGACACCACCATAGCCCAAGCTTTCAGCTGCCAGCAGGGCATTTTGACCAGCAAGAGCCGCATCGACTGAACTAATCAAGAGACCTTCTACACCTTGGGGTTGGAAGGTGTCAGTATGAAGCTGGGCTCCCTTTTCTGCTCGGTTCAAATCTCCGACAAAGAGAAGGAAAACAGCTGACTGGCGAATGGCTTCTTGAGGTACCAATTCATACAAGGCATCCTTCTTTTCTTGACTTCGCACTACAATCACAGAGTAGGACTGGAAATTCTTCCAAGATGATGCCATTTGCGCTGCAGTCAGGATTTCAGTCAAGTCTTCCTGAGGAAGGACTTGCTCCTTAAATCTTCGAACAGACTTATGAGCTTTCATCAGTTTAATCGTTTCTGTCATCGACGGTTTACTCCTTCTAAACGAGTCTCCTCAGCCAAATAACGGATGCGTTCCATGACGCGTCTGGCTTCCCAGGTTTCGTCATTTCCATGTTTCCCTTTAGCAAAATGCAGCTCCAATTCTTCAAAGTTGAAGTTGGAGGTGAAAAAGGTCGGTAAATTTTCCTGCATCCGATATTGGAGAATGACCTGCAGGATTTCGTCACGCACCCAAGGTGTTGATTGCTCGGCACCAATATCATCTAAAATCAGGACTTCAGAAAGCTTAATCTCATCCACCAAGGTCTTGACATTGCCATCACCGATAGCATTTTTGACATCAATGACAAAGCTAGGATAGTGGAGGAGTGTGGATGAAACACCACGTTTTTCTGACAAATCATGGGCTAAGGCAGCCACCATGAAACTTTTACCCACACCAAAGTCTCCATACAAGTAAAGACCTTTTCGAATAGCTGGATATTGCTCCACGAAGGCTAATAGCTTTTCAAAAACTGGCAAGCGCCCCAAGTCATCCAAGTCTACTTGAGCCAAACTAGCTTTCCTGAGACTGGCTGGCAGATTGATTAACTTGAGACGGTTCTTAATAGCCGCTTCTTTTTCAGCCGCGATTAGTTCAGGAGTTTCTTCATAAGAAACATCCGCATAGCCATGGTTCATGACTAGTATAGGCTTGTAGCCTTTGGCAATATAATCTGTATCTCCTCGGAGGAATTTATCTCTCTCAGTGATGTATTGGTTAAACTTGGAAATACTACGGTTCAACTCGTCCTGATTGAGGGATTCTTGCTGGATAAAGGCCGCAATATCGGGGTCCTTCATGATTTTCTGGACCAAATCTTGATAATGAAAACGGCTAGGTTGACGTTTGAGTACGTCTCCGACACTTTCCATCTAATCTCCTCCTTTTTCTAATCGAGCTAATAGTTCTTGTTTCTTACGTTCTAGTTCCAGACGAGTTTCCTCACTGGTTTCATTCTTATAATCTGGGTTGCTCCACTTGGGTACATTGGACTTGGCAGGACTAGGGGTACTGCTTTTTTGAGCCTGATTCTTCTGCCCACGCTCACGAATTCGCAAGACTGCCTCTTCTGCCGAATGTATCTTTTGATAGGCATAGTCATTGGCTACCTTCATGGCATATTTCTCATTGATATTTGCCGAATCCACCTTATTAAAGGTCAATAAGAGAATGATATTGATAACTTCGTCCAGCAAGCCCAAGCCAGCCATCTGTTGCAAGAGTTCTCTTTCTGTTTGGGTAATAGTTCCCTTGCGTGTTTGCTTGATTTCTGCCAAGAACTGCAATGCAGTTTTACTTTTGGCCTCTTTGATAATGGTTGCTTCCTTAGGACTAAAGTCAGAGGAAACAGGTTTTTGAGCGATTTTTTCCCGCATGCGTTTGGTTGAAATAACCTGGGAAACAGCTGTTGACTTAGCCAATTGATAAGTCTCAAACCAAGTCCATTTCTTCTCCTCAGCAATGGTAAAGAGGTTTAAGACATCGGACTGCTCATCCGCAAAGCGAAGCCCATCTCTGGCCATAAGCTGACGAAAATGGTCTAAGTCAAAATCGTTGGCCACTTTCTTCTTGAGGCTAAGGTCTTCTTGACTTCCCAGTTCTGCCAAGTCTGGAAAGACTTGATTGAGTGAGACAGGTATTTCTTCTCCCTCAGCACTCTCAACTTTCAAATCCTCCACAGCTGCATCGCCAATCTTTTTCTCCAAAAGTCTGCGATAAACAGGATGTTCCAAGAAGTCCTGACTAGACAGAGGAGCATGGAGGGCTAGCTGATAAACGTCTCCCTTTTGATAGAGGGTCAAGAGATTGAAAGCAGATAGGATTTTCAGGGATTTTATCAGTCTATCCATCCCAAAGTTAAGATGGTTAAGAATGCTTGAAAAAAGATATTCCTTTCTACCATTATCCCAAAAACTAATCGTATAAAGATAAAGGCTCAGTGCCTCCTGACCGATAATCGGGAGGTAGCACTGTACCAGAGATGAGGTATCTTGCGACACCCGATTATTCTTTAGATAAGAAAAACGGTCAATTGGCTTCATTTATCTTTCCTTTTTCTTTTTAGAGGACTGGGTGATTTGTTGGAGCAAGCTCTCTAGCTCACTGACATCCTTAAAACTACGATAGACACTGGCAAAACGTACATAGGTAATCTCATCTAACTCAGCCAACTCCTCCATGACGAGTGAACCAATGTCCTCACTTTGAATTTCATTTTCATTTCGACCACGGAGTTTCTGTTCGATACGATTGACTACCATGTTGATTTCATCACTTGACACAGGACGTTTCTGGGCTGAGCGGATAATCCCATTAAAGATTTTATCTCTGGAGAATTGTTCCCGTGTGCCATCTTTTTTAACAACCACTAAGGTTCTTTCTTCTACCCGTTCGTAGGTTGTAAAACGGTGCTGGCATTCGTCGCACTCACGTCTTCTACGAATGGTGTTCCCTTCTTCTGCTTGGCGACTATCGATAACACTTGACTTGGTAGCCCCACATTTTGGACAACGCATCTTTTCCCTCCTTATCGTTTTCTTTTCATTATACCATTTTTTAAACAATTCCCAAAACAATTCTTCTTTTTGCTTGACAAGTTTTTTGTTTTGTTGTATTATTTAATTAAGACAAATAGATAAAAAGAAAGGAGACCAAGATGTCTTGGACATTTGACAACAAAAAACCCATCTATTTACAGATTATGGAGAAAATCAAGCTTCAGATTGTTTCCCATACACTGGAAGCCAATCAACAACTTCCAACCGTGAGAGAGCTAGCGAGCGAGGCCGGTGTCAATCCCAACACCATCCAAAGAGCCTTGTCAGACCTTGAACGAGAAGGATTTGTCTACAGCAAGCGAACAACTGGACGATTTGTAACTGAGGATAAGGAACTGATCGCCCAATCACGCAAACAATTATCGGAAGAAGAATTGGAACACTTCGTTTCCTCCATGACCCATTTTGGCTATGAAAAAGAAGAACTACCAGGCGTAGTCGGCGATTATATTAAAGGAGTTTAAGCCTATGTCATTACTAGCATTTGAAAATGTATCCAAATCATATGGAGCAACACCAGCCCTTGAAAATGTTTCCCTTGACATCCCAGCTGGTAAAATTGTCGGTCTCCTTGGGCCAAACGGCTCAGGAAAAACAACCCTGATTAAACTAATCAATGGCCTCTTACAACCAGATCAAGGACGTGTCCTGATCAACGACATGGATCCAAGCCCAGCAACCAAGGCCATCGTAGCTTATTTGCCGGATACAACCTATCTTAATGAACAAATGAAGGTCAAAGAAGCCCTAACCTACTTCAAGACCTTCTATAAAGATTTCAATCTTGAACGCGCCCATCATCTACTTGCAGACCTAGGTATTGATGAAAATAGTCGTCTCAAGAAATTATCAAAAGGGAATAAGGAAAAGGTACAACTGATTTTGGTTATGAGCCGTGATGCTCGCCTCTATGTTCTGGACGAACCCATTGGTGGGGTGGACCCAGCAGCCCGTGATTATATCCTCAATACCATCATCAACAACTACTCACCAACTTCTACCGTTTTGATTTCTACCCACTTGATTTCAGATATCGAGCCAATCTTGGATGAAATTGTCTTCCTCAAAGACGGAAAAGTCGTTCGTCAAGGCAATGTAGACGATATTCGCTATGAGTCGGGTGAATCCATTGACCAACTCTTCCGTCAGGAATTTAAGGCTTAAGCAAAGGAGATTATTTATGTTTTGGAATTTAATTCGCTACGAATTTAAAAATGTTAACAAGTGGTATTTAGCCCTCTACGCTGCTGTTCTAGTCCTTTCTGCCCTTATCGGGATACAAGCACAGACCTATAACAATCTACCTGTCAAAGAAAGTCAACCTACTATGCTACTTTTTCTAGCCCTCGTCTTTGGTGGCTTGATGATTACACTTGGGATTTCAACTCTTTTCTTAATCATTAAACGCTTTAAAGGTAGTGTCTATGACCGACAAGGCTATCTGACTTTGACCTTGCCAGTTTCTGAACACCATATCATCACAACCAAACTAATCGGTGCCTTTATCTGGTCGTTGATTAGCACTGCTGTCCTAGCTCTAAGTGCTGTTATTATTGTGACCATAACGGCTTCAGAATGGATCCCTCTTTCTTATGTGATTACATTTGTAGAAACACATCTCCCTCAGATCTTTCTTACAGGTATATCCTTCCTACTAAATACCATTTCCAGTATACTCTGCATCTACTTGGCTATTTCCATTGGACAGCTTTTCAATGAATACCGTACAGCACTCGCTGTTGCAGCCTACATTGGTATCCAAATCGTCATTGGATTTATTGAACTTTTCTTCAATCTTAGTTCTAATTTCTATGTCAATTCACTTGTAGGACTTAATGACCATTTCTATATGGGAGCAGGTATAGCCATTGTTGAAGAACTCATTTTCATAGCTATCTTTTACCTCGGAACCTACTACATCTTGAGAAACAAGGTTAATTTGCAATAATTTTAAAATCAAAAAGGATAACATCTCATCGCAGAGAGGCTATCCTTTTTCTTTTATTTTATTTTCTGTCTAACTTTATCTTACAAACGAATCCTTCTAACCAATTAAATGATAAAATCTGATTTAAAGGTCTTGTTTAATTTCTCTATTGTGACACTATCATTATATTCCTTACATATTCTCATAGCTTTGGAACATTCTTTTTTACCTAACTCTACTTGATTCGTTTTTATGAGATAAATACCTTTTAAAAAAAGCAAATAATTCTTTTCAAAATAATATCCTTGTCTGGTCAGTAAATTTTCTAAATCATCTATAAAAAATTGAGCGCTATCTAACAAATTATTTTTTAATAATAACTCTAAATTAAATAAATATAAAGGAATTACTCTATATGTTCCCATGTCTGTTTTTAAAAAATGTCGTGTTTTCTTGATTACCGCTCTATATAGTAAGCTTATGGTCTTAGTATTCATAAAAAACACCGAATTATAGAAAATTTTTAATTCATACTCCATCCAAGTATCTACAGAAAGCAAATACTTGATTAGCTCATTACATTTAGAGGCATTATAAGGAAGATTTGCAAGCCGGTTGATCTGTTGCTCAGCAATCAATTTTATGTGATAATTGCACAAACTTTTTTCCTGCTTTTGTTTTAGCTCTATTTTCTTTATTAGTTCTTGTAACAAAATGATATCTGAAGAGTTTACAGCATGTTCTAGTTCTTCAAAAAAACATTCTTTTTTGGAATAATAGCAATGAACTAATTCTTCAAATTCCGAAAATGATATCCCCAGGCGATTTAACAACATGTAAAAATGATCAATAGATAATTTTGTAATCCCATTTTCGAAACGAGAAATAGTTGACTCACTAATCTTATCACAAGCCAAATCTTTAAGACGAAAATTTTTTGAAATACGGATATCCTTTAAAACTGCTCCAAAATTTTCCATAGTATTCCTCTTCCATTTCTGCAAAAAATAAAACCTGTTTTTTTTATTTGTGATATGATTATGATTATACAAAAATAAAACAGAAAGGACAATATGATTATGAAAAAAATTTTATTGTCATCAGTTGCTTTACTGAGCCTAGTGACATCACTATCAGTAAATAGTCCAGTTTCTGCACAAGAATCTATCTCTCCCTAGGATTATAGCCACTCCAATGGCAGTTGCTTTCAATCAAAAGGTCGTTGGTGGTATAAACATTCTGACGGTTCTTACACTAGAAACGGGTGAAACATCAACGAGAGCAGTACCTATCGAAGACGTTAATGCTATGGAAAAGGTTTTTAGTAACCAAAACTTTAGCGAAGTAGTTCGTTTCCCAGATAAAACTAAGTCCGAGATTATTGCAAAAATGCAAGAGCTTTTCAAATCTTCTAGCGAAAGCGATGTGAACTATCTTTACCTTACTTGTCATGGAGGAGAAGATGGGACGATAGCCATTGGTAGCGATAAAACATCCTTTTCAGGTTGGGATCCACTTCAAAATAGAATGATTTCGCCTATGGCAGACACCAATACTAACGGAAAAATCACTTTAGAGGAACTGTATCAATACTCTTACCCTCTAGTCCTTGAAGCTGCATCCAGCAGTAACAAGGAGCAACATGTATCAGTTTATCCTAAAAACAGTCAATTTGTTTTATTTCAAAAATAAGGAGTTAAGAAAATGAAAGTATCAAAAAAAATCACATTATTTGGTTTATCTCTAGCTGGCCTAGCTTTACTAGCTTTCCCTCATTCGGGAAAGGCATTTGAGCTTAAAGGAGTTTGGCATGTTAAAGGAGGAGTTGTGTATCAAGATGACAAAATTCTTCGATTTAACAATGGCCATAGCGTAGATATCAAAGTCTTGGATTTGCCAAAAACTGAGAAAATCGAGTGGACGGTTAGTCTCAATGGTCAAGATCAAACTGTCAATTTCCTAAGTCAAGAAGTGGATAGAACCATCGGAGAAGAAGGACGTTACCTGAATTTCTATGTACCTTATGGCTATAGAGGAGATATCAAGGTAGAAGCCAAAAGCGGAAATGAAGTAAAGACCTGGTCCACTAAAGTAGTAGATGATGTATATAATGATGGCGGAAAGAGTGGTTACTTCCGTATTGACGAATCAAATGATCAACACACCTACCTTGATGCAAAATGGGACTATCAAACTAAGACCTACACTGCTACCTTACCAGAGACTCTCAATGGTCAAAAAGTGTTTGCTTGGGAAGACGACTATGTAGAATTGAAACTTCAAAAACCAGGAGTTATCAGTCATTCCTACAGAGGGGGAGGAGCCTTCAAAATACTTTATCCGATTCTAAAAGCAGAAAGTTGGCTAAAAAAGAATTACAGTGAAAAGTGGTACTATCAAAAACAAGGTCAATTAGTTAAAAATGCTTGGGTTAAGGACAAGGGAACTTGGTACTTTATGAATGATAAAGGAGTCATGTTCAATCAAACTTGGCTCTATCAGGGTGGCAACTGGTATGCCTTTAAATCATCAGGAGCCATGATTGCTAGCGATTGGCTATATGATAATCACTCTTGGTATTACCTAAAAGATTCAGGTTCTATGGCAACAGGTTGGATCAAAGATAGTGGATCTTGGTATTATCTAAACAACTCAGGTTCTATGGCAACAGGTTGGGTGAAAGATAGCGGATCTTGGTATTACCTTGCTTCATCAGGTAAGATGCTTCACAATACCTACACACCAGATGGCTACTATGTAGATGCCAGTGGCGCTTGGAAATAATCTAAAGTACACATTTTATTCCATCAGCTATTAGTGTACATGCTCAAACTAATTGTTATCAGAACTACAAGAAAAATTTAGATAATAATACAAAAAGCGAATCGAAACAACGAATTCTGTTTTGTTCGCTTTTTGTTTCAATCTGTTACATTACGACATTGTCATTTAATTGTATATCCCCAAAAATTACATTTTTATATGAAGTATTTGAGATAAAAGCAAACGTTAAATCATATCCTCAAAAAACAGGATTAGAACATTTGAAAAATCGAACGCTCAGCAATGATAGTCTGTCTGGTGGCGAGAAACAACGCCTAGAAATCGCTCGCGCCCTCTACCATGATAGCCAACTCATCTTAGCAGATGAGATTAAGGCCAATCTTGACTCGGAAAATAGCAGAAAAATTAGCGACTTGCTCTTCTCCCTACCTCAAACAGTCATTGAAGTCATTCACCACTACACAGAAGAAGACTTAAAACACTATGACCAAGTCATTCACTTAAGCAAAGAAAAGTAATATTCTTCGAAAATCGCTTCAAACTATGTCAGTTTGACCTACAAACCCAATACTTTGCTTTGAGCAACATGCAGCTGACTTCCTAGTTTGTTCTTTAATTTTCATTATCTCTTGGTGCATTTCCTTGAAATTTTCTGAAAAAAGAGTAAACTGGTATGCAAGAAGTCTATTTCGTGGAGTATAGGATGAAATTATATGTTCAATTAATGATTCTCTTTGTGATTTCTCTAATCGGAGAGGGGATTTCCAGTTTCTTTCATTTGCCCATCCCAGGCAGTATTATCGGTTTGATTATTCTCTTTCTAGCCCTGCAATTTAAGTGGCTGAGAACCAGACATGTCAACATGGTGGGGAATTTCTTGCTGGCCAATATGACCATTCTCTTTTTGCCGCCAGCAGTGGGAATCATGGAGAAGTTTGATGTGATTGCTCCCTATCTTTTGCCCATTGTTTTAATTGTCTTTTTCGCAGCAGTCATCAATATTATCCTCATTGCCTTGGTGGTTCAGTTTATCAAGAGACGATTTGAGGGAGATTATGAGAAAGGAGATGCCAAATGAGTGAATTTGTTTCCAATCCCCTGTTTGGGCTTGCCCTGTCTATCCTAGCTTATCTAGTGGGAATGCTGATTTATAGACGTTTTCCCCATCCTTTGACAACGCCCTTGCTTTTATCAGCTGTTTTCATTATTATCATTCTAAAAGTGACGGGCATTTCTTACCAAGATTACTACCAAGGTGGGGTTTATCTGAACAACTTGATTGTCCCGTCGACCGTGGCTCTAGGGATTCCGCTTTATAAGAGTTTTCACTTGATGAAGCATCATGCTCGGAGTATTCTCTTTGGTAGTCTGTTAGCAGTAGTTGTCAATACCTCTTTCACAGCCCTTGTAGCTAAGATTTTTGGAATGGACTTTTTCCTAGCCATTTCACTCTTTCCTAAGTCAGTAACAACTGCTATGGCAGTGGGAATAACAGAAAAATTGCAAGGTTTGACGACTGTGACCTTGGTGGTTGTGGTGGCGACTGGGATTTTAACCAGTGTCATCGGCCCAACCCTTTTGAAGTGGTTGAAAATAGATGATCCAGTAGCTGTTGGTCTTTCCCTTGGAGGAACAGGCCATGCGGTCGGAACAGGGACAGCCTTCCGATACGGCTCTGTAGCAGGAGCTATGGGTGGTTTGGCTATCGGTGTCACTGGTATTCTCTATGTCTTTGTCAGCCCTATCGTAGCCAGTTTGATATTGAGTTAAAAAGCAAGGAATTCGAGCAATCTCATTATGGTAGTGACATGGGGGTCTAACTTCTCATATTTATACATTTCTCCAATCAGTTAGTTGATTACAATCGAGATTTTCTATACTCTCCTTATAAGATTTTCGCATAAGATGAGACAGCACACGCTGAAGACGTCTATGTTATTTAGATTTAATGTAATCTTTTCAAAGAGTTTTGATAATCTATATTTCTTATTTAGTTTAGTTGATTTCATATCACTATACTATAATGCTTATCCAAATGATTACACTATCAAAATACCCTATTATTAGATGCTTACGAAACAGATCTTTATACTCTTCAAACCACGTCAGCTTGTCCTTAGTGTGTATATGTTACTGACTTGGTCAGTTCCTAAACCTCAAAACATAGTTTCGAAGATCCTTCCGCTAACTTCCCAGTCTGATTTTCATTGACTATTAACGATACTTTATCACATAAAGAGGCTGGATGAAAAGTCTTCACAATCAAAAAACGCATACTATCAGGTCTTGAAATCCTGGTCGTATGCGTTTTTTATGAGCTGACTTATTTCCTTTCACTATATCGCAAAATGAAATAAGAACGGAACGATGGGATTTTGGAATTCAAATCAATTTATAAGAATGTTTTAGACGCAATATTATCCTATTCCAGATTCAGTTCACTATACAATTGAGTTTTCAAGCAACCTGTTTACACAATGTGTGAATAATTAGGTTCGTGATTCCACTCTTTTTATCTCTAAAAAACCTCGCTTTCACGAGGCTCTTCTATTTATAAGCTAAGGCACGTTTAAAGGTTTTCCAAATCCCTAAATCATCCGTTTGAAGGACTAGGCTGGCATACATGCGTCCGATAAATCCTGTTGCTACCACTGCAAAAATCACTGTAATCGCAAGTGAAATCCATGCTTCTACTCCCCCTGCATAGCCATTAATGGTTCTAAATGGCATGAAGAAGGTCGAAATAAAGGGAATATAAGAACCAATCTTCAAGATGAGATTGTCACCAGCTGCACCTAGAGCTGTCACTCCAAAAAAACCACCCATAATCAAAATCATCAAAGGCGACAAGGCTTTTCCTGCGTCCTCAGGACGAGAAACCATAGAACCTAGAAAGGCTGCCAAGACGACGTACATGAAAAGACTAACCAAAATAAAGAGCAAGGTATTTAGAGAGAAAGCATCTCCCAAGTGATCTAAAACACCAGACTGAGCCAAGAATGGCAAATCCTTAAAGAACAGAATGGCAGCCAGACCACCTACAACATAAATCCCAATATGCGTTAAAATCACTAGAAATAGAGCCATCATCCGCGCATAGAAATAGTGACTTGCCCTTATGCTAGAAAAGACGACTTCCATAATTTTGGTGCCTTTTTCACTGGCAACCTCCTGAGCCGTCACACCCGCATAGGTAATCAGAATCATATAAAGAAAGAATCCTAAGGCGCCTGCTGCAATTGTTTGAATAAACTTTTTATTTTCCTTGGCTTCATCAATCTTTTCTGTGAATTGAACTGTCTGCGCTAAGCGTTTTTCCTGCTCTTGAGACAAGGAGGCCGTTGAACGATTAAGCTGATTTTGCAGTTCATTGAGTGTACCTGTAACTGCAAATTTAATTCCATTTTCAAGCGATGTTTCGCCATGATAAACTGCCTTTAGAACACTATCTTCTTGATCAATAGTCAGATAGCCTTTTAATTTTTCATCTTTAATCGCTTCTTTGGCACTTGCTTCGTCTTTATAGTCAAAGTTAACACCATTTACATTCTTCAGTCCTTCTGCTACAGACGGCACTGTTGTCACTACTGCCACTTTATCATTTTTAGCCATTGAAGAGCCTTGGAGATAGCCAATTCCTCCAGAGAGACCGATAAACAAGAATGGTGAAATCACCATAAAGAAGAAACTCCACGATTTGACATGTCGAAGATAGGTTTCCTTGATTACAACCCACATATTTCTCATACTTCCACCCCTGATTCTAGTTTAAAGATTTCATCGATTGTTGGCGCTTGCTGGTCAAAGGTTGCGATATATTGCCCCTGAGTCAAGATTGGGAAGAGTTCCCTTCCAGCGCTCTCATCCTCCAAAATCAATTTCCAACTGCCTTGCTTGGTCAAGCTCACCTGTTTGACATGAGGAAGATTTTCCAATTCTTCCTTGCTTCGTTCACTTGAAACAAAGAGACGCGTTTTCCCGTATTGATTGCGGACATCCTGGACCGGCCCATGCAAGACCACACGGCCATCTCGAATCATGAGAATATCGTCACAAAGCTCCTCGACGTTGGTCATGACATGGTCGGAAAAGATAATGGTTGCTCCACGCTCTTTTTCCTGAAAAATGACTTGCTTGAGCAATTCTGTATTGACTGGGTCCAAGCCACTGAAAGGCTCATCCAAGATAATCAAGTCTGGTTCATGAATCAGAGTGATGATGAGCTGAATCTTCTGCTGATTTCCTTTTGACAGACTCTTAATTTTATCTGTCAGCTTCCCTTTCACTTCCAACCTCTTCATCCATTGAGGGAGTTTCTCCTTGACCTCCTTGGCATCCATGCCTTTTAGAGTCGCCAAATAGCGAACTTGTTCAAGAACTGTCAATTTAGGCATGAGACTGCGTTCTTCAGGCAGATAGCCAATCCGAGCGTAGGTTTCCTGACGAATATTCTGATTATCAAGACTAATTTCTCCTTGATATTCTAAAAACTTCAAAATACTGTGGAAAATCGTTGTCTTCCCAGCACCATTTTTTCCGACTAGTCCCAAAATACGACCTGGTCGCGCTTGAAAGTCAATACCAAACAAAACTTGCTTGGATCCAAAACTTTTCTCTAGACTTCTTACTTCTAGCATCTTTCACCTCCGAAATTTCTTGCACTCATTATACTCCTTTTTGATAGCCTTTACAATGATTTCTGTCCATTTTTAGAAGACTAATGCTATGTAAAATATGGCATGGAGCGTTTTTAGTGATAAATCCATTATACAGTAGCAAACTTAATTTATCCACTCTGCTCCTCAACTGTCTATTTTTGATCCTGAATTGTTATTTGAGTAACTCCTTTTTCCCCATAAAGTTCTCTTCCTCTAAAACTTCTGGAAAAAGGCGAATAATTTCAGACAACATTTTTTATAAGAAACAAGTTCATCTGTCATTTCAAGCAGGAGTAATCCTTTATCTACTAATGGACGGAACGGAATTAAACCGCTTGTCTGATGTGTTTTCTAAGGAACATATCTACTATGCACATTCTTATGCCTCTTGGGAAAGGGGAACTAATGAGAATCACAACAGGCTCATTCGTAGATGGTTACCTAAGGGAACTAAGAAAACGACTCCCAAAGAAATCGCATTCATCGAAAAATGGATTAACAACTATCCTAAAAAATTCTTGAACTACAAGTCGCTCAGAGAAGACTTCTGAATGGCTGACTTGAACTTGAAATTTAGCAATAATTCATTCACCATCTAACTATATTTAGTAATTATTTCAGAACTGATTCATATTAAAATTAACTAACGATTCAAAGGATTCATACTAGACATAAATTACATCCATCAGATAGAGACCCTTATTATTTTTAGATTTTAGCTTTTCTAGCTTCAGAATACATCTAAACTTTAGAGAAGATGACTATTCAAAAGCTCGAATGCCTCAAAATTATCTCAGATAAGCTATTCGAGACTTAGAATGCTTTTAAATTTATGTAATTGCGATTATTCAAAACCTAGAATGCATATAACCTTTAGTTGACAGACCTGTTCTAAGTCTCGAAGGCCTGTATTCCCATCTATTTCTTATCAAAAACACTCATTCCCCCTTTCTCCTCTAAAATATGGTATAGTAGAGTTATACTATCTATGAGGAGTTTACATGTCACAGGATAAACAAATGAAAGCTGTTTCTCCCCTTTTACAGCAAGTTATCAACATCTCATCGATTATCGGTGGGGTTGGGAGTTTGATTTTCTGTATTTGGGCTTATCAGGCTGGGATTTTACAGTCTAAGGAAACCCTCTCTGCCTTTATCCAACAGGCAGGTATCTGGGGGCCACCTCTCTTTATCTTTTTACAGATTTTACAGACGGTCGTCCCTATCATTCCTGGGGCCTTGACCTCGGTGGCTGGTGTCTTTATCTATGGTCACATCATCGGGACTATCTACAACTATATCGGCATCGTGATTGGCTGTGCTATTATCTTTTATCTGGTGCGCCTCTATGGGGCTGCCTTTGTCCAGTCTGTCGTCAGCAAGCGTACCTACGACAAGTATATCGGCTGGTTGGATAAGGGCAATCGTTTTGACCGTTTCTTTATCTTTATGATGATTTGGCCCATTAGTCCAGCTGACTTTCTCTGTATGCTGGCTGCCCTGACCAAGATGAGCTTCAAGCGCTATATGACCATCATCATTCTGACCAAGCCCTTTACCCTCGTGGTTTATACCTACGGTCTGACCTATATTATTGACTTTTTCTGGCAAATGCTTTGACACGTAAAAAATCCGTTTGGTTTCCCAAGCGGATTTTTAAAGCGTAGATTGACTATAGCTTGATACTAAATATACTTTGGTATGGAAATCATTCGTATTTTTCGATAGCGAGTCGAGGACTTACCTAGCCTTTCCGCCGTGATGGAAACACCTGAAATCGAATGGTTTCAGGTGTTCGGAAACTTTGAGACATTAGGCTCAAAGTTTAGGTATGGAATTTCGAAGAAAGTCGCTACCGTCCGTAATCACTTAAGGAAAGGCTCAAAAAACATTGTCTTCAAACAAAAATCCGTTTGGGAAACCAAGCGGATTTTGTACTTTATTTCGAAACTTCTTTTGCAAGTACAAAGTTTCCAAGAGTAGCAGAACCATTTCCTGCAACTGCTGGCGTCACGATGTATTCACGCACATCTGGTACTGGTAGGTAACCATTGAGAAGAGATGTAAATTTCTCACGGACACGGTCCAGCATGTGTTGTTGAGCCATGACCCCTCCGCCAAAGACAATCACGTCTGGGCGGAAAGTCACTGTCGCATTAACCGCAGCTTGAGCGATATAGTAGGCTTGAACATCCCAAACAGGGTTGTTGAGTTCAATATTTTCCCCACGAACACCTGTACGAGCTTCCAAACTTGGACCAGCTGCATAGCCTTCCAGACATCCCTTATGAAAAGGACAAACACCGTTGAATTCTTTTTCAATATCCATTGGGTGTCTAGCCACATAGTAATGACCCATTTCAGGATGACCCACACCGCCGATAAACTCACCACGTTGGATAACACCTGCACCGATACCTGTACCGATTGTGTAGTAAACCAAGTTTTCGATACGACCACCAGCATTATTACGGGCAACCACTTCCCCGTAAGCAGAGCTATTTACGTCTGTAGTGAAGTACATTGGCACGTTGAGGGCGCGACGTAGGGCACCAAGCAAGTCCACATTTGCCCAGTTTGGTTTTGGAGTCGTTGTGATAAAGCCATAAGTTTTTGAGTTTTTATCAATATCAATCGGACCAAATGAACCAACTGCAAGACCAGCAAGATTATCGAATTTCGAGAAGAACTCAATAGTTTTATCGATTGTTTCGATTGGAGTTGTTGTTGGAAATTGTGTTTTTTCTACAACGTTAAAGTTTTCATCACCGACAGCACAGACAAATTTTGTACCGCCCGCTTCCAAGCTTCCATATAATTTTGTCATGATAAACCTCTTGTTTTTATTTTCTTTATTATAGCATATTTTAAAAATCTAAGTTTCTCAATTTTTTAGATTTTCCTCTGTAAATCTTACCATTCAAGCAAAAACGAACAAACATGTCATTTGTTCGTTTTCATTGTGAGTGGGAATATTGTACTCAATGAAAATCAAAGAGCAAACTAGGAAGCTAGCCGAAGGCTGTACTTGAATACGGCAAGGCGAAGCTGACATGGTTTGAATTTGATTTTCGAAGAGTATTAGATTTTCACTTCGATCACAGCATCCCCCTTCGCAACTGAACCTGTTGCGACTGGAGCTACTGAAGCATAGTCAGCTGTATTTGTAACGATAACCATTGTTGTATCATCAAGTCCAGCTGCAGCGATTTTGTTTGAGTCAAATGTTCCAAGAACATCGCCAGCTTTAACCTTATCACCTTGAGCAACTTTTGCTTCAAAACCGTCACCGTTCATAGACACAGTGTCAATACCAACGTGAATCAAAACTTCAGCACCATCAGTTGTTTTCAAACCAAAAGCGTGTCCTGTTGGAAATACGATTGAAACTTCAGCATCAGCTGGTGCATATACCACACCTTGACTTGGTTTCACAGCGATACCTTGTCCCATAGCTCCACTTGAGAAGACTGGGTCATTAACATCAGCAAGAGCGACAACATCACCAACGATAGGAGTTACAAGTGTTTCATTTTGAAGAGCTGCTGGAATGTTACCAGTTGTTTCTTCTTGGACCAAACGTTCTGTCTCTACTTCAGTAGCAACTTCTTTTTCATCCTCATAACCAAACATGTAAGTGAGGGCAAAACCAAGTGCAAATGATACAGCTACCATAAGAAGGTATTGGGCAAGTTGTCCGTTACCGATGTAAAGCATTGTACCAGGGATGATGGTGATACCATTACCAGTACCTGCAAGTCCAAGGATAGAAGCCAATCCACCACCGATTGCACCAGCAATCAATGAAAGGAAGAATGGTTTACGGAAGCGCAAGTTCACTCCGAAGATAGCAGGCTCTGTAATACCGAGGAAGGCAGAAAGAGCAGCTGGGAAAGCAAGTGTTTTTAGTTTTGGATTTTTAGTTTTAACACCAACCGCAACAGTTGCAGCACCTTGAGCTGTCATAGCAGCAGTGATGATAGCGTTGAATGGGTTAGCATGGTCAGCAGCAAGCAATTGAACTTCAAGCAAGTTGAAGATATGGTGCACACCTGACACGACGATCAATTGGTGAACCCCACCAATCAAGAAACCACCAAGACCAAATGGCATACTAAGGATCGCTTTTGTCGCGATAAGGATGTAGTTTTCAACAACGTGAAAGACTGGTCCGATGACAAATAGTCCAAGGATAGACATAACCAAAAGTGTCACGAATGGTGTTACCAAAAGGTCAATGACATCTGGAACGACCTTGCGGACAGCTTTTTCAAATTTAGCTCCGACAACCCCGATGATGAAGGCTGGAAGAACGGAACCTTGCAAACCAACAACAGGGATGAAACCAAAGAAGTTCATAGCTGTTACTTCACCACCTTGAGCAACTGCCCAAGCGTTTGGAAGTGAGCCAGAAACAAGCATCATACCAAGAACGATACCAACGGCAGGGTTACCACCGAATACACGGAAGGTTGACCAAACAACCAAACCTGGCAAGATGATGAAGGCTGTATCTGTCAAGATTTGTGTGTAAGTTGCAAAGTCTCCTGGAAGTGGCATTTCAAGAGCAATGAAAAGACCACGCACACCCATGAAGAGACCTGTCGCTACGATAACTGGGATGATTGGAACGAAAACGTCACCGAAAGTACGGATAGCACGTTGGAACCAGTTCCCTTGTTTAGCAGCTTCTGCTTTCATGTCATCTTTAGATGATGTTGGTAAACCAAGTGCAACAACTTCATCGTACATTTTGTTTACTGTACCAGTACCAAAGATGATTTGGTATTGACCTGAGTTAAAGAAAGCACCTTGAACTTTTTCCAAGTTCTCAATCACTTCTTTATTGATTTTTCCTTCATCTTTGACCATGACACGAAGACGAGTCGCACAGTGAGCTACACTGTTGACATTTTCACGTCCACCCAAGGCATCGATGACTTTTTTTGCAATTTCCTGATTGTTCATTTGCAAAAATCTCCTTATATAAAATTTTGTTCTTGTTTGAAAGCGATTTTATTCGCCCTACGACTATTATTTTATCATGTTTTAGAAATATGTCAAGCGTTTTGCAGAAAAAATATTCTATCCACTTAGTTTGCTCGCTTTAGATTGATTGATTTTGACTGTTTTATCAGGTGTTCCTTAAAAAAATAAGTTTAAAATCTTGGTTAAAAGGGTTTTATTTCATTCTCTTTCATATTTTTGTGAAAATTTGATTGATTTCCTGCATTTATTTTATGATAAACGTTTGACAGTTTTTTCTCTTTTTTAACATAAAAGTCTTGCTTTTTTTTCCGAAAACGGTTACTATTAAAAGTGATAAGATTTTTGGAGGAATAGAAGAATGGAATGGACAACTGAGCGTCGTTACAGACTTTATCAAGATTGGACGCAAGAAGAAATTAAGAATATTAAAGAAAATATGGCACAATCTCCATGGCATACTCATTATCATGTTGAGCCAAAAACAGGACTTCTTAACGACCCAAATGGCTTTTCTTACTTTGATGGAAAGTGGATTGTTTTTTATCAGAACTTTCCTTTTGGTGCAGCCCACGGTTTGAAATCTTGGGTTCAATTGGAAAGTGAGAACTTGGTTCATTTCACAGAAACTGGAGTCAAAGTTTTGCCTGATACTCCATTAGATAGCCACGGTGCCTACTCTGGTTCTGCCATGCAGTTTGGCGATAACTTATTCCTATTCTATACAGGAAATGTCCGTGATGAAAACTGGATCCGTCACCCTTACCAGATCGGTGCTTTGATGGATAAGGATGGCAAGATTACGAAGATTGACAAGATCTTGATTGACCAGCCAGCAGACTCTACTGACCACTTCCGCGATCCGCAAATTTTTAACTTTAAAGGTCAATATTATGCTATCGTCGGAGGACAGGACTTGGAGAAAAAAGGCTTCGTCCGTCTCTACAAGGCTGTGGACAACGACTACACAAACTGGCAAGCAGTTGGCGACCTTGACTTTGCTAACGACCGCACTGCCTACATGATGGAATGCCCAAATCTAGTCTTTGTAGGAGAGCAACCTGTCCTTCTCTACTGCCCACAAGGATTGGATAAGAAAGTTCTAGACTACGACAATATCTATCCAAATATGTACAAAATTGGGGCTTCCTTTGACCCTGAAAACGCCAAAATGGTAGATGTATCTCAACTTCAAAACATGGATTATGGTTTCGAAGCCTATGCAACTCAAGCCTTCAACGCTCCTGATGGACGTGCTCTAGCAGTTAGCTGGCTTGGTTTGCCAGATGTTTCTTACCCATCTGACCGTTTTGACCACCAAGGAACCTTCTCATTGGTCAAAGAACTGACTATCAAAGACGGCAAACTCTACCAATACCCAGTCGCAGCTATCAAGGACCTTCGTGCTTCTGAAGAAGTCTTCTCAAACCGTGCTCAAACCAATAACACCTACGAACTCGAGCTCAACTTGGAAGCTAATAGCCAGAGCGAGATTGTCTTACTTGCTGACAAAGAAGGCAAGGGACTTGCAATCAACTTTGACCTTGTAAATGGTCAAGTGACAGTGGATCGTAGCCAGGCTGGTGAACAGTATGCTCAAGAATTTGGGACAACTCGTTCTTGCCCAATCGATAATCAGGCTACTACTGCTACAATCTTCATCGATAACTCTGTCTTTGAAATTTTCATCAATAAAGGAGAAAAAGTATTTTCTGGTCGTGTCTTCCCACATGCGGACCAAAATGGGATCCTGATCAAATCTGGAAACCCAACTGGAACTTACTATGAATTAGATTATGGTCGCAAAACTAACTGATGTCGCCAAACTTGCAGGCGTCAGCCCTACTACCGTTTCTCGGGTTATCAATAAAAAAGGGTATCTATCTGAAAAAACCATTCAAAAGGTCAATGAAGCCATGCGAGAATTGGGCTATAAACCCAACAACCTGGCTCGTAGTCTGCAAGGAAAATCAGCTAAGTTAATCGGCTTGATTTTCCCCAATATTTCCAATGTTTTCTATGCAGAATTGATTGATAAATTGGAACACCAACTCTTCAAAAATGGTTACAAGACCATCATCTGCAACAGTGAACATGATTCTGAGAAGGAACGCGAATACATCGAAATGTTGGAAGCCAATCAGGTGGACGGCATCATTTCTGGTAGTCACAACCTAGGAATTGAAGACTACAATCGTGTGACGGCACCTATTATTTCCTTTGACCGAAACCTATCGCCAGACATCCCTGTCGTCTCCTCTGACAACTATGCTGGTGGAGTCCTAGCCGCCCAGACCTTGGTTAAGACAGGTGCCCAGTCTATCATCATGATTACAGGGAATGACAATTCTAACTCACCAACCGGACTGCGCCACGCTGGTTTTGCATCCGTACTCCCCAAAGCACCTATTATCAATGTTTCCAGTGACTTTTCTCCCGTCAGAAAAGAAATGGAAATCAAGAATATCTTGACCCGACAAAAACCAGATGCCATCTTTACTTCGGATGATTTGACTGCCATTCTGGTCATTAAAATCGCTCAAGAACTGGGCATTTCTGTCCCAGAAGAGCTCAAGGTCATCGGCTATGATGGGACTTACTTTATCGAAAATTACTATCCTCAACTCGCGACCATCAAACAACCTTTGGAAGAGATTGCCTGCCTCACTGTTGACCTCCTCTTGCAAAAGATTGAAGGCAAGGAAGTCGCAACAACTGGTTACTTTTTACCAGTTACATTATTACCAGGAAAAAGTATTTAATACTCAATGAAAATCAAAGAGCAAACTAGGAAGCTAGCCACAGGCTGCTCAAAGCACTGCTTTGAGGTTGTAGATAAGACTGACGAAGTCAGTTACATATATCTACGGCAAGGCGAAACTGACGTGGTTTGAAGAGATTTTCGAAGAGTATAAGCACAAGAAAACTCAGACCGATCTGTCTGAGTTTTTTATGATCTTAAGTTTTCGAGATAGCGCCGGGCTGTCTCTAGGTTAAAAGTTTTATCTGCGATGAGACGCTCGATTAGGGGAGCAACTTCAAACTCACTAGCACCTGCTAGAAGAGCTAAGGATTTAGCCTGCAATTTCATGTGACCTTGCTGGATTCCTGTGCTCACCAAGGCTTTGAGGGCCGCAAAATTTTGGGCAAGACCGATGGACACGATAATCTGGGCTAAGTCTTTAGCAGAAGGATTTCCCAGTAGTTCATGACTGAGGGCTACACGAGGGTTGAGACCAATAGAACCACCCTTAGTTGCTACAGGCATGGGCAGGGTCATCTCACCAACTAATTCTTCTCTTTCAAGGTCCAGCGTCCAGCAGCTAAGACCTTGGTAATGTCCATCTCGACTTGCAAAAGCATGAGCTCCTGCCTCAATAGCACGCCAGTCATTACCAGTGGCTACTAAAATGGCATCTATACCATTAAAAATCCCTTTATTATGAGTAGCAGCTCGATAAGGATCAGCTTGCGCAAATTGGCTAGCCAACGCAATTTTCTCCGCAATGTCTCGTCCTTGATCCTTTTGACGGCTCAAGTAGCGAAAGGCGATACGACAACTTGCAGTCACCAGAGAATCGGTCGCGTAGTTGGACAGGATTCCCATGAGACTCTGTCCCTGACTCAGTTCTTCTAAGACTGGTTTCAAGGCTTCCAGCATGGTGTTGAGCATATTGGCTCCCATGGCTTCTTGAGTATCAACATGAAGATAGACGACGAGGAAGTCTGTTTCACCTTTAATCTCTTCTACATGCAAATCACGCGCCCCACCTCCTCGTTTAACGATAGAAGGATAGGCTTGATTGGCAAGCTCCAAGAGTTCTGCTTTCTTGCTGGCAATCTTCTCTTGGGCTTGTTCAGGTTCAACAACTTGATAAAGGGCTACCTGTCCAATCATCTGACGCTCATGCACTTGAGCAGTAAAGCCACCTGCTCGCTTGATGATTTTGCTGGCATAACTGGCCGCCGCAACCACGGAC
Source organism: Streptococcus thalassemiae (assembly GCF_903645285.1). Classification (GTDB taxonomy): domain Bacteria; phylum Bacillota; class Bacilli; order Lactobacillales; family Streptococcaceae; genus Streptococcus; species Streptococcus thalassemiae. Next base: position 243,995 of record NZ_CAHJXN010000003.1, on the reverse strand, counting down.
GGTTCTTCTGTCACATAGGGAACTGTGTATTCCTGACCATTGACAAGAACCTCTGGAACCAGCGAATAAGGCAGAGAAAAAGTTCCCACCACATTCTCACTCAGCTGGTCTGCCACAGTCACACTCATCTGTTCATCCTGCTCCAGACTCGCTTGTCTCTCAGGACTAAGGAGCGCCTGAGCTTTTAACAGCTCGAGGCGCTCTTGGTATGATTTTTTAGAAAATCCATTCCAACTTATCTTCATTATTTTTCAACCTTGCTATAACGGCGTTGGTGGTCAACAATTTCAACCAAGGCAAAATCTTGATTCTCATAGCCAGCAAACTGGGCAGAGTTTGTTTCATCCAACACCACTTCCTCAAAGAAAACCTTTTCGTATTCTGCAACAGATAAGGCAGTTCTTTGGTTGAGCTTGTTCAAGCGGTCTTTATCTAGATATGCTTCATATCCTTCAACCAATTCACCACTAAAGAACTCAGCCACAGCCCCACTTCCGTAACTATAAAGGGCAATTTTATCCCCAGCCTTCAGGCTATCTGTATTTTCCAAGAGAGACAGAAGCCCAAGGAAGAGGGATCCTGTGTAGATATTCCCCACCTTTTGACTGTAGAGAATAGACTGGTCAAAATGCTTTTGCAAGAGGTCTTTTTTCTCTTGAGGCAGGCTCTTATCCATGATTTTTTTCAAACCTTTTAGTGCTAATTTAGGATAAGGCAAGTGGAAGCAAACAGCCGCAAAATCATCCAAAGTAAGCTGGTAGCGTTTTTGATATTCAAGCCAAGTCGTTTTCAAACTATCCAAGTATTGTTGGGTCGAATAGACACCATTTACATAAGGAGTTGTTGAGTAATTTGGACGCCAGAAATCCATAATATCACGGGTTTGAGCTACATTGTCATTATTAAAGGCCATCATGCGTGGATTTTGTGTAATCAACATAGCCACACTTCCAGCACCCTGAGTGGGTTCTCCTGGAGTTTCAATACCATATTTGGCAATATCACTGGCAATGACCAAGACCTTGGACTCTGGAGAATTTTCCACATGCAGTTTTGCATAATGGAGGGCAGCTGTCGCTCCATAACAGGCTTCTTTAATCTCGAAACTACGAGCAAAGGGCTGGATACCCAGCAAGCCATGCACAAAGACGGCCGCAGCCTTACTCTGGTCAATTCCTGACTCGGTAGCCACAATGACCATGTCAATTTCTTGTCTTTCTTGCTCAGTTAAAATAGAGTCACTAGCACTAGCCGCCAAAGTCACGATGTCTTCAGTTAGGGGCGCAATACTCAATTCCTCGAGTAAGAGTCCTTTACTTAATTTTTCAGGGTCAATCCCCCTCGCTTCTGCTAAGTCTTGTAATTTCAAGACATATTGACTGGTCGCAAAACCAATCTTATCAATACCGATTGTCATATTTACCTCTGTTTTATCATTCATGTAAAAAATCGTTCACTACTATTTTATCACAAATGGCAGTAAAAGAGAGAAAAAAGACTTGATTCACCAAATCAAGCCTCTTATTGGTCATAATTTTAAAGAATGATTAGTTGCTATAGAGTTCACCGATATAAGTAGCTTTATAAGACCCATTCTCAGTTATCAGTTCCTGGAGGATTAAATTTCCTGAGTAAATCCTTCCCATCTCATCTACAAATTCTTGATAAAACTGACTGGTCGGAATTTCTCTGATATCCTTATCAAATGTCTTGTCAAGTGTTTTACTAACCTTTTCAACAATCAACTGATGCTCTTGCCATCCACTTTGAAATTCTGAGCCTGAACTAGACACCATGACTGGGATAAACAACAAAGTCAGTAGACTTACAGACAATAAGGAAAATAGTGATTTTTTCATGATTTTTCCTCCTTTATATAGAGAGAATAGCATACATAGAAAGCCTTGTCACTATATTTATCTCATTTTTCAGAAAATTCTTTTATTTCTGCAAAGTTGTAAAGTCTACGATACTCGATGTGTTTTTATATAATGATACAGTCTGAGAATCACTGTTCCGCTAGCCATTCCAATGGAAATGACCAAAGCCAGCATAACAACTAATGTTGCACTTGCCAGCGCTTTATTATAGTCTCCTGTCACAAAAAAGGCAGTTGTCCGATAGGAGAGATAACCCGGAACCAGTGGTGCCAAGATGGCCAAGATAAAGACCACAGCAGGAGTCTTATAAAGAATACTTAAAATCTGGCTGACACAAGAACCGATAATGGCCGCAATGAAGGTGGCAACAATGACATTGGTCGGTTCCTTGAGCAAAAGATAGATTAGCCAGACAGCCATGCCCAAAATCCCTCCAGGTAAGAGCATGGACCGTTGCACATTGAGTACGATTAAAAAAGTGATGATAGCAAGAAGACTTGCTACTGCTTGTAATAAAAAGGTTGTTAGTGTCATATTAGTTCATCAATACCAAGGCGACAGAAGTTCCCGCCCCTAAAGCAAGGGTAATGAGCAGGGATTCAAACATCTTGCTCATACCAGAGTTTATGTGGTTAGTCATAATATCACGAACCGCATTAGTCAAGGCAATCCCTGGTACAAAAGGCATGACCGCACCAGCTATAATCAAGTCTGCCGTTGAAGGAAAGCCTGTGTAGCGAGCCCAAAACTGGGCAATCATTCCAAAGACGAAGGCCCCAGCAAAGGCCGTCACAAAGGGAATTCGGATAAACTTCTCCACATAGAGGGAAAAGGCAAAACCAAATAAGGTCGCCACTCCTGCCCCAAGTGCGTCGTAGATATTTCCGCTAAACATAACTGAAAAGAAAGGGGCACTAAAGGTCGCAGCCAGAGTTACCTGCAACTTAGTATAGGGAAGGGGTTGGGCTTGCAAGGCCGTCAATTGCTTAAAGGCTGTTTCTAAATCAATCTGCCCCCCAACCAGCTGACGAGAAATCTGGTTCACATCGCAGACTTTTTCGATGTTATAAGAAGAGGAGGTCACCCGCTTCATGCGCGAAATATTGGTATTTTCAACAGAGAAAAAGATAGCGGCAGGCATGGCAAGGACATTGCAATCCACAATCCCCTGCGAATGCGCAATACGAATCATAGTATCTTCTACACGATGAATCTCTGAACCACTTTTGAGAAGAATGGTTCCTGCTAGCATAATCACATCAATGACGGCATTTAATTCTCTTGATTCTTCCATGCTTGCCTCCTTTTATCAACTCCCTCTATTCTATCACAAATCTGGAGTCAAAAAAAATCTTTGCCATGAAATCATGACAAAGATTCGTTTAATCACGAGAATTTTCGTGGTTGCCTTCACTACTTGATTGAGTAGGAGCAGGTGCATTCCCTCGTTGATTCCCCTGACTTGGTGTCGTAGTAGAACCTTGGTTTCCACGTTGGGCTGGTGCTGATGATGACGTTGACGGCGGTGTTTTTGGTTTGTAGATTGAAATCTTGACACGCGTCTTAGTCAAATCAACCTTTTCACCCGCTTTTGGACTCTGTTCAACGACTGTACCCTCAGCAGTTCCATCAGGAGCTGTCGACACTTCTACAACTTCAATATTGGCTTCCTTAATCCCAACAATTTGAACGAGATTGTTTTTAGTAAATTCGAGACTAGATCCTATATAACTTGGCATAGCAACACTAGTTACTTTCTTAGCAACGGTTAAGGTAATCGTTGAGGCCTTGCTCAAATCATAGGTTGTTCCGGCAACTGGACTCTGTCTGAGAACGGTTCCTGCTTCGCTCTCACTTGATTCCTCTTCTTCAATCTTGATGAGATTTTCAGGAACCTTCTTCTGCTTGAGTTCTGCGATAACATCTGTCGATTTACGGCCGATATAGTTACTCAATTGGAAAGATTGCTTGCCTGATGAGACAACCAAATTGATTTTCGTTCCTTCTTTTCGACCAGTTCCAGCGCCAGGATCTGTACGGATAATCCGCCCTTCTTCCACCTTTTCACTAGCCTCTGATTTCTCCTCGCCAATCTCAAAATTGGCTTTCTTGAGCGTTTCCTTGGCCTCCGCAACTGTCTGACCTGCCACTTCTGGGATGGCAATGGTTGCAGGAGTTCTGGATAAGATCCAAATAAGAGAAGCTGCCACCAATACAAGGCTGGCCAAAAAAATCAGGTAACGCATCTTAAATCTACGTTTTTTCGGTGCTTGTGGTTGGTAAGTTTCCTCTGTCACAGCCTGACTTGTTTTTTTGATTGGTTTGTGTTCTGTCTGCGCTTGAACCTTAGGAATCGAGGTCAAGGTGCTCTGGGATACTTTTGGTAGAGTCTTGGTGTCCGCCTTAGTCGCATCGTTAAAGACCAGCTTTGGTTCATTACGACGATTATAAGACAAACTACTAGACAAATCCACATACATTTCAGCAACTGATTTATAGCGATCTGTCAATTTCTTAGCAGTTGCCTTGATAACAACATTCTCCAAAGCCTGGGGCACAGATGGATTCTCAGCAATAACGGACGGCAGTGGTTTCTGGAAATGCTGGAGGGCGATGGTCACCGCACTATCCCCGTCATAAGGAATATGACCTGTCAGCATCTCATAGAAAATAATCCCCATTGCATAGATATCACTTTGTACAGTCGCCTTCGAACCACGCGCCTGCTCTGGTGACAAGTAATGAACTGAACCCAGCATCGAGTTAGTCTGAGTCAGACTCGTCTCAGCAAAGGCTACTGCAATCCCAAAGTCTGTAACCTTGACAGTCCCATCTGGTGTCAAGAGGATGTTTTGAGGTTTCAAGTCCCGGTGAACAATTCCTCTGGTATGGGCCAAACGCATAGCCAAGAGAATTTGTCCCATGATACGGACGGCTTCTTCATTAGAGAGAGGATAGTGTTCCTTGATATAGCGTTTGAGGTCAAGTCCAGCCACATACTCCATAGCTAGGTACTGTTGACCGTCTTCCTCGCCAATATCTGTTATCCGAACGATATGAGGATGGTCTAAATCTGCCATAGCTCTCGCTTCACGCTGAAAACGAGCCACAGCTATCGGGTCTGTCTGGTAGTTGGTTCTCAGAACCTTCACTGCCACTTCTTCCCCATCTAAGATTAAGTCTTTGGCTAGGTAGACATCCGCCATGCCTCCTCGACCAATCTGTTTGACAATCCGATAGCGTCCGGCAAAAATCTTGCCGATTTGGATCATTCTGCATCCTCCTCGTTCATAGAAACAAGGGCAACCGTAATGTTATCTAAACCTCCTGCATTGTTAGCAAAACGAACAAGTGTCTCCGTTTTATCTGCTAAAGGAATATCACTGGTTACAATATCACGAATCTCACTGCCTGAAATCATGTTGGTCAAGCCGTCACTATTGAGCAAGAGATAGTCACCTGACTCAAGAATAACTGTTCCAAAATCAGGCTGAATTTCATCTTTTTGACCAATAGACTGGGTGATAATATTTTTTTGCGGATGAGCTTCTGCCTCTTCTGGTGTCAATTGACCAGCCTTGAGCAATTCATTGACCAAAGAATGGTCGCTCGTCAACTGATGGTATTCTTCTCCACGAATCAAGCCGATACGCGAATCACCAATATGAGCATAGATAGCCTGATTATCGATAATAGCAAGGACTTCCAAAGTAGTTCCCATGCCTCTGTAAGCTTCATCCTGACCAAGCTGGTGAATCTTTTGATTTTCAATTTCTAGGTAATGGGCGAACCATTCACGCACTTCATTGACTGTATCGATTTGGGTATCGACCCAAGCTATACCTAGGTCTGTTACCGCCATTTCACTAGCGATATTCCCTGCGCGATGACCTCCCATCCCATCAGCTAAAATAATCATGGTACGTCCAGCTCTATTGACATAGTGGTTGACATAGTCTTGGTTATTTGTCCGTTTCTGACCAACATCTGTTAATAATGAAATTTCCATGTGTCAGTTCCTTCCTAATCCGATATCTTGCGAAATTGACTGATGAAGAATCCATCACTTCCATACAATTCAGGTGTAATGAGGATACAGCCGTCTTTCATGATATCCTTACATTCATGTTCTAGCTTTACCTGCTCGAACTCAGGATGACTTTCTAAAAACGCTTCAACGACTTGAAAATTCTCCTCTGAGACAATAGTACAGGTACTATAAGTTATTATACCACCTTTGCCTAGTGTTTGACAAACACTACCTAATATTTCTAGCTGAATTTCCTGTAATGACGCGAAATCTGCCGTTTCTTTATTGTATTTGATGTCTGGTTTTCGGCGCAAAAGACCGATTCCTGAACAAGGAGCATCTACCAAAATCTTATCAAATGAATCCTGACCAAAAAACTCATGCACCTTTCTGGCATCTAATTTTTGCCTTTGAACCCGATCTGCAACTCCCAGACGTTGGGCATTTTCTTGAATCAAGTCCAACTTGTGGTCATACAAGTCCAGAGCAGTAACCTGACCTGTCGTAAGATAAGAGGCTATATGGGCTGTTTTCCCACCCGGAGCCGCACAGGCATCTAGTACTCGTTCATCTCCCTGCAAATTCAAAGTTGGCGCAACCAATTGACTGGATTCGTCTTGAATGGTTATAGCCCCTTCTGCAAACAAATTATGGTCTGCAAAATGCCCTTGCTCCTTAACAAGACCAGAGGGAGACAAGGATGAATTACTAGCCTCTAACAAGGCTTGAATTTCCTCTTTTCGGCTTAAGTCAGTCACACGAATACTGGCCTTGTTGCGCACCAAAAGACTTTCAAAAATAGCTTGCGCTCGCTCTTCACCGTATTCTTCTTTGAGCTTGGCAACTAGCCAAACTGGGAGAGAATAGGCAATGGAATCACGCTTGTTTTTTCGCTTGATGCTAGCAATATCTGGCCAGCCTTCACGCAAGATACGGCGAAGGAGGGCGTTGACCAATTTTTCACTGCCTTTTTTACGGATTTTGGCCAATTCTACTGCTTCGTTGACCACAGCATGATCTGGAATCTTGTTCAAATAGCGGAGCTGGTAGGCACTCATGAGAAGAAGGACATAGAGCCAGTTATCTAACTTATCTCTGTCTTCGATAAAGTGTGATAGGTACCATTCCAGAGTCAGTTTACGGGCTACCGTTCCATAGACTAGCTCGGTCACCAAGCCCTTGTCTGCTGCCGAAAGTTGACTTCCCTTGAGATGCTTATTTAAGGCGATATTTGAGTATGCTTGATTGATAAAAACATCCTCTAATACTGCTAGGGCTAAATTTCTAGCCGTTTCTACTTTAGTCACCAAATCGTTCTCCTACAGTCAATGTACGTCCAACTCCGTTGAGGAAGGAAGCAATGTCCATCTTAGGTTTACCCGCTGGCTGCACTTGTTTGAGGGATAGAGCCCCTTCTGCCGTTGCAACAATCAATTCTTTCTTGCCGATAGAGAGAATCTCACCTGGATTTCCCTGACCTTCTACAACTAGAGCTTCATAAATCTTAAAGCGGTCGCCCTTAAGGAAAGTATGGGCAACAGGCCAGGGGTTCATGCCTCGGATTTGGTTAAAAAGTTGACGATTGGTTTTGTTCCAGTCCAGTTTTTCTTCCTCTGGCTTGATATTTGGCGAGAAAGTAACCTGACTTGGATCCTGCGCTTCAGGTTTGATGTCACCAGCAATGTAGGCAGGCAAAGTATCCAAAAGCAAATCGCGACCAACTAGCGCTAATTTCTCAAACAAGGTGCCAACATTGTCCTCATCTGTGATCGGAATGCTACGACGAGAAATCATATCCCCTGCATCCATTTCCTTAACCATTTCCATAATGGTCACACCAGCTTCCTCATCCCCTTGAATCAAGGCATAATGGATAGGCGCACCACCACGGTGTTTAGGAAGGAGTGAGGCGTGAACATTGACAGCAAAGTCCATGCTATCAAGGAGTTTACTTGGGAGAAACTGCCCAAAAGCAGCGGTCACAATTCCATCCGCTCCTAGCTTCATAATAGCTTCCATCTCTGGACTTCCAGATAATTTTTCAGGTTGGTAGATAGGAAGCCCCGCTTCTTTGGCAGCTTGTTTAACTGGGGTTTCCTGAATCACTTTTTTACGACCAACAGCACGGTCTGGCTGGGTCACAACGGCTAGAATTTCGTAACGGTCATCTGTCAAAAGTCCTTTTAAGACTGTTGCTGAAAAGTCGGGTGTCCCCATAAAGATTAGTTTTGTCATATCTTCTCCTTCTTATAAAAATTGCTGTGGCTCATGGTCAATGCTGAGACGGAGCTCACTATTTTCCCGTTCTTGAGTCAAAGCCAGAACCTGATTTAGAGTCGGCCCCAGCTCATCTTCTAAACGGTATTTAATCAAAATCTGGTAATGATAGAGGTTGTGGGTACGGGCGATGGGTTTGGGCGTTGGCCCAAGGATGTTACTGGTTTCAGACAGGCCTGAGCGCAAAATGTTCATCACTTCATAGGCACGTTTGACCACCTCTTCTTCCTTCTTGTGAGAAAGGGTAATGCCAATGGTGAAATAATAAGGTGGATAACCAAGTTGTCGTCTGATTCCCATTTCATAAGCGTAAAAGCCTTCGTAATCTTGGTCTTTTGCAAATCGAATAGCGTAGTGTTGCGGATTGTAAGACTGAATCAAGACCTGCCCAGCTTTTTCAGCACGTCCTGCCCGACCTGCCACCTGAGTCAAAAGCTGGAAGGTTCTCTCAGAAGAACGGAAATCAGGCAAATTCAAGGCTGTATCTGCATTAAGAACTCCTACTAGGGTCACATTTGGAAAATCCAAACCCTTGGCAATCATCTGAGTACCTAGTAAAATATCCGCTTCCCCTTGTCCAAACTGGTCAAGCATAGCTTGATGACTCCCTTTCTTGCGAGTCGTATCCACATCCATGCGCAAAATACGGGCCCGGGGAAAGAGTTCTGCTAGCTCGTCATAAGCCTTCTGAGTTCCCGTACCGTAGTAACGAATACTGCGACTCTTACAGTTAGGGCAGACCTGAGGAATGTCTTTCGAAAAACCACAATAATGGCAGTTCATGTTCTTGGTATCCATGTGCAAGGTCAGGGAAATGTCACAGTTAGGACAAGTATCCACCGTCCCACACTCCCGACACATGACAAAGCTAGAATAACCACGGCGATTGAGCATGAGAACCACCTGCTCTTTTTTAGCCAGACGGTCTTGAATGGCTTCTAGCAAAGGAGGTGTAAAGTTTGATGTCTCGTTTTGTCCGATATAGTCTCGAAAGTCAATTACTTGAACCTCAGGGATTGTAGCCAAAGGATTGGCCCGTTGGGTTAGACGTAAATGTTGATAGACGCCTTTGCCAGCCCGAGCACGGCTTTCCAGACTAGGAGTTGCTGAACCAAGCACCAAAGCTGCTTGATTATACTGAGCCCGTAAAATAGCTACCTCTCTAGCATGATAACGGGGATTACTGTCCTGCTTATAAGTCGCTTCATGCTCTTCATCGATAATCATGACACCCAGATTTTTCAGCGGAGCAAAGATAGCAGATCTGGCACCAACCACAACTTGGGCATCACCGCGTTCCACCTTGCGCCATTCATCATACTTTTCACCATTAGACAAGCCTGAGTGAAGTATGGCCACTTTCTCACCAAAACGTGCAATAAAACGCTCCGTCATCTGAGGAGTCAAGGAAATCTCAGGCACCAGCAAAATGGCTGTCTTGCCCTTGTCCAAGGCTCCTTGAATAATCTGCAAATAAACCTCCGTTTTCCCACTTCCTGTAATCCCTTGAAGGAGGAAGGGAGGCTGATGACTTCCAATCGCACTGACAACCACATCACGCGCCTGTCTTTGCTCTGGATTCAACTCTAAAGGCTGACTTGCCTCAATACCTTCAAAATAGGCAGCCGAGCGTTGAACTTCCTTTTGGACTATGGTCACAGCACCTTGTTCCACAAAGAAGTTAACTTGCTCCCGCGAATAGAACTCTAGCAAACTAGCCAAAGAAGCGCTCTCAGGATGAGACAGCAGATGGTCTCTCAGTTCTAACTTTTTCTTGGCGCGTGTAGAAATCTCTACACCCTCTAATTGAGCAAGATCAACCTCATACCAAGACTGGGTCTTGACCTTCTTTTGATCGACCGCCTGATATTCCAGACCAAGTAAACCTTTCCTAGTCAAACGCATCATTTCTGCTTGCTTACCTAAATCTAGAGAAGAAAAGGCAAGTGAATCCTCTGAACCAAACAAGCGTTCTCGGTCTTCCTGACTTAGGCCTGCCAGAGGATAGAGAATCTTGTCATAACTGGAGTTCAGAAACCCTGGTAACATAGCCTTGAGGATAGAGATTTTGTAGGAGAAGACAGATTTGCGTAACTCCTCAGCCAGCCAGAGTTGTTCTTGCGTGAGAACAGGAGAAAAATCCAGCACCTCCGCAATATCTTTCAAATCTTGCTCCATCTCTTCTTCATCTAATTGGGACTCCAAACCAAGAACAATCCCTTGAATCAGGCGATTTCCCTTACCAAAGGGCACGTGAACCCGCATCCCAACTTCCAGCATTCCCTCAAATTCCTCAGGAATCCTGTAACTATAGGGCTGATCCGTCTGCATCAAGGGCACATCTACAATAATCTTGGCTACGGCCATCTTCTCACCTCCTCCTTGTCAGTACATTCTTGCAATAGAAAAAATAAGATTGAGTCCCCCCAACCTTAAATTTTTTCACCATCTTCTTTTTCTTTAGCGATTTGCTCTTTGATTTTCTTTTCTTCTTCTTCTTTGCGGCGTTTTTCTTCTTCGATACGGCGACGCACCGCTTCACGTTTTCCTTCTGGATCTGGGTGAATTGTAACGTTTCCTGATTCGATTTCTTCTAAAGCGCGAAGAGTTGATTTTTCAGACTTGAAACCTTGAGTTGCTGGCGCACCTGCTTCCAATTCGTGGGCACGTTTTGCTTCCAAGATTACGAGTGAATATTTTGATGGAACCTTGTCAAGCAAGGTATCAATAGAGGGTTTTAACATCATTTGCTTGTACCTATTTTCTAAATTTTATCGGGTAGTTGGAGACTTTGGTAACATCTCCTGATAGTGACCAATGACACGATCCACACGGAAGTGCTCGGCTTCGATCACACGTTTGACACGCTCAGCAGCTAGGGGCACCTGATCGTTGACAATCGCATAATCATACTCACGCATAAGGGCAATTTCTTCCTTGGCCTTTTCGATTCGTTGGGCAATCACTTCTGCGCTGTCTGTTCCACGACCTACCAAACGGTCTTGCAATTCATCCAAATCTGGTGGTGTCAGGAAGATAAAGACAGCATCTGGAACCTTTTTCTTGACCTGAAGAGCGCCCTGAACTTCAATTTCAAGGAAAACATCGATTCCCTTGTCCAAGGTTTCATTGACATAGGTCAGAGGAGTTCCATAGTAGTTGCCGACATATTCTGCGTATTCCAACATCTGTCCTTGACGAATCAGCTCTTCAAACTCTTCACGAGTACGGAAGAAATAGTCAACACCGTCCACTTCTCCAGGACGTTGTGCGCGTGTCGTCATCGATACAGAGTATTGAAATTGGTTTTCAGAACTCTCAAAAATCTCTCTTCTAACCGTTCCTTTTCCAACCCCTGAAGGACCAGAAAAAACGATTAGTAAGCCTCGGTCTGCCATTGTGTCTCCTTTTAGTCAGTCTGTGAAAATAAAATAAAATTTTCCTTCAGATAGTAGCATTTTACACAAACTATCCTTCTACAGTCTTTCTATCTAGTGTAACAAAAAAGCAGTAATTTTTCAACTGCTCTTTCTTATTTATTTAGCATAATCTATGATTTATACAAGGTAGCCCCTTTAAAAAAGACTTGCCTTTTTATTCCATTTAAGAGATAATGAAACTACTAATATAAAAGGAGAGATTTATGCCAATTTATAAAGGAAAAAATGTCGATGAAGCTATTGAAAATGGCTTGTATGAACTCAATCTCAAAAAAAATGAGGTTAAAATCAATATTATTGAAGAAGGAAATGCTGGAGTATTTGGTTTTTTTGAAAAAGAAGCTGAGGTTGAAATTACACCATTAAGCCCACTGGAATTGAAGGTAAAAAAACTAATTCCATATTTAATTGGTGTTGCTGTAATATTTATTATTCTTCTGTTGGTTCTATTTGGAGGAAACTCAGATAAGTCAACTTCTGTTCCTACTTCTACATCTACAGAAACTAGTTCCATTGTGGAAAAATCCGTCGAAAAAACAAATGAGGCATCATCTACATCACAAAGTTCTACATCTATTTCCTCTAGTTCAACTAGTACCTCATCAAGTTCTACCGAATACTCATCAACAAGTCCAGCTCAATCAGCTGTCATCACGACTGAAAACAATGAGGAATTTAAAGCACTATTGCAGACTGAAGATTCAAACACAATAATAGATTTTGTTCAAAAACATAAAGGTCAAATCATCGAATTTGATGGACACATAGCAGATATTGCACACTATAAAAATTACAAAACAAAATTTGATATGCTTATTTATGGCGGAAATTACTTAGGAGCAGAACAAGCACCTTCGGGACCAAACTTTAAATTTGTAAATATAACAACAGTTTCTAACGCCGCTTTCAACTCTTTTAATGGCGAAAATATTTCTAAAGGCCAAAATGTACATATAAAAGCACAAATTGGAAACTATAACTCCACTCAAGATTTAGTCTACCTATCTCCAATTGAAGTTTCACCTCGATAATATAACGAATTATTTTCAAATAATTTATTCAAAAAAACTGAAGTCAGATTGCACTGACCTCAGTTTTTTATTATTTAGCATAATCTACTGCACGAAGCTCGCGAATCACGGTTACCTTGATATTTCCTGGGTAATCGAGATTGTTTTCAATTTTCTCGCGAACTTTGTGAGCCAAGATTGTGACTTTGTCGTCCTTGATTTGTCCTGGATTGACCATGATGCGGATTTCACGTCCTGCTTGAAGGGCAAAGCTATTTTGTACCCCTTCAAAGCCATTCGCAATTTCTTCCAAATCATGAAGACGCTTGATGTAGCTTTCAAGAGACTCACTACGAGCACCTGGACGGGCTGCGCTCAAGGCATCTGCTGCAGCGACGATCACTGCAATCACGCTTTCGGCTTCTACATCGCCGTGGTGACTAGCAATCGTATTGACCACAACTGGATGTTCCTTGTACTTACGGGCCAATTCCATACCGATTTCAACGTGGCTACCTTCAACTTCGCGGTCAATAGCTTTCCCTATATCGTGAAGGAATCCAGCACGACGAGCAAGAGCCGCATTTTCGCCAAGCTCGCTCGCCATGATACCAGCCAACTTAGCAACTTCAATCGAATGGCGCAAAACATTTTGTCCATAAGAGGTACGGAACTGCAAACGTCCCATAATCTTCATCAAGTCTGGATGAAGGTTTGGCGCACCAATCTCATAGGCTGCTGCCTCACCGTATTCACGGATCTTATTGTCAATCTCTTGACGGTTTTTCTCAACCAACTCTTCGATACGAGCTGGGTGGATACGACCATCTTTGAGCAACATTTCCATGGTCATACGGGCAATCTCGCGACGAATCGGGTCAAAACCTGACAAGGTCACCACTTCTGGTGTATCGTCGATAATCACATCAACCCCTGTCAAACTTTCAAAGGTACGAATGTTACGACCTTCACGACCAATAATGCGCCCCTTCATGGTATCATCTGGTAGATGAACCGTTGAGTTTGTTGACTCCGCCACATACTCACCAGCGATACGTTGCATAGCTTGAACCAGGATGTCCTTGGCCATTTTGTCAGAACGTTCCTTGACCTCTTGCTCAGCTTCACGAATGCGGCTGGCAATCTCCTTGGTCAAGTTTTCCTCTGTCTGTGCCAAGATAATATCTCGTGCTTCTGCCTGAGACAGAGCACCAATACGCTCTAACTCTACTTCTTTTTGTCTTTCGACTTCCTCTAATTGCTCTTCACGCGCATCAAGGTTTTTCGCTCTATCAGAAATACTTTGTTCTTTTTGTTCAAGTGTTTGTTCTTTACTCGTCAAATTGTCGTCCTTACGGTCAAGGCTAGTAGCTCTCTCTGTCAAACGACTTTCGATTTGTTTGAGTTCTTGACGTTCTGATTTGAATTCAGCGTCCACTTCTTCACGGTATTTTCTGGCTTCTTCTTTGGCCTCCAATAGTGCTTCTTTTTTAAGAGACTTGCTTTCACGTTTGGCTTCATTAACCAGTAAATCCGCTTCACGTTCAGCTTGTCCACGTAAATTAGTTGCTTCTTGTTCAGCATTTAAAAGCATCAACTCTGCAGCTTCCTGAGATGATTTCATCTTAGCTGAGATGCTGACATATCCAATGACTAAACCAATGATGACGGCAAAAACAGCAATCGCAAGCGACATGATTTCCATGTTTTTACCTCATTTTATTGTTATTCCGAATGACATACATTCTTTTACATTCTACCATAAAAAAGTGATTTTCACAAACCTAAAATAGAATATGTTTTGGGGAATTTGGAGTTTAATTACCTATAATTTATTAGCACAATCTCTATTTCTTAGAAACAGTTGTTTAGTAGAGATTTGAGAAAAAGTCTACTTTTCAGTAGACTTAGTTTGTTTCTATTCTAATCGGCACTCTTCCAAAATTCTGCTCTGCTATACTTGACTTTCCAAGTTGGTAAATCTGGTCTGCCTTTTGGGTCATAGTATCCCAAGGCTCTTTGCCAATTCGACTGACTAGATTGACCTGTCCTTTCAGAGATTTAAGATGTTGTCTGCCTTTTTCAGTAAATCCAAGGACATGAATCCCTTCTGGCAAGTCACTTTCTCTAGCTTGCACCAAAATATAGGCCAAGATGCGTCTGACACGCGCCTTGGTGTAGCGTTTGGTAGCAACCACTTCAACCAATTCGTCAACAGACTGAGCCGTCTTGATAGCTTCCTTAATGCGCACAGCCATTTCTTGATTGACCTGATAGATGGTGGTTAGGTCTGGATTTGACAAGATTTGATAATGGAGCAAGGGAAAATAGTCTTCCCAGTTCACCTTACTGGCCTGCTCAAAAAGGGTAACAGAAGGCATAAAGCGTTCTAAGAAATCTTTGTCCCTTTGGTGCTGACGCAGGGCTGTCGCCGAGGCAAAGTCTACATCCTTGTCCACAGAATGGTAGCCTGCCCCCTGACGCTGAATTGGCTCAAGTTTGATGTCTCGTCCTGCAACTGCCTTGGCATAGGCGAGAGCAAGGATATGATTGGGCGTATTGCCTGAAAAATCAAGACCTGCAAATTCCTTCCACATAGCTTGGGTTTTCTGGGGATAAGAGAGAGAATCAGCCAGATTTTCCACAAATTGCTCCATCTCAGCACCCTGCTCTGTGTATAAGTCAGCGATTTTCTGGTAATCTAGAACTTCCTCCGTCCCAAAAGCTAGAGTATCAATACCCAAACGAGTCAAGATATCCACAGCTCCTTGGCCGAAGAAATCTGCTGCCTGAACACTGACTAAAAAGGGCAATTCTACTACCAAGTCTGCCCCATTTTCCAGTGCCATCTGGGCCCTTGTCCACTTGTCCACAATAGCAGGCTCGCCTCTCTGCATGAAATTCCCTGACATGGCAACAATTTTCAATCCCTCAGCCTGATTTAGCAGGTATTTATGCCCATTATGAAAGGGATTAAACTCCGCGATAATACCTGTGATGGTCATGATAATCTCCTACTTCTGCGCGACAAAAAACCAACGGGTGCTAGTTTCTGTAGGCTCTTTGTCCTCAAAGTCCGCATAAAGTTTGAAGGACTTGAAACCAGCCTGTTCCAGCAAAATATCATAGGTCAGGACCTCATAAGTCCGCTCCTCATGCACTTCATCGTGGCGACTAAAGGAACCGTCAGCCTCCTTGATGAAAAAGGTCAACTCATGCACGATGGAGTGAGGTGCTTCGTCCTCGTAGGTATCCCAGAGCATGGCGAAATCTTCCGCATTTTCATGGTAGGAATAGCCTGGAAAAACTTCATCTGTCTGGTAGGTGGAATGCACATCAAAGATGAAAACTCCATCTTCATTAAGGGCATTATACACTTCCTTAAAGACGTCCCCTACTTCCACCTCATCCTGCATGTAGCAGATTGAGTCCGAGTAACACGTGACAAAATCGTATTGACCTACCTTGGACAAATCCAGCATATTGCCTTCAATAAAATCAATCTTTTGTTTGGCTGAAGTAGCTCTCTTCTCAGCAATCTTCAACATATCCGCGCTCAAGTCCAACCCAGTCACATCAAAACCAGCCTGAGAGAAGCGCACCGATTGAATTCCTGTCCCACAAGCCAATTCCAAGAGTTTCTTTCTCTCCTTAGTTTTTGGCAAATGACGCAGAGAAAAATCAGTCCATTTGTCGTATAAACTGTCATCCATGACCGCATCATAGACCGCCGCAAAGGTTTCATAAGTTGCCATAATCATGATACTAAGAGCTCCATGGTAAACACCACTCGCCCTTTACCTTTCCATCAATTTTCTAAAATAAGCAAAGAAACCCAGTTGACTACAACTGAGTTCATCTTCTAAGCAAGAGCTTCTGAAATATCTACTGAATCCGCCTCATGCCATAGCTTCTCTAGGTTATAGTGGGCACGCATTTCTTCTGAGAAGATATGCACAACGACAGCACCGAGGTCCAGCAAGACCCATCCTCCAGCTGCATCGCCTTCGACATGACTGCCTTTAAAGCCTGCTTCCGCTACTTTTTCACGGATATTGTCAGCGATAGCATCCAACTGACGGCTATTCATTGAACTAGTGATAACAAAGTAGTCTGTCACGCTGGTCAAATCTTGTACATCAAGTGCGAGGATATCCTCCGCACGTTTCTCATCAGCCGCTTTCACGACTAGTTCTAGTAATTCTTTTTCGTTCATTTAGTCCTCTTTCAAATAGTGCACAAAGGCGTTATAGGTTTCAAGGGTTTGGGGATAGATGGGGAATTTCTGATGAGCTAGATGCTCCACAGTACGAGCTGTTTCATAGGCTACCGCCTTATTAAGTGATAGACTTGCAATCTCACGCGCCACATCTACTCCTGGAAAGGCGCGATTATGCTCGATATAGTCTGCGACGTAGATGACTTTATCTAGGTCTGTCATCTGGTCAGCACCGACTGTATGGATTTCAATAGCTCGCAGGATTTCTGAATCATGCAAATCCAAATCTTCCTGAATCTTGTAAATTCCGACCATACCATGCCAGACATTATTGCCCCAGTTTTTGAGGTCAGGGTCTAGCTGATAACGGTCAATCAAATCCAAAAATTCCTGATCTGACAGCTTTTTAGCATAGTCATGAAGAAGGCCTGCTAGACCTGCCTTCTCACCATCTACTCCAAATCTCTCTGCTAGTTCTATGGCTGCACGCTCCACACCCAAGCAATGGGTTAAACGTTTTTCAGGTAGAAGCTCTGCCATTTTTTCCAACAAAGCCTCACGGGAACAGTTGATATAGTCTTGATAGGCCATCAGTAGAGTCCCTCCTTCTCGATGTAGTCTAGCACCGGCTGAGGTAGGAGAAAGTTGGGTTTCCGACCTTGGGCAAGGAAGTCCCGCACCATGCTGGATGAGATATCCATGAGAGGCACATCCACCCAGATAACGGGATAGGAAGTCCCTGCCTTGTAGCGTGGGCGCTGAACCCCTACAAACTGAACCATGTCTACCAGCTCATCAATTCGATACCACTTAGGCAGATAGTCCACCATGTCGGCACCGATGATAAAGTAATAATCCGTATCTGGATTCTTCTCAGTTAGAAGCTTCATGGTGTCGTAAGTATAGGAAATACCCTTACGCTCTAACTCAATGGTTTCAATAGCTAGGCCGTCAATCCCCTCAATCGCCAACTCAAGCATCTTGAGACGATGGTGTTCAGGGATGGTTTCCTTTTTATCTACGTGAGGAGGTTGGTATTCAGGCATGAGCAGAACTTGGTCCAGTCCCAACTGCTGGCGCACTTGGTCCGCAACGATCAGATGGGCATTGTGAACAGGGTTAAAATTCCCCCCTAAAATCCCGACTTGCTTGCGTTTTTTCTCCTTGATTTCTGGCTCCAACTCTACCTTGGTAAAGGGAGTCAATAGTTCGATTGCCATAGGCTAGTCTCCTTTATTTCTCTGTAAAAACAGTTATTTGGAGTAGTTTTTTAGATTTCTTTGACTTTTTTAGAAATCTTGCGATTTTCTTTCTTGCTAGATTGTTTAAACAAAATCAAGATGCGTCCGATTTTTTGGACAGTATCCACACCGATTTCTTCTTCCAAAATTTCAGCTACTTCGTGGATGTTTTCATCTGTGTTTTGCAAGAGCGTTACTTTAATCAATTCGCGGGCGTCAAGAGCCTGACGGACGCTGGTTTTGATTTGGTCGTTCAGTCCATTTTTCCCGATTTGGATGATGGGTTTAAGAGTGTGTGCCTGGCTGTTGAGGAAGGCACGTTGTTTTGATGTTAATGACATAATTTCTTAAAAGAGTTTCTTTTTATACTTTTCTAAAGTGGTGGCGGACGTCAGCAAAGTCCTTTGGACTTTCATGACTAAAATTTGAGCCTAAGGTCTCAAATTTTCCGCAGTTGGTACAATCACTTGTCCCAACTAACACCACGACGAAAAGTATTCTCTATGGGGTTCACCCTGCTCGTTCGAGTTCAGAAAACCCTTTCCTTTCTGTGTTTAAATAATTGCTTTTCGTGTGACGACGGCGACGCCTTCTGGTGCCCAGACGGCAACTTTGGCGGTGCCTGTTACGCGGATCCAGCCTAGGCCTGAGATGACTAAGTCTGTCTTTTCCTTAATGTTAAATACATGCTGAACTAGTTTTGGAAAATCTTCTTTTTCCTTGCTATTTGGTGGTGTCAAAAGAGTTCCGACGTGCTTATCGTAAAAGGCACTGGCTCCTTCTAGCTTAGTACGATGGAGTTTCAATTCGTTGTCAAAAAAGGCAGTGAATCCTTGCTTTTCACCCGCAATGAAGTCAAAGCGTCCGAGACCTCCTAAAAACAGGGTTTGTTCAGGATTGAGCTGATAGGTTTTAGGCTTGATTTCCTTTTTGGGGCTGACATACTTGAGGTTTTTGGCCGTCAAGTAGTGGGCCATCTGGTGGCGGTGGATAATCCCCGGCGTATCATAAATATAAGATCCGTCGTCAAGCGGAATCTCGATTTTATCCAAGGTTGTCCCTGGGAAGCGCGAAGTCGTAATGACATTCTGATCACCCGTGATTTCTTGGATAATGGCATTGATTAGAGTTGATTTTCCAACGTTGGTCACCCCAACCACATAGACATCGCGGCCCTTTCGGTAGTGCTCGATTTTGTCAATGACTTCCTTAATAGCATGTTTGTTTTGGGCTGAAGTTAGGACGACATCGACTGGACGAAGCCCTTCTTCGTGGGCACGCTCCATGAGCCACTGGCTAATCTTGCTCGACTTAACTGACTTGGGCAAGATATCTTTTTTATTTCCCACCAAGAGGACATCATTGCCTGATACAAAACGTGGTAAGCCTGGGATGACCGAGCCATTAAAGTCAAAGATGTCAATGACATTGACCACCAAAGCATCACTGTCTCCCACCTCGTGCAAGAGTTTGAGGAAATCATCGTCCGTCAACTGGACATCCGTGATTTCATTGTAGTGGCGGAGACGGAAACAGCGTTGGCAATAGACTTCGCCAGTATCCAAACCTTTTTCAAGTGCCGACTGGGGAGTAAATCCAAGACCAGCCTTGTCTGTCGTCTGAATGGTTGCTCCACAACCAATACAGAGAATTTCTTCCATAGTTAAATTCCTTTTTTATATGTAATCGGCCCGTACTTTTCAGTGATTTTTCGCATCACACGACGCTCACGAGCTCGGTTAATCTGTGTTTTAATCGAGTCATGTTGGACCAAGGGTTTGACTAAAATCGAGCGAATGCCAGCACGGTGGGCTGCTCGTATATCTGTCATGAGCTGGTCGCCAACCATGACCACTTCGCTTTTCTCATAGTGGAATTCCTTCATGGCACGGTCAATCCCAAATGTGAAGGGTTTCAGAGCCCAATAGACGTAATCAATTCCAAACTTCTCAACTGCTCTTTGGACGCGTTTCTTAGTGTTATTTGAGACTACGATAATGCGAATGCCCGCGTCCCGAAGATCATGTAGCCATTGCTTCATCTCTGGCGTCCCATCAGGGTTGTTCCAAGCAATGAGGGTATTGTCCAAATCGACCAAAACAGCCTTGATTCCCTGCGCCTGCAGGCTTGGAACTGTCAGATCATAGACTGCTTCCACAGCAAAGTCTGGCATGTAGTTTTCAATCACCATTTTGGCTCCTTTTCTTTTATTTTCTAGTAATTTTCTTCAGCCATTGAGATAAGGCCACCCATAAAATCAAGCTAGTCATTAAGATATAAATCCAAGCATTTGGCTCTTCTGTAAATGGTAGAGGAACATTCATTCCGAAGAAACCTGTAATAACCGCAAGTACTGCTAGTAAGACGGAGATAATAGTCAAAATTGACAAACTATCATTCAAGTTATTGTTTAGGATGTTGTTGTAAGAAGCTGAGAGTTGTTGCAAGACTTGAGAAATCAAGTCTGTCATAGACACCAACTGATGGGCTTCAATCATGGCATCATCAAACTGCTCTCGTTCGACATCATTAAATCTCCGATAAAGAGCATGGCCCTGGATATGTTCCAAGAGGAGTCGATTTTGTTTTGCTGCTGCTGTCAGGTAAACCATACCAGTCTCCAAGTCAGAGAGGGCGAAGAGATTTTTCTTTGTTGTAGTTTGACGTAGCAAGGCACTAATTTCGTCCTTACTTTTATCCATCTCTTCAATAACTGGATAGTAAGCATTGCTAATAATCTCTAAACTGGCAAAAAGAAATTTGTAGATTGAAATAATTTCATGGCTTTCAAGGTAGATTGCCATGCGTTTAATCACATAAGTATTCTTGTGATTGCTGATAGTAATCAGCCGTTGTTTTTCAACGATAAAGGTCATCGGAATCGCTTCATAATATTCTTTGTCTTTTTCTAAATCAAGAACATTATAAATAAAGGTTACCGTCTCCGTTTCACGGTTATAATCCATATGAGCTCGTTCATTTCTATCCAGAGCATACTCAATGGTTTCCTTGTCCAATCCATAGATGTCAGAAAGATCTTCCATATTTTTAATCTTATCCACATCAAGGTCTATCCAGGTACAACCATTGCCTAACTGCTTTTCTAAAACCATCTTTTCTCCTTTATCAAACTCTTTTTATTGTACCATAAATTACTTAAAATAACAGGTCTAGTCTGTGCGTGAGAAATTGCTAACAACTGTGATATTTCGGTTAGGAACAAAGTGAAGAGCTTGCTCCTCGCTACGAAGCTGGGTCGTACGAATTCCCACGCTGACGACCTTGCCCGATACAGTAATAGGACCATTTGTCAGAACGACCTCATCTCCCACATCCAGTTGACGTTCAAAAAGGATGAAAAAGCCATTGATGACATCAGACAGAAAACCTTGGGCTCCCATCCCAATGGCCACCCCAGCAATCCCAGCTCCAGCCAACAAACTAGATACAGGTAAGCCTAAAATCGATAAAATACAGTAGAGTAAAAAGAAATATAGCGTATAATTAAACACATTTTCTAGTAAACGCGCAATAGTCTTTTGTCGCCCGACATCATGATGGGACATTTTTAGAGAAGGTTTGACAATTCTCTGCACCATGGTATGAAGCATTTTTTTAGCAATATAAAATACAATCAAAAGCAGTAAAAGAGAAATGATCTTGGTTAGAATATTCTCGATAATGGTTGTCACATCTAGCTTTTCAATATAAGCTTGAATAAATTTTTGCATATAAAACTCCTTTATTTCATTATACCATATTTTCATCAGTCTCATTCTCCATAAATATTCAAAAAATAGACAGAAAATTCTTGATTTTGTCTATCATTTATACTATAATCATAATCACTACACAAAAAGGAGATTGTTATGAAAAGAATCATTCATGCTTGGAATAAGGCAAGCCTTGTCAAGCGTATCTTGATTGGTATGCTTTGTGGGGGAATCCTAGGACTGACCCTTCCTAATCTCTCAGGAATTGGTCTACTCGGGGATTTATTCGTTGGAGGTCTAAAAGCTGTTGCTCCTATCCTAGTCTTTGCCCTCGTTGCCAATGCCCTTTCCCAACATCAAAAGGGACAAGATAGCAATATGAAAACTGTTGTTTTCTTGTATATCCTAGGAACTTTTGCTGCTGCTCTTGTAGCTGTTGTAGCTAGTTTCATCGTCCCTATTGAAATTACCCTAAATAGTGCCAATACTGAAATTGCACCACCAGATGGGATTGGCCAGGTCCTCAGCAACCTCTTGCTCAAACTGGTTGACAATCCAGTCAATGCCCTCATTACTGCCAACTACATCGGTATCCTATCTTGGGCAGTCATTTTTGGAATTGCTATGAGAGAGGCCAGCAAAAATAGTAAAGAATTACTAAAAACTATCGCTGACGTGACTTCTAAAATTGTCGAATGGATCATCAACCTGGCTCCATTTGGAATCCTTGGTCTTGTTTTTAAAACCATTTCTGACAAGGGAATCGGAAGCCTTGCCAACTACGGTATTTTATTGGTTCTATTAGTAACGACTATGCTTTTTGTTGCCCTTGTGGTCAACCCTTTGATTGCCTTCTTCTTTATGAGACGCAATCCTTACCCTCTAGTTTGGAACTGCCTCCGTGTCAGCGGTGTGACAGCCTTCTTCACTCGTAGTTCTGCGGCTAACATTCCTGTCAACATGAAACTCTGCCATGACCTTGGACTCAACCCAGATACCTATTCTGTTTCTATCCCACTTGGTTCTACTATCAACATGGCTGGAGCAGCGATTACCATTAACGTTTTGACCCTTGCTGCAGTTAATACTCTTGGAATTCCTGTTGACTTTGCAACAGCCTTTGTCCTCAGTGTAGTAGCAGCTATCTCAGCCTGTGGTGCTTCTGGTATTGCTGGAGGTTCCCTCCTTCTTATCCCAGTTGCTTGTAGCCTTTTCGGTATTTCTAACGATATTGCCATGCAAGTTGTCGGAGTTGGTTTTGTGATTGGGGTCATCCAAGACTCATGTGAAACAGCCCTTAACTCTTCTACAGATGTCCTCTTTACCGCCGTTGCCGAATACGCAGCAGCCCGTAAAAAATAACTCATAAAGGCAAGCCTGCTCAGGTCTTGTCTTTTACGCTTTTATTCTAACTTATCAGGAAATTCTTATGTCTATTAGCCAACGTACGACCAAGCTCATCTTAGCTACCTGTCTTGCCTGCCTTCTTGCTTATTTTCTCAATCTCTCCTCAGCTGTCTCGGCTGGAATCATCGCTCTCTTGAGCCTATCTGATACTCGTAGAAGTACCTTAAAACTGGCTCGCAATCGACTCTTTTCCATGCTCCTAGCTCTGGCTATCGGTGTTCTGGCCTTTCACTTGAGCGGATTTCATATCTGGAGCCTCGGCCTCTATCTTGCCTTCTATGTGCCTCTAGCCTACAAGATGGGCTGGGAAATTGGCATCACACCAAGCACTGTTTTAGTTAGCCACCTCTTGGTACAAGAGTCAACCTCTCCAGACCTTCTAGTCAATGAATTCCTTCTCTTTGCTATCGGTACAGGATTTGCCTTACTGGTCAATCTCTACATGCCTTCACGAGAAGAGGAAATCCAGCACTACCACACGCTGGTGGAAGAAAAGTTAAAAGATATTCTCCAGCGCTTTAAATACTATTTATCCAGAGGAGACGGACGCAACCGAGCACAGCTGGTAGAGGAATTAGACACACTTTTAGAAGAAGCCCTCAGACTGGTCTATTTGGATCACTCTGACCACCTCTTTCACCAGACCGACTACCATATCCACTACTTTGAGATGAGACAGCGACAAAGTCGTATCCTGCGAAATATGGCCCAGCAGATTAACACTTGTCACCTTGCCGCCAGTGAAAGCCTGATTTTAGCCCAACTCTTTTCAAAAATTGGTGGCCAACTGAGCCAGACCAATCCTGCTTCTGATTTACTAAATGAAATCGAACGCTATCTGGAAGTCTTCCGTAACCGCAGTCTGCCCAAGACAAGAGAAGAATTTGAAACCCGTGCCACGCTTCTTCAACTCCTACGTGAAGCCAAAACCTTCATCCAAGTAAAAGTTGACTTTTACCAAAAATATGGACAGTAATACTCAATGAAAATCAAAGAGTAAACTAGGAAGTTAGCCGCAGGCTGCTCAAAACACTGTTTTGAGGTTGTAGATAAGACTGACGAAGTCAGTCACAGATATACGACAAGGCGACGCTGACGTGGTTTGAAGAGATTTTCGAAGAGTATAAAAAAGAAAACTTCAGACCAATCACAAAAGGTGAATATCTGAAGTTTTCTTTTATTTGTAAGTTAGCACCATAAAGGTTAGTAATAGGACAAATAGGGCCAAACTCACTAATAAGGTGAGTACCTTTACCAAGGTGTTGCTCTGCCAGTAACTTGGTTTACCAATATTACTGGTGGCATCCATAGAAAATAGTTGATTTTGACGGGGTTGTATGGTTACCAATACAATCAAAGCAATAGAGAGGACAATAGCTAAAACAATTAGTATTTCAATCATAGGCCTACCTCAAAATTCCCAGCAAAGTAAAGAGCAAACCAATCAGAATCATCAAACCCAGTAAGAGTGAAAAAGTCTTACTAATCTTTTCCCCTCGGGTTTCTTTTTCCTTCTTGATGGGTTTTTGTTTCAACTCTTCCATGCGGCCTTCAACGTCTTTGTAAAATAAATCTTCCTCTGACATGTTAGCCTCCTAAAATAGTTTGCATGGTTTCCTGATATCGCACCAAGTCAACATAGTTGGCATGTTGGCCTTGTTTGCCAAGTGCCTGATTCATTTGTTCAACATCTGAAAGGGCCAATTTAATGGTCTCAACCAAAGCAGAAACTTCATTACTTTCAAATAGATGTTCTGGAGCGATATAAAGTCTATTGTGCGCCGTCTGATTAAATCCAAGAATCAACATATTATGCTCAAAGGCCTGACGAACTGCCTGCAACAACTCATTGCTATAGTTGATATCCAAGTAAATATCCGACAGTTGATAGAGCTCCTGAATCTTCTGTGGACTAGCATTCTGGTAAAGGACCACATTAGGATAGCGAAGCATATCTAAGAGCTTAGAAGACATCTCTGTTACCGCTGCGATACGGAAAGTGACATCAGGCAAGGCTTCTACGATTGCTTCCATTTGCTCAATCTGATCGGAATTAGTCAAGATTAAGGCATCTCGTCTTAGGAAATTATCGCGTTTAAACTGGTAATGGTAACCCAAGTGCATAAACTGATCATGGTATTTCTCGTCAGTCAACTCTAAAGCGCGCTCATAAGTCGCCTTATTGGGAATGATGATTTTCTTAGTACGCACATTATCACTTTCTAAAATCAACTGCATGTTGCCTGGAATGGCATCATAGAGAGGTTCTTGCCAAACCAAAACATCTGAGCCAGATTTATCTGGATGATGGAAGGAAACCAAGAAAGGAGTCGCTAGAGTATTAAAGATAAGCTGACTGGTATCTATTTCCAAATCTTGCAAAAAGAAGGTGATAAATTCAACCTTATTTGCAAAGTAACGCATGGACTGACCAGGTAAGGTCAATAAGATATCACCCGTCACATGGTTTTCAAGTAATACTTGTTGACTGTTGACATCTTGGTAAACGGTCATAATCGGCTCACTATCTGCGCTATAGGTCGTTGTAGCAAAGCAAGCACCAAAGCGATTGTAGTGGTCAACCTGACGGACTCGACCTTCCAGGTCTTTCCAATCTACTTGCTTAACCAAACGAGCCTGCATTCCATCAGCATAATGAATAACGGCTCTCTCCTGTGTCCTATCTTCAATACGAGCAGACTGATTATTTCCTGAAATTTCCCAAAAAGCTGGAACAGGGACTTGGTTAAAATAGAGAGGTTTTCCATCCTCGTAACCTAGATAATAGGTAAAAGGAGAAACCAGACCATCAGGCAGAAAACCATCTGCATCGATGACTACTCCAAGCTGGGAAAGACCAGTAGCGACTAGACTTTCATGTAAATCTCGACTTTCCTGACTATATCGATCATAAAGGTCAATCATGGAGCACCTCCTCTACTGTTTTCTTCCACTTTTCTAACATTTCTTTGGTTAAGAAACCTTCCGCAATTTGATAAGAATGGGCACGCATGGCTTCCAAACGATTTTCTTGATACAATTGACAAATCTTAGTTGAAAAAGCTTGCTTAATTTGATCTTCTACATGGTCAGATGAACTTGGAATCAAATAACCATTTTGCCCATCTTCTATAAAGGTCTGATTCCCATAAGGCACATCAAAACCGATTAGTGGTAGACCCGATCCAACAGCTTCCATCAAGGTCAAACCAAAGCCTTCGCTGGTAGAAGCCGTCAAGTAGACCTCATACTGACTATAAATCTGCGCAAGATCCGCATGCCCCTTGAGTTGGATATAATCTTCAGCCTGATGATTTGCAATAATGTCTCTAAGCAGAGAATCTTCTCCACCGCTACCATAAATATCAAAGGTTAATTCAGGTATTTCCTTATGAGCCTCAATGACTGCCTTGACCAACCAGTCAATGTGTTTTTCTTTGGCAAGACGTGAAGCCGTAATCAATGAAAATGGCTTACGTCCCTGACTTGACTCAGTTAATGCATCAATACTTCCTACAGGAATAGTAACAATCTTTGGACGATGCTGAGTATATTTGGCAAATTGCTCCTGTAGAACTTCATTTTGTCTATCAGTTGATACGATAAAGAAGTCAACCTTATCTGCATTGGTAAACTGATAGTCATAGTAGTTGTTCCAAAGGATGTAATCCTCATTTGTAGCATTTTCACTATAATGCTCCGCGTGAACGACTACCGCTAGGTGCGCTACTTGTGCTTCTTCAAACACAACCTGTCCAATGCCTGTCTCCCTATCCAGAATAACCAAATCAGACTTGTTCAAATTCAAGGATTTCATAAAGGCACGCATAAAAGCTTGTTTCCCATAGAAAATCTTATCCTTGAAACGGTAAACTTCTTCCTTTCCTTGATTCATCAAGATAGCATAGGCTGGAGTTCCGTCCTCATTATAAAAAGTTCGTTGATATAGGACTGCAACATTGTCCTTGGGAGCAAAGTATTCGCTACAATAACGCGTATAAGAAAAGTAATCCTTACGAATCAGTTTTCCTTTAAAAACATACTCGGCATGTTGAACCAAGTCCTTGTTCTCATCCACCAAATAACAGGTTACAAACTTATCTTGGTCAGAAAAGAAGACACGCAAGACCTTCCCATTCTTTTCTCTACGACTTTCCACACCACCAAAGTAAGCCAAGACATCATCCACTGTCACACTTGTCGGTGCAATCTTGATGTCTGTAAAATGATTATAAAGCCAGATCACTTGATCATCATCAAAACCAATATTGGCTGTCAAGTGCTGAATGTTATCGGCTAAAATCATATCTGTAAATATGAACTTAGAGGGCAGATTTAACTTCCGAAAAACACCAGCACGATAGGCTTGGGCGTATTCAACACCGCTACTAGCCCAGCCAATGCCTAAATTTATATTATAAATTGTCATATATTCTCCTCTTATGGGAAATGAGTCACGATTTCACCTTTTGGAGTGACCTCAACCAGCCCCATCAGGAGATTCCGTACCATATCCGCACGGATTTGTTCTTTCATAGCTTCAAAGCCCGCGTAGGCTTCTTGATAGTATTCTACAATCGGATTTTTCTGACTAGCAGATTGACCACCGATAGCCATAGATAACTGTTGTAGATAGTCTACCTGCTCTACCCAGTTGTCATCAATAGCCTTGAGTAAAGAAAGTCGTAAAAACTGTTCATACAAGCCATGTTGCTCAAGCAATTCTTTCTTTTCAGAAAGCTCTCTATCAATCACCTGCTTCATAAATCTACGAACAGCAGTTTTGTCAGTCACATCTATATAATCTGGAACCTCTTTAATATGAAAACTAATATTGGTCACGATAAAGTGGAAGAGCAACTCTCGACTTTCATAATTTGAAGCGGTCACTTGATCTATATAACTGGCAATGATTTCCTCCACCACATCTTCTAAAGCACGAGAACCATCTATTAGACGATTTCTCTCTCTATAGACTATATCCCGTTGGATATTCATACTCTCAGCATACTCCAGAGTCTGACGACGTGCCGAACGTCCAGCACTATCACTGGCATGCTGAGACTTTTCGACTAGCTTTCGGTATTTACGACCTTTCAATACTTCTGGCTGAGTCATATCTTGAACCTGATAATCTTTATACTTTTTATGAACCCAAGATGGGCCAAATTTTTTGATAACATCGTCTTCTAAGGATACAAAAAACTTACTCATACCAGGATCACCCTGACGACCAGAACGTCCACGAATTTGCAGGTCAATCCGTTGACTCTCCATTCGTTCCGTTCCTATGACAATCAAGCCCCCAAGCTCTGCAACTCCCTTACCAAGTTTGATATCCGTACCCCGTCCTGCCATAGAGGTAGCCACTGTCACAGCCCCCATCTGACCTGACTCGGAGATAATCTGAGCCTCTCTCGCCACATTGTGAGCATTCAGCACATTATGGGCAATCCCTTCTCGTAACAAAAGCGATGAGTATAAATGAGACATCTCCACAGAACCAACAAAGACCAATAAAGGATTTCCCTTAGCATGGTATTCTTTGATATACTCCAAAGAAGCATATACCTTTTCAGGTAATGTCACATATAGATTATCTGGATAGTCAATCCGTTGTTTAGGGCGATTGGTAGGAATCCGTACAACAGCCATATTATAAGTCTCTCGAAATTCTTTTTCTGCAACTTTCCCTGTCCCTGTCATACCAGACAGCTTATTGAACATCTTAAAGAGGCTCTGATAAGTAATAGAAGCCATAGCCCGTGTTTCCGGAGATAGTTTGACTTGTTCTTTAACCTCAATCGCCTGATGAAGCCCTCCCTGCAGTTTAGTTTGTTCTAATAAACGTCCAGAACCTTTATCTACAAGAAGCATCTCATTGTCTCTAATAACATAATCTTTATCTTTTGTATAAAGCTTATGAGCCCTCATTGCATATGATATATGACGAGCAAAGACTGCATTTTTTTCATTATATAGATGGTCAATCCCAAAGAAACTTTCCGCTTCCTTGGCTCCCTGTTTCGTTAACCAAACTTCCCCCTTCTCCTCTTTGAAAATAAAATCCTTACCTTCTACTAGTGTGGTCATAAGAGTATTAACAATACCATAATGATTAGACTGAACTCTGGGAGCTCCAGCGATAATTAAAGGAGTTTGGGCACTGTCTAATAAAATATCATCTATCTCATCAATAATTGCATAATCAAAAGGACGTAAAAATTTACCTTCCTCGTTTGATGCTAAATTATCATTTAAATAATCAAAACCTAAGTTAGCATTTGTTGTATACACAATATCAGAGTCATACATCTCCCTCTTTTCCTCAACAGACAATTCTTCACCACTCTCTACAAAAGGAACTCCTATTGTTAAGCCTAGAAAACGGTAAACTACTCCCATCTCCTCAGCATCTCGCTTAGCAAGATAGGCATTTGGGGTAATAACCATCGTCCCTTTTCCTGTTAAAGCGTTGAGGTAAACAGGCATCGTTGCTGTCAAAGTTTTCCCTTCTCCAGTATTCATCTCAGCGACGTTCCCCTCATGGATAACGATTCCTCCCATGACTTGGACGTCATAAGGGAACATGCCCAATACACGTCTATCCGCTTCACGAACAACCGCAAAAGCCTCTACCAAGAGATCATCCAAAGTTTCTCCTTTAGCCAGACGTTGGCGAAACTCCACTGTTTTTGCAGCCAATTCTCGATCCGACAAAGATTCCATCGTCCTCTTTAATGCATTGATTTTTTTTAGAATTTTTGTAACTTTTCTAAGTTGAAAACTCTGATAAACCTCTTTAATCACGATTCATCTCCTCAATAGAAAAAGAATAAAAATCCAAAGATTCAAAACCAGCACTTAAGAGATGGACTTGATAGGTGTGGGCTTCTTCCGGATAAATAAAAGTAAATCTTTTATCTTTTTCAATTTTTTCTTCAATCACATCACCATATCGATCAAAAAATGTAATCGATGTGTACACCCCTTTTTTAGGTAGACAGTCAAATTTCATTATCATTTGGTATTCTTGTTTTCGTTTCAATAAGGGAAGGCTTGGCTGTTTTCGAGCTGCTTGATAATTCGTATGCGAAACCCAACCTTGAATTTTAGTCCCTGAGGGAACTAATGGATTATATATACTTACATGAGAGTCAGAATGATAGGTCACCTTCGTACCGTAAATATACATATTTAGTCTGTCTCCCCATTTGATATCTGGTCTTTGTCTGATAATCATACCTCACCTCGTCCAAATCCTGTTTTCAAAACCATATGATAGAAATGCAAAAACCAGGCAACATTCTCCCCAGTATCATCATTATGTCGACCAGCTGTGCCTCTGGAAAGTATCTTAGCACCTGTTTTACATAAATATTCCACCAACTCTTCATATGCCTGAGGATCCATATCTTCATCCTTCATATAGGATAGACCAAAGGTCGTATTCGAAAAATCTGCTTTTTTGAAGGATTTCCAAAAATATTGATCCAATTCAATCATATGGCTAGAATCCACTCCACCTGTTTGATGTCTTAGAATATCAAATCCTGTATTAAACACTCCCGGTGCATCCAAGCGACCACGTCTTGCAATCGTTCCAATATTCGTCAAAGGTTTCCCAACAACAACGGCATATGGCTCAAAAAAAGAGCCATAATAAAGCGATGGAAAGGTCCCCATAGAAAGCCCCGACAAAATTAAATCACTAGAGGTTAGACCTAAATAATCCAGGTAATACTGAATAGTTTTTCTAACCTTACTTTCTAACTCTTCACTTCCTATATAAAAAGCTCCACCTTCTATACGAGGATCTGAAAACAGAAGAAAAGGACAGCCCAGATTTTTCATCATCCAGTAACCTTCAAAGCCTTCCGCAGGTCGATATCCTGAAAAATAAATAGCTAAAGGTGGTTTGAAATCTCCTGGATGAAAGAAATAATTAATTTCATCTCTTTTGTTATCATGAAGAGTATTTCCACCTAAAACGAATTTACCGAATTGTTTTCTACTCCAACGTTGATGAAGATTCCCTATTTTTAGTTTTCCCTGTCCTCTTGCTTCAATAGAAATTGCCAAATAGGCATTATATGTTTGCTCAATCAGAATAGTAGAAGCCAAATCCGACTCTTCAAAAACAAGATCCTCTGTAATATCAGCAATCGATCCTTCAAAAATCTTTTTGATACGAAATCTAAACTCAACTCCTGAACTTTTTTCATATTCAAGCCATAATTCAATTGGTAGGCTGCGTGTTACAGCAATATTATAACTCCAATATGCTAGCTGAGAAAACTCCTCACCAAAATCTCCCTCTAATTCTACATATTCATGTCCTTGATAAGATACATTTCCTTGAAACGAATGGTGAACCTGTATTGTAGAAGGTTTCATTTTATCGCCATATCCTCCTCCAAATAGAGAAGTCGATAAATCTTTTAGCAATCTTTCTGGTTCGGAGAAGTCAATAGCTCTTGCACAACGTTTTTTCAGTAAATCTAAAACATCAGAATCACTTAACTGAAAATCCTGAGGATAAAAAACTGTATAAGGATCTAATTTTTTCGAAAAAGGCAACAAATCACTTAGATAACGCCCATCTTCTATCAAAACAGCATGAAAACTTGAAATCTTATCTGTCTCCATCATTTTGCGAATAGCAAGAGGTGAATCTGGACAAAAATAGTACCAATCCATGTTTTCAGGAATATCATAATGGTGTTTCCAATTATCAATTCCAATTTGTAAAATTTTAAGTTCCCTCACCATTTGTTACTTCTCCAATCCAATGATGCAATTTTTCTAAGAAACGTTTTCCTGTATGCTCTTTAATTTTGTCAATTGTATAAATTAGCGACTGATTCCATTCCTTGAGTGTATCTAAATAATGAGACATAGCCTTGTGAAGTTCTGATACTTCCGAAAGAAGATAGCCATTCTTTAAATGTTCTACATAAACGGTCTTGACTCTATTGATTTGAGGAATCCCCGCACTTATGGCAGCTATCTGTGTATAAAGATGAGGCTGAAGGCTAAGGTCAATAAGCAAACGTACATATTCTAAATTTTTAATCAAGTCCGACTCATCATACATATTTATAAATTGATAACGTAAGTTCTGATTCTCATTTTCTTCTAATGGATTCTCAGCTTCTCCATAATCTGATTCTTTTTCAAAATTAGCTACCTGGATACGTTGGAAAATCATATCTTGTACCATCTCTTCAACTTGATTCATCTGTTCCTGATTTGCAGCAAAAGTACCAAAAACTAATTCTGTATCGTCTGTCTTAGCAATAAATGATAGAACTTCATAAATACCTTCTTCATCAAGTCCCTCTTCAAAATTAAGATGGTAATAAATAATTGATTCTTTCTTTCTTTGACTTCTTCCAAGTCTTAAACGAGTATCAAAAGGAGACAGATGTTGAAATTTAGCAATTTTTTCAGGGTAGAGGCTCTGTAACTGTTGCAGGCTATCCTCTCTATCTACTAAAACTAAATCAACCTTTTCACAAATCATACTCAATTCACTTAAACTTTCTTGAGGGTTACGACCAATGAAAAGACTCAAAATTTTAGTACTATTCTCTGGTAAACGAGATAAAACAAATTCATTATGTTTGTCGTGAGAAGGTAGGATATAAATATCATCCTCCTTGTATTGTTGCAAGAGTCTTCTTTCAAAGAATTCCGCAATCAATTCCCCTATATTTTTATAGATTATATTTTTATATTGATAGGAAAAAATAGGATTTATTTCAACTCTGCCATCTTCTTGCAGATACTCTCTAAATTGCCAAATTCCATTCAAATTCAAATATTCCTGATAAGATGGAGCCCCATCTTTAAAATAAATCACACTTGACACAAAGCCACGATCATCCATTATATAATGTTCAAGTAATTGACCATTTTCATGAAAATATTGTATATCACTTATAAAACCTTCCTCGCCTTGTTCTACTTGAGCATACCGTTTACCATGTTTGTAAACAGTAATTGCAAATGGACTATATAGAAATTCACACTCTCTATCCCATTCAATATCCCACATATTCAACACTTGGACATGTGCATCATGCAAATCTTGCATGTCATCAAATATAGAATAAACAGATGCTTCTAAGACACCATGGCGATGTAAAAAATAACGTAGATGAGGTTGATAAGCTAATATCATTAGGTAAGAGGTGATTTCTTGTCGCTGGAATAAACGAATTTGATTAAAAGTATCGTCAAATTCTAGTTTAAAGAAGCTACGATACCACGGTGTAATATCCGCATGCCACTGTCGCCCTGAACCATACCAGGCTGGAATAAAATAATACATGCTATCCTCCTAAATTAGTGGTTTATAAGTTTCATTCAGTCTCAGAGCTATCAATTCTTCTCTTACCATGAAAATCATACCAAGTAGCATAAATAAAAGCCCTGGAATCATTGTCAAGCGTAAAAAACGCTCATCATATAAAACAAAAAGCATAGGTAGCCCTGCAATCACAATACTATACACAGCTCCGATAAAGGCAAATCGAAAAATTAATTTATTGATAAACCGACTTGTTTCTTCCCCTGGATAAATCCCATAAATATACTCACCCGATTTTTTCATCGAATCAGCTATCTGTTCTCCACTCATATTAACAAAAGCAAATAAAAAGTTGAAAGCAAATAAGATGAAAAGATAGGTATAAATCCACAAAGGTTTTCCAATGTTCAAATCCTCTATCAATTTTGTATAGAAAGGATTATGAGAATCAACCATTCTAAGTAACACTAAAATATAAATGGGAAGGGTCATAAAGGTCATGACATACATATAGGGCATCCCTCCCGCAGGTGTCAAGGATATTTCAAAATAAGAATAGCGTTTAAAGCGGCTATGTAAACCAATTTTATTGACTGCTACACGGTAACGAGCACGATATAAAATGACATTTATGTAGGTGAAAACAAGTGCAATTAAAAGCATCAAAACAACTACCTCTTTGGGGATTGATAATATTTGAATTGAATTTATTACATCTTGTGGCATATTGATGATCATGGAGGTCAGCATAATTAACATTGATCCTCCAACACCATTACTAGCATTAATATCCGATAACCAGACCAAGAAAAAACTACCTGCACATAAGAGGCTGATATTTAAGATATAAACCAGTACAGTTGAATAGCTTGATTGGACAGGTAAACTTAGAACTACAGCTGCTGACTGAATAAGCGCAATCAGTAAGGTTAAGTACATCTGTCGCCTATCTTGTAATTCTTTTCCACCTCCAGTAAGCCCTTTAAAAAAAGAAAACATCTTCCACAAAATCATGGCAGACATCCAAGGTGAAAGACCAATAGAAAAAAGAGATAAGCTTCTTAAATTCCCACCTGTAAGAGCGGTTGAAAATGCTAAATAAGCAGTCGTTCCCCCTAGAAAATCTCTACTATTCAAATCAACAAAAGGTAAACTAATTCTACCACCCAATACATATATAAATAATAGAAAAAAACTAATACTCAGTTTTTTAAAAATGATGGATGAAACTATATTTTTCATAAGTGACCCTTTCTACACCTGATTACAATGTTACTATTTACCCCTCTAATGAATTGGTTTAATCCTGATGTAAGTAGAGGTGACCTTGTCTAACTATCTACGAAAGCAGAAAACGACCGTTAGAGACCAAGTTATTTGTCTTATATTTTTTGAATATTTATTATCAGCAAACACTGTTTTAAAACTAAATACTTTATCTAAAACAAGAGTTAAATAATAGAAGAGAAGAGAAAATTCAAAATAATTCTCAAATATAATAATTATATCAAAAAAAGCAGAAAAAATCTGCTCATAACTTCTGATTTTCTACTCTAGCTTCAGTCTTATTAGCTGAGGCTAAAGCCTTTCATTTCTTATTTTTCGACTACTCATATTTTCAGTTCATAACAAGCAAATTACGAACAGATTTCACTTAAAAATCAACTATTTTATCATTTTTCATCCATCTTTTCGATTAAGTAGATCATTTCTTGATATCTTCGATAGATTTCCGTATTTTCCAAACCACAAGTATAGGCTTGATAACTTCTAAATCCAAGTGATTCCAAGAGAGTCTCTTTATAAATGTTTGAGTAGAGTCCTTTCATTGTAACAAGACACAATCGTTCTACTAAAGTATCCAGTACATCTTCTAATAACTTTTCTGTAATGGTTTGGATAACTGATCCGCCTCTTATCCTATAAAAATATAAACATTTGTTAATATAAACAAGTTTTGAGGATTCTAAAAACAATTTAATATTTGTTCTGGTATCCTCAATTAACTTACCTTTTGGAAAACGAATCATACGAAACAATTCCCTTTTAAATAGTTTTGCCCATGGATTTGAGTACGAATTATCTTCCATTTCTAACTTGGGTAATTCTCTAATAAACTCATCAGACATCCAGATACGCTCGTAATATTCCCCTATAATCGGAATATTATAAACAGATTGCGAATCATCATATTTTACATAAGTTGATAGAGCTATATCCGCTCCTGTCCTAGTAATAGCTTCATACAAATCCGCTAGAAATGTTTCCTTTAACCAATCATCTGAATCAACGAAGGTAATATACTCTCCTTTAGAATGTTCTATCCCATAATTTCTCGTATCAGACGGACCACCATTTTCCTTTTCAAAGTACTGAAAGCGTCTATCCTTAGTCAAATATTCCTTACAAATATTTGCTGAACCATCTGGCGATCCGTCGTTAATCATTAACACTTCGAAATTAGTATATGTTTGCACTAATAAACTATCTAAACAAAGACGAAGATATTTTTCCACATTATAAATAGGAACAACTACACTGATTAACTCCTCTTTCATCTAATCCAACTCCTTATTATCTATCAAATCACCTATTTTAGAAACCATATCTTCAGGATGAGAGTGATCACAAATAAAGGAAACTTTTTCTCTGTTATGACATGTATTATCAAAGGCAAAAATAGGCTTTCCAATTCGGTATACCTCATCTATAATGTTTGCTATTTCTCCCTCATGATTGATATCCAAATAAAAATCGATTTCTTCTAAAATCTTTATAAGATTCATAGGATTAAATACCGGATAAATGCGAACATTCAAATATTTTTGTAAATCAACTATATTTGGTGCAAAACGCGTATAAGCTAAAATCGAAAAATGAACCTGTGGTAGCTCTTTGATTAGATATTCTATAGCTTCAATATCACATGTATTTGTAAACACAGCTGAATACAATCTTGGCGGAGAAGAGACTAGAGAATTAAATCCTACTTTAAAATTCCCCTTTCTCATAACAATATCCGACCATTCTAAACCGTAATAAAACCACCAATCCGTTCGAAAGCGATTTAAGTTAATATTCGCCCACGGTTTATCTCCTGTAAAATGAATAATAGCTGCATCTTTTTCTATTTCGATTGACTCACTGTACCAACTATCTACCTGACAGTTACGTGCCGCAGTATCCATCCCTACCATAAAATTCCACCTCTGAGAAAGAGGGCGCCAGCGCTCTTTGAATAAGAGATTCAAAATTCCTTGATCTCCATAAACTTCTTGGTGAAACTGATTGGTTAAATCAAGTAGCGAATCTGTGGCGCTTTCTTTTCTCCACAAATCTGCATTGATTAACATCATACCTGAATTAAAAGTACTAGAATCAAGTGGATCTGCTACCGCAGCTAGTGGGCTATCTCCAAGATCATATGAAAACAATTCATCTATACTAGACCTAACTATTATATCTGAATCCAAGTATAAAACCTTATCCTCTGTCACAAATTTAGGAATAAAATAGCGGAAAAAAGCAGCATAAGTTATACTCGAATAGGGTAAGTGATACTCACGCAAATTATGACTTGTTATTTTTACATTGACAATTTCTGACGATAAGGGTTCCAAGCGTTTTTCCATCAGCAAAAACCACTCGGTTGGTAAGTCGTCATTAAAAATATAAAATTTGCATTCACGATTGTGAGCACATATAGATTTGATAGCAGTCTCGACCTTATCCTGATATCCACTATCTGCACCAAAAGCAATTATTTTTTTCATGACTTTTTAGTCTCCTAACTTAATCAATTTCCAACAACCTACGCTATTAACTAACAATTTATATTTTAAGAAAATTTTCTTTTAAAACTTCAATATTATACGAAGAGGTTGTTTTTCTCCTATTTTAATAATATCAAACTAGTTAATAGTAAAACATTTTTTTATATATTGCACCATTTTTTCAGGCTCATTATTTTCAAAAATAAAACTTTTCCCCGTCAAGTCATGACTTGTATTATCAAAACTATAAATAGGAATATCTATACTATGTACTGTTTGAATAATATTCGCAATTTCTCCCTCATGATTGATATCTAAATAAAAATCTAACTTACTCATTATTTCCTGATTTTGGTAAGGACTATGATGAGGATAGAGCGATATATTTTTGAAAGATTCTAGAGCCATTATTCTCGGTCCAAAGTCAGTATACGCTAGTATATGAAAATGAACACTTGGAAGTGCCTCTACCAGATACTCTATATGCTCCAACTCTTGCGTATCTGTAAAAATGGCTGTATGGAATAAACTCACTGTTGCAATGTCACTAAATGTTGTCGGCTTTCTATCCATTTGTGATAAGATAGTTTCCCAATCCAAACCATTGTAAAACCACCACAATTCTCTATATCTTGTTTTTGGTGATTTCTTCCACGGTTTATCTTTGCCTTCATAGTGAATAATAGCAGGTTCATAGTTTTCATCCCAACTATTTAAAAACCACTCTGGCTTTTGAACTAAATAAGCAACCGTATCAAGTCCAACCATAAAATTATAATGAGGAGATACTTTCTTCCACTTATGCTCAAATAATAGATTTAAGACTCCTTGGTCACCATAGACTTCTTGATGTTTTTCTGCAGTCAACTCTAACAGATTTTGACAAATATTATCAGTTTTCCACTTATGAACATTTACCATCATCATTCCTGCATTAAAGTGTCCCCCCCCCAACTATCTTGAACAGCTATGATATAATTTTCTTCAAAATCTTTTTTAAATAATGAATCTATATCTCCATTAACAACCATATCACAATCTAAATATAAAGCTCTATCTTCCTTAACAAATTCTGCAATAAAATAGCGAAAATATGTCATGTATTTGATGTGTTCATTTGGAGTAGAAAAATGCTTTACTTTTTCTGCATCAATTTTTATATTTAAAATCTCACAGTTTATTTTCTCCAGTTTCCTCTCCATCAGAGAAAACCACTCTTTTGGAATATCTTCATTAAAAATATAAAATTTCAAATCTCTATTATGGTAACAAATAGATTTAATAGTTGTTTCCAACTTATCACGATAATTATTATCAGCTCCTAAAACAATTGCTTTCATTTCCATTTCCATTCTCATACTCCTCTGTCTCTTTAACAAAATGTCAAATTCTCTAATTAATAATTATTTTTGAAGATTGTTCTCCAAGAAAACAATTCCAGAGTTCTAAGATTCGTTCCTCTAGGTAATCACGCGCCAACTGATAAGAATTTCTATGAAAATCCTCCATATCTTTAGAAGACAGTTCAACTAATCTCTGAGCCATATCCTCTACCAACTCCTGATCACTTCTACCTTCAAAAGGGACTAAATAACCATTTTCCCCATCTAGTATAAAGGTCGGATTACCATATCTCACATCAAATCCAACAATAGCCAATCCTGCTCCAACCGCTTCCATCAGGGTCAAACCAAAAGTCTCAGTTATAGAAGCTGTTAGATAAATACTATGTTTTATATACTCGTCATCTAGTCTCGCATATCCTTTTAGATGGATATAATCCTCTGCCGAATATTCACAAATCAGTTCTTTTAACCCATTATATTCCATACCTTGACCAAAGATAGAAAAATCAATATTTGCACCCTTCTGATGTGCTAAAACAACTGCTCTAATAGCTAAATCGACTCGCTTTGAGTAAATCAATCTTGACGCAGTCATAATTTTTTGTGGTTGCCTAACTTTGTCTGGATATTGTAAAGACTTCAAACTCCCTACTGGAATAGTATAAATTTGGGGAGCTTGCTGCCCTTCTTTTTGAAAAGACTCCTTCAAAATTTCTGCCTGTAAGTTAGTAGATGTAATCATGAAGTCCAAACGATGAGCATACTTCACAGGGTAGTAATACTCATAGCTAAAGGGATGTTCTCCAAAAGTATGCTCCGAATGAAACACCAATCCTAGTTTTGCACCTGAAGATTGTTCCAGTAGCGGACGAGCAAAATCAATATTAGAAGCCCTATCCATCAACACAATATCACTATCTTTTAGGTGGAGCTTGTTTATAACAAGTTTCATCAGTTCTTCATGGGTTATTAGTTTACTATCTTTTAATAGATAATAGAGTTTCTTTTTCAGAGAAATTTCCTCTAATGCTATACTCCCGTCTTGGTTATGATAAACACGTCTTCCTAGTTCAGCTAAAATTTGATTATTTTGATAGTTCAATACAAAATAATCGGTTACCAATTTCCGCGTAGAATAAATCTCCCTTTTCAGTAAATATCCTTCTGAAAAATAATCCACATATTGAACTTTATTTAAAAAATATTTACTATATCGAAAAACGACTATTTCTCCATTATCCAGCTTATAAGTTTTACCTTGGTCAGAGCTATCAATTTGTTGCGATTCCTCCAATCCCAGAAGCATCTCCATATCATTGGAAGAAAGTACAGGCTCTGTTACCAACTGATCTGTGAACAGAAGTTGAGCAAAAAGAAGTTCATTGTATCGATAACCTTTTGATAAAAAATAATTTAACTGATCAATACTTGGCCAATGAGTAAACACAAAATATGTCTCTACTCCTAACTTACGAAATATTTTAAGACGATGAGCTTGAGCAACATCAACTCCATTTGGTTCAAACCCTAACAATAGATTAAAATTATAGACAGTCACATTCTCTCTCACATTCATTAAATAATTGGAAATAATCCTCTACACTAGCCACTCCTAATTGTTCAGCTTGTCTTACTACCAGCTGACCATACAATTCTGGGCTGTTTAAAATTTGACGTAAGTGTTGAACAAGAGCATCAACTGTATCACAACAAGTTTCAAGTTTCTTATATTCTTCATGGTGAGTTAGATGGTTAAAAGTATAAAGTAGCACACCTTTTTCCACTGCACAGGATGAGGACTCAAAAATTTCAATATCATACTGAATATCTAAATAAAATGTACTTTTATCTAACAATTCTTGGAAAAAATCATAGCTAATTCCGGGATAGATATGTAGATTAGAATAGATAGATAGATTTGTAATTCTACTTCCCATCTCTGTGACTGCACCCACATGAAAATCAATTTCTGGAAACTGAAGTAAGAGTTCCTCCAAGCCCTCTATCCATTCTGAATTTGTCATAATAACCGCTTGAGGCTTATCCTGCAACTTCCTTTCTCTAGCACATCCATATAGATGGAGATACGGAGAATCTTTTATCCCTTTCGGAGTTGTTAAAATAACTTGATTGACTTTTTCCTTTACCTTATCTGCCTCTTCTAAATTACTTGCCCAATAAAAAATATCGTATTTTTCATTAGAAGAAATAAGATCAAGGATTTCCTCCTCCATGATACAAATATTTTCTTGTTCCAATAAATTTGTTAGCATTTGTTTCACAAATGTCATACGACTTGGATAAATAAGGGGATTATTTTTTGGAGTAACACAAGATATCTTATTTTGCTGTACCCATTCCACTATCACTTCGTCTCCATCAGAATTATAGATTGTACGTAAATGAACTACACCTTCATCATCTACCAATTCTCTACAAAACTTCCATCCATTCACTCCATAATAGTCCACATAGGTAATATGCCCTGCATCGTCGTACCAGCAAACTTTGGAAATCCACCGTTCTGCTATTGGATGATGGAAATAAATAGTAGCCTTTTTGATTCCTCTATCATAAACTGAACCCTCAAAGCCATCCGTCGTAATTTCCCAATAAGTTGGGATTGAAAGTTGATTCAAAAAAAGAGGTTGTTTTTTCTTCTCACTAACAAAATAAGTTAAGGGACTAAGCTCCCCATCAGTAAGACAATCAAAGTCTTCAAAGCAATCTACATACAAGATTGCAAACGGAAGGTCTAGTTCTCGATATAAATTCTTTAATTTTTTTATTTTTGGATTTGCCTTTGTTGCAACAAAAAACATCATTCACCTTCTCAATTATCCATATTAAAATATTTTAAAATTGACTCAATATTCTCTATTATTCTCCCAAGGTCAGTAAATAATTTCCAATATGCTGAATCATCCCTTGAACATCCTGATTTTCAAAAACATAGTGAGATATTTCTTGTGCATGATTTGTTGCTTGGAAAGAATAGAAAGGAATTCCCTTATCTACTACTTTTTGGATAATGTTATAAATTTCGCCCTCATAGTTAATATCTAAATAAAAATCTAACTGATTGAAAACTTTTTCATGCGTCAAAGGGTCAAAGCACGGATACAGAGTAACATTTTTATACTTTTCTAACATTAAAATTCCTGGTGCAAAATAGCAGT
Organism: Streptococcus thalassemiae; assembly: GCF_903645285.1. Taxonomy (GTDB): domain Bacteria; phylum Bacillota; class Bacilli; order Lactobacillales; family Streptococcaceae; genus Streptococcus; species Streptococcus thalassemiae. Next base: position 202,165 of record NZ_CAHJXN010000003.1, on the reverse strand, counting down.
GGGCCAAAATATTAAAATTCACTTGTGGAAGAGCTTTAATCAGATTCTCTGCTTCATGCAAATTCACGGTATTCGTGTAAATAGCTGTTTGATAAGGTGGTTTTGAAACAAGAGCGCTCCATCCTTCTTTTACAGGATATTTTCTAAGAAGAACATCCTCCCATGACAATCCATAATAAAACCACCATTCTTCTCTGAATCGATTAAAATGATGTTGATGCCACGGCTTCAAACCTGTAGTATAGTGAATGACTGCTGGTTTTCCTTTAAAAAGATCATACCAAGCCATATCCCCTAGTGTAAATTGCTGACTATCTGACCCCACTTGAAGATTATAGGTTAGAGGAAGACGATACCAATTATCCTGAAAAGCGAGATTCAAGATTCCTTGATCTCCATAAACCTCATGATGATGTTGAGCAGTCAAATCAAATAACTGTTTCACAACATCTTCCTCTCTCCATTTTTTATTATCTATCAATAATAATCCAGAATTAAACTTATCCGATGCTGTCGGTAAATCCTCAACTGCAGCAACAGGATAACCTTGCATATCCAGTTCAAATAGTTCTGATAAATCCTGTGTTACAATCATATCACTATCCAAGTACAAAACCTTATCTTCTACTACATGATGGGGAATTAAATAACGAAAATAAGCAGCATGGTTTAAATGCGCTGTTGGAAGTTTATAATCCTGAAACATAGCTGAAGAACATCTAACATTTACAATCTCTGAATCTATTTTTTCAAGATGATTCTCTACTAACTGAAACCAATCAGTTGGAATATCTTCATTTAGGATATAAAACTTAATCTGCTTCATATGGCTACATATCGATTTAATTGTTGTTTCTAAATAACTCACATAAGCTTGATTTGCCGCAAGAACAATTACTTTTTTATACATAATTCCCCCTTATAGATTTTATTTTATTCAAAATACAAAAAATAAAAAAAGTTACTTCAAACATATTCTATACTATATGTATCATACCAAAAAAAGAGCTATTTTCCAAATGATACAGTCATAATTATCCTATATTTTCCAACCAATTAGGGGTTGGGGAAAAGCACAATCCGAGGAAAAGATTTAGGACATTTTCTCATCATAAAACGCATATTATCGAGGGGTTTCAATACCTGATAATATGCGTTTTTCTGATTTTAATACTCTTCGAAAATCTCTTCAAACCGCGTCAACGTCGCCTTGCCGTACTCAAGTACAGCCTACGGCTAGTTTCCTAGTTTGCTCTTTGATTTTCATTGAGTATAAAGACTTTTGCCCAGTATCTTTTCTATTTAGTCTGGGAAAGCTCTTTTAACTATGAAAGTCAATGTTAGTCTTCGTCATCTCTTTTACGACGTTTGGCAACCAATCCTAAACCTGTTAAACCAAGTATCAATCCAAGAAGTCCTGATTTCACAGACTGTTTCTCTCCTGTATTTGGTAAGTCTTGGCTCGCTTTGGTTCTTGTCTCTTGTGGTCGAGAATTAGTTGATCCACTTGTACTTGTTGACGCCGATGTACTTACTGAGGTACTTGTACTCATTGTGTCTGAGGAACTTGTACTTGTTGACAGAGATGTACTTACTGACCCACTTGTGCTCATTGTATCTGAAGCACCTGTACTTGTAGAAGCATACGCGCTAGCACTTATTGATGCTGAAACACTCGTGCTGGTTGAAGTAGACGTACTTGCTAATATACTTGCGCTTGTTGAAGCCGATGTGCTAACTGACATACTGATAGAATCCGATTTAATAATACTATCAATATCTAGGCTAGGGAGTGGTTTAACAATTTCCGGCATTCCCTTACTTGTAACAACAGAATTGCTTGCGCTGATTGAAGTCGATACACTTGCTGATGTACTTGTGCTTGTTGAGGTTGACGTACTTGCGCTCGTTGAAGCGGACTCAGACGCTGATTGACTTGCGCTCGTTGAAGCACTTGTTGATGCTGATTCAGACGCTGATTGACTTGCACTTGTTGAAGCACTTGTCGATGCGGATTCTGACGCTGACTGGCTCGCGCTCGTTGAAGCACTTGTCGATGCGGACTCTGATGCTGACTGGCTCGCGCTCGTTGACGCTGATTCAGAAGCTGACTGACTTGCGCTCGTTGAAGCACTTGTCGATGCGGATTCTGACGCTGACTGGCTCGCGCTCGTTGAGGCACTTGTCGATGCCGATTCAGACGCTGATTGACTTGCGCTCGTTGAAGCACTTGTCGATGCCGATTCAGAAGCTGACTGGCTCGCGCTCGTTGAGGCACTTGTCGATGCCGATTCAGACGCTGATTGACTTGCGCTCGTTGACGCTGATTCAGAAGCTGATTGACTTGCGCTCGTTGAAGCACTTGTCGATGCTGACTCTGATGCCGATTGACTTGCACTTGTTGAAGCACTTGTTGATGCTGACTCTGACGCTGATTGACTTGCGCTCGTTGAGGCACTTGTCGATGCGGATTCAGAAGCTGACTGACTTGCGCTCGTTGAAGCACTTGTCGATGCCGATTCAGAAGCTGATTGACTTGCGCTCGTTGAGGCACTTGTCGATGCGGATTCAGAAGCTGACTGACTTGCGCTCGTTGAAGCACTTGTCGATGCCGATTCAGATGCTGACTGACTTGCGCTCGTTGAAGCTGACTCAGAAGCTGACTGACTTGCGCTCGTTGAAGCACTTGTCGATGCCGATTCTGATGCCGATTGACTTGCACTTGTTGAAGCACTTGTTGAGGTTGATTCTGAGGCTGATTGACTTGCGCTCGTTGAAGCACTTGTCGATGCGGACTCAGAAGCTGACTGGCTTGCGCTCGTTGAAGCAGACTCTGATGCTGACTGACTTGCACTTGTTGAAGCACTTGTCGATGCGGATTCAGACGCTGACTGACTCGCGCTCGTTGAAGCACTTGTTGAGGCAGACTCAGAAGCTGACTGGCTCGCGCTCGTTGAGGCACTTGTTGAGGCAGACTCAGATGCTGATTGACTTGCGCTCGTTGAGGCACTTGTCGATGCCGATTCAGAAGCTGACTGGCTCGCACTTGTCGATGCTGATTCAGAGGCTGACTGGCTTGCGCTCGTTGAAGCAGACTCTGATGCTGACTGACTTGCACTCGTTGAAGCACTTGTTGAGGCCGATTCAGACGCTGATTGACTTGCACTTGTTGATGCTGACTCTGATGCCGATTGACTTGCGCTCGTTGAAGCACTTGTCGATGCGGACTCAGACGCTGATTGACTTGCGCTCGTCGAAGCAGACTCTGATGCTGATTGACTTGCGCTCGTTGAGGCACTTGTCGATGCCGATTCTGATGCCGATTGACTTGCACTTGTTGAGGCACTTGTCGATGCTGACTCAGACGCTGACTGACTCGCGCTCGTTGAAGCACTTGTTGATGCAGATTCAGAAGCTGACTGGCTCGCGCTTGTTGAAGCACTTGTCGATGCTGACTCTGATGCCGATTGACTTGCGCTCGTTGAGGCACTTGTCGATGCCGATTCAGAAGCTGATTGACTTGCGCTCGTTGAGGCACTTGTCGATGCCGATTCTGATGCCGATTGACTTGCACTTGTTGAAGCACTTGTTGATGCTGATTCAGAAGCTGACTGGCTCGCGCTTGTTGAAGCACTTGTCGATGCTGATTCAGACGCTGATTGACTTGCGCTCGTTGAGGCACTTGTCGATGCGGATTCTGACGCTGATTGGCTCGCACTTGTCGATGCTGATTCAGAGGCTGACTGGCTTGCGCTCGTTGAAGCTGATTCAGAAGCTGATTGACTTGCGCTCGTTGAGGCACTTGTCGATGCTGATTCAGAAGCTGATTGACTTGCACTCGTTGAAGCACTTGTTGACGCCGATTCAGAAGCTGATTGACTTGCACTTGTTGATGCAGACTCAGATGCTGACTGGCTCGCGCTGGTTGAAGCACTTGTCGATGCTGATTCTGATGCCGATTGACTTGCACTCGTTGAAGCACTTGTTGAGGCTGATTCTGAGGCCGATTGACTTGCGCTTGTTGAAGCACTTGTTGATGCGGACTCTGATGCAGATTGACTTGCGCTCGTTGAGGCACTTATCGATGCAGATTCAGAAGCTGACTGGCTCGCACTTGTTGAAGCACTTGTTGATGCTGACTCAGAAGCTGACTGACTTGCGCTCGTTGAAGCACTTGTTGATGCTGACTCTGACGCTGACTGGCTCGCGCTTGTTGAAGCTGACTCTGATGCCGATTGACTTGCGCTCGTTGAGGCACTTGTCGATGCGGACTCAGATGCTGATTGACTTGCACTTGTTGAAGCACTTGTCGATGCTGATTCAGAAGCCGATTGACTTGCGCTCGTTGAGGCACTTGTTGAAGCTGACTCTGATGCTGACTGACTTGCGCTTGTTGAAGCACTTGTTGAAGCTGACTCTGACGCTGATTGACTTGCACTTGTTGAGGCACTTGTCGATGCTGACTCTGATGCCGATTGACTTGCGCTTGTTGAAGCACTTGTCGATGCGGACTGACTTGCACTTGTTGAAGCACTTGTCGATGCTGACTCAGACGCTGACTGGCTCGCACTTGTTGATGCAGATTCAGACGCTGATTGACTTGCGCTCGTTGAGGCACTTATTGAAGCTGACTCTGATGCTGACTGACTTGCGCTTGTTGAAGCACTTGTTGAAGCTGACTCTGACGCTGATTGACTTGCACTTGTTGAGGCACTTGTCGATGCCGATTCAGAAGCTGACTGGCTCGCACTTGTTGAGGCACTTGTCGATGCCGATTCTGATGCTGATTGACTTGCACTCGTTGAAGCAGACTCAGAGGCTGACTGACTTGCGCTCGTTGAAGCACTTGTCGATGCTGACTCTGATGCTGACTGACTTGCGCTCGTTGAGGCACTTGTCGATGCGGATTCTGACGCTGATTGACTTGCACTTGTTGATGCACTTGTCGATGCGGATTCAGACGCTGACTGACTTGCACTTGTTGATGCACTTGTCGATGCGGACTCTGACGCTGATTGACTCGCACTTGTTGATGCACTTGTCGATGCGGATTCAGACGCCGATTGACTTGCGCTCGTTGAGGCACTTGTCGATGCTGACTCTGATGCCGATTGACTTGCGCTCGTTGAGGCACTTGTCGATGCCGATTCAGAAGCTGATTGACTTGCGCTCGTTGAAGCACTTGTTGAGGCCGACTCAGACGCTGACTGGCTCGCGCTGGTTGAAGCACTTGTCGATGCCGATTCAGAAGCTGATTGACTTGCGCTCGTTGAGGCACTTGTCGATGCTGACTCTGATGCCGATTGACTTGCGCTGGTTGAAGCACTTGTTGATGCGGACTCTGATGCCGATTGACTTGCGCTCGTTGAGGCACTTGTCGATGCGGACTCTGATGCCGATTGACTTGCGCTCGTTGAGGCACTTGTCGATGCCGATTCTGATGCTGACTGACTTGCGCTCGTTGAGGCACTTGTCGATACGGACTCTGATGCAGATTGACTTGCGCTTGTTGAAGCACTTGTCGATGCTGATTCAGACGCTGACTGGCTCGCACTCGTTGAAGCACTTGTTGAGGCCGATTCAGAGGCTGATTCAGAAGCTGATTGACTTGCGCTCGTTGAAGCACTTGTCGATGCGGACTCTGACGCCGATTGACTTGCGCTCGTTGAGGCACTTGTCGATGCTGACTCTGACGCTGATTGACTTGCACTTGTTGAGGCACTTGTTGATGCCGATTCAGAAACTGATTGACTTGCGCTGGTTGAAGCACTTGTCGATGCGGACTCTGATGCCGACTGGCTCGCGCTTGTTGAAGCTGACTCAGAAGCTGACTGACTTGCACTCGTTGAAGCACTTGTTGAGGCTGATTCAGACGCTGACTGGCTCGCACTTGTTGAAGCACTTGTCGATGCCGATTCTGATGCCGATTGACTTGCGCTTGTTGAGGCACTTGTCGATGCCGATTCAGAAGCTGATTGACTTGCGCTCGTTGAGGCACTTGTCGATGCGGACTCTGATGCCGATTGACTTGCGCTGGTTGAAGCACTTGTTGATGCGGACTCTGATGCCGATTGACTTGCGCTCGTTGAAGCACTTGTCGATGCTGACTCAGAAGCTGACTGGCTTGCGCTCGTTGAAGCACTTGTCGATGCTGATTCTGACGCTGATTGACTTGCGCTTGTTGAAGCACTTGTTGATGCTGATTCAGACGCTGATTGACTTGCGCTCGTTGAGGCACTTGTCGATGCTGATTCTGACGCTGATTGACTTGCGCTCGTTGAAGCACTTGTCGATGCTGATTCAGATGCTGACTGGCTCGCGCTTGTTGAAGCACTTGTCGATGCTGACTCTGAGGCCGACTGGCTCGCGCTTGTTGAAGCTGACTCTGAGGCCGATTGACTTGCGCTCGTTGATGCACTTGTCGATGCTGACTCAGACGCTGATTGACTTGCACTTGTTGATGCACTTGTCGATGCTGATTCAGAAGCTGATTGACTTGCGCTCGTTGAAGCACTTGTCGATGCTGATTCAGACGCTGATTGACTTGCACTTGTTGATGCACTTGTCGATGCTGACTCAGACGCTGATTGACTTGCGCTTGTTGAAGCACTTGTCGATGCGGACTCTGAGGCCGACTGGCTCGCGCTTGTTGAAGCTGACTCAGACGCTGATTGACTTGCGCTCGTTGAGGCACTTGTCGATGCGGACTCTGAGGCCGATTGACTTGCGCTCGTTGATGCACTTGTCGATGCTGACTCTGACGCTGATTGACTTGCACTTGTTGATGCACTTGTCGATGCTGATTCAGAAGCTGATTGACTTGCGCTTGTTGAAGCTGATTCTGATGCCGATTGACTTGCGCTCGTTGAGGCACTTGTTGAGGCCGATTCAGAAGCTGATTGACTTGCACTTGTTGATGCACTTGTCGATGCGGACTCTGAGGCCGATTGACTTGCACTCGTTGAGGCACTTGTCGATGCCGATTCAGAAGCTGATTGACTTGCACTTGTTGAAGCTGATTCAGACGCCGATTGACTTGCGCTCGTTGAGGCACTTGTCGATGCGGATTCAGAAGCCGATTGACTTGCGCTCGTTGAGGCACTTGTCGATGCTGACTCTGACGCTGATTGACTTGCGCTCGTTGAGGCACTTGTCGATGCTGACTCTGACGCTGATTGACTTGCACTCGTTGAGGCACTTGTCGATGCTGACTCTGACGCTGATTGACTTGCACTTGTCGATGCTGACTCAGAAGCTGACTGGCTCGCGCTCGTTGAGGCACTTGTCGATGCTGATTCAGAGGCTGATTGACTTGCGCTTGTTGAAGCAGACTCTGACGCTGATTGACTTGCGCTTGTCGATGCACTTGTCGATGCTGACTCTGACGCTGATTGACTTGCACTTGTTGAAGCACTTGTCGATGCTGACTCTGATGCAGATTGACTTGCACTTGTTGAGGCACTTGTCGATGCTGACTCTGATGCCGATTGACTTGCGCTCGTTGAGGCACTTGTCGATGCTGATTCAGATGCTGATTGACTTGCGCTCGTTGAGGCACTTGTCGATGCTGATTCAGATGCTGATTGACTTGCGCTCGTTGAGGCACTTGTCGATGCTGACTCAGACGCTGACTGGCTCGCGCTTGTTGAAGCTGACTCTGACGCTGACTGACTTGCACTCGTTGAAGCACTTGTTGAGGCTGATTCTGAGGCCGATTGACTTGCGCTTGTTGAAGCACTTGTTGATGCGGACTCTGATGCAGATTGACTTGCGCTCGTTGAGGCACTTATCGATGCAGATTCAGAAGCTGACTGACTTGCACTTGTTGAAGCACTTGTTGATGCTGACTCAGAAGCTGATTGACTTGCGCTCGTTGAGGCACTTGTTGAAGCGGACTCAGACGCTGATTGACTTGCGCTCGTTGAGGCACTTGTTGATGCTGATTCAGAAGCTGATTGACTTGCGCTTGTTGAAGCACTTGTCGATGCTGATTCAGACGCTGATTGACTTGCACTTGTCGATGCTGATTCTGAAGCTGATTGACTTGCGCTTGTTGAGGCACTTGTCGATGCTGACTCAGATGCCGATTGACTTGCGCTTGTTGAAGCACTTGTTGAGGCTGACTCAGACGCTGATTGACTTGCGCTCGTTGAAGCACTTGTTGATGCAGATTCTGAAGCCGATTGACTTGCGCTTGTTGAGGCACTTGTTGATGCCGATTCAGACGCTGATTGACTCGCGCTTGTTGAAGCACTTGTCGATGCTGATTCAGACGCTGATTGACTCGCACTTGTTGAGGCTGACTCAGAAGCTGATTGACTTGCGCTCGTTGAAGCACTTGTTGAGGCTGACTCAGAAGCTGACTGGCTCGCGCTCGTTGAGGCACTTGTCGATGCTGACTCAGAAGCTGATTGACTTGCGCTTGTTGAAGCACTTGTCGATGCTGATTCTGATGCCGATTGACTTGCGCTTGTTGAGGCACTTGTCGATGCTGATTCTGATGCCGATTGACTTGCGCTCGTTGAAGCACTTGTCGATGCTGACTCAGAAGCTGACTGGCTCGCGCTCGTTGAGGCACTTGTCGATGCTGATTCTGATGCCGATTGACTTGCGCTCGTTGAAGCACTTGTTGAGGCTGACTCAGAAGCTGATTGACTTGCGCTTGTTGAGGCACTTGTCGATGCTGATTCTGAAGCTGATTGACTTGCACTTGTTGAAGCAGACTCTGATGCTGACTGACTTGCGCTCGTTGAAGCACTTGTTGAGGCTGACTCTGACGCTGATTGACTTGCGCTTGTTGAAGCACTTGTCGATGCCGATTCAGAAGCTGACTGGCTCGCGCTCGTTGAAGCACTTGTTGAGGCTGACTCAGAAGCTGATTGACTTGCGCTTGTTGAAGCACTTGTCGATGCTGACTCAGACGCTGATTGACTCGCGCTCGTTGAAGCACTTGTTGATGCAGATTCTGAAGCTGATTGACTCGCGCTTGTTGAAGCACTTGTCGATGCTGATTCTGATGCTGATTGACTTGCGCTTGTTGATGCTGATTCAGACGCTGATTGACTCGCACTTGTTGAAGCTGATTCAGAAGCTGACTGACTTGCGCTCGTTGAGGCACTTGTCGATGCTGATTCTGAAGCTGATTGACTTGCACTTGTTGAGGCACTTGTCGATGCTGACTCAGACGCTGACTGGCTCGCACTTGTTGAAGCACTTGTCGATGCTGATTCAGACGCTGACTGGCTCGCACTCGTTGAAGCACTTGTTGAGGCCGATTCAGAGGCTGATTCAGAAGCTGATTGACTTGCGCTCGTTGAAGCACTTGTCGATGCGGACTCTGACGCCGATTGACTTGCGCTCGTTGAGGCACTTGTCGATGCTGACTCAGAAGCTGATTGACTTGCGCTCGTTGAGGCACTTGTCGATGCTGATTCAGACGCTGACTGGCTCGCGCTCGTTGAAGCGCTTGTCGATGCGGACTCTGACGCTGACTGGCTCGCGCTGGTTGAGGCTGATTCTGAGGCAGATTGGCTCGAGCTAGTTGACTCAGACGCTGATTGACTTGCTGATTCTGAAGCCGACATCGACTCAGACGCCGATTGGGATTCTGACAATGATTGGGATGAACTTGCCGAAGCCGAGAACGATGTGCTAGCACTTTCAGATGTTGATCTGGATGCTACAACACTCTCAGAGGTAGATCGTGATGTTACCACACTTTCAGATGTTGATCTGGACGTTATAACACTTGTTGAAATTGATGTTGATGTTACAATACTTGTCGATAGAGATGTACTATACTCCTCATTCGATAACGCAACTTTTAGAGACTCTTTCGTACCATCCGTATACACAACAGTCACTGAACCATCCGCTGCAACGTCAATTCTATCAATTGGCAGACCTGCATTCTTGGTTCTCACTGCTTCACGAATCTTTTCTTGATCCTTTTCAGAAGGATTCGTTTTGTTTGTTACCTGAATCGTATCAGGTGTGGCTGGATCATACTTTTCACTCAATGGAGCTTGACGGATGCCATAAGGCACTCGTGTTTCATTCTCAGAGAAATCTTTCACACGAACATAACGTGTCCATTCATTATCAGTCGCCTTACTACCATCCCCGTCCGGTCTATATTGTTTATTTGAATTATAAACAGCATCCGTAATGACTTGTCTATTTTGAGGATGATCATCACTTGCAGGGAAGTTTCCACCAGTACCACCTGGTACGGCACTACCACCACTATGAACATCTGGCCCTATAAGGGAAGTCGTTGTTGGATTTCCATTACCATTGTTATCATTCCAAGCTTCAATATTTCTAACCTTACCGCTATTGTCAGTAGTTACTACCATCACACGGAATTTATCACCAGCATAGATTTTGCTCTTACCATCTGAATACTTAGGTGCTTCTACCCATGTATTAGTCTTAGGATTATAAACTTCTACCTTAACCGTAACATTTGGCAATTCATTTTCTTTAGTAATTGTTTTAGTCGTTGTTTCTGATTCTAACGGGTTAGTTTGGCTCGACGTTGGATTTGGAAGAGCTTGTTTAATCGTTACTCTACCCGTTGGAAGCAAGCCGTTATTAGCATTGTAACCTGCTGCAAGGTCTCTTGGCTCGAAGGTCAAGCTTGTATCGTTAGGACCAGCTGTCTTAGTAAAGGTCTGAGTGCCGATTGTCAAGGTTACTGTCGCACCTGGTGTAACATTAGTTACCTCAATACTACGATTTGGCAAACCACCTTTTTCAGTCAATTGATCATCTGCGATTTGTGGCGCCTGCGGTTTAATGACAATATCAAAAGTCTTATCTTCAGCTACATCCCCTGCGGCATCACTGGTCTTATAAGTAACAGTATAAACACCAGGATCGGTTAAGTTACCTGTAATTTTAGCAGTGGTTCCTTTTTTGACAACTTCTACTGTAAGATTTTCATTTGCTTTTCTACCAACTGTCGCACCTGGAACTGTTGTATTCAAGTCTTCTTGGTCACTAACCGTAACAAGATTCTTTAAATCGTCCTGAGTTACAGGCGTACCTGCAACATACACCTTGTTTTCTGAACCTGTATTTGCAGTAATAGCAGGTTTTTCATTGATAGCATCTGCTTTCACCCAATCCTTAGCTGCTGGTGGCTCTTGTCCTCCATCTGCATATTTAACCAACAACTGAACCTTATCCGTACCTTTCTGAATACGATACGGTGGATTAGTTGGGTCATTGACGCTAATAGTCAATTCTTTCTTAGTTGGGTCTCCAGCTACCGCTGTCTCAACAGCCGTAACCTTCCCTGCGAAAACTCCTGCTACATTCCATGTTCCATTTGGTTGTTTTTGAAGAGCAAGATCTTGATTCCCATTTAAGCGAACATAAGCTAAACCAGCATCATGTGGAATTTGAACAACCACATCTTTTGCCGAAGCAACACTATTGCTTTTATCACCTGTTTTTGGTGTTTTAGCAACCCTTGATGGCTGGATTGTATAATCTCCAAGAGTGACTGCTTTACTTGCAATATCACTTTTAAGTCCATTAACAGTTTGAGTCACCTCAATCCCTTTGGCTTTACTGTCACCACGTTGAAGATTTTGATGTTCAGACTGAGTCAATACTTCATTTGAACCAAGATTTAAAGTCCATGTTGTACCATTTACAGTTGCAGCCTTTTTCGTACCATCTTGAAGCGTTACCTCTACCGTTGCACCCGGTGCATTCGTACCTGTGATAACACGATCTGTCGAAGTTAACCTATCTCCATAAACTGCTTGATTTGCAGGATTGATTGTAGGCGCCTGCGGTTTCACTTTTGGATCGACAGGATTGCTCGTACCATCTTTATAAGTAATGGTTACTCTACCATTATTATCAATAGTATAATTACTGATACGATTCGTATCTTGAGGATTAGCTCTCTTAACAGCTTCAAGAATCTTATCACGATCTGGATCTGTCAAGGAGTTTGGATCGGCAACTGGAACCGCATCTTCTGGTTGTAGCCCTCGGAATTTATCACTTAATTTCCCTTGAACAATCTGAAATGTAGTGTCATTATTTGTATTTCCAGAAAGATCTTCTGTACGAATCTGACGTGTCCAAAGATTGCTGGCTGCATACTGTTGATTTTCGTTGTATGTACCTTGAATTGTCAGCGTAGCTGGAGTCTCAGTCGTAGCAGTCGTAGGAGTCGTAATATGGCTAATCGTTCCACCTCTATTATAAGCAGAACCTGTCATATTACTTTGTTTATAGCGACCACCGTCCCATACTTCTACAGTGCGAACCTTGCCACTGTTATCTTTAGTTTTGATAACAAAGCGGTATTCATCACCAGCAAAGAGTTCATATCCCGAACCGGAACGTCTTTCTTCGTCATTAGCACTGTTACGAACAGCTTTCCTAGTTTGATCAACCCAATTATCCCCATCCTTGACTTGCAGAACGACGTCTACATTTGGTCTTTCAGTTTCATTAGTAATCGTCCCAGTACCTTGGTCTGAGGTTAAAACTTCAGTTGTGTTTGCCCCTGCAGGCACACTTTGTGTCGCAGTCACACTACCCGAAGGAAGCAGACCATTGTTTGCGGCGTAAGCCGTTCCCAAATCTGCTGCAGTAAAGGTTACGCTGGTAGCATTACCTTCTGCTGTTTTAGGCTTAATTGTTTGACCTGCAACTGTTAAGGTTACAGTTGCACCTGGAAGAACATTATTTACCGTGATCGTTTGATTTGGTAAGCCACCACGCCCAGCTAGATTTTCAATAGACGGCGTATTCACTTCTCTCGCCAATTCTGAGATTGGTTTGGTACGAGAGCGACCATCCTTATAGGTAATCTTGGCATTAGATCCTTCAAAGGTAACATCCTTGATACGTTCTTTTTCTTTGACTTCATCCGTATCATGGGCATTCTTAATAGCTTCTTTTATGCTTGTCTTTTCATCCTCTGTTAAAGCTGTCAGATTTGTTACTTTAATCTTCTTATCTGGATTCAAATTAGCATTTTTAACGCTCAAATCACCTTGTACAATCTTAAATGTATTTCCCACAGACTCATTGTCTGAAATATCTGTAGCTGTAATAGAACGAGTCGAAGTATTTCCGGTACTGTATTGAAGTTCTTCCTTAATTGTTCCCTGTGCAACTAGTTTAGCTGGAGTCGTAGATGAGGCAGGTGTAACAGAAGAAATATTGGTTACAGTTGCGTTTCCAAAACTATCATCGAAAGCATTTCTACTCGGAACACTCTTTCCGTCAGAGCCACCTATTTTTATATCTGTTTGCTTTATATAGTTACTATTGTCAGTGATCGATGTTGTAAATCTCATCTGGTCACCAGCATAAAACGTATAGACTGATGTATCACCTGAAGTCGTCTTAGGAGCAGCTTCCCACGTCTTAGTCGCTTTATTGTAAACTTCTACAACTGTAGTCGCTACCGGTTTAACGTTTTCCTTGGTAATTGTTTTAGTCGTCGTTGCTGATTCAAGTGTTTCTGGTTGGTTTGTTGTCGGATTAGTAAATGCCTTACTTTGTTTAACCGTTACTTCTCCTACTGGAAGTAAACCATTACTATCTGCTAAGTCACTCGCTCCAATTGTTAGACTTGTCGCATTAGCTGGTACTGTCTTCATTACAGTTTTACTTCCACTTCCAAGCGTCAAGGTTACTGTTGCACCTGGTGTCACATTAGTGACTGTAATACCACGATTTGGTAGTCCACCAGTATTTGTCAACTGATTATCAGCAATTTGTGGAGCCTGTGGTTTTACCTTAATCGTTACAGGAACATTTCTGCTATTTGTTGAACCTGCTGAACCTTGTGGTAATGTTACACTAACTTCTTTCTTATAAATACCTGCTGCTGAAGCATCTGGTGTAGATTGCCAAGCATAAGTTGTCCCAGTCGGAATAGTCACACTGGCATTCGAATTTTTAAGAGCATTACCCGGACTAGTAATAATATCATTTAACGGAGCTGTATCCCCAACTGTTGTTTCATAAGTTTGCTTTTCAACAGGATCCACTACTGTGTAGTCAAAACTTGTCTCACTAGTCAAGGCTGGATTAGTAGACGATACAGTCCCAAAGCGACCATTTGGATAGGTTGCTGTTAGAGTATAGGTGGTATGATGCGTCTTAGCGTCCGTACCAGTTGTATGCCATACACTACTAAATGATGGCGTTCCAACAGCAGTAGTGGTCGCTGTTCCTTGGTTATTTAGTTTATACCTATAAGACCACTTGGTATTTTCAGGGAGTTCTTTAATATTAGTGTATAGGTCTGTGTTTCCACCAATGTTATTCGCGTAACTTCCACCGGTAACTGTGTCTTTTCCATCATCGGCTTTGAAAGCGTAAAATTGACCTTTACCGCCTATCGGATTTTTAGCCTCCACTTTCTTATAAACCGTATAAGGATAGTTAAAATCCTTAGTAATTCCCGAGCTAGTGACCGTTAGGACAGCTGTCTTTTCACCGTTACTGCTGAAATCTGGTCTCGTTTTCCAAGTGACAGTGACAGTTGACGGAACTGCTGCCCCACTACTATTGGTGATAAAATCACTTGCAGTTAGTCGGCTAGCATTTTCCCCTTCAACAGCATAAAAGCGGTCTGATTTCGTTTTATAGGGCATTTTTGCCGTCTCAGTAGAGGTCGCTCCCTCTGAGTTAAAGTTATAAGCAGTTGCAGTGACTCGGCTTTCGTCTCTGACTGTCGGCTCTGATATAGTAACCGCACCAGTATCCTTATTTAAAGTCACTCCAGAAGGAAGAGGCTCTGGATTATCCCATTTGGTTCCACTCTTCTTGACACTGATGGTTGTAGTTGTATTGGTATTGCCAGTTGTAGGAGTGTAGGTGATGGTCACGCTATCGCTTTCTCCCTGAGGAGTAACCGTCACACTACCATCGGTAGGTGCTTGAATAGCAGGAGCTGTTGGAGTGGTAGCTTTTGCGATATTTTCAAAGAAGACTTCGGAAGTATCCTGTGAATCTCCATTTTCGTTGTCCTTGTAAGTGACTACGAGTGTTTTACTCAAACCAACTTTTCTTGACGCAATAGTGGCTGTGCTGGTAGTGAGTCCATTGTGCTCCAAAACTTTAGTTACTTCATCAGGAGTCAAGTCTTGACCCAGCTTGCTTGCAGGCATATCACTTGGTAGAGGGAGGTAAACGGTCTTACCATTGACTGTTGCTTTAACAGCCATATTTTCCCCTACACCTGAACCAAAGGTATCACCACCACCAAGCCATCGAACATTGGCAACGTTTAGGTTTGAGGCACTAGTCGCTGTCCCTCTAACCGTCGTTGGTGGGATGACCTCTCCACTATATGTATTCCCATTCATTTGTTGTTTATAGCTATCCATATCGCTAGGCATACCGAAATGAGGAATTGTGCTAGAAGAATTGGTAAATCCTGCTATCATAGACGCCGCACTAGGAACAGATTGACCTTTTGTAATGGGATTATTTAGCGCATTTGTATTGATTGTTGGTTGATAAACTTCCGATTGACTGACAACACGGAAAGGAATATCATAGGTTTGGGTCGTCCCCCCCTTGTTAGGGAAGGTAATAGTAAGCTTATGAGTTCCTTTGGCTAATTTATCTTGAGGACGAAATGAACTTCGAAGATTGGTAATACCAAGGTAAGTAGCGTCCGTATCAGCACCATCAATCTTATATTTAACTTTACTAGCAAAATCAGGAGGAAATTCGTCTAATTTTTTTCCTGTAACGACATCATACAAATCGATAAGTTGGTTAACTTTTGATAGATCTTCTACACCACTAAACTTAAGGAAAGATGATTGTTTCCCTCCTTTAAATTCAGCCCTATAACGATCTTGAGAGCCGACCATTTGGAGGTAGTTTCTATGACGTGAATTTTCCAAGGAACGGAATCCAGCCATATAATAATCGTTGGTGTCTTCTGCACTTTCTGTCGTATAGGTAATTCTATACCCTTCGTAACGGGCACTTCCTTTAGGGTGGAGGGCATAGACATTGGCAGTGGCTCCTTCAATACTATTGAAAGCAAAGTCCCCTTCTTTTTTCACTTTGTCAGTGATTTTATCGGTTTGATAATAAGCATCTGGGTTATTAAAGGCGAAGTCGCGCAAGCTCGTTAGCGTTCCTCTACCAACCCCACTTGGGCCGACACCCGCAACGTTTTCATAGTAGGCTCCACCTTGGTTATTATTAGCATTCCCGATTGCAGCTAACAAATCCCCACTTTTGGAATTGTTACGGAAAGCTTCATCGCTATTTGTTTCTCCCAAAGTGTTCCATGGTTTATTCCCACCATCTTTTTGTTCCACCTTCATATGGGTGATGCGATGTCCCTTTGGAACCGTAAAGTAGAAATAAGGGTTGTCATGCGGTTCCCCACCATCATTAAAGAGAACAGTCCAATTGGTTATCCTTCCATGTCGTTCAGCCTTCATATGGACCTGTGGGGCAATATTTTTAACCTCAACACGTGTGGCAATATTAGCTTTACTCGGCTCTCTTTCATTCCCTTGACGACCCTCTGTCGCATAGAGGTAAGTTCCTTCTCTATAACCATATTTTGCATTTTGATTTGCGGGGCTAGCAGCATTTGTTGCATCAGGTTTCGTTACGACATAACCAACTGTCGCTGTTCCGAAACCGTAGGTCGCCCTATCAGGGTCATTTTCAGCTGCCCCACCTGGTGCAACCCTAAAATTAGCCCCTCTCTCCATTGCTTTACCGTTTAAGCTACTACGTTGTCCGTTATTAGCTCGTTGCACTGCATTGATGATGGAGTTTCGTGCAATTGTCGCTTGTTTGATGACGTCTGTTAGGTCAGCATTTGGAGTTTTTAGTGCTCCCTCGATAGCTGTCACGGCAGCATTAACCTTTGCAACCGCCGCTTCCGTATTTGGCAAGCCAACAGACTTAGCGAGGTACTCACCCATAGTGGCTGAGATTTTAGACAGACGTTTGCGGTCTTCTTGAGCTTTCTTGTCATTCTCGGCAGTTACCGTAGTCGCCACAGCAGCTGTTATAGTTGTGTCTATAAGAGCCGTAGAACCAACTGTCAAACTACTTAATTTCGCATCAATAGTTGCTAAAGAGTTCAGACTATTCTCAATGACACGTGATAATTCGGACGCATTTTCAGTAGCAGATGTACTTACTTGGCTTGCTTGACTAGCTTGACTCGTTTGCGCAGTTTCATCAGCTTCTTTCAAACCAGTAGCCGACTCTTCTGCTACATTTGACAGACTTGTCTTACTAGCCACACTTCCATTAACTGGAGCTTGTGAGGCTAGACCATTCCCCAAGATAGAAGCAATCACATTGCCAGAACCTAGTCCAGATTCGCTGATAGCCTTACTTGCAGATAGACTTGTCTCCAAACTAGTTTTAGCTGACTCCGATTCTTTAAGACTTTTACTAGCCGTTTCCGAAACGTGGATACTCTCGCTAACAGATGCAGATAGACTGACTTCTTGCGAATCTGATTGTGAATTTGTAATAACAGATTCACTCCCTAACTCACTCTTATTTCCTAAAACTGCAGACCCTACAGTCGCCAAGGCATCAGCGGTATTTACCTCCTTTTCAAGAGCTTGTGTAGTCTCCTCCGCATAGACATGCGTAGTAGTCGCAAGCCCCCCCCCCGAGTACCGTCCCAGCCGCAGCTATCCCTTTCAGGATATCCAGTCCAGTCAGTGTATTTGACGATTGCTCTTCGATCACTTCAGTTGTTACCTGGGCAGTGTCTACACCACCTCGCAAGACTTTAAAGAGACCAAACTGAGAAGTCGAAGCTCGCAACCAATGCTTACCCGACTTAATCAGCTTGAAACGGGTCACACGATCCGTCTCTCTATATTCACCTTCTTGTCGTCTAAAAAACATTTTGAAATTCCCTTTCAAACATTATTTTCATTTATAGATATATATAAAATACCATTCTATATTATAGAAAAATAATCGCTAAATAGCAAGAGGTTTGAAAGTATTTTTACCTAAAAAAAAAAAGCATTTTGCTATTTTATATATATTATAAGATGAGTTTTTTATAAAGACACGAAAATGAGTGTAAATCAGCTCATTCTTGGTTTATATTCCTGTTTTTATGCATGATTATTCTATGGTTTTTCTCAAGACAAACCAAAAATTTTTCAAGTGCTTGAATTCGAAAAAACAAAACCCTTATACAAAGGCATTTTTCTTGTCAGATTATCCTTTTTAGTTTATAAATATAGTTTCTATATTGACCTTTTTCGCGATACTATGAAAGACTAACAGTAGACTCCTCACCCCTGATACAACTTGAATGGAGTGATCAAACTCTAATTTGTGAATCAATATATCTGATTAGAAAACTACCATTGAGTGTTTGCTCCACCTCATTAGTCCGCTCAAAACGCCGTCCGCTAATCTTTTCATAGACTTTCTCCCCTCTAGGAGCCCCCACATAAGAACGATAGAGGTAGCCGTCGATTCCCGTTTCGTCAATAGATAGGACTGGTAAATCTTTTAGGTTATCCAAAATATCAAGAAACTCAGCGACTTTCTCTGGATCTTGTTCCTTAAAGCTCGCCATCTTTTTTTAAGTGACCTTCATCTGCTTTAAAGCTGCCCATACTGAGGGCACAGCATAATCAAAACGAGCCGCAATTTCCCGTAAAAAAGCGTCTGGATGAGCCTCTACAAAAGCTCTCAACTCCTCTAAAGGAATCTTACGCTTTTTGACGACTCGCTTTTTCCGCTCTAAGTGTCCTTGTTCGCGTCTTTCTTTTCCCACGTGAAGAGAGTTCTGACGCCGACATCAAAAACTTTGGCGCCTCGACATGGCTGTGTCCCCCTTTGATGTAATCTAATGCTCCTTCTTTAAAATCAGTACTATATGCCATAGCTTTATTAGACCATGCTTATTTTAAAAGATAGAGAAATGAAATAAAATCTGAATTCGAATGTGATAAGGAGCTAGAAATTGAAACAATAGGATTCCCCCATTATTCACACAAAATAAAACCACTAAAAAACAGAGCTTGCCAGCTCTTTTGAAAAGTAGTATAATTATTGCATGCGCAATCATCTTGTGACGCAGAGACTGTCCGTGAATGGACATTCTTCTATTTACAACTCTAAAAAGAAAGGAGATACTATGACCTATTTGGAAAAATGGTTTGACTTCAATCGGCGTCAGAAAGAAATTGAAAGTCTCTTAGAAGAGGCTATTGCCCAGCAGAGCGAGCAAAGTCTGACCTTGAAAGAGTTCTACCTGCTCTACTATCTGGACTTGGCTGAAGAAAAATCTCTACGCCAGATTGACCTGCCAGATAAACTTCATCTGAGCCCGAGCGCTGTTTCTCGGATGGTGGCTCGCTTGGAAGCTAAAAATTGCGGTCTGCTCAGTCGCATGTGTTGCCATCAAGATCGACGCTCTAGCTTTATCTGCCTGACAAGTGATGGGCAAAAGACACTAGCCTCGCTACAAAAAGCTGTCGAAGCAAGCTTGGAAACTGGTTTGGATTTCTTGATTTAAGATGATTTCAGAAAAAAGTTGCGTGCGCAATCATTTTTCTTGACATTCTCTTTTACAAGGAGTAAAATAAAGTCATCATCAAACAAAGGAGTTTTAAACATGATTGAAATCACCTATTTAGATGCCAGCAAGAACGAAAGAACTGTGACTTTCGAGTCTTATGAAGACTTTGATCGTTCACAACAAGCTTGCCTTATCGGCGTCGCAGACTACTACCCTGTCCAAAAATTAACCTATAACGGTCATGATTTGGACTACCATGGAACTTATGGAGATATCTTCTTCTATCTCAAGAAACAAGATTTAAGCCAATATAACTAAAAAAAGGAGAAATACAATGGCAAAAGCAATTACAGATGCAACATTCGAACAAGAAACAAAAGACGGTTTGGTCTTGGTAGACTTCTGGGCAACTTGGTGTGGTCCATGTCGTATGCAAGGTCCAATCTTGGACAAATTGTCTGAAGAACTTTCAGAAGATGTTTTGAAAATCGTTAAAATGGACGTTGATGAAAATCCAAACACAGCTCGTGCCTTTGGAATCATGTCTATCCCAACTCTTCTCTTCAAAAAAGACGGCCAAGTTGTCAAACAAGTTGCTGGTGTTCACACAGCAGACCAAATCAAGGCCATCGTTGCTGAATTGAGCTAATCACATTAGAGACCAAGTACTTTCTTTGGTCTCTTTTTTCTTGCCCTTTGCCATTTTTTAAAAAATATGCTAGACTGTAGATAGAATATTACGATGTTTGGGACATGCCATCGCTAAAAAAAACCTCTACTTGGTATTTTTTAGCTCCCTCAAGGGAGCTTTTTGCGTGCTCTAAACATTTCCCATTTTGGAAGGAGTACTATGAAACGTCAATCTGCCTTGGTCGTCTTTAGTGGCGGTCAAGATTCTACAACCTGCCTCTTTTGGGCTAAAGAACACTATGAAACTGTTGAAGCAGTCACCTTTGCCTACGGTCAACGCCACCATCTTGAAATTCAAGTTGCCCAAGAAATCGCTGAGGAACAGGGCATTCGTCATCACATCTTAGATATGTCTCTGCTGGGACAAATCACTGAAAATGCCTTGACCTCCGATCTGGAAATCGAGCAAAAAGAGGGAGAGGTTCCCAATACCTTCGTTGACGGTCGCAACCACCTCTTTCTATCCTTTGCGGCAGTCCTTGCCAAGCAACGGGGCATTAAAGACATCGTGACAGGTGTCTGCGAGACAGACTTCTCAGGCTACCCTGATTGTCGAGATGTCTTTGTCAAATCCCTCAATGTTACTCTCAACCTTGCCATGGATTACGACTTCGTTATCCAAACACCTCTCATGTGGCTGGACAAGGCTGAAACTTGGGAATTAGCTGACCAACTCGGTGCCTTTGACTATGTTCGTGAAAAGACCTTGACCTGCTACAATGGGATTATCGGAAGTGGCTGTGGAGATTGCCCAGCCTGCCACCTACGTCAACATGGGTTAGATGTTTATCTCTCACAGAAAGGAGAGGACTAATGTTTTTTGCACCCAAAGAAATCAAACAGGAAACTGGGGAGTCTCTGGTCTACAATCCTCACAGAACCTTGGTATCAAAAGAATTTACCTTTGATGCTGCCCACCACCTCTTTCACTATGAGGGAAAATGCAAATCCCTTCATGGTCACACCTATCATCTGCAGATTGCTGTCAGTGGATTTTTAGATGAACGTGGCATGACCTACGATTTCGGAGATATCAAAGCCATCTACAAGAACTACTTAGAGCCCCACCTGGATCATCGCTATCTCAATGAAACCCTGCCCTATATGAACACGACTGCTGAAAATATGATTTACTGGATTTTCCAAACCATGAACCAAGAGTTGCCAGACGAACGTGGTCTCCGTTTGGAATACGTTCGCCTCTATGAGACTCCGACTGCCTTTGCGGAGTTTAGACGGGAGTGGTTAGATGACTAGGGAACGTATCCTCAAACTACCAGTTCTGGAAATTTTTGGCCCAACCTTTCAAGGCGAAGGCCGTGCAATCGGGCAGAAAACCATGTTTGTCCGTACTGCTGGTTGCGACTACCACTGCGACTGGTGCGATTCTGCCTTCACTTGGGATGGCTCTGAAAAGCCAACTCGCATGACTGCTGACGAGGTCATTGCTGCCTTGGATAAATTGGGGAGCTACGACTATGTCACCCTATCTGGGGGAAATCCTGCTATCCTAGCAGCCAACATGGCTGAACTGGTCACCAAGCTCAAGGAACGTGGTGTCACTCTTGCCGTTGAAACCCAAGGGTCTCGCTGGCAAAATTGGTTGAAAGACATCGACCAAGTCACCCTGAGTCCCAAACCTCCTTCATCCAAGATGGAAGTCAACTTTGAGACCTTGGACTTTATCGTTTCCCAACTTGATCCAGACAAGGTCACCTTTAAAATCCCTGTCTTTGACGATGCAGATTTAGCCTTTGCTAAAGGAATACAAGAACGCTACCAACCAGATGTCCTCTTCTTATCGGCTGGAAATCCTGAGCCCAAGGCCACAGGCAATATTATCCAAGATCAACTGAACCGTCTCAAAGAACTCTGGGAACGCGTCGCTACTGACGATAGCTGGGGCAATGTCCGCGTCCTTCCTCAACTCCATACCCTCCTCTACGATAATCAACGTGGTGTTTAAGATTAGAAAGAAAAAATCATGTCACAACAAGAAGAAATGAAAAACCTAAGCCTACTAGGCAACAAAGAAACCAACTACATTTTCGAATATCAACCAGAAGTCCTGGAATCCTTTGACAATCGTCATGTGGAAAATGACTATTTCATCAAATTTAACTGTCCTGAATTTACCTCACTTTGCCCTATTACCGCTCAGCCAGACTTTGCAACTATCTATATTTCCTACATCCCTGACAAGCTCTGTGTTGAGTCAAAATCCCTCAAACTCTACCTCTTTAGCTACCGAAACCACGGAGATTTCCACGAAAACTGTATCAACACCATTGGGAAAGACTTGGTCAACTTGCTAGACCCTCGCTATTTAGAAGTCTGGGGAAAATTCACTCCGCGCGGTGGCATCTCAATTGACCCCTACTACAACTACGGTAAGCCTGGAACTAAGTATGAAGGCTTGGCAGAACAACGCCTCTTCCAACACGACCTTTATCCAGAAAAAATTGACAACCGCTAATACTCTTCGAAAATCTCTTCAAACCGCGTCAACATCGCCTTGCCGTAGGTATGTTACTGACTTCGTCAGTTCTATCCACAACCTCAAAACAGTGTTTTGAGCTGACTTCGTCAGTCTTATCCACAACCTCAAAACAGTGTTTTGAGCTGACTTCGTCAGTTCTATCTACAACCTCAAAGCAGTGCTTTGAGCAACCTGCGGCTAGTTTCCTAGTTTGCTATTTGATTTTCATTGAGTATAAATAGATACGAAAAAGCCCTGTTCCTCAAAATGAGGAGCAAGGCTTTTAAGTTTCAATTATTCTTCTGTTCCAAGGAAGTTTTTCGCAACGAGGGCTGCAAGAACTCCACCAACAATTGGTGCAAGGATGAAAATCCATACTTGTTGAAGAGCTGCGCCACCTACCAAGACAGCTGGTGCCAAGCTACGAGCTGGGTTTACTGAAAGTCCAGTAATGTTCAATCCCACAAGAATCATCGCCATCAATGACAAACCGATTACCAAACCAGCTATCGCGCCATTGCCCTTGCTTGCTGATGTCACAGTCATGATAACCAAGACAAACAAGAAGGTTGCAATGACTTCAAACAAGAATCCACCAAAGACAGTGACACCGTTTGCCAAGGCATTTTCACCAAGACTAGCAGTTGACATACCTGAGTTAGCCAAGAGGAAGAATACCGCAGCTGACGCAAGGAAAGCTCCAACTACTTGTCCAAGGATGTAGTTTACAAGCTCTGAAGATGACAAACGTTTGTTAATAAACATAGCAATCGAAATAGCTGGGTTCAAGTGAGCACCTGAAATAGTTCCGATTGAGTAGGCTGCAACCACGATGGCTAAACCAAAGGCAAAGGCGATTCCAAGGTGACCTAGGCCATCAAGACCATTTCCAAAAACAACAGCTCCTGTTCCGATGAACACAAGCATGAACGTACCGATTAACTCAGCAACAAATTTTTTCATTTTCTTTCTCCTTTTTTCAAAAACTAGATACTAGTCTATCAAAAGAGGGAAAGGGTTTCAAGAAAATTGATTGGAAATTTTCTTGAAAATCATAGAACTACTAGCTAATCCCTAGTATTGAAAAGATTGGATAGCTTCTTTCAAGTCATCTTGTAAACTATTTCTCTGGTCAAGTTGGACATAGACTTCTAACAGACAGGATCTGAAGTTGGAAAATTTGTAAAAATCTTCCCTTTCTTCTATCGGAAAATCAACCGTTTTTATCCAAGAAGCTACTTGCTCTTGCTCCAACTTCCCTTGTAAAATCGGTTCATAAAGCACTCTGGCTAAACGCCAATCTTCGTCATCTGTAAAACGAATGGTAATTCTTTTAAATAATTGGCCAAGTATGTCAAATACTTCATGAACTCTGTTTTTAGGAAAGTCTGGATGACAAACTACCTCTGTCAGTAAATCGGCTCCATGTGCAAAAGCGTGAACCCAACCATACTGACTTGAAAAACCTGTCGTGTCTTTTTCTTTTGAAAGATAGTACAAACCTTGATTTAAAAGGACATTGCGAATTTCTGCCTTTAATCCCTGATAAAAAATCGATTGCTGGTTGACATCTGCAGACAAGAGGTTTGCATAAACAAGTGCCCTAAAAGAACGTTCAAGTGTTGGTAGACCTACCATATCAATCTCTTTATCTAGTCCTCCATCAGCTGAGACCACCTCAGCAATGAACTGAAATTGTTCCTGTGTAAATAGCTCTTCCTGAATTCCTCTAGCAAAGCTTGTAAAAACAAGGTCATCGCGAATCTCTGGAGATGGATCTCCCAAATGGTCAAGCAACCACTGGATTTCTTCATCATGATAACTTGGTCTTTCTTCTGCTATTTTTCTGAGTAACTCTTGATACATGGCAATACCTCTATATTTCTAGCAGCTGTTCAAAAATACAACCCAAGATAACTTTCTGTCTTATTCTTTTTTAGATGGGGTTTTTCCTGCAGCAATTGCATCGGTCTCTGTCATTTCAACAACGTTAGCTTTATTAGTATTTGACGGCATTCTATCTTTGTTATACCAATATACTTTCGCTTGCCCATTCTTAGCGACGTAAACAATTCTATCTTGCTGTTGGGCTCTAGTCTCAGCTTCATGAGCAATTCTTTTCTCTTCTTCTTTTTGAGAAATTAAAGACTCAACTGCACCTATTCTATCAAGCAACTCTGTCTTTTTATCATTATTTTCAATCTGATTAACTGTTTCTTTAGCAAACTTCACTTGACTTGCATCTTGACTTTCTTCCAATTGTTTGACTAAGGTTTCACCTTTTTCTTGCAACTCATTTGCAGCTTTTTCTTTGGCAATTCTCTCTTCTTCTGCTTTTTCTTTAGCTTTTTTCTCGTCTTCGATTCGTTTCGCCTCCTCTATGCTAGATGAAGTATCCGTCGTTGAAGATGTCGAAGCAGTAGATGTCACAGTCTGCTTAGTTTCTGACTGAGAAGATGAAGTTTTCTTTGTAACAGTTGGGTTTTGGAGAGCAACTGCAACAAAACTAACAATGAAAAGCCCTATCATTAAATTTCTTTTTCGAATATCTGGTGCTTTCTTTACAAAATACCAAATACCGACTCCACTCAAAACAAGATAGAGAGTAGGTAGAGCAATCAATAAAATGATTCCCAACAAGACTAGGCCTATTTTGATAAAAAGCATTCTTTTGGGATCTTGCTCTAGCCATTCTTTGATTCTATTCATATTATTCTCCTAAAACTCTGTCCAATCTTTACTCTCCCAACTGGGCACTGTAGGCGATAATCTGATTAACCGTATCAGACAAGAATTGGATGGTATCACGGAGGGGTTTGTCTGTTGAAATATCTGCTCCGATAATCATGGCTGACTCAAGCGGTGTCTTGCTACCACCTGATTTGAGGAGATTGAGCCAGTCCTCAGCTCCAGTTTCTGAATGTTTCAAATGAAGGTAACCAGCTGTCGAGATGACAAGTCCTGCTGAGTAAGTGTAACTATACAAGCCCATGTAGTAGTGAGCTTGGCGCATCCAAGTCAAAGCTGCATCATCGTCAATCTCAATGGCATCTCCCCAGAAATCTGTCAAAACTTCCTTCATAATGCTGTTGAGCTTGCTTGCTCCAAAGGTCTCCCCTTCTTCAATCAGTGTATACACCTTACGCTGGAAGGCTGCTTCCAAGAGGTGAGTAATGAAATTATGGAAGTAGGTATCTGTCAAGCGGTGAGCAAGGGCGAAGCGTTTTTGACGTGGGTCATCAGATTGGTGCTCCAAGTAATCACTGAGAAGCAATTCATTGAAGGTTGATGGCGCTTCGACGTAATAGGTCGACATATGGGCATTGAAGTAACTTTGGTGATTGTCAGAAAAGATAAATTGACCAGAATGCCCAATTTCATGAATCAGGGTATAGACATCACTCAAACGACCTGTCCAGCTCATAAGGACATATGGATGCACGCGATATGGGTCCGCTGCATAGCCACCAGAATCCTTGCCACTATTGGCAGCAAAGTCCACCCAGCGCTCTTCTTGATAACGAGCAACTTCCTGACAATATTCTTGTCCCAAAGGTTCTACGGACTTCATGACCAAGTCATAGGCATCGTCGATACTTACCTCAGGATTCAGGGCGCTATCCAAGTCCAATTTCCAGTCTGCAAAGGTCATCTTTTCAAGACCATTGACCTTGGCAACATGCTTGAGATATCTCTGAGCAACGGGCGCAAAATCCTTCATGATGAGGTCAATCTGGCGGTCAAACATGGCACGGTCCACTTCCTGCTCAGCTAGAAGATAATCAAAGACTGAGTCGTAACCCTTCATATCTGCCAATAGTTTTTCAGACTTGACTTGGGCTAAATAGGCTGCTGCAGCCGTATTTTGGTGCTTACGAAGACCTTCTGAGAAGGAACGGAAGGATTTCTCACGAACCTCAGCATCCTCATGGTTTTGGTAGAAGTTCTCATAGGTAACAAAGCTGTTTTTGTAGGTCTTGCCACGGGCTTCAAAGTCAGCCATTTCAAAGTCCCCAGCACGCATCTTAGTGTAAATATCCTGCGGACTGTAGAAAACTTCACCGAGATTGGTCAAGGCCTTCTCCACATCAGCCCCTAGATAGTGGGCTTTTTTGATTTTTGCCTGACGAATGGCAGCTGTTAAATGTGGCAATTCACCCAAACGATCCAAAACTTCCTCACCAGCTTCCACCAAGGCATCGTCAAAGAAGGTCAAGGCTACACTGGCATCTGTTTCGAATTCCATCCCAGCTTGGGCAATGTTAGCAAATTCGTCATTGCTATAATCTGTCGTCTGAGGCATAAAACCATAGTTACCAATATGGCTCATCTGAATGTAGATTTGTTCCAATTCCGCAAAGGCCTTCTCGAAATCCTCGAAAGTATGAAGATTGCCCTTGTAATCACGACTAAATTGGTTGATGTCTTCACGAGCCTTCTCGATTGCACGCAAGAAATCCTCACGGTCTTGGTATAGGGCTGTTAAATCCCAAAGTTCCTTCTCTGGAAATTCTGAACGGTGTTTTTGTTCCATTTTCTTCCTCTTATTTCTCTAATTCTAATAAAACACTAAGGGCTGATAAAGCATAAAGCGGCGCTGTTTCTGCTCGCAAGATACGAGGACCAAGTCCTGCCAAGACGGCTCCCTTAGCTTCAAAACTCTCAATTTCTGCAGGTGAGAGCCCGCCTTCTGGTCCAAAGATAAAGAGCAGTTTAGCTCCTGTTTCAAGACCAGAGACCGCTTGTAAGAGCGCAGCGGCTTCACCTTCTTTAGCCGACTCTTCATAAGCCACTACAATGCGGTCAAACTGGTCAAGTTGGGCTAGAAAATCTGCTTTCTTCTCAAAAAGCTGAATATTTGGGACCAGATTACGCTTACTTTGTTCTGCCGCGCCAAGGGCAACTTTTTCTAGTTTTTCAACCTTTTTACCCAATTTCTTGCCATCCCACTTGGCGACCGACCAATCGGCAGGGAAGGCCCAGATTTGGCTAGCTCCGAGTTCCGTCACTTTTTGAGTGATGAACTCTAGCTTGTCTCCTTTGGGAAAGCCAGATGCGATGGTCACTTGAACTGGCAGTTCCACATTGTCAGCTAATTCTTGGACCAACTCAAACTGACGGTTTTCCACATTTAGCACACGCGCCAAGCGCTTGATACCATCATCAAAGACCAAAGTAACCTCATCATCTTCTTTCAAGCGCATAACCTGAAACATATGCTTGCAGGTCTCCTTGTCCTCGATGGTAACAAGGGAGATAGCACTGCCTTTGACAAAATACTGCTGCATGCTAGCCTCCAATCACACCGGAAATATCCTTGGTTTTCTTAAAGACACAGGCATTCCATTCCCCTTGAACCATGTGAGTTTCGAGGAAAAATCCAGCTGACTCAGCCGACTCGCGCACCATGTCCCACTTGTCCTTGATAATCCCACTCATGATGAGGTAGCCTTCATCCTTGATCAAACGATAAGCATCATCCGTCAGATGAATGAGGATATCCGCCAAGATATTAGCTACAATCACATCTGCCTCAATCTCAACTCCCTTAAGCAAGTCTCCTGCTGCTACATGGATATTTTCCATGCCAGAGTTTAGCTCAATATTTTCCTGAGCAACCCGAACTGCCACATCATCTAGGTCGTAGGCAAAAATTTCTTTGGCACCCAGAAGCGAGCTAGCAATAGAAAGAACTCCTGAACCAGTCCCCACATCTAGCACTGTTTCTCCACCACGAAGAACCTGCTCCAAGGCAAAGAGACTCATCTTAGTAGTTGGATGGGTTCCCGTACCAAAAGCCATACCTGGATCCAGCTTGATAATCTTTTCTCCCGCAGTCGCCTCATAGTCTGTCCACGACGGCACGATAGTCAAGTCATGAGTAATGCGAGCTGGTTCATAGTATTTCTTCCAGTTGTCTGCCCAGTCTTCCTCAGCCAAGGCAGTCGTCCCCATCTTGACCTCACCCAAATCCATAAAGTCTGTCAATTCTGCTAAGCGAGCCTGTAAGTCCGCCTCAACCACTGCCACATCAACCGTATCAGGGTAGTAGGCTGTCACAACGATTTCTTCTTGCTGCTCAACCTCTGGGAAAATCTCACCAAAACGATCCACATTTCCCACATAGTCCATGCTGTCTTCAATCGCAACACCTTGAGCACCCAACTCAATCAAGAGATTGGAAACTAACTCCTCCCCCTCACGCTTCACTGTAACTTTTAACTCTTGCCATGTTTCCATGATAATCTTCTTTCTAAAATCCTAAATTACTTATAAGTGATATCCAATCTTTCCCAAAACAATCTTATTAGCTGATTCATTAAAATCGAAATATATACGCACACTACTATCAGGTCGAAATAATTTAAAATGCATTATATAATGATGATTTCCAATTTTATATTTTTCTTTTATCTCTCCACTTCCCATGCCTGAACAATTTGCTACGGAAGATTTTAAACTATTAATTAATTCATTTCTATGTCCAATAAATGAATCTAATTTATTACCATAACAAAAATCATTCAAATCATATAAAACTCGTATGATTTCTTGTTTATAATCCTTTGCTGAATAACCTTTAACAAATTCAAACTCAAAATCTTCCTCTGCTAATAAAAAATTATCAAAATAAGGCATTTTGAGCGTTGATTCAAATTCACTCATCGGCATCGATAATATGAACTCTTTTTCTAGTTCCATTGCTTCCGCATCATTAATTACTGAATTTTTTATCTCTCTATCTGTTAAAAATTTATAATAACAATCACTCTCAATTTCTTTATATGTTTTTCGACTTCTTATTTCAATATTTTTATATAATTCTGGTAACAGAAGATTAAGAAATTCATTTGATACATTAATTATGAGGTTCCTATTTTCATCTTCCGCACAATAATATTCATCGGGAATTTTACAAGAAGAATTTTCAATATTCTCCTTCAAATAAATAGAGTAGTCACTCTCCATTGTAATCGCTCCAAAATCACTAGGAGTATGTACATACAATTCACCAATCTTATGTTTCATTCTATCTTCCTAATCTATGTTTCATCATTTCAAATAAATCAATTTTAGCTTGATCAAAGAAACCTTTTGGCCAATCAATAATTTCTCCTGATTCATTGACTCCGATAGAAATTATTTCATGTCTTCCATCTTGTTTATTAAAATAATATAATCTAAAATCGGATTCAACACACTTTTGTCTTAAACTATATAATCTCATACCATTAATTACATGATCACTATGTGTTTCAACGATTACCTGGACCCCACCTTTATGGCTTAATTCAGCTAAAAATTGTCCAATTTGAGATTGTCCATACGGGTGCAAATGTGCCTCTGGATTCTCAACAATGAGCACTCTCTCTTTTTTATCTTCATTATTTAATACCGATAAATAAAGCCCTTGAACTATGATTGGAAGAATATAGGATATCCCAAAACCAACATTAGTTGGTAATACATCTATTCCATTTTCTTTAAACCTCAATGAAGACACTCCTAAGTCATCATTGACAGAAACTTCAAATTGAACATCATCAATAATTTTATTTACCCAATACTCACACTCATTTTTAAATCCACCATTGCTCTTTTTCATTACTGTCGGAAATTTTAAAGCTCTATACTTAACATTAACTCTCTCCAAAACAAACAACGTATTCTGACCAAAACTTCCTACATCTTCTACATCTGTTTTTTCAATCATTTGCGAAACTCTAGGGCCAAACCTTTCAGCGTTGATATAATAAAATGTTTTCTCATTTCTTTCATTTGCTACCGTTGATAAGTAATTTTCAGAAAAACGTTCCTCTTCAATAGAGAATTTAGAAATTGTATCATCAATAGCAATTTGAAATTCCTGTCCACTACTATCTATGTCTAGGTTACTATCAGTAAAATTAATTAACTTAGACGGTAAACCTAAATTTAAACCACATACATTATTTGTATAAATTTTCTTTTTTTCTCCAGCTAATTCATATAATAGAAGACTTTGAATAAATGAAGATTTACCAGCTGAGTTTCTACCAGTTAATACTGTCAACTTGGATAAATCTATACTTTCATCTCGAAAACACTTATAATTTTTAATTTTTATATTTCTGATAGACATTCGTCAATAACCTCCTGACACATTCTAAAATAATTTTCTACTTTACTTTTACTGTTCGTTGAAGTTGATATAGACATAAAATTATTAGGATCTTTTAATTTTTGCGAGAGTTTAGCTAGGGCAATATGACTGTAATTTTTAAAGTTATACTCTTCATATTTTCTATTTGCTAAAATAACACTAAAGGCACTAAAAAGTGGTTTGTTAATTAACATAGAATATTCATACTGTTCTATCTCTTCATTATAGCTAAGCTTCACAAATCCTTTATCCCCAAATAACTCAAAACATCTACTCATTGAATTTTTAAAAATTTCTAAATATTGACTAAGGGTTTCTTGAGAAATTATCTTATTCAACTTTTCATTTTCATCATTTAATAAATCAACAATGTTAGAATTCTGATAATTTACTTTTTTTTCTTCAAAATCATAGATTCTATAAAAGGCAAAAAATCTCAATACTAATTCATGATGATCTAATCTCAATGTTTTAACACGTCTGTTAGTCGCAGATAGAAATTCTTCAGATTCTGTACATAAATTCAATAATTTTCTAGTATTATTTGTACTTACTGCATTTCTCATTTCCTGATTATTAAGAGCTTTACCTCCTGTGTTAATTCGTTTAAAAATATCATAAATGATTCGGTGTGGAGAATCATAACTAAGTATATTCAAAGATAATTGTGTTCTGTTTATTCGACTTTTTATTTTGGGAGGAAGTTCCGAAAATTTCATTCCGTTGTATGGAGTACCCAGATACTCTAATGAAGATAACCGAAACTTATCGTCTAAAAAATCAAAAATGGTTGTTAAGCGTTGTTGACCATCGATAACAGAAAATTCATAATCTTCACTGCTATCCGCACCAGTTTCATACAAGTAAAATGCAGGTATAGGTATGCTTAACATTAATGATTCAATTAAATGTGATTTTCTCTTGTTCTCTTTCCAAACATAGCCGCGTTGAAAATCTGGACTTAAGTTGATTGCATCTTCCGTATGAAGTTCATGCAAATATTTAACCGACAGCAACTGTTGTTGTATGCTGATATCTTCTGGGTTAAACGGACTACTAATATCCTCTGTAATCTCTTCCTCTGTATTTTCAACTCCTAAAAAATTATTTTCCGCTTTTTCAATGGTTAGTTCTTGAAGTGATTCCTGAAACTCAATAAAATTCAATGGCTCCTCATTAAGAGACTTATAAAAGAATAACTCTCCATCTTCGATTACCACAACGAACGCTGGAACTTGAAAATACGATTCGATACGCTCTAGTATATCATTATCTTTTTTATACGTTTCTTTATACTCCAATATTACAAATGGCTTCTCAGAGTGGAAAATAGCAAAATCTACAAATAAATGATTATGGTTATCTTTACTAATTTCATGACTTCTCCGAATGTCATAGCCTACAAATTTTTCATTTAATTTATCAAAAATCTGTTGTTCTTTCATAATATATTCTCCTTTTTGGCTTTATTTTTTATTATTTAATATCTCGGATAAGGATAAAACTCTCCCTCTTCCAAGCCAACTTTTCCTTCTTCAAAGACTTCTTGGTTCCATTCCATGACGAATTCTTCTGCTTCTGGGTCTTCCAAAAAGTCCATGAGGGCATCTAGTCCAACCTCGGCAGTATCTTTAAGAAATAGCGCAAAATAAGCTAAAAATTCGCGAGAAAATCCTTTTTTAGGTAGGTAAGGAATGACCGTCAAATAGTCTTCTGCATTGACTGTTGATTTGGCAGGATTGTAAAAAAGCACTGCTTCTTCAAAGAGAATGTCATCTGATGAAACCTCTCCATCTTCATCCACCATCTCCACACCTGCAGCGTTTTGCGCTTCCAATAAAAAACTCACTTCAACCGCGTGGTTGCGTTTGTCCCAACTAATCTCAAAGTCAAAGGGAAAATTCTTCTCCAACTCTTCCTCTAAAACATCTAAAAATCCATATGTTGCCATTTTGTCCTCTTTCTATGCGACTCTTAAATCGCCCCGATTGCTCGGAAATATGCTAAAATAGATACTACCATCTTACCACATATACATCAGAAAATCCACGTTAGAAAGGACTGCTATGCCAGACAATCTCGCGCTTCGCATGCGCCCTAAAACCATCGATCAGGTCATTGGTCAGGAACATCTGGTCGGACAAGGAAAAATCATCCGTCGCATGGTGGAAGCCAACCGTCTGTCTTCCATGATTCTATATGGACCTCCGGGAATCGGCAAGACCAGTATCGCCTCAGCCATCGCTGGAACGACCAAGTATGCCTTTCGAACTTTCAATGCGACAGTTGATAGTAAAAAGCGACTGCAAGAAATTGCGGAAGAGGCTAAATTCTCTGGTGGTCTCGTCCTATTGCTAGACGAGATTCATCGACTGGATAAGACCAAGCAAGACTTCCTCCTGCCACTTTTGGAAAGTGGACTGGTTATCATGATTGGGGCTACGACTGAAAATCCTTTCTTTTCTGTCACTCCTGCCATTCGTAGCCGTGTTCAAATTTTTGAGTTGGAACCTCTGTCTAACCAAGACGTCAAAGAAGCTCTTCAGATAGCTCTAAATAACCCTGAGCGTGGTTTTGATTTTCCAGTAGAACTAGATGAGGATGCGCTGGATTTCATCGCAACTTCTACAAACGGAGACCTTCGTTCTGCCTTCAACTCACTGGATTTGGCAGTTCTCTCTACCCCTGAGAATGACGAGGGCATCCGCCATATCACTCTAGACATCATGGAAAATAGCCTGCAGCGGAGCTACATTACCATGGACAAGGATGGAGACGGTCACTACGATGTTCTCTCAGCCCTGCAAAAGTCTATCCGTGGCTCAGATGTTGATGCCAGTCTTCACTATGCTGCCCGCTTGATTGAGGCTGGTGATTTGCCAAGTCTCGCTCGTCGTTTGACTGTTATCGCTTATGAAGATATCGGTTTGGCCAATCCTGAAGCCCAGATTCACACCGTGACTGCTCTGGATGCTGCACAAAGGATTGGATTCCCAGAAGCCCGCATTCTCATTGCCAATGTCGTGATTGATTTGGCCCTTTCTCCAAAATCCAACTCAGCCTATGTAGCTATGGATAAGGCGCTTGCCGATCTCAAAACATCAGGGCACTTGCCTATTCCGCGACACCTGCGTGATGGGCACTACAGTGGAAGCAAGGAACTAGGGAATGCCCAAGACTATCTCTATCCACACAACTATCCTGGAAATTGGGTCAAGCAAGACTATCTGCCAGAAAAAATTCGTAATCATCACTATTTCCAAGCAGAAGATACTGGTAAATATGAACGTGCTTTGGCTCAAAGAAAGGAAGCTATCGACCATTTGCGAAAAATCTGAAATCCTTTTCAAAAAATTGCACTTTCCTCTTGATTTTTTTTGAAAAAGTGGTATCATATAAACATAGAAACGCTGTGGTGTACGACTTCACACTTAAGTGTTGACCGACTATTTTTTGTATTATTAGGGAAACAAAAGTCTTCTAACAGCATGTAGGCCGTCTCACACGGAAACAGCTTCAGTTAGAGCGAGTTGCCCACCTGCTTAATTGCGCGGGTTCAATACAAACCGTGAAGTTTCGGCACCAATACAGCTTTTTTCTTTGCCTCCTTAGCTCAGCTGGCAGAGCAGCGGACTCTTAATCCGTGGGTCACAGGTTCGATCCCTGTAGGGGGCATCTACATACAACAGGAAAAGCCTTGAGTAAAGGCTTTTTTTCGTATCTGTTCTACTTTTGGTCAACCAATGGATAGTAAAGATATAATTTTGTAAACACCCTTTCCAGACAACTCTAATCTAATTGCACTCAAAATTTTAATAAATTTAAAACAAAAGTCTTGCTTTTCTTTTTATTTTTGATATACTTGTTCTTGTATCTGATACATGTTTATTAAAAAGGAGTTCAGATGGATACAAAATTCTCAGTTGCTTTGCATATCTTAACAATGATTAGTGAAAGCAAGGATACATTAAGTTCTCAGGCATTGGCTACTAGTGTTGGGACTAACGCTAGTTACATTCGAAAAGTGATTGCCTTATTAAAAAATGCAGATTTGATTCATTCCCAGCAAGGAAAAACAGGCTATCAACTCAGTAAGTCTCCAAAGAAAATGACTTTACTAGAGATCTACTATGCTACTCAAGAAATCAATCACATTAGTTTATTCCCTGTTCATCAAAATAGTAATCCCGATTGTCCCGTTGGAAAACATATCCAAGGAGCAGTTTCACCGCTTTTCGCTAGTGCCGAATCTCAATTAGAGAAGGAATTAGCAAATCAAACTTTAGAAGATGTCATTGACAATCTATATAAACAAGCCAAACAAGTCCGAAACTGATTTGATAGCAAGTCAGTTTTTACTGTAAACAACATGAACTTGTATCAAATACAAGTCTATTGAATTATATTAAAAAAGAAAAGAGAAATTACATGAAAGCCGCACAACACACTACTTATAACAAAAATAATATCACACTGAACATCACAGAAATCGCTAAACCAAGTATTACAGACAAAGAAGTTTTAATCAAAGTCACCGCAGCCGGTGTTAATCCTCTCGATAACATGATCTCTCGTGGTGAGGTTAAGATGATTGTTCCTTACAAACTTCCTCAAACTGCAGGTAATGAAGTGGTTGGAATCGTTGAAAGCATTGGCAAGCAAGTTAACAACTTTCAGCTAGGAGACCGTGTCTTTGGCCGTCTGCCACTTGATCATATCGGCGCCTTTGCAGAATACGTAGCTGTCGATAGCCAAGCCTTAGCCAAGGTTCCAGACTATCTGTCAGACGAAGAAGCCGCTGCTGTACCTTTGACTGCCTTGACAATCCTGCAGGCTCTTGACCTCATGGGCGCTCAAGCTGGGAAAACGATCTTTATTTCTGGTGGGACTGGAGGTGTCGGTGGAATGGCCATTCCGATTGCCAAGGCCAAAGGTTTGAAGGTCATTACCAACGGTTCTGGAGATAGTGCTGAGCGTGTATTGAACCTCGGAGCAGATAGATTTATCGATTACAAAACAGAGGATTATACAAAAACTGTTAGCCAGGTGGATTATGTCCTCGATACTCTCGGTGGAGCTGAAACTGAAAAACAAATGTCTATCATGAAAAAAAGTGGTCATCTTGTTTCACTTCGTGCCATGCCAAACGGTGCCTTTGCCAAACGCATGAACCTACCAAAATGGAAACAGATGATTCTTGGCTTGGCAGGTCGCAAATTTGATAAGATGGCGGAAAAATACGGCGTTCACTACCATTTTATCTTTGTAGAAAGCAATGGCGCTCAATTACAAGAGGTAGCTGACCTCTTTAGTAAATTAGAAATCAAACCCTCTATCGATACAGTTTATCCATTTGAAGAGGTAAATAACGCTTTGGACAAGGTTGCTAACGGTCGCTCTCGTGGAAAAACAGTTCTCAGCTTTAAGAAATAAAAAGGAAAACACAATGTCATATCTTACTACAAAAAATCAATACATCACAGTCGACGGGAACAAAATCGCTTATCGCGAACTTAGTAAAGGCAAATCAAAACTACCTCTTCTGATGCTGGTCCATTTGGCAGCAACTCTCGATAACTGGGATCCTAAACTCTTAGACTTGATTGCTGAAAAACACCATGTCATTGTAGTCGATTTTCCTGGAGTAGGAGACAGTCAGGGCAAAGTTGCTCCGACGATTCCTGGAATGGCTAAGCAGACAATTGACTTTGTAAAAGCGATTGGTTACGATAAAATCAATCTTCTTGGCCTTTCTATGGGAGGTATGATTGCCCAAGAAATCATCAGAATAAATCCCACTCTAGTCAATCGTTTAATCTTGGCTGGAACAGGACCTCGAGGTGGAAAAGAGGTCGATAAGGTCACAGGGAAAACCTTTAACTATATGTTTAAAGCGGGACTCGAGCGCATCGATCCTAAACGCTATATCTTCTATAATCATGATGAACAAGGAAAAATCGAAGCCTTGAAAGTTCTCGGACGAATGGGAATGCGAACCAAGGAATTTGCGGACAAAGACATGAAGGTACCGGGATTTTTGACCCAGCTCAAAGCCATTAAACGGTGGGGGAAAGATTCTCAGGACGACCTAACATTTATCACCCAACCAACCTTAATCGTCAACGGGGATAAGGATATGCAGGTTCCAACGGAAAATTCTTATGATATGCATGAAAAAATCGAAAATAGTAAACTTATCATCTATCCAAATGCTGGCCACGGTTCAATCTTCCAATATGCAGAGGAGTTTTCAAAAGAATTAAAAGCTTTCTTGGAGGACTAAGATGGTCAAAACCATTCTAATAACAGGCGCTACTGACGGTATCGGTAAACATTTGGCAAAGAAATTTGCCAGCCAAGGGTATCAGGTCATCCTCCATGGTCGAAATCCTCAAAAACTTGAGCTGGCGCTTCAAGAGGTTCGGACAGTTTCCTTGAGAGGCAGAGTTTCTAGCTACCTTGCAGATTTTTCAAAATTAGATGATGTTTATCGATTTGTGGAGGAAATCAAGCGAGACTTTCAACGTATTGATGTCTTGTTTAACAACGCAGGCCTTTATGCTGGAAAAGAACGAAAAGCGAGTGCTGAAAATGTCGAGTTGACTTTTATGTTATCTGTTCTGGCTCCTTATATTTTAACAACTGAGCTAAGCCCCTTGTTAGAAAAAGCGTCTGACGTTCGTGTTATCAATACTTCTTCCTATATGCATCATTTTGCCAAGGTCAAGGATTTAGACTTTGGATTTGAGAACAGCTATAATCCAGGATTGGCCTACAATAATTCCAAACTTTACACTATTTGGATGACACGCTATCTGGCCAGAGACTTCTTTCTAAAAGGTTCAAGCATCACCATCAATTCTTACCATCCTGGCTTAATTTCAACCAACTTAGGGAATGATTCCAGTGATAAAAAGACGAAAAAGTCTCTCTTCGGACGCTTGATAAAGTCATTTTCCAAAAATCTAGACGAGGGAATTGAAACAGGCTACTATCTTACATTATCAGAAGAAATCACTGGTTTGACTGGCTACTACTTTGATGAGAAGAAAGTAAAATCTGTATCTGAAAAAGGCTATACTTTTGAGAAAGCTCAAGATTTAATCAATTACTGTAATGATAAAATTGAGTTATTTAAACAGAAATATGTTGAGTTTGATTAGAAATTTAATACAAGAGGAAGACTGGGAAGGAACTCAATTTCAGGAGAAAACGAAGTAAATCTTCCCACAATAAAAATGAAACATCTTAAAATCTAATTTATTGCCAATAAAGGAGTTGGAAATATGAAACATATTATTATCATTGGGCACCCTAAACGAGAAAAGAAAACTCTATCTATCGAAAATAAGGAATATGAAATTAGTTTTGATGAATTTAAATCTGGGAAACACAATGAAGATCCCTTCATTTGGAATGATAATTTTCTTTATACATTTTGTCATACAAATGTTTCTCTAAGTAAAGATGTCAGAGAGTGGATTGAAACCAAAGAGGAAAAAGAGGAAGTTTATTTTGTATTTGTATCTAAAGCTAAGGATGAAAATAATAAGGAAATCCTGGAAATTGACACAATTATAAAAGCCAAAGAACTATACAAGTGGCCTGAAAAAGGGCAAAGAAACAAAGAAATACTTCCTGAAATCTTTAATCCCAAAATAAAGAATTATCACTTGCCAGATTGCTATGATGGTAATTTGACTGAACATAATAAAAAGAAACTTTATACTTGTATAGGTGATGAAACCGAGTCGTTTTTACCTATGAAAGAAAAAGGAGATTCTTTCAAACCATACTATTTCGATGAGAATATTGCTAATAAAATTCTGAGTTTAATAACTGTTGGAGACAATCATGCTTACTATGTAGCCAAAGAAACATCTCCTAGACTTCAAACTGATGAATCAAAGAAAATTTTTAAAGAAATATCAAAGGAACTTTTTGATATTATAACAAACTGTAAACAGGATAAAACTCTTCACTTAACTGGGAAACTATTAAAAGATTTAGATATGAATCATCGAAAAAAATAACTAAACAATTAGACTAGACAAAAAGGCTTTTTTGCTTCCTATCTCCCCTTCTTCATAATATATTTCCGTTCAGGTGCTTCAACCATTTGAACGATTTCAAATCCTTCTTTTTGGTAAAGGTGCTTGGCTACTTGATTTGCCTCGAAGACATTTAGAGAAATACTATCTATGTTTCCATTTTCAAAGACCAAACTAACAAATTTCCTTAAAGCCTGCCTACCTAAGCCTTGCCCCTGTTTCTGGGGGTTGATAAAAAATCTTCCAATATGAAGATTACTGTCTTCTAGCCTGATTTTCTGGATAAGCCCCACAAACTCTTGTCCATCAAAGATAGAAAAGATTCCTTCCAACTCTTGCAAAACTTGAATTGTCAAGGGAAATGAAATCCTTGGTCCCATCCATTGTTCTTGAAATGATTTGCCTAGGGAGTTGGACCATTGGCATACGAGCTGAGCATTTTCTGTGCTCACCTTTTCTTCAAAACGAATTGTCATCTTTGCCTCACCATCTTATCTATGTTTCTCCATTATACTACTTCTCCCATTTTTTTACGAATAGATAAGTATGATTGATTTTTATTTTTTTCTTGTCGGGAGCATTCTCGCTTCCTTTCTTGGTTTGGTTATTGACCGTTTTCCAGAGCAATCCATTATCAGTCCAGCCAGTCACTGCGATTCCTGTCAGACTCGCTTGCGTCCCTTAGATTTGATTCCGATTCTCTCTCAGGTCTTCAATCGCTTTCGCTGTCGCTACTGCAAGGCTACTTATCCTATCTGGTATGCCCTTTTGGAACTAGGCTTAGGGCTTATCTTTCTGGCTTGGTCTTGGGAATTACTTTCCTTGAGTCAAGTCATCCTAATCATTGCTGGTTTGACCTTGGGCATCTACGACTTTCGCCATCAGGAATATCCCTTACTGGTCTGGATGACTTTCCACCTAATCCTAA
The DNA here is from genome assembly GCF_903645285.1 of Streptococcus thalassemiae. Taxonomy (GTDB): domain Bacteria; phylum Bacillota; class Bacilli; order Lactobacillales; family Streptococcaceae; genus Streptococcus; species Streptococcus thalassemiae. The sequence goes on along the minus strand of NZ_CAHJXN010000003.1, from coordinate 162,334 downwards.
TGGCCGGCTCTGGCTGGAATCTGGTCATGATTTTCTTCCTTGCTCTTGGAATTTTGGCTCATTTTATCGATATTCGCATGGGCGCAGGGGATTTCCTCTTTTTAGCTTCTTGTGCTCTCGTCTTTAGCGTAACGGAGTTACTGATCTTGATTCAGTTTGCTTCTGCGACGGGAATTCTAGCTTTTCTCCTGCAAAAGAAAAAGGAAAGACTTCCTTTTGTGCCTTTCCTCTTACTCGCTGCTTGCGTGATTATTTTTGGTAAGCTACTGCTTGTTTGATAAAGTCCTGAATCGGCTCTCCTTCATGGAGAGCTTTTACGATTTTTGAACCGACGATAACGCCATCTGACACCGCATTGAAGCGTTCTACATCGGCTTGACTAGATACTCCAAAACCTGTCAAGACTGGGATATCGGACACTTGATGCAATTGTGCCAAGTGCTTGTCCAAGTCTGCACGATAATTGCCTGATTTCCCTGTCACCCCATTGATGGCAACCGCATAGACAAATCCTTCTGCCCCTTCAATCAACTCTTTCTGACGCTCAATTCCTGTCGTCAAACTAACTAGGGGAATCAAGGCGATGTCTGTGTCTGCTAAAAAGGGCTCCACAAAGTTGGCATGCTCATGAGGCAGGTCTGGGATAATCAAGCCCTTAACCGCTGTATCTGCCAAATCTTTGACAAAGTTCTCCACACCGTACTGAAAGAGGGGGTTGAAGTAGGTCATGATGACCAGCGGAACCTCTGTTTCAATGGTTTTCAAGGTTTCAACCAAAGCCTGAGTAGACGTTCCGTGAGCTAGACTGCGTAAGCCTGCTTCTTCGATAACAGGTCCATCTGCAACAGGGTCTGAAAAGGGAATGCCCACTTCAATTGCAGAGACACCCAAATCTTCTAAAAAGTGGATTGTTTCAGCTAGACCATCCAAACCTTTCTCATGGTCTCCAGCCATGATATAGGGAACAAAAATTCCTTTTCCAGCTGCTTTGATAGCATTTAATTTTTCTGTTAATGTCTTAGGCATGAGCTTCTCCCTTCTTTGCTGCATCTGATTCCAAGCGGTCCTTGACTTGGACCACATCCTTGTCCCCACGACCTGATAGACAGACTATCATGGATTTGTCTGGTCCAAGTTCTTTGGCCAATTTCACTGCAAAGGCGATAGCATGGCTAGATTCTAAGGCTGGGATAATCCCTTCCACACGAGACAAGAGTTGGAATCCTTCCAAGGCTTCTTTGTCTGTCACAGGGACATAGCTGGCACGTTTGATATCGTGGTAGTGAGAATGTTCTGGACCGATACCAGGATAGTCCAATCCTGCTGAGATAGAGAAGGCTTCAAGAATTTGACCATGAGCATCTTGGAGTACATCCATGAGAGAACCGTGAAGAACACCAGGACGCCCCTTGGTCAAGGTAGCTGCGTGGTGCTCTGTGTCTACACCAAGTCCAGCCGCTTCAGCTCCATACATAGCTACAGACTCATCTTCTACAAAGGGATGGAAGAGACCGATGGCATTAGAACCACCACCAACACAGGCTACTAGGGCATCTGGCAGATCTTGACCTGTCAAGTCACGGTACTGTTGTTTAGCCTCTCGACCAATGACACTTTGGAAGTCACGAACAATTTCTGGAAATGGATGAGGCCCCAAGGCAGAACCAAGAATATAGTGGGTATCATCGATATTAGCTACCCATGAACGAAGGGCTGCATTGACCGCATCCTTGAGCACGCGCGAACCGTCTGTCACTGCCTCAACCTTAGCTCCCAAAAGCTCCATTCGGAAGACATTGAGGGCTTGGCGTTTAACATCTTCCTCACCCATATAGATGGTACATTCCATGTTAAAGAGGGCTGCAGCAGTTGCAGTTGCCACACCGTGCTGACCAGCACCTGTTTCAGCGATAATTTTCTTTTTACCCATGCGTTTAGCCAGAAGAACTTGTCCCAAGGCATTGTTAATCTTGTGGGCCCCTGTATGGTTAAGGTCTTCACGTTTGAGATAAATCTTGGCTCCGCCAATATGCTGGGTCAAGTTTTTTGCGTAGTAAAGGGGAGTTTCACGTCCCACATACTGACGTAAGAGTTGGTTTAATTCCTCTTGGAAACTTGGGTCTGCCTGACTTTCACGATAAGCCTTCTCCAACTCCAAAACTGCTGTCATCAATGTTTCTGGGACGAAACGTCCACCGAATTTTCCGTAAAATCCATCTTTATTTGGTTCTTGATATGCCATTCTTTACCCTCTCTATAAATCTTCTAATCTTTTCATGATCTTTTTGTCCATCTGTCTCCACTCCGCTCGATACATCTACTGCATAGGGAGTAAAGTGTTGAATTGCTTTTACTACATTGTCTTCCTTAAGCCCACCTGCAATAAAGAAGGGCTGTGCTAGTCCCGTCGTATCCAGTTGAGCCCAGTCAAAGGTCTGGCCACTCCCAGCCACAGGGGCATCAAAGAGTAGATAGTCTGCCTGAGAATTGGGCACATGACCCTCTCCATCCACCTGCACAGCCTGAATACTGGCACAAGGCAAATTCTCAAACAAATCATCTGCCACCTGACCGTGAACTTGAACCAAGTCCAAGCCAACTTTTTCAATGACTTCTAGCAGTTGAGCCCGACTTGGTGAAACAAATACACCAACCTTTTTGACATCGGCAGGAATAAGTTTTGCCAGCTCAGCAGCCTCTTCCAAAGTCACCTGTCTTTTACTAGGTGCGAAGACAAAACCGATATAGTCTGCTCCTGCTGACACGGCTGTTTCTACCGCTTCTTTGGTCGATAGTCCGCAAATCTTAACCTTTGTCAATCTGCAACTCCTTGATTCTCTGGGCTACATCTTCTGCCTGCATAAGAGCTGTCCCAACTAAAATTCCATTAAAGTATGGTGCTACTCGTTCCGCATCCTGCCCTGTGAAAATAGCAGATTCAGAAATGTACAAGCAATCATCTTTAAAATGTTTAGCCAAATCTACACTGGTCTGCAAGTCAACTTCAAAGGTGGTCAAATTGCGGTTATTAACCCCAATAATCTGAGCACCAAGTCTGTGAGCCACTTCTAGTTCAGTTAGATTGTGAGTCTCCACCAAGACTTCCAGACCAAGCTCTGTCGCATAGTCATAAAGTTCCTTGAGGCGTTCTTCTGACAAGGCGGCCACAATGAGCAGGATGACTGTTGCACCTGCATTACGAGCGCGGATGATTTGCTTTTCATCGATAATAAAGTCCTTGTTAAGCGTCGGAATCTGTACCTGACTGGAAATCTCTCGCAGATAATCCAAATGTCCTTTAAAGAAAACTTCATCTGTCAGAACAGAAATCATCACTGCTCCGTTTTCTTCATAAGTCTGGGCCTGTTGCACAATATCCACATCAAGATTGATATCTCCCAGACTAGGGCTAGCTTTCTTGACCTCAGCGATTACCTGTAGACGGTCTTGGTGTTGTTTTAGATAGTCAGCCAAGCGATAGGTCTGACGCAAGGGCTGGATTTCCTCCAGCTCCATCTGCTCGACCTCACGCGCCTTCTGCTCCAAAATTCGTGCTAAAAATTCCTGACTCATTTTTGGTACTCCTGTAACAGTCTGAGTTTTTCAAGGGCCTTGCCACTAGCAATCACTTGACGAGCTAAGGCAACTCCATCCTTGATATTATCTACCTTACCATTAGCATAGAAACCAAGACCAGCATTCAAGACTGTCGTTTCCAAGAATGGACTTGCTTCGTTTTTCAGAACGCTAAGCAAAATTTCTGCATTTTCCTGAGCATTCCCTCCACGAATATCTTCGATAGCGTAGCGCTCCATCCCCAAATCTTCTGGAATAAAGCTTGACAAGGTGATTTCGCCATTTTCAAGAAGTGCAATCTTGGTTGTTCCATTCAAACCAGCTTCATCCAATCCTTCTGGCCCAGCAACCACGATAGCACGTTTACGACCCATATTTTTCAAAACCTGAGCTGTACTTTCTAGCAATTCTGGACGACTAATTCCAAGAAGCTGTGTTTCCAAGGCCATTGGATGAATCAGGGGACCAGTCAAGTTCATGATTGTTGGAATTCCTAGTTCCAAACGAGCTGGCATGATGTATTTCATTGCTGGGTGCATATTTTTAGCGAAGAGAAAGACGATTCCAGTTTTATCAAAGACCTTACCTAGTTCAGCTGGTTTGAGGTCAAGATTGATGCCCAAGGCTTCGAGGACATCTGCAGAACCAGATTTAGAAGAAATCGAGCGATTACCATGTTTTGCCATGTGAACACCGCCACCAGCCAAGACAAAAGCTGCAGTTGTGGAGATGTTAAAGCTGAAAGACTTGTCCCCACCTGTACCACAGTTGTCCATGGCATCATGAATTTCAGTTGGAATGTGTTGGGCATGCCCTCTCATGACTTGGGCAATGGCTGTGCGTTCTTCAGGTGTTTCCCCCTTCATCTTAAGAGCCAAAAGGAGAGAAGCAATTTGCGCTTCCGTTACACGCCCAGTTACGATACGCTCAATGACATCCGTCATTTCCACACCTGATAAATTTTCAAATTTTGCTAGTTTTTCAATAATCTCTTTCATCCTAGTTTCCTCACTTTACAACCTTCTCGATAAAATTCCGAATAGAAGACAAGCCATCTGGCGTTCCGATACTCTCTGGATGGTACTGGAAGCCATAAATCAGCAGGCTTTTGTGTTGAATTCCCATGATGGCTTGGTCATCAGTCGAACGAGCTGTCACTTCAAAGTCTTCTGGCATTTCTTCAATCAAAATACTGTGATAACGCATGACTGCACGTCCATCCTCAATGCCTTGATACAAAACAGATGGCGCTTCAAAACTGATATTGCTCTGTTTCCCATGCATGACTTTGGGAGCCAAACCTAGCTTACCACCAAAAACTTCTGCAATGGCTTGGTGACCCAAACAAATTCCAAGAATCGGTTTCTTGCCAGCAAAGTCACGAATCATGTCTTCCATCTTTCCAGCATCAACTGGCCAACCAGGTCCAGGAGAAAAAACCAGACCATCTGCCTTTTCAGCTTCTTCATACAGCTTGGGATCATCATTTCTCAAAACCTGAACTTCTGCAAAATTCCCAATGTATTGGGCCAAGTTATAGGTAAAAGAATCATAGTTGTCAATCAATAAAATCATGGTCTTAGTTCTCCAATTCTAGTCATAGATTTTGCTTTGTTAATGGTTTCTTGGTATTCGTTTTGGGCGATGGAGTCGTAGACAATCCCTGCCCCAGCCTGCACATAAGCTGTTTGATTTTTGAGAATCATCGTTCGGATGGCAATGGCAAAATCCATATCGCCCGTCGCAGACAAGTAGCCGATTGCTCCTGCGTATACGCCCCGTTTTTCCGTTTCCAGTTCATAGATGCGTCTCATCGCGCGAATTTTTGGTGCTCCAGAAACAGTTCCAGCAGGAAGTGTTGCTTTCAAGGCATCCATAGCAGTGAGTTCTGGAAGCAAACGCCCCTTGACCACGCTGGTCAAATGCATAACATAACGGAAGAGCTCCACTTCCATATACTTGGTGACTTGGACACTGGCCGTTTCAGAGATGCGGCCAATATCATTACGACCCAAGTCTACTAACATTCGATGCTCTGCTGTTTCCTTCTCATCCGAAAGCAGGTCTGTCGCCAAAGCCTTGTCTTCTTCATCCGTAGCGCCTCTTGGTCGTGTCCCTGCAATCGGATTGGTTGTCACGATGCCATTTTTAACAGAAACCAAGCTTTCTGGACTAGCTCCGATGATTTGATAATCCCCAAAGTCATAGAAATAGAGGTAATTAGATGGATTGGTCACGCGAAGATTTCTGTAGAAGTCAAATGGATTTCCAGTAACTTCTGCTGAGAAGCGCTGACTGAGCACGCATTGGAACATATCACCATTTCGAATCAAGTCACGAGCGGTTTCCACCATTTCCTCAAACTTCTGAGGAGCGATATGTGGTTTGAAGTCTAACGGAGATAGATCCAAATCTTCAAATTCATTTGGAGCAGGAATACGTAATTCCTCAAGCACTTGGTTCAAGGCTTCTTCCAAGTTTTCTTGACTACGCTCGCTATAAAGAGCATCCTCGATGACATGGATTTTTTCCTTCTTGTGGTCAAAGACCATGTAACTCTCATAGACGAAGAAATGCATGTCTGGCGTTCCAATAGTATCTTCCGGAATTTGACCAATTTCTTCATAAAGCGAAATCATATCGTAACCCACAAAGCCAATTGCCCCACCACCAAAAGGGAGGTCTGAATGGTGCTGTCTCTTATGAGTCACTTCATAAAGGAAATCCAAGGGATCCTGATCAATCACTTGACCATTTTGATAAAGGACTCCATTTTCAAACTTAATCTCAAAAACTGGATTATAGGCTAAGATAGAAAAACGAGCTGTTTCCTTGTCTCTCGGAATACTCTCTAAGATAACCTTGTGTTGCCCCTTTAGGCGCATATAAGCCAAGATTGGTGATAAGACATCTCCATGAATGATTCGTTCCATTGTAATTTCCCTTTCAGTTCTACTTCTAGTCCGTGGCGACTGTATGAAAAATCCCCACGCAAAATAACTTGCGTGAGGACGAAATTCGCGGTGCCACCTCAATTATAGGATTTCTCCTATCTCTCATTCCTGTCTCAGATACCTCCTGTAACAGGTTGTGCTATAAAGGGCACTCCCTTGAGAATTATGTTTTCTTCTCTCGTTTCAGATGGACCCAACTTTACAGCTTTCTCTGCTTGTTTCCAGCAACCACAAGCTCTCTGTGAGAGAAAGGACTGTAATTTTTCCATCTTTTATTTCTTAGCTTCTAGGTAGTCCGCAATCGCAGCTACGTCCTTGTCTCCACGACCGGAGACATTGATGATGATAATGTCGTCTTTACTTAGTTTCGGTGCACGTTTAACTGCTTCTGCGATAGCATGCGAACTTTCAATCGCTGGGATAATTCCTTCTGTCTTGCTGAGAAGGAGGAGAGCTTGAACAGCTTCTTCATCCGTCGCAGCCACATATTCCACGCGACCTGAATCTTTAAAATAGGCGTGTTCTGGGCCAACCCCTGGATAGTCCAATCCAGCTGAGATAGAGTAAACTGGAGCTAGCTCTCCATCTTCCTTAAAGACTGCATAAGTCTTCATGCCGTCGACAATTCCGATACTACCTTTTGTCATAGTAGCTGCGTGCTTGTCTGTATCAAGTCCGTGACCAGCAGCTTCAACCCCAACCAATTTAACTTCTTCATCAGCCACATACTGAGAAAAAGCACCAATGGCATTGGAACCACCACCTACACAAGCAATAACGTAGTCTGGTAAACGACCTTCTTTTTCTAAGATTTGACGGCGAGATTCTTCACTGATGACCTTTTGGAACTCATGAACAATGGTTGGATATGGGTGAGGTCCCACAGCAGATCCCAGAACATAAAAGGCTTCAAGATCATTCATCCATGCTCCAAAGGCTGCATCAACCGCATCCTTAAGAGTTCGTGTTCCCGTTTCAACTGCATGAACAGTTGCTCCCATCATCTCCATACGGAAAACATTGAGACGTTGACGCTCCACATCCTCTGCCCCCATGTAGACATCACAGGCCATACCAAACTTGGCTGCAGCCGCTGCTGTCGCAACACCGTGCTGACCAGCTCCTGTTTCTGCGATTACTCGTTTTTTGCCCATGCGTTTAGCAAGAAGAATTTGTCCTAAAACGTTGTTGAGCTTGTGAGAACCAAGGTGGTTCAGGTCTTCGCGCTTGAGATAAATCTTAGCGCCACCTAAGTGATCTGTCAAACTTTCCGCAAAATAGAGCGGTGTTTCGCGACCTGAGTAGTCCTTCAAATAATGACGAAATTCTGCCAAAAACTCTGGATCATCTTTGTACTTTTCAAATGTCACTTCCAACTCATCCAACAAAGCCTGAATCGGCTCCGGTACGAAACTACCACCAAATTGTCCAAAATAACCTTTAGTTGTCATAAAATTTTCCTCTTTCAGTATTGATTTCAAGATATGAAAAAAGCCCACACACAGAATATACTTCCATGTGAGGGCGTTGGTAACGCGGTGCCACCTCAATTATAAAGAGACTATCCCCTTTACATCTCTGCCTTGTCTAACAACAAGTTGCACTGTAAGGTGTGCGCACCGAATTTTCATTGTTTCAAATTCATTTTTAAAATCAGCCCACTTTCACTACTTCCAACCACCTATTCACAATCACCACAGGCTCCCTGAAGATCAAAAATAGTTACTTTTCTGATTTGTTGAATTTATTTTAATACTTTGTTTTTTCTTTGTCAAGACTTTTTTACGATTTTTTTGAAAGATGTGTGATTCGAATGTGATAATGTCTTTAGTAAATCGAACGTGAAAATGTCCCACTTGTTAGAAATTGGATCCAACTCAATAGAAACTGAATAGATGCTAAACAGAACTTACTTTAGAACACTCCATCTTTTCCATTAGGATTTTCAAGAATTAAACAATACTAGAAACTCTGTCTCCTAACAAGTTTAGTAGAAACTTCAACAGATGTGACACTTTCCCCCTTTATAATTGCTAATACCCCTTCAATCATTTCTTGAGCTAATTTAACATAATTAGGAGAAATTGTAGATAAAGCAGGAGTGTAATACTGTGAAATTGGAATATTATCAAATCCAACAACGGATATATTATCCGGAATCGCTATTCCTTTTTCGTAACACGCACGAATTAGTCCCTGAACTTTTTCATCGCCTGAAACAAATATAATATCTGGATAATTTCCAAAAGACAAATCATTCACAGCAAAGGAATAAACTGACTCTATTGTAGTTAAACCATAAACTACCTTCAAATCCATAGAATAATTATTATCCTTTAAAAAAGTTCTCACTCCTCTCTCTCGATCCTTATTTACATAAGACTCACCTCCCATAAGTAACCACATATCTTTAAAATTCTTTTCCAAAACTACTTTCATCATATCATAAGTAGCTTGAAAGTTATTGTTAGATACGTAAACTACTCCAGGTGTTTGAGACTCTCCAAAGACAATGAAAGGCATATTATTTTTCTTTAAATATTGGATTCGAATATCATTCTCCCCCTCATAAAAGACAATCACTCCATCTACAAGGCTACCAATACTTGAAATAATTGAATTACTAATCGAATCTTCCTCTCCAAAATATTCAACAATAGCATTTACTCCAAATTGTCTACAAGTTTGTAAAACTTTATCTAAAAGTGTTTGAAACCAGATTAAAGGAAAAGAATCAATCTTCTTCACAGATATTAAAATATTCGTGGTTTCTTTCTTCGTTAAATTCTGAGCATAGGCATTTGGAATATAGGATAACTCATCGATGACTTTTTTTATGGCATTATAAGTCTCAGGTTTTACTCTATTCCCTCCATTTATTACACGTGAAACTGTCTTTGGAGAAAAACCAGACAAACGTGCAATATCATATATCGTTACCTTTTTCCCTTTTTCCATTAAAATACTCCTGTCATAAACCTTCACTATAACTATACAATATTTAAATTATTTTAACAAGAAAATTACATTCTAATCTTTTAATCTAGTTTACATCTGGAGGAAATACTTCACTAAATCTACATTAACTTTCAGTACTAGTAACATAAATTTTACAATTCAATTCACTGTTTTGTACTATTTTGTAAACTGCATTACAAATCACCGTATAAGAAAATACACTACCTGAAAATTCCAAGGAATCATTTTCAGTAAATCCTTCTGTATTTAGAAATGTATTCATTATCTGTTCAATATAACACTCTAATATGGGAACAGCTTTCTCCTTAACAATAACATTTCTAAGCATTTCTTCAAATGGTAAATGACAAGCGAACACCATCTCACAAACATCATAAAATGAATGGAAGTGGTATACCTGTATGAGATTATAGTCATCAAAATAAGTTATTTTTCCTGCATCAAAATCCACTTTATATACTCTCAAATTAGTTAGATCCTTTTCTTCAAAAATTATTATGGACACCTCTAAAAACTACCGATTTTCTATTTTTATTGCTCAGAAAACGTTGATACATCAATGTTTAAAAGTATTGAAATTGAGTTTTTAGATGTGCCCTTATATTTCTTATTATTTAAAGAAAACAAAAGGACTAGAATAATCCGTCCCTTTGTTTATCCCTAGATTAGCTGATTTCCTCAACATAAATCACACCAACAATATTAGCAATTTCTTCCATTAGTTTAAGGTGCTCAAATCTACCTGATAATTCCAGAGTAATAAATGACGCGATTTTTTTGTCTGGAACATCAAAATATTCAATTCTTTCTGAATTAACATCTCCAAATGCAGTTCTAGAATCAGTCATTCTAATGCCATTCTCAGCACAGTATACTAGTACCCGATTATATGCCTCTGTAGATCTAACAACGATATACAATTCGATTATCTTTGAACGACTTTGAAGATATTTTTTTAAAGGTTGGAACATAGTTATAACACTCCAAACAGACATTGCTCCTAGTATGGCTCCTTCATAAAAACCAACACCAATAGCTAGACCGATTCCAGCTGAAGCCCATATTCCGGCTGCAGTTGTTAAACCAGTTATTTTCTTTTTATCTGTAATAAGTATTGTTCCAGCCCCAAGAAAACCAACACCTGATATAACCTGCGCACCTAAGCGTGTAGGATCTCCTGTACCAAATTTATAAGATACATACTCATTAGTCATCATAATTAAACATGCAGCCAGACAAACAATACTATGTGTACGAATACCTGCTGGTTGAGATTTACTTCCTCTCTCTAAACCAATTACACCACCAATAACTAATGAAAGTACAATTCTTAATACAATTTCGATATATGATAGTCCTAAGCTTGTTGCTTGCATTATTATTTCCTTTTTCTACTAACTGGTCTCTGAGTAAAGTATAAAACAGAACCAGAAATTATCATTAATACAATAGTATAAACGAATACAAGTGCTTGAGCATTTGAAGTTGCTGTTTCATCACCTGCTGAACGAATAGTTATACCCAGTGGTTGAGCTAATGGATGGTAAAGAAATACAGATAAGTCGAAGTCAGTTAATAAAGAGTTAAAGTTTAAAGCAATAACAGAGAGAACAACCGGTAAAATAAATGGAATGATAACCTTCATCATAGTATAAAAAGGTGAAGCACCCATACTTCTTGCTGCATCTTCCATCTCATCATCAACACTAAATAAAATAGCACGTACCATTCTATAAGAAAATGGGATTTTTACAACTATATATGCAATAAGTAGAATTACCAAACTACCTACCAAAATCTGATTCAAGACAAGAAATTGTGGCTGATTAAAAGTAAATAATAAACTTACTGCTAAAAGTGTACTTGGTAGTAACCAAGGAAGTAGAGCACCATATTCAAATAAGAAATCAAAACGAGATTTATGTTTTCTGACAACACGAGCAAATACAACTGCGAGAATTGTTGCTGTTGTCGCAGCAATAATAGAATAAATAAAGCTGACCAAGAATGGAGAGAATGCCGCACTATTACTAAAGAATAAGCGATAATTTTCTAAAGTAAAGTTTGATAATGTTAAGTTACCTGTTTGAATTGCAACTGGATCTGTAAATGAGTATAATACTATAAAAATTAGTGGAAGCATGAAAACTGTGAACAATCCATATGCTACAATGTGAGCAATGATATTCCAAGGCTTAGACGCAATTTTTTGTTTTTTAAGAGGCGCTTTAGTCTTAGAGATAGAAATATAATTTCCACCTTTTTCTATCTTGTTCATGATAGTAAGCAAAATTGTAGTTGCAATACCTAAAATAATTGCAAGTAGGGCAGCTAAATCACGAGAATTCCCCATCCCTGCAAATGTAATAATCATTGGATTTATAGTTTGAAATTCTTTACCACCAACAATCATGGGTGCTGCTACTGCAGATAAACCACTAAGAAAAACCATGATAGTAAGTGCAAATAGAGTTGGAATTAAGGTTGGTAACACTACTTTTCGGAAAACAGTAAATGGTTTTGCTCCCATATTTCGAGCAGCCTCAATAGTGTGATAGTCAACGCTTCGAATTGTATTTGTTAAAAACAATGTATGATTAGCAGTTCCTGAAAATGTCATAATGAATAAGACTGCACCATATCCAATAAACCAGTTAGGGTCTAAAGAAGGGATAATATTTTGTAAAAATTTTGTAATCAATCCATAAGGACCATAGACAAATTTATATCCAGTCGCTAAAACCACTCCTCCATAAATTAAAGAGGTCATATAACCTAATTTTAAAATTTTAGCACCTTTAATATCAAAGTACTCTGTAAATAGAACACAAAGAATACCTACGACATTAACTGTAATAATGAGTGAAAATGCTAACTTAAAACTGTTCATAATACTCTGAAGTGCCCTCTGAGATTTTAGAACACGATGTACAGCATCAAGGGAAAATTCTCCTCCTTTTACAAATACATTCACTACTAGATCAAAGTTTGGATAAATAATAAATGTTACTAAGAACCAGATTAACCCTAAACGAATAAGCCAATCTTTTAAATTTAATTTATGACGCATACTGCACCTCCTTAAAATTGCAGAACGTCTGATGGTGTGATAAATAATTCCACACTTTCTCCGACAGATCTAATAGCAGCCTGACTATCAATACTTGTTACATTAAGAATCTGACTTTCAGAAACTTTTATTGTATAGTGAATTGTAACTCCAGAAAACTCAACATCAATAATTGTCCCTTTTAGAGTGAAATCTTGTTCAGTTTCACGATTGAATCGAACTTTCTCTAATCGAATGTATCCTTTTTTATCTTCTAAGAAAACGCTTGCATTTTTCAGTAATACTTCGTGGACTGTTTCATCGGTCAAAACATTAATATCTCCAATAAAATCACATACAAATTCAGTTTGAGAATTATGATAAATTTCTACTGGTGTACCGACCTGTTCGATGTATCCATTGTTAAAGACTGCAATTCTATCAGATAAAGTCAAGGCTTCCTCTTGATCATGAGTAACATATAAAGTAGTAATACCTAACTCTTTTTGAAGTCTTTTCAACTCTTTTCTCAAATCTACACGTAATTTTGCGTCAAGGTTTGACAATGGTTCATCTAGACAAAGAATTTTAGGTTCAAGAACCAGAGCACGAGCCAATGCTACCCTTTGTTGTTGACCCCCAGATAATTCTGATACATTACGCTGTAACTGTTGATCAGAGATCTTAATTTTTGCTGCTACTGCTGATACTTTAGCTTTAATAACATCTGGAGCTACCTTCTTAACTTTTAAACCAAATGCAATATTATCAAAAACAGTCATAGTTGGAAATAGCGCATAAGATTGAAATACAATACCAATTCCACGCTTTTCAGGTTCCAAATGAGTGACATTTGTTCCATTAACTTCAATACTTCCTGATGATGGATCTAGAAAACCTACCAATGCTCTCAAAGTAGTTGATTTACCACACCCTGAAGGCCCAAGAAATGTAAAGAATTCCCCTTCATGTATATCTAAATTTAGATTATCAATTGCAACAAAATCACCATATTTAATTTGAATATTATCAAATTTAATCATCTCACTAACTCCCTCTATTACTAAACCAAAAGCCTCTCTTTATTTCTTCCTTAAATTTAGAAATAATAGAGAGACTTGGACATAAAAATTAACTCTTATTTCTTATTGTACGTATTCTAATTCAGCTTTTTCTACCCATTCATCCAAATGTTTTCCAACAGCTTCCCAGTCAATATTTTGTGGTTTCACTTGATCAACAAATTTTTTCGTATCTTCAGGTAACTCTGTTAGGGCATCTTTATTTGCAGGAATAGATCCAAAGTTCTTACTATATTCTACTTGAATTTCTGATTGACCAAACCAATCAATAAATTCTTTAGCTAACGCTTGTTTTTTACTAGTGCTTAAAACCATAGTTTGTTCAGTTACAAATGGTACACCAATCTCAGGAGTCATAACTTTGAAAACAACATTTTGTTCTTTTTGTCCAACTAATGCACCAGAACCCCACATCATTCCATATTGTATTGGATCTTCTTTGTCTAACATCTTAACAATTGAACTTTCTCCCTTTTGAAGAGTGTATGCATTTTTCAAATATTCTTTTGCTGCTTCCCAACCTTTTTCGGAAACACCTAATTCACCTTTATCATCAAGGTATCGAACTAAGATACTTGCTAGAATTGCCCGTCCTGTACCACCTTGAAGACCAGAAATTGAATATTTACCTTTATACTTACTACCTAATTCAGTCCAATCTTTAGGCATTTCTTTTACATCAGGCGCCCCAATTAAAACTAATGGTTGAACAATCACAGGATTATAATAATTATCTTTATCTGATAAAGATTGATCAATTTTATCTAACCATTTAGGCTTGTACTGGACTAGTAATTTTTGATCTCTAATTTTATTTGAATCAACAGCACCAATTCCAAATACCATATCTGCAACTGCATTATTCTTCTCGGCAATAACACGGTCTGCTAATTGAGCGCCAGGAATATCAACCATTTTTATATTAAAACCAGCTTCTTTTGCTTTAGCAGTTAACCAATCACCACGACCATTTGAAACTGAGTTCGAATAGATTACTAATTCTTGACTTTTATCAGCTTTTTCTTCAGATGAAGAAGCAGTCGTAGAATTTGAACCTCCAGAGCAAGCAGCAAGTGTAGTAAGAGCAACTCCCGTTGCAAGTACAGTAGACCAAACTTTCATTTTTTTCATGATAAGTTCTCCTTTTTTATTATTTTATTTAAATTTTTCGTGATATGGAACAAATTGTCTCATATCTTCAAATACAGTATAGTCAATACGGTTTACAGTAATAGTTGGAATCTTCTCTAATAAGATTTCAGTTAATTCTGCTCTGACTTTAGTAAACTCTTCTTCCTCCTCTTCGGTTAGAGGAATCCGAAGATATCCAATTGAAATATGGAATTGATATCTATCATGATTAGGGAAACGAACACCTGCTTTTTCTGAAACATAAGTACGAATTTCTTCTAATCTCTTTGCAGAAGCTTCATCTGCAGGTTCAACTAGTATGTTTTGTTTTCCCATTTCAGTCACACGCATATGAATTTCTTCATCCAACAATGGAAAAATTTCAAGTTGTTTAGCAAAGTAATCATGTATTTCCTGTAAAGGTGTATCAAGAGGAAGATTACTGCTCCAAAACTCCGTTTCACGATTTTCATGGCACAACAATTCAATTACAGTCATGTGAATAGAATTCCTTGGAGTTAAAGTAAACTTATCGATAAATGGTAATTCTCTATAACGTGATTGAATAATATCAACAACTTCCATCAAATCTTGTTTAGTATAAAGATTTGCTACAACAGTATTTCCTGGAAAATGATTAAATTCTCCATTTTCTTTGAACTTAATTTTTGTTAGGTTTTTCATATAAAGACCCTCTTTTTTATATTTGACACCGGTGTCATCTATGCTTATATTATATAACGAAACCGTTTACTTTGTCAAGCGCTTTCAAACATTTTTTAAAAAAATTTATCTTTCATTAAATATGCATTTCATTAAAAGTTTAAGTAATTTTTCCAAAATACAGCACTCATATAGACAGTATCATCAATTATAGCCATTGGGATTTTTTGATTGCCAATTCCATGTATCTCTACACATGTCTTCAATCGATTTTGTTGTCCTCCAATTTAATTCCTTATATGCTTTGTCTGCATTTGCATAACAAGTTGCAACGTCTCCTGAACGTCTTGGAACTATTTTATAAGGAATAGGGATCTTATTAACACTTTCAAATGTATTTACAAGTTGTAATACACTAGTGCCTTCTCCCGAGCCTAGGTTATAGATATAAACATCTGTTTTTTCAGATACTTTTTCTAAAGCTTTTATATGTCCTATTGCTAAATCTACTACATGGATATAATCACGCACACCAGTACCATCAAGCGTATCATAATCATTTCCGAACACACTTAGCTCTGACAACTTACCTACCGCTACTTGTGCAATATAAGGCATCAAGTTGTTAGGAATTCCTGAGGGATCTTCCCCAATCAAACCAGACTCATGAGCACCAATTGGATTGAAATAACGAAGCAACGCAATACTCCATTCTGAATCTGCCACATGAACATCTTTTAAAATTTGCTCAAGCATCACTTTCGTATACCCATAAGGATTTGTAGCACTTGTCGGCATCGTCTCAATAAGGGGAGACTGATTGTGAACGCCGTATACAGTCGCACTCGATGAAAATACAATCTTTTTAACATTAAACTCTGACATCACTTCAACAAGAGCTAATGTGCTCATAATATTATTTTCGTAATACATTACAGGCTTTTGCACGGATTCTCCGACAGCTTTGTATCCTGCAAAATGAATTGCAGCCTCAATAGATTCTTGTTCAAAAACTTTTCTCAATCCTTGTTTATCACAGACATCTAATTCGTAAAACGCAGGACGTTGCCCTGTAATTGCTTCAATACGATCTAATACTAAAATGCTTGAGTTTGAAAGGTTGTCGACAATAACGACTTCCTTACCTAAATTTAGTAATTCTACTACGGTATGGCTACCAATATAACCAGCTCCGCCTGTTACCAATATTGCCATTTTTACTTCCTCCTAATTAATTCCAACCGATTTAACAAATCTCATAAATGCTTCTTGTCCGGTTTGAGTATTCTTATAAACACCTGCATCTTCGAGAACTCTCGCAAATACTTGCCCTACTTCATGTTGAACTACGCTATGAACCTCTTCCTCTTTAAGTCCAGGATATTTTTCTTTCAATTGAACGGCCCATTCTAAATGATAATCAGCAATTGCGTTATCTTTTCCTAAAAGATATTTCTCAACTTCTTCTAACTCTGTTTTCAAACGAGGTGGTAAAATCGCAAGTCCCATCACTTCGATTAACCCAATATTTTCCTTTTTAATATGTTGTACATCTTGATGAGGATGGAAAACACCATCTGGGTATTGTTCAGTAGTATGATTATCTCTTAGAACAATATCTAATTCATATCTCCCGTCCACTTTACGAGCAATAGGAGTCACCGTATGGTGTGGGACATCTTCAGTCATAGCAATGATGTCTACTTCTAAATCTGAATGTTCTCTCCACTTATTTAGAATTTTAGTAGCTAAATCTAACAAGCGATTTTTATTTTCACTTTGTAACCTAATTACTGACATTGGCCATTTTACAATACCAGCATTAACATCCTCAAAGTCTTTAAAACGAAATTCACTCTCAAATTTTGCTTTTTCCATTGGGAAAATATGTTTCCCTCCCTGGTAGTGGTTATGACTAAGAATGGAGCCTCCTGAGATAGGAAGATCAGAATTTGAACCAGCAAAATATCCTGGCAAAATATCAACAATCTCCAATAATTGTTCAAATGTTTTAGAGGTAATAGCCATTGGTACATGTTGACTATTTAAAAATATCGCATGCTCATTAAAGTATGAGTAGGGAGAATACTGGAATCCCCATACTTCGTCACCAAGTTTCAACCGAATAATTCTATGATTCGAACGTGCTGGATAATTTATTCGACCTTGATATCCTTCATTTTCCATACATAGTAAACATTTAGGATAATTAGTTGCTTTTACTAATTTTTCAGCAGCAATTGTTTTTGGATCTTTTTCGGGTTTTGACAAATTTATCGTAATCTCTAGCTCTCCGTATTTAGTTGATGCTCGAAACTCAATATTCTTAGCAATAGCAGAAGTTTTAATATAATCACTATCTTTACTTAACTTATAAAACTCTTCAACTGCTTCTTGAGGTGATATATCATATGAACTCCAAAAAATATCATTTAATCGACTAGGTAAAGGAACTATGAAATTCATTAACTCTGCTCCTAAACATTCCTTTTCCTCGATTAAATCTTTAATTTTACCGTTTTTTAAGGCGATTTCCACTAAGTAATCTTTTATTTGTTTCAGGTCATTTTCATCGGAAATGCGATCAGTTCCCTCCTCACCTATTAACGCTAGTACTCTATTTTTCACATATATTTTGTCAATTTCATTATACATTCCGTATTCAATTACTCTATCAACAAAATTATCAATAATTGTTTTCATATATTTTTCTTTCTAATTTATGTTCCCATATTTTCTATACATTATCCATTTATAAATTGATTGCGTAGTATGAGCAATTTTATCAAGGTGACGAATAATATCTAAAGCACCAATTACTTCAGAAACATTCCCATCATCTTCAAATATGTAATTCATGATTTTCTTTTCAATATTTATACTAAGCTCTTCTATCTCATTCTGTTTTTGTATAACAACCATATCTAAACATCCAGATTGTTCCTCTCTATAACAAGATATAGCCCTATTCATATGCAGTCCGATAACTTCATGAAGTATTTTTATTTCTGAAATAATTTTCTTCAAAATTTCATTATTTTGAATAATCTGTAGATTTTTTAAAATTTCAACAATTCTATCCCCAATACGTTCAATGTCAGTTGATATTTTTATTACACTAATAATTCTTCTTAAGTCATATGAAACAGGATGTTGTAAACAAATTAACTCATATCCTTTTTTATCAACATTTAGAACTGACTCATTTATGATTAAATCTTCTTTAATCAATTCTATTCGTTCTTCATTTGATAAATATTCAAATAACTTCTCGTATTTATCAAGCACAGATACCCAAATGGTCTCTAAATTATTTGATACTATATTTCATTTCAATATAACTAATCATTTAAACTTTCTAAAAAGTTTGAACAATAATTAAACATATATCAAACATCAATAACTAGAATACTTGATCATCTCTTCATAGTTGATCAATCGACATTCTCTTAATTAACTTTTGATAGTATTTCTCATAAAATTTCACTATAACATCTATTTGATTAATAATAGCATGGTCTAAAAATCTCTCATCCAACGAACCTATCCAGTACCCACTCGGTTGATTAGATAATTTTCTGATTTTTTGTAAAATAATTTTTTTATTTAAAGCACTATTTGTACCAATTGAATCTTTTATCTCATTTTTTCCTTTTTCAAATAAGTTATCTACTCTATGATCAGTTATTTCCATTTCGTTTACTAACATGACGCAGTCACCTAGCATCATATACTCCAACTTTTTTTCTGAAAGTTTAGCAAATATAAAAGCAAATGTTGGTAAGCGATAATACTCTGTTAATTCATATGAGTTTAAACCGATTTCATCTTTAACCTCGAGTAAAGCAGTTTCAAATATTTGTTTAAGAGTTTTTGATTCTTTACAATTAACCGACAAACTTTCTGATAAAATATGTACAACTTCTGAGACTGAATAACCTATCTCCTCTTTAGAATTATATAAATCTGTAGCTCCATCGATAATCCAAAAATACTGATTTTGTGAACCTACAGTATCCTCATTTTCTACAGAACTTCCTTGTATCGAACAAATTTTATTTATCTTTACCATAATACTTCAACCCTTTTAGTGTCAAAAGTAAACCAATTCCTGTCACTGTTAAGAATAGTTCCATAATCTTGTTCGAACCAGTCTTTGGTAATTTTTGTTTTACATCTACTATTTCTTTAGATTTATTAATATGATTTTCAGTTTCTCTGCCATCTCCAACTATTTTATAGTTTACTTCTTCTGTCTTATTATCTTGTTTATTGTCGATCTTGTCATTCATTTGTCTATTATCTTTACTTGAGTTAAACTCTCCGTTCTTCTGGTTACTATCAATTACATTATTTGAATTAGATTGTTTTTCCTCTTTGTTTTTTTCTTTTTCGTTTTTATCACTTAAATTATTTGTTACAATTTTGTAAAGCCCATTCTCCGTTACAATATTGAAATTACCATCGCTATCACGTATAACAGCTTCTTTCTCATTTGCATTAGATTTGATGAATGATATATACTTACCGGATAAATTATAAAATTGGTTATTTAAAACGGTTATTTTACCCTTTGAATCCTCAATAACAATTCCTTCTTTACCACCGAATATACTATTCTCTGAGACTACTAAATTATCACTAACTCGTAATAATTCAATATTTGGTTGTTCTGTTTCCTTAGAATTATTATTAATTACATTTTTTGTTACAGTAATATCTGATACTTTTCCTAAATATTCTGCACTATCTTTTGCAACTCGTATCGCTTTTGTTTTAGGATCGGCAATATTAAATATATTTTCGGCGATAACCACCTGTTTATTTAAATCTAATAGGTCTTTAGTGTTTTTATAGCTATAAGCATTTACTAAAGCTGCTCCGCTTTCTCGATAATGTACACTCTCTCCTTTAACTTTCTTATCAAAGCGATTTCCTTTGATTAATACATCAGTGAATCCTGTAAAACGTACACCTGCATACATCATGTTATCAAAATGATTATTTAAAATTTTAATATTAGAGGGGTTCTGTGTCGACAATGTTTGATAGTGTGTGCCAATTGCTGTTACTAATTCCCCAGATTTATCACTTTTGCCAAAATAGGAATTTTGAATAGTCACATTTTCAGATTTTTTCCCATCATCATTCAAGGCATAAGGAAAACCTTTTCTAGTTAATGGTTCAATCTGAATGCTCTCCTTACTTATGATTTGCCCATCCTTCATCGTTTTGGGTAAGGCTTGCCCAAGAAAACGAGAATTATCAACTAATACATTTTTCGAACCTGCAATTTGAATAGCATGCCCTTGATAACTATCCTTGAATGTTACATTTTTTATAGTTACGTTATTTGAATTCCCAATAGCAAATGCACCTGAAGAATTTATAAGTGGTAGATTTTTTGCTTTAGTTCCTTCTTCATTCAAAGCACCGTTCATATCAATAGTACCACCAGAATAACTAATATCTTCTGTTGGGCCCATTCTACTTGCGCACCATCATCCGTAAATAAACCTGTCATAAAAACAATAGAAGGGTGATTCTTAATATTTATACCATTTAGAATGGTAGCTTTCTCATTCAATTCTAAGTGTGTATGACTTTTTAAAAAAACAATTTCTTTTACTAAATAAGTTCCTTCCGGAAAATATACATTTCCTCCACCTAGCCCTTGAGCTGCAGCATCTATTGCATCTTGAATTGCTTGACGATCATCATTAACCCCGTCACCTATTGCTCCATAATCTTTAACATTCAAAGCTACGTGTTCGTTCAGATTAGTACTTAAAATAGTATTCACTTCCATCCCAGAGATGTTACCCATCATAGTATCATTTGTTATATCAGGTTTATTTTGATTAATACTCACTCCTCCATTATTATCAGTACTTAAACTTGAATTGTTATCAAGACTGAGAGTATCAGAATGGGGTTCCGCAGATAATGATGTAGATGTGCTACTCAACAAAGAGTTCATTTGCATATTATCTTTAGACGAAGAAGTTTCACCAACTACTTCATTAGCTAAAACACTTTGTGTTCCAATAAATAAAACCGCTAAGAGAACTGAGCAAACTCCCACCTTAGACTTACGAATAGAGAAAACCTCATTTTGTTGAAAAGATTTCATATTAGCCTCCAATTAAAAACATTATGTCCTAATTTAATATTCATATAAATTCCATACCAGAAAATGACACCGCTGTCATTTTCTTTATAATATATTTTTAAATCAAAATTGTCAAGGAATAACACAATAAAATATCAAAATTGTGAAAGCGTGACCATTTATATATCTAACCATACTTCTAATAATTCTTTAACCTTCCATTCAAAAGTGATTACTATCTTTCTTAGCTTGAACATAAAAATATCCTATTCACTGTATTTAAAGCATGTTGACATCTCGTAAAATACTAATTTATAAATACAAGAACAAATATCTTGTCATGCAAGCATTCGCCAGGTATATTTACATGAATATCGTTCATATAGCGGATTGAAATCAAAACAATACAATATATTTCTTAAATAGATTTTCTATAAAAGCTAGATTCAAGCTCTATAAAAATAGACGCAGTTCTTCTAAAATACTGGAATAGGACATATAAATCATTGCAGACACGTGTTTTATAGATTATTTCAAAAGAATGACTAGAACATGAAAAATAGTCTCAAAACTTTGAACAATATTCTGAAAACAAAAAAGAAAGACGCGAGTTTCCACAACCTCATTCGTGGAAACTCGCGTCTTTCAAAAAATAGGGTGAATTGAAAACTAGAACAAGACACTACATTTTCTAAATGATGCCTAATAAAAATTCTAAATGCTACACCAAATTGCTCACATCTCATTTCAAACCATACAGTATATTGAAACTATAAGAGTACACCTTTGCTTCTAAAATATTGCTAGAAATTAATTTGACTATCCTGATTGATTTGTCCTGTTTTTATTTCATTTTACTATAGGACTTTCAATTGAAAACAACAGTTTTACACTCAATTAGACTTTTTAGAAACAGAATCACTATTACTTGACTGTAGTTTGTCATTTTTTTGATGAAACTAGTACTTTTTCAGAAACTGTTTTGAAAGTCTCAATGATATAGTCCACTTCTTCATCGCTTAGTTTAGTATGAAGAGGGAGCGTAATTTCATTTTCAAAGAAGGCATAGGCCTTAGGATAGTTCGCCATATCAAAACCAAGATTCTTATAGGCTGTCAAGAGCGGAAGCGGTTTGTAGTGGACATTACTTGCAATTCCTGCTTTAGCCAATTCTTGGATGATGAGATTACGTTCTTCTAAGCTCGCTCCTTTTACATGGGTGATATAGAGGTGACGGCATGATTCAACTGTGTCAGTCTTGTGTGCCAATGGATGGATACGAGAACCTGCAAAACCACGATCATAGCGGTCCACGATGTCCTTACGGCGTTGCAACAAACTTGGATAGCGGTCCAATTGTACCAGACCAAGGGAAGCCATGATATCTGTCATATTGCACTTGTAAGCTGGTGTGACAATATCGTATTCCCATGAACCCAGTTGCATCTTGGCAAGGGCATCCTTAGTTTGCCCGTGAAGGGAAAGGATTTGGAATTCCTTGTACATCTCTTCGTCGTCAATCGCTGGATTGGCTTTCCAAGTCGCACTTCCACCTTCTGCCGTTGTAAAGTTCTTAACGGCATGGAAAGAGAATGAAGTAAAGTCAGCGATAGAACCAGCTGGTTGTCCTTTATAAGTTGATCCCAAAGCATGGGCACTATCAGAAACAATCACAATACGGTTAAAGGCTTTTTGCCACTTGCTTGAAGCGGTAAAGAGATCACGTTTTTTCTCCACAACTTGGAATAAACGGTCATAGTCGCAAACAATCCCCGCAAGCTCAACCGGAATAATCACCTTAGTTTTTTCAGTAATGGCTTGCTCCAGCAGGTCATAATCCATCTCAAAGGTATCTGCTTGGATATCCACCATGACAGGGGTTGCTCCTACGTGAGTGATGACACTACATGAAGCTGTATAAGTCATAGCTGGAACGATGACTTCATCACCAGGTCCCACTTCCAAGACGCGCAAAATCAACTCAAGAGCGGCAGTCGCAGAGTTGAGGCAGACAGTCTTAGGCGTCTGTGTGTATTGAGATAAGTGACGCTCTAGTTCTTTTGTCTTAGGACCTGTTGTGATCCAACCAGAACGCAGGGTATCCGCTACT
Source organism: Streptococcus thalassemiae (assembly GCF_903645285.1). Lineage (GTDB taxonomy): Bacteria > Bacillota > Bacilli > Lactobacillales > Streptococcaceae > Streptococcus > Streptococcus thalassemiae. Next base: position 138,678 of record NZ_CAHJXN010000003.1, on the reverse strand, counting down.
TCAGCAATTTCTGCTTCCGTAATATCGGGTGGTGAAAATGGAATATTGTAATTTGGCATTGATTTGCTCCTTTTATCTGTACTCATTTTCTCATGACTACTTTATTTTAGCACTTCAAACACGGTTTGAAACATGATTTTGATGTCTCCAAGGAAACTAAACTCTCGGAGATAGGCGAGGTTATAGCGCATCTTTTCAGGAAGAACATGCTCCACATAGGCCTGATCAACCGACAAACCTTTCTCCGTCATTTGACTGATGATAGTGTCCTCATCCTTGTAGTGAATGCTGGCTGGAGAGGTAATCCCTGCTGGCAAAAGCAAGGTTGCCATCATTTCAGGGCTATACTGCTCTGTGTAACGTGGCACTTCAGGACGCGTCCCTACAAAAGACATTTCGCCTTTAAGGACATTGACCAGCTGAGGCAGTTCGTCCAAACGGACACGGCGGATAAAATTGCCAACCTTGGTAATGCGGCTATCGTTAGCAGAAGTCACCAGACTCCCTTTTTTATCTGCATCCGTCACCATGGTCCGGAACTTCCAAATCTTGAAAGGTCGATTGTACTGGGTCACGCGCTCTTGCTTGTAAATCACTGGTCCCTTGCTATCCAACTTGATCCAAATGCTTAAAATAAGAAAGATGGGAGAAGTCAAAACTAGCAAAAACAAGGCCAGAACCCAGTCCAAACAACGCTTGAAAATCAGCGAACCCTTCCTTTTAGAGACAAGCTGGTAGTAAGACTCAACCTCGCTTGATTTCATTTCCACGGGCAAGTCTTCCCATTTCAGCATGCTGTTTCTCCTTTGTTTTTATTATACTATTTGTCAACATTTTTCATTATACCACAAAATAGAAAAGGCGGTGAAAGAAATCTGTAATTTGAAGGATTTCCTTCTTACACTCAATGAAAATCAACGAGTATTAGGACATGGCCCCTGCCTGCAAGCTATACATCTTGTGGTAGGTTCCACCCAGAGCCAAGAGTTCCTCGTGGGTTCCACTCTCAATAATGCGCCCCTTGTCCAATACATAGATACAGTTGGCGTCTTGGATGGTAGAAAGACGATGGGCGATGGCAATGGTTGTTCGTCCCTGTCTCATCTTAGCAAGAGAAGCTTGAACCAGACTTTCTGTTTCAGAGTCAATATTGGCTGTCGCTTCATCCAAAATCAGAATTTTAGGCTGACTGGCTACTGTTCTAGCAAAGACCAGAAGCTGACGCTGACCAGTTGAAAAACTCAAACCACGCTCGGAAACAGGTGCATCATAACCCTGCGGAAGGTCTTGAATAAAGGAATCTGCATCCACGAAGGATGCCGCAGCCTGAACCTGCTCATCACTGATCTCTTGGTACATGGCGATGTTGGACTTGATAGTTCCATGATAGAGAAAGGGATCCTGCAAGACCAGACCGATGTTCTTTCTCAGCTCTTCCTGACTGTAGTCCCTAATATCCACACCATCCAAGAGAACTCGTCCTGACTGGAATTCATAAAAGCGCATGAAAACATTGATAATCGAAGATTTCCCTGAACCTGTATGACCCACAAAGGCAATGGTCTCACCCTTGTTAACTGAAAAAGAAATGTCATCCAGAATCGGATGTTTGCCATCATATGAGAAGCACACATGTTCAAACCGGATATTGCCTTCTTTGACTTTAGCCTGCCCATCTTCTTGAAGCGGCTCATAGGTCGTCTCATCGATCAAGGCAAAGACACGGCCTGCAGAAACCATGGATGTTTGAAGGGTTGAAAAGTTTTGCGTCACCTCAATCAAGGGGTCAAAAAGGCGGTTGATGTACTGGATAAAGGCATACATGGTTCCAGCTGTTATTCCCAAATAAAGTCCACGATAGCCAAAGTAGGCCATCAAGACAGCATAACCTAAAAGTTTCAGCAAACTCATGGCAGGACGCAAAAAGAGGGCATCCAAGGCCACAGAACGGTTGGCATAGACCAAGTGTTCTTGGTTAATCTCATCAAATTCTGCCTGCAGACGTTTCTCTTGATTAAAGGCCTGGATTATTCTGATTCCCTCGATGTTTTCAGCCAGCTTGCTATTGATATCTGACAAGAGACTTCTGGTTTTCTCAATGATTTTCACTGATTTTTTCCGATAGAGATTGACCAAAAGGAAAATCATGGGGAGAAAGAGCAAGACTAATGCTGTCAAACGAAAATCCAACACCAACATGGTATAAAGAGTTGTCAGAAAAATGAAAACTGCTGAAATAAAGCTAGATAAAATTCCTGAAAACATATCACTGATAGTCTCGGTGTCATTTGTCAAACGAGAGACGATAGAGCCTGCTGGCGTCTTGTCAAAATAAGACATGCCCAGCTTCTCCATATTGGCAAAGGCATCTCGACGAATATCCCTAACAATACTGTAAGACACCCGCGTAAAGAGAAGATTGCCGACATACTGGACCAGCGTTTGTAGGATATAAAGGCCATAGTAGGCCAGCAAAACGGTCACAGCGAGTTGGTTGAGATTGCTGAGATACTGGTCGATAAAGTGGGAAGCCACAAGGGGAATAACACTTTTAATGACCGTAGTCGCTAGGAGAAAACTGAGTGCCAAAAAGGTCAGGAGCCCATAAGGCTTGAGATAAGACATCAAGCGCTTCAATACAGTCCATTGTTCTTGCTTATTCTGCATCTTCTTCTCCTTTCATTTCTAGCTGCTGAGACTGGTAGGTTTGGGCATACCAGCCATCCAGGGCTAGCAAGTCATCGTGCCTGCCTCGTTCGATAATTTGGCCATTTTGCAGAACCAAAATAAAATCTGCATGGACAACCGCACTGAGGCGATGGGCAGTGATAATGGTTGTCTTGTCCTTACGTGTTTCCTTGAGATTGTCGATGATGGCATACTCTGTCTTGGCATCCACGGCGGACAAAGAATCATCCAAAATCAAGATATCAGGGTCTAAAATCATAGCTCGACTCATGGCCAGACGCTGCTTTTGACCTCCAGAAAGACTGACTCCCTTTTCACCAATCAACGTATTAAACCCTTGAGGCATGGCTACAATGTCTTGGTATACTTGAGCTAGCTTGGTCGCTTCCTCGACCGCTGAAAGGGACAAGTTAGGATTACCAAAGCGGATATTGTCTAAAATCGAAGTCGCAAAGAGGAACTGATCCTGAGGAACATAGCCCATAAGACTGCGAAGGTCTGTCAGACGATAGTCACGAATATTATGACCGTTTAGGTAAATAGCACCCTTATCCACATCATATTCACGCAAGAGAAGCTTGATCAAGGACGTTTTTCCAGAGCCTGTCTGCCCAACCAAGCCCAGAGTTTGCCCTTTTTCTAAACTAAAGTGAACATCCGTCAGTGTTTCCTCATTTTCAAAAGCAAAGCTGTCAATATCATACTGCAAGCGTCCATTTTCAATGCCATCTAAAGGAAACTCAGGGTCTTGTACAGGTGATTCCTGAGACAAAAGTTCCTCAATCCGCTGGTAAGAAACCTTCCCTCGCTGAGTGATATTAAAAAGGAAACCAATGGCCATAAGAGGCCAGACCAGCATATCCAAATAGCTGATAAAGGTAACTAGATTCCCAACCGTGATTTGCCCTTCCTGAACCATCAAGGAACCGACCAAGAGCGTTAAAACATAGGAGGAACCAACAAATAAGAGAACCATGGGGTCAAAGAGACTATCGTATTTCATGGTTTGGAGGTTCTTTTGGAAGGTCAATTCATTGACTGCCTGAAAGGACTTCAACTCGTCCGCCTGATAACCGAAAGACTTGGTCACTTTAATACCTGATACGGACTCCTGTACCTTGTTATTGAGTTCAGAAAAGGCAGCCTGTGATTCGCCAAAGGCCTTGTGGGTCTTTCTCCCTAGACGACTGGTCGCATAAGCCATGAAAGGTAAGGGTAAAATGGCAACTAGGGTCATTTGCCATGAAATGCTAAAGAGCATAGTCAGCAAGGTCACCAGAGCCGTGATAGAGGCATCCACGGCAGACATAACACCGCCTCCTGCGAGACGAGTCAAGGCGTTGATATCATTGGTTGCGTGTGCCATCAGATCCCCCGTCCGATAGGTTTGATAAAAAGCTGGAGACATTTTTGTAAAATGCTCAAATAAGCGAGAGCGCATAATCTGTCCCAAACGGTAGGAAGTACCGAGGATATACATGCGCCAAACATAGCGTAGATAGTACATACCCAAAGCTGCAAGAAGCAGATAAAGGAGGTTCAAAAGCAAGTCCTGCTGGGTTAATTGCCCCGATGTAATAGCATCAATGACCCGCCCCATAACCATTGGGGGAATTAGATTGAGGACGGAAACCAAGACCAAGGCCACAATTCCGACTAGATAACGGCGTTTTTCGAGTTTGAAAAACCACCAAAGTTTTTGAATAATGGACATAAAATCCCTTTCTGATTGCAAATGGAAACCTGAGGCCAATACTCAATGAAAATCAAAGAGCAAACTAGGAAACTAGCCGCAGGCTGCTCAAAGCACTGCTTTGAGGTTATAGATAGAACTGACGAAGTCAGCTCAAAACACTGTTTTGAGGTTGCAGATAGAACTGACGAAGTCAGTAACATATACATACGGCAAGGCGACGGTGACGCGGTTTGAAGAGATTTTCGAAGAGTACAAGACCCCAGGTTTTTCTTATTCATAGGTTACAACTGTGACGGCACCCTTGTCATACTCAGCGATAAAGATATTGGCTACATTGTCATACCCTTGCTTACTGAGATTATCAAGCAGCCACTCTTCGCTACGACCAATCGATTCCAAAACATCGACTTGAATCACACCGTCAGTCACAACTGGATACTTAGGATTTTCATCCCCCATTTGAACCACGATGAGTTGGCCATTTTGCTCTTGCACAGCTCGTTTAACTTGCTTCATCTGGAAAATTCCTTGGCTACGAAGTTTGAGAGCAACATCTGCCGCAGACAAGCCAACTGAACGACAGGCTTCTGGGTCAATCTTCCCATTTTTAATGAGGAGAGTTGGTTTCCCATCAATCAAGCGTTTGACAAAACGAACATTGTTATTGAGCCACTTTAGGGTCAAGACCAAAATCGTCCACATCATCAAAATCACTGCGTACTGCAGAATGCTGATTGAACTATTGTAAATCACCCCACCAATGATACCACCAAGAACATAGTTCTGAATTTGGTCTGTCGCAGAGTTAGGTGCTAGGTTTCCTTTTCCTGTCACATTGATAACAAAAACAAGCGAGAATAGACCCAGGGCCAGTTTGATTAAAATTTCTATATAGTTGAGTGTCATTTGTTTACCTCCACCAATTCAATAGCAGCTGTTTGATGCAATTCTAATTTCTCTAAAAGATACTTGTCTGGTTGGCTCCCGTTCATGGCACGATAGAAATTTGAACCTACCTTGATAAGTGCTCCATCAGTGGCAGCTGAAGTATTAACGTAAACTTCTGATTTATCCACTCCCAAGTCTTTGGAAATGACCTCTATGAAATGAAGGGAGGTTTGAAATTGATTGTTAGAGGCTTGATTGGTCTGGTATTTTGAAATTGTTACCAAAAGCATGGCTACTAAGGTCAAGGCTAAAATCATGACCAATTCCCGAAACTTAGTCCCCTTTTTATCTCGATAAGCCTTAAAAGCAAAAAATCCTGTGATGGCTAGGAGCACAATCCCAAAGCCAATCATGATTCCATTTTGCTGACTAATTTGGCTAAGCACATAGTCATATGAGTAAAATTTCATTTATTTTCACTCCCTTTCATAAAATCATTCTTCATTATAAACGAAAGAGGGTGATTTTTCAAACCATACGTTGGGGAAATAGACCTTTTTTTGGTATAATAAAATCTATAATCTGAATGAAAAAGGTAACTTTATGAAACTTATCTCATGGAATATTGATTCCCTCAATGCTGCCCTAACTAGTGACTCAGCTCGCGCAAAATTGTCCCAAGAAGTCCTACAAACCTTGGTCGCTGAAAATGCTGATATCATCGCTATCCAAGAAACCAAGCTTTCTGCCAAGGGTCCTACAAAGAAACACTTGGAAATTTTGGCTGAACTCTTCCCAGGCTACGAAAACACGTGGCGCTCTTCTCAAGAACCTGCCCGTAAAGGCTATGCTGGAACCATGTTCCTCTACAAGAAAGAACTCACACCAACTATCAGCTTCCCAGAAATCGGTGCCCCTTCTACCATGGACTTGGAAGGCCGTATCATCACTCTAGAATTTGATGATTTTTTCGTAACGCAAGTTTACACTCCAAACGCTGGCGATGGCCTCAAACGCTTGGAAGAACGCCAAGTCTGGGATGTCAAATATGCTGAGTACTTGGCTGAATTAGACAAAGAAAAACCAGTCCTTGCGACCGGTGACTACAATGTAGCCCACAATGAAATCGACCTTGCAAATCCTGCCAGCAACCGCCGTTCACCAGGATTTACAGACGAGGAACGTGCTGGATTTACCAACCTCTTGGCAACTGGATTTACCGACACCTTCCGCCATATTCATGGCGATGTTCCAGAACGCTACACTTGGTGGGCACAGCGCAGCAAGACTTCTAAAATCAACAATACAGGCTGGAGAATCGACTACTGGCTCACAAGTAACCGCATCGCTGACAAGGTGACCAAGTCTGATATGATTGACTCAGGTGCTCGCCAAGACCATACACCGATTGTCTTGGAGATTGAACTCTAAGGAGAAAACGAATGGACTATCAAGCTGTCATTCCTGAATTTGTAGTATCTGACATCGAAAAATCACGCCACTTCTACTGCGACCTGCTAGGATTCTCTGTCGAATACGAGCGTCCAGAGGAGAAATTTCTCTTCCTCTCGCTTGAAGACTGCCAACTTATGCTAGAAGAAGGCAGCTCAGAAGAATTAGCTCAGCTGACCTATCCTTTCGGGCGCGGTGTCAATATTTCCTTTGGCATTGCAGATGTTCCTCAGCTCCACCAAAAACTGCTGGAAGCTGACTATCCTATCCATCGTCCTTTGACTAAAAGAGAATTTCGAGTTGGCGAACAATATATCTACCCTCATGAATTTGCAGTTCTAGACCCAGATGGCTATTTTTTAAGATTTAGCGAGTAGAACAATAAAGATTGGGAAAAAGTCTTTAAAGTTAGAAAGAGGCATATTGTCAGGTCTTGAAAAATCTTGATAATATGTCTTTTATGATGAAAAAATCTTCTAATACTCTTCGAAAATCAAATTCAAACCACGTCAGCGTCGCCTTACCGTACTCAAGTACAGCCTGCGGCTAGCTTCCTAGTTTGCTCTTTGATTTTCATTGAGTATAAATGTTAGCCAATAAGTTAATTTTCACCCATTTTTATTATATTTGTTCGTTTTTTTATTTCAAAACACTAATAAAACATTTGATTTCTAAAGTTATTTAGTGTAGAATAAAAACATTGGCTCAAGCCTATTTGAAATTAAATATCGTTTTACTTGTTTATGTCGTGAATTGGCACGACGTTTCTACAAGGTGCCGGAACACCTAACAATAAGTAAGTCAGCAGTGAGGTATGGCCGTTTTTGCCATGCCTATTTTGGGGACTTACTTAGAGATTAAGTAGGTCTTTTTTCTATCCGTTTTACTGGATAGAAATCTGGAACAAGCAAATGCATTGGCTTTTAGACTTTAGGAGGTCTTATGAAATTATTAGAAGAGCGCATCCTCAAGGATGGGCATATCTTGGGTGATAATATCCTCAAGGTGGATTCCTTTTTAACTCACCAAGTTGACTTTAGCTTGATGCGAGAAATCGGTAAAATTTTTGCGGAAAAATTTGCTTCTGCTGGTATTACCAAAGTCGTGACCATTGAAGCGTCGGGTATTGCCCCAGCCATTTTTACAGCTGAAGCCTTAAACGTTCCCATGATTTTCGCTAAAAAAGCTAAGAACATCACTATGAACGAAGGCATCTTAACTGCCGAAGTTTACTCCTTTACCAAGCAAGTAACCAGCACCGTTTCTATCGCTGGAAAATTCCTCTCACCAGAGGACAAAGTTTTGATTATCGACGACTTCCTTGCTAATGGCCAAGCTGCTAAAGGCTTGATTCAAATCATCGAACAGGCTGGAGCCACAGTCGAAGCTATCGGTATTGTGATTGAAAAATCTTTCCAAGATGGTCGTGATTTGCTTGAAAAAGCAGGCTACCCTGTTCTATCACTCGCTCGTTTGGATCGTTTTGAAAATGGTCAGGTCGTATTTAAGGAGGCAGATCTCTAATGCAAACTCAAGAAAAACATTCGCAAGCAGCCGTTCTTGGCTTGCAACACTTACTAGCTATGTACTCAGGATCCATCCTGGTTCCCATCATGATTGCGACTGCCCTTGGCTATTCAGCTGAGCAGTTGACCTACCTGATTTCTACAGATATCTTCATGTGTGGGGTGGCAACCTTCCTTCAACTCCAACTCAACAAATACTTTGGTATTGGACTCCCAGTCGTTCTTGGAGTCGCCTTTCAGTCGGTCGCTCCCTTGATTATGATTGGGCAAAGCCATGGTAGTGGAGCTATGTTTGGTGCCCTTATTGCATCAGGGATTTACGTGGTTCTTGTTTCAGGCATCTTCTCAAAAGTGGCCAATCTCTTCCCATCTATCGTAACAGGATCTGTTATTACCACGATTGGTTTAACCTTGATTCCTGTCGCTATTGGAAATATGGGAAATAACGTTCCAGAGCCAACTGGTCAAAGTCTCTTGCTTGCAGCTATCACTGTTTTGATTATCCTCTTGATTAACATCTTTACCAAAGGATTTATCAAGTCTATCTCTATTTTGATTGGTCTGGTTGTTGGAACTGCCATTGCTGCTAGCATGGGCTTGGTTGATTTCTCTCCTGTTGCGGCAGCACCACTTGTCCATGTCCCAACTCCACTCTACTTTGGAATGCCAACCTTTGAAATCTCATCTATTGTCATGATGTGTATCATCGCAACAGTGTCTATGGTTGAATCCACTGGTGTTTACCTAGCCTTGTCTGATATCACGAAAGACCCAATCGACAGCACGCGCCTTCGCAACGGTTACCGCGCAGAAGGTTTGGCCGTACTTCTCGGAGGAATCTTTAATACCTTCCCGTACACAGGATTTTCACAAAACGTTGGTTTGGTTAAATTATCAGGTATCAAGACTCGTCTGCCAATCTACTACGCAGCTGGTTTCCTGGTTCTCCTTGGACTCCTTCCTAAGTTTGGTGCCCTTGCCCAAATCATTCCAAGCCCTGTCCTCGGTGGTGCCATGCTGGTGATGTTTGGTTTTGTGTCTATTCAAGGGATGCAAATTCTCGCTCGTGTTGACTTTGCTAACAATGAACATAACTTCCTTATCGCAGCTGTATCCATCGCTGCAGGTGTCGGTCTAAATAACAGTAATCTCTTTGTCAGCATGCCGACAGCCTTCCAAATGTTCTTCTCAAACGGAATCGTCGTAGCTAGCCTACTCGCCATTGTCCTCAATGCAATACTGAATCGTAAAAAGAAATAATAAGAAAAAGAGGTGCGGACCTCTTTTTTGTTTCTTTATATCCTTACCTGTCTTTCTTCTGACCGCTGGCCTGTGACAAACATGGTAAAGGTTGCTTTGCAGACATTTCTGCCTTCTTGATTGGTGATATCGACATCTACTACACAGGTTGTGCGACCTTGATGGACACATTCTCCTTTTATTGTCAATACATCATCAAGTTTGCCTGCCTTGAGATAGTTGATAGAGGATTGAAGCGTCACTACGTCTAATCCTAGCGAGATGAGCACCAAACCACTAATCTGGTCGCAAAGGGTAAAGAGATAGCCACCGTGGGCATAGCCATAGTAGTTGAGCGACGAGTCCACTACTTTTGTGGTCACCACAACGTGACCATCTTTCATCTCTTTAATTTCATAATTTTCAAAAGCTGATATAGCATCAAAGTGAAAATCTTTCATCATTTCCTCCTGATATTTCAAACGACACTATGATACTACTTTTTATAGTACTGTGCAAGGATAAAGCTCCTAGTCTGGTAAGATTCCGACCTGTTCTACAAAGCGCATAAAGGCTGCCTGTCCCTGTTCTGTTTGCTTGTAGACACCTGCATACTCAAGTACACGCGCAAAGATAGTACCCACAGAGTCCTTGACGATTTCAAGAGCTTTTTCTTTATCCACTAAATCTGGATGGTGGGCTTTGAGCTGGTCTGCCCATTCCTGATGATAATCGGCAACTGTCTCCCCTTCTCCCACGAGATAGCTTGCGACTTGCTCTACTTCTTCTTTCAGACGAGGTGGTAAAATAGCCAAGCCCATGACCTCAATCAAGCCGATATTTTCCTTCTTGATATGTTGGACATCTTGATGCGGATGATAGATGCCATCAGGATGTTCTGCAGAAGTCTGATTGTCTCTCAAGACCAAGTCCAACTCAAACTGGCCATCGCGTTTACGGGCAATCGGTGTGATGGTGTGATGCGGTGTTCCATTACTTTCTGCCAAAATCTGCACACTAGGATCTGAATACTGACGCCATTCCTGCAAAATCTTGTCAGCCAAGTTGATCAAATCCTCTTTGTAATCCGAAGTCAAACGTAGCACTGACATGGGCCACTTGACAATTCCAGCCTTGACCTGCTCAAAACCAGTGAAAGAGAAAGTCTTTTGCAAGGGAGCCGATTCCATAGGAAATACGTGACGGCCTCCCTGATAGTGGTCATGAGTTAGAATAGAGCCTCCCACAATCGGCAAGTCGGCATTAGAGCCAGCAAAATATCCTGGAAACTGCTCTACAATAGCCAGCAGACGTTCAAAGCTCTGACGACTAATGGCCATGGGACGATGCTGGCCATCTAAAAAGATACAATGCTCATTAAAATAAGCATAGGGCGAATACTGGAAGCCCCACTCCTGACCAGCCATTTCAAAACGGATAATACGGTGGTTGCTGCGAGCTGGGTGGTTAACTCGACCATGGTAGCCCTCATTCTCTAGACAAAGCTGACACTGAGGATAATTGCTGGCTTGTACCAACTTGGCTGCCGCAATCTCTTTGGGATCCTTTTCAGGCTTAGAGAGATTGATGGTAATTTCAAGTTCACCGTAATCAGATGGAACACGATAAGCGATATTTTTAGCAATGGCCTTGAGTTTGATGTAGTCATTCTTCTGACTGAGTTGGTAGAAATCCGCTATCGCTTGCTCAGGAGATTGGGCATAGGTTGTCCAAAAGTCACGATTGACCTGACTCGGATAAGGGGTCACCAAGTCCATCAGTTCAGCACCAAGGATTTCACGTGCAGTCTGATTATCCTCAATCGTCTCTAATCGAACGGCTTCCTCAACCAACTGGTCCTTGAGGTCAATCAATTTATCCAGATTGGTCTCAACTTCCAAAACACCATCTCCCACTCGTGCCAAGACACGATTGGTCAGGTAGATTCGATCCATTTCCTCAAAGGTACTTTCTGCAATGACGTGTGTTACAAATTTATCTACTAAGGTCACTATAGAGCCTCCTTTTGACTAGTCAAGGACGCGAGTGCCACCTGCAACTTCAGCGATATAGAAGCTTGGAGCGTAGCCAACTACTTCCTCGTAGTGTTTGCCAACAGCTTCCTTAAAGGCCTCAACTGTATCTTTTTGCACCAAGGCAATGGCACATCCGCCAAAACCTGCCCCTGTCATACGAGCACCGAGAACTCCTTCTTGTGCCCAAGCTGTGTGAACAAGAGTATCCAATTCCAAACCAGTTACTTCATAGTCATGCTCTAGAGAAACGTGTGACGCATTCATCAAACGACCGAATGTTTCCAAATCACCTGCTCGAAGGGTTGCTTGAGCTTTGAGGGTACGTTGGTTTTCAAGCACAGCATGGCGAGCACGTTTCAAACGATTTTCATCTTTAATCAGATAGCTGTATTGGTCAAAGGCCCACTCATCCAATTCACCCAAGGTCTGAATATCCAAAGCTGCTTGCAATTCTTCCACTGCTTTTTCACACTCAGCACGACGTTCATTGTATTTAGAGTCCGCCAATTCACGACGTTTATTGGTGTTCATGATAACAACGACATTGTCCTTCAAATCAAGTGGCACCAAGTCGTATTCTAAAGTATTGGTATCTAAGTAAATAGCACGTTGGTCAGCCCCCATACCGATAGCAAACTGGTCCATAATGCCAGAATTTACTCCGATAAAGTTATTTTCTGTTTGTTTTCCGATTTTAACCAAATCGAGACGCTCTAGTTTTAAATCAAAGAGATGCTCTGCCACGACCCCTGTCAAAAGTTCCAAGGATGCTGAAGAAGACAGGCCAGCACCATTTGGGATATTCCCATAAACATAAAAATCAAAACCTTTATCAATCACGTGCCCAGCTTCTTGCAAGAAATGAAGAACCCCTTTTGGATAGTTGGTCCAGTTGTGCTCTTTTTCAAATTTGAGGTCAGCGAGAGGCACTTCGATAATGCCCTTGTCCTCAAAGTTAGCTGAGTAGAAACGTAAAACTTGGTCGTCACGCTTACGAGCAGCCCCATAAGTTCCTAAGGAAATAGCTGCTGGAAATACATGTCCACCATTATAGTCTGTGTGCTCACCAATCAAGTTGATACGACCTGGTGAAAAGAATGTTTGGTCTGCTTCTTGACCAAAAACAGCAAGAAAGTCTTTACGAAGAGCTTCTGCAGTAAGATGTTGTGTCATATGATTTCTCCTTTGACTGTCCGTTAAGTCACCTTAACGTGTAATCGTTTTCTTCTATTGTATCCAAGGGATTTCCTAAGGTCAATCCTTTTTACTAAAATTTTACTAAACTATCAGTAAAAAGCAGAAAAATATGATATACTAACCTTAAAGAAGGAGGATTTATGGCTACCTTAAAAGACATTGCACAGCTAGCCTCTGTCTCTATCGCGACCGTATCCCGCGTCCTCAATCGCGACCAGAGCCTATCTGTTACAGAAGAAACCAGACACCGTATTTTAACTGTTGCTGAAGAGCTAGGCTACACCAAGCACCTCAAAACAGGCGAGTCCCATAAGCCCAAGCAAAAGATTGCCATTATTCAATGGGTCAGCGAACAAGGGGAGCTAGACGACCTCTACTACTACCAGATTCGCCTAGGCATAGAAAAAAGAGCCCAAGAGTTGGACTACGATATCTTGCGCTATTTTAATGACCATCCTTTTACCCTAAGCGAAGAAGTGATTGGGATTCTCTGCATCGGAAAATTTAGCCGAGCTCAGATTTCTGCCTTTGAAGAATACCAAAAGCCTCTTGTATTTCTAGACAGCGATACACTTTTCCTGGGACATACCTGCATTATCACGGACTTTTACACTGCCATGAAACAGGTTGTCGATTATTTTCTCAGCCAAGGGATGGACCATATCGGGATTCTAACAGGCCTTGAGGAAACAACCGACCAAGAAGAAATCATTGAGGATAAGCGACTGGAAAATTTTAGAAACTACAGTCAAACAAAAGGAATCTATCATGATGAACTGGTCTTTCAAGGAAGCTTTACTGCCCAGTCTGGCTATAACTTGATGAAGGAGGCCATTCAAAGCTTGGGAGACCAACTGCCGACAGCATTTTTCGCAGCCAGCGATAGTTTAGCTATTGGTGCCCTCCGTGCCCTCCAAGAAGCTGGAATCACCCTGCCAGACCGCGTCAGTCTTATTTCCTTTAACGACACCAGCCTGACCAAGCAAGTCTATCCTCCCCTCTCCAGCATCACCGTCTATACCGAAGAAATGGGCCGAGCAGGTATGGATATTCTTAATAAGGAAGTCCTCCACGGTCGGAAAATACCTAGCCTGACCATGCTGGGAACCAGACTGACATTGAGAGAGAGTACAAAGAATGATTAGGATTACAAAACGACCTCTAGCAAGGCTGTTTCTCTAATAATCTCTATGATTCCGCTCCAACTCACACCTTTCGCTTATGTGCTTGGTGACTTTCTAGGTCTGCATCAACTTCAATGGTAATATTTTGAAAGCCACAATCTTTGAGGAAAATTCGAATAGATTCTTTACAAGTTTCCATATGCTCCATCTCTTTTAAACAAACATGGACAATGGCATTTTTTTCCAAACCATCCATAGTCCAGAGATTAAGCTGATTGATACTAGCGACATGGTCCAATTCTGCTAAATCCGTCTTGATCTTCTGGATATCTACTCCTTCTGGCACTGCATCGAGGAATATCTTGAGCGTTCTCCAAAAACGTGGAAGGGCTTTTGACAGAATAAAGAAGGAAATAACAAGAGACAAGAGCGGATCCAAGATATACCAATCGGTAAATCGAAGAACAATGGCCATCAGGATGACAGTCACCCAACCCAAGGTATCTTCCAGAAAGTGCAGGCTGAGAATGGATTCGTTCTTGGTTTGTCCTTTGCGAATGACGAGACTCGCTAGCACATTGATAGTAATCGCAATAATTCCTAACCAGAGAATCCCCTCATCATTGATCGGTTGTGGATGAAAGATTTTCGCTATATTTTCCAAAATGACCAAAACGGACCCTGTCATAAGAATCACAGCCGTTACCATGGCCCCTAAAAGGCTAAAACGCTTGTAGCCCAAGGTATAGTGGCTGTCTTCTTCACGATTAGAGATTGTTTCTAAAAAGGCCGATATGCCAATGGCTATAGCATCTCCCAAGTCATGGACAGAATCAGCAAGAACAGCACTCGAACCAAAGATTCCTCCTGCGATAAACTCAACAATGGCATAGCTTAAATTTAAGAAAAAAGCTACCCAAACAGTATATTTTGCCTTCATCTTTCTCATTCCTTTGTTATAATAATTTTATGAACACCTTGTTCATTATCATTATCCACTAAAATTCAAAGAAAGGATAGAAGCAAAACGTCAGCTTTATTCAGTTCTGAACAATTTGCCTCAAGTGTCCATATGACTAACATTGACCGCCGTATCAGCAAAACCAAAAAAGCCATCTATCAAGCTTTTCTACAACTTTTGAACGATAAGGGGTACGAAGCCACTACAGTTCAGGATATCATTGATCTCGCAGATGTAGGACGTTCCACCTTTTACTGTCACTATGAGAGTAAGGAACTACTTCTGGACGAGCTTTGCCGCCATCTCTTCCATCACCTCTTTGAACGTGAAAAGCATCTCTCAACAGAGGATTATTTGGCGCATATCTTTTTGCATTTTAAGAAAAATCAAGACCATATTACCAGTCTTCTCTTATCAAAAAACGACTACTTTCTCCGCCAACTGCAAAAAGAGCTCAAACATCATGTCTACCCGATGGTCGTCCAAGACTTGCAAACAGTTCATCCCAAGATTCCGTCATCCTATCTCAAACACCTAGTCGTCAGCCACTTCATTGAAACCCTCAGCTGGTGGTTGAAAAAAGGCAAATCCTATAGCGAACAAGAAGTGGTCCAATTTTATTTGGAAATCCTACATGTCTATAATTAAACGTCAAAACGAGTCCAAAAGGGCTCGCTTTGACGTTTTATGGATTAAATTGTTTAGGAATGACAATAAATAGAAGGGTCACTAGGACTGAAATCCCAACTCCTGCGGGGAAAATCGTTAGGGACAAGATTAATCCAAGAATCTTAATGCCAATGTCCCAGATCAACCAATTTTGGCGATCTGCATTCAACCCATACATTTCTGCACTATCATTTACCTCCTCAAGCGTACGATAATACCATAAGACTGAAAAAGTAATCAGTAGGACGATGACTCCGTAAAAGGCCTGCATAGTCCCATTCGTAAAATGAGTCGCTATGAGCTGTGTCGCATAGGGAAAGAGAGAAGAGAAAAAAAGCATAACAATGGTAGCCCAAACCGTTTTTTGACTGATTTTTTGAATAAGGTGGGAGGCAGCGTGAATATTGGCCCACATAGCTCCTAGCCAAAAGAAAGAGATGGCGTAGGCGAGAAAATTTGTTCGAAGCTCCCATAATCCTTGTACATCAAATGTGTTCGGTTTTTCCAACTCAAGCACCAAGATAGTCATAACGATGGCTAAAACTGCATCTATAAAAGCCCCCAAACGTTCTTTTTCCATGATTTGCGGTTGTTTATTCATTTTCCAATCCTTTCAACTCTCACTATACTTCGTTAATAAGTGATCGTTTATTTCTATGCTACAGTATAGCATGTTTTGATAAAAAATTAAACTCGGAAGAGCAAAATAGATTTGATTCATATCCTCCAAGTATATCACTTCATTTAACAATTAGGAAATCGGCTTCTCCTTATCGGAAGTAGCCTTGCGACCTTATCTCTCATCCTATACTTCCTTTTGCCGCTTGTTGTACTATCTCTTTGGCTGGTTGGCTGTGGGGTGATTTGCTACGGAGCCTATGGGAATGACAAACAGAAAAAAACCAACATATATCGCACCACATCGTTCGTATAACGAGAGCTATTATCATTATGGTATTATTCATTTTGCTCTAACACAAAAAAGGATCATCCGATCCTTTTTTACTTTTTAAGCACTCTTTGCTGCCTTGCTCCATTGATACCAACCAACTAGACTGTTAATGAGATAAATTAGATATTTCCCTTGAATTTGCAGGCTTTCTCCCCACCAGAGATAGATAGAAAAGACATTGGTAGCTGCCCAGAATATCCATTGTTCACGGTAAACAGCTGTCATGAGGATTTGCCCTACCCCATTGGTCGCATCAGTGATGGAATCGCGATAAGGACGATTAGCACCAATAGACTGATAAATAAAACCAAAGGCCAACCACCAAAGAACACTAATGGAAAGATACTTTGTCCAACTCTTGCCATCCAGTTTACGTGCGACAAACTCCTGTTTTTCCTTCTTAAACTGTGCCTGATAAATCCAAACTAGAAGTCCAATTGGCTGCATGACTGTGAAGTAAAGTGTCGTCAGTACCTCACCATAAAAGCCTTTCTGTAGGGCCAAAATAAGGTAAATAATAGAGTTAATCAAGCCAAAAAGATAATTACTTGCCCGACCTTCCGATACAAAGATAACACAGATAATCCCAGTTAGGCTACAAATCATCCCAATCCAGTCAACAATACGGTGTTCATAAATCAATTCCAGCCAGAGAGTAAAACTTCCTAAAACCAACAAATAAAGCCACTGGGCAAAACTACGATGGGCAAAGAGGTCATTCCAAATAGCCTTCATAGTCCCTGAAAATCCTAAATCAGCCATAGCCGTAACCATACGGCGGTAACCACCTGACATTTCACCTAGGGTTGTTTTGATATTTTCAATTTTCTTTTGCAAATAAGTATGCATCATTTCTCCTTTTGTTTTTAAAGAGCCGTGTCTGGATAGACTTTCGGACGCAACGCTCTATTAGATAATGAACTGTCTATACACAAGATTTCTAACCTTAGTCGACATGAGCTGAAAATCCTTATATGTTAAATAGTTCACAACACATTATACACCTATTTTATGAATAGCCAAGTGTCTTTACAGTAAAAATTAGAAATTCCTGAAAATTTTCTCTTTCTTTCTATTTTAAGTGACATTCAGTAATTCTCACATCAAAAAAGCCCAGACGACATTGTCTGAGCTTTCTTCTATATAGTCGTTTAACCAAGTTGAGTTTAGCTTTTCAAGCTATTTCTTCAACAAACCTTGTTCTTGTAGAAACTCCTTGGCTACTTGTTCTGCTGACTTGCCTTCAACACCGACTTGGTAGTTGAGCTGGCT
Organism: Streptococcus thalassemiae; assembly: GCF_903645285.1. Classification (GTDB taxonomy): domain Bacteria; phylum Bacillota; class Bacilli; order Lactobacillales; family Streptococcaceae; genus Streptococcus; species Streptococcus thalassemiae. The sequence goes on along the minus strand of NZ_CAHJXN010000003.1, from coordinate 120,978 downwards.
CATCTGGCTTTCTGTAATCTTACCAGCCAATTTATTGAGAACTCTTTCCAACTCTGGGTGTTTCTTGAGAAGAGCTTCTTTCATGAGTGGAGCCCCTTGATAAGGTGGGAAGAGTTGCCTGTCATCTTCCAAGACCTGCAAATCATAACGCTCCAATTCCGCATCAGTCGAATAGGCGTCCGTAATTTGAATATCGCCTGACTGAATTGCCTGATAGCGAAGGGCTGGTTCCATGGTCGCCACATTGAGATTGAGACCATACATTGACTGCAAGCCCTTATTTCCATCTTCACGGTCATTAAACTCAAGTGTAAAGCCTGCCTTCAATTGCCCTTCCACTTTTTTCAAGTCCGAAATGGTCTTCAAGCCGTATTCCTGAGCAATCTTTTTCGGAACAGCTACAGCGTAGGTATTTTGATAAGACATGGGTTTGAGATAGGCTAGATGATCCTGTTTGGCAATGCCATCACGCGCCACATTATAAACCTGCTCTGGCTCATGACTCACTTTAGGTGATGGTTGCAGCAAACTTTCAGTCACCGTACCGGTAAATTCAGGATAGATGTCAATATCACCTTTTTTCAAAGCTTCATAGAGGAAGCTTGTTTTCCCAAAATTTGGTTTAACAGTCGCAGTCATACTGGTATTTTCTTCAATCAGCAATTTATACATATTGGCCAAAATTTCTGGTTCTGGACCCAATTTTCCAGCAATAACCAAGTTTTCTTTCTCTTTTTGAGCTAAGAGGGCTGGACTATAAGACAGACCTAGCAATAAGGTCACCAAGGCAAAACCAGAAAAAATCGTCCGCAATTTTGCTTTTTCCATCACTTTTAGTAGGAAGTTAAAGGCAATGGCAAGCACTGCAGAAGAAAGTGCCCCAATCAAAATTAGACTGGCATTATTACGGTCAATTCCCAAAAGGATAAAGGAACCCAGTCCCCCTGCACCAATCAAGGCCGCCAAGGTTGCCGTACCGATAATCAAAACAGCTGCCGTCCGAATCCCAGACATGATAACCGGCATAGCAAGTGGAATTTCAAACTTCTTGAGACGCTCCCACCTAGTCATCCCAAAGGCAATCCCAGCCTCTTGCAGACTCGGATCAATTCCCTTGAGCCCAGTGATGGTATTTTGTAAAATCGGAAAGATCGCATAAATCACTAGTGCTGTCAAAGCCGGCAAGGTTCCAATTCCCATCAAGGGAATAAAGAGCCCCAACAAGGCCAGTGACGGGATGGTCTGGAAAATCCCTGCAATCTGCAAGACCCAATCCGCCAACTTCTCATGATAGCGAAGAGAAACAGCCAAGGGAATCGCGATAAAAATAGCTAGTAACAGGGTCAAAAGTGACAACTGCAAATGTTGAGATAGAGCTGTCAACCAATCACTAAAACGATCCTGAAAAGTTGCAATTAAATTAGTCATGAACACTACCTCCAAACAAGTCTGCTACAAATTCTGTGGCAGGAGCTTTTAAAATGGTCTCGGGATTCGCCACCTGACGAATCTCTCCATCCTGCAAAACAGCAATACGGTCCGCCAATTTCAAGGCTTCATCCGTATCATGGGTCACAAAAATCGTTGTCATTCCAAACTCTTTATGCAATTCTTTCGTCAGAACCTGCAACTGTTTTCTCGAAATAGCATCCAAGGCTGAAAAAGGCTCATCCATGAGGAGAATCTTAGGCTGACCAATCATAGCTCGGACAATACCGACCCGTTGCTGTTCTCCACCAGATAATTCACTAGGTAAACGATGCCCATACTCGGCTACTGGTAAACCAACCTTAGCCAAAAGCTCTTCAGTTTTCTGAGCAATTTCTTCCTTAGTCCAGCCCTTCATTTCAGGAATCAGGGCAATATTTTCTGCAACCGTTAGATTGGGAAAGAGAGCAATGGCCTGTAAAACATAACCAGTAGACAGACGAAGTTCACGCTCATCATAATCTTTGATGCGCTTGTCATCCATATAAATATTTCCATCAGTTGGCTCCAAGAGACGGTTAATCATCTTGATCATGGTCGTCTTACCTGAGCCAGATGGCCCAACTAAAACCATAAACTCGCCATTCTCAATTCGTAAATTGACATCTCTCAAAACATCTTTTTCTGTGTAGCGTAGCGCTACATTTTTGTATTCAATCATTCTGTATCCTCAATTTAAAACTTCCCTCGATTGATCAAGTCTTCTACCTTGGGCATGACTTCCTTATTGTCCCAATGCTCCACAATTTTCCCGTTCTCTAAACGGAAGATATCGTACTGGGCAAAAGCAAGGCCATCAATCTGAGTCTGACCATAGCTAGCCACATAATTTCCTTGTCCTAAGAGTTGGAAAACAAAGTCAAAAGTGGCCTTTACTTATAAACAGCTAATTTGATCTATTTTAATCCTCATTTGCCTTCTCTTTCAGATTTGCCAAAATTCTTTCTTGAAAGGCTTCAAATTGCCGAATTTCTTCCTCTGAAAATCCTTTGTAAAAAATCGTATCCAATTTCTGACTGACACGATGCCCCACTTCTTTCTGGGACTTGCCCAACTCCGTTAAAACTAAATACTTCTTACGCTTGTCTTTTCCACATGGACTAACAATTACAAGCTTTTGTTCCTCTAGCTTTTTAATCATAGTAGTCAGCGTATTATTCGCAAGCCCAGTTGCCAGAGCAATATCTGTCGCAGTTGCGCAGCCAGTTTTACTATTCCATAAAACCGCTAAAATCTTGCCCTGTTCACCCCTATAAAGAGCCTCAGGATCTTGGGTCAGTAGCTTTTGAAAAATCCGCCCGTTCAACAAACGAATATGATGGGCTAGCAAATGACTATCTTTCATAGCACCTCCAATTTATTTCTATATCGATACGAATAAAGAACATTATAATACTTATCATTCTAATTGTCAACTATTTCGATGTAGAAATAATTTTTGTTAATGATTCACACCACCATACTCCGGCTCAACTAACTTTTAACGAGAGTTTCTAAACTCCTTCGTCCTCCAGTCTACAAAAGCCTTCCATCTGTACTATCCTATATTTTATGAGGGGACACATTTTTCCTATCAGACCATTTATTTTAAAGATAGAAGTAAATCATAATTGCTTCCATCTGTTCTTTTATAGTATATTGAAGTTAGACTAGGGCACTGTATCTTCTAAAACATTGATAGAAAGCGATTTGAATTTCCCAATCAATTTGTTCGTATTTATAACATTTTGAAACTGGAATAGGACGCTATGACTGCTAAAATATTTCTATAAATTCATTTGATCTTCCTAATCAATTTGTTCATATCTTATTTCATTCCGCTATAATTTCACCTTGCCCTATCTTTTTCGTAGCACCCTTCAAACAGCCTATCCCCTACCGTTTGACGATTCCTCACTTCGCTCCACTTCCATTACAGAAGTTTCTTCACTACTATGGTCTCGGCTGACTTCTCATGATTCCTTGTTACTACTATTTGAACGCTCACGAGATAGGTCTTACAAAAAATGCTTTGATCCACAATGGAATCAAAGCATTTTAAAAATCTCCCCATACATAAGCGCAGAAGCTGCGGTTCCTCTGTACTTGGCTTCTTCTCTTTTAATAAAGCGAGCCAAGTTGAGCAACTCAGGTGCCGGATGTCTGGGATTCTTGAGCAATTCACGATTGACCAGTCCTGAGAGACGAACTGCCAGCAATTGCTCATTTGTAGTAGGCAGTTTTTTAGCAGTCTCTAGGAGAGCAGCAACTAAATCTTCACTCAAATCATCTCGAGCATGATTGTAAAGATCTTTTATAAGGCTTTCTAGGTTTGGTTCTACCATCCCTACCACCTCCCTTATGGTTTAATAATTTTTAATCAAATCAACTGTTGAACGATCCAATTTCTTCACCAAGGCTTGCAAGAAAGCTTGCGCTTCTAGGAAGTCATCCATTGCATAGAGGGTTTGGTGAGAATGGATATAACGAGCGCAAACACCGATTGTTGTAGATGGGACACCACCATTTTTCAGATGAGCTGCGCCAGCATCCGTTCCGCCTTTACCACAGTAGTATTGGTACTTGATACCAGCTTCTTCAGCCGTTGTCAAAAGAAAATCCTTCATCCCTGGGAGAAGCAAGTGACCTGGATCGTAGAAACGAATCAAGGTTCCATCTCCAATCTTGCCTTGACCACCGTAGACATCACCTGCTGGGGAGCAATCAACTGCTAGGAAGACTTCTGGGTCAAACTTAGTTGTGGAAGTATGAGCACCGCGGAGACCAACTTCTTCTTGGACGTTAGAACCCAGATAGAGTTCATTGCCAAGTTTTTGACCTGACAGAGCTTCTGCCAACTCGCTCACCATGAGAACTCCATAGCGATTGTCCCAAGCTTTTGAGATGATATTTTTTTCATTGGCTGTCAAGATTGCAGAACTATCTGGTACGATGGTGTCACCAGGACGGAGGCCAAAACTTTCTGCCTCAGCCTTATCTACAAAACCACCATCAAAGACGATATCTGCAATAGCTGGCATAGTTGGTCCACCCTTTCCACGAGTCAAATGTGGCGGAACAGAACCCGAAATCACTGGAATTTCACGACCATCACGAGTCAAGAGTTTGAAACGTTGGCTGCTGACTACCATAGGGTTCCAGCCACCGATTTCTACGACACGGAAGGTACCGTCTGGCTTGATCTCGCTGACCATAAAACCAACTTCGTCCATATGAGAAGCGACCAAGACGCGCGGTGCATCTGCAGCTTCTGAATGTTTGATACCAAAAATACCACCCAAGCCATCTGTCACCACTTCATCCACGTGCGGTGTCAACTTTTCACGAAGATAAGCGCGGACAGGTGCTTCATGACCTGAGATCGCAGCAAGTTCTGTTACTTCTTTGATTTTTGAAAATAATGTTGTCATTTCAGTTCCTTCTTTCTTTCATCCATTTTACCACTTTTTATAGGAGAAGGATAGCGGGAAGGTGGATTTCTAAATTAGTATCTTAGTCCTGCTCTATCTTAGAAAAAAGCTTGTATTTTCTTGCATGTGAGGTAAAATCTAAGAACTATTCCAAGATTAACCCAACTCTTAATTCCCAAACAAAAAACAATTCAATGCTATATTTGTTCAGTTTTTCATGGAATTCACAGAAAATAGTTGACTTTCCCTTCTTCTTTCTTTAAAATAGTACAAAATTAGAAAAGGAAAAAATCATGACCAAAACAATTCTTGTTACAGGTGGGGCTGGCTACATTGGCTCCCATACCGTTAAAGCTCTTTTAAATGCTGGCTATCAGGTACATGTCCTCGATAATCTCTCTACAGGAAATCGAGCGGCTGTAGATAGTCGTGCTAGCTTTAAAGAACTGGATGTTTATGATGCTAGCGCCTTAAAATCTTATTTGGAAGAAAATCAGATTGATGCTGTTCTCCATTGTGCGGGTGAAATTGTTGTGAGCGAAAGTATTGAAAATCCAAGCAAATACTTCACTGCCAATGTTGCTGGTATGAATCAAGTTCTCAAAGTCTTATCTGAAGTTGGCATTCAAAAAATCATGTTCTCTTCGACTGCTTCCCTCTATGGTAATAACTGTATTGACAAGCCTGCAACTGAAGATACTCTGCTCGACCCTGTCAACCCTTATGCAGAGACAAAATTGATGGGTGAACGAATGATTTACTGGATGGCCAATCGCTACGATTGGAAATATGTCATTTTCCGTTACTTTAATGTAGCTGGGGCTGAAATGGATGCTTCAAACGGTCTGCGTGTGAAAAATCCAACTCATATCATTCCAAATATCAACAAGACCGCATTGGGACAAAATGATAGTCTGAAAATATTTGGAGATGACTACGATACACGTGATGGTTCATGTATTCGAGATTACATTCATGTCTTGGATCTTGCACAGGCTCATGTTAAAGGAATGAACTACCTATTTCAAGAAAACAGTTCTTCTCAAATCTTTAACTTAGGAACTGAAAAAGGCTATACCGTCAAAGAAATCTTTAAAACTGCTGAAGAATTACTGAATCAAAAAATACCACACGAAATTGTTGCTCGCCGTGCTGGTGACCCAGCTAGCGTCCTAGCAGACGCATCAAAAGCTAAAAAATATCTTGATTGGAAGGCTAGCTACTCCCTTGAAGATATTATTTTATCGGATTATCATTGGCGTGTTAAAGAAGGCAAAAACATTTTGGAATAAATAGCAGAAACATCAATCATAAATAAAAACACAGATAGATGGCACTTGATAAATACCAAGTATCATCTATCTGTTTTTATACATTAGAATCCAATTTATACTCTTCGAAAATCTCTTCAAACCACGTCAACGTCACCTTGCCGTAGGTATGGTTACTGACTTCGCCAGTTCTATCCACAACCTCAAAACACTGTTTTGAGCAGCCTGCGGCTAGTTTCCTAATTTGCTCTTTGATTTTCATTGAATATTATTTTGCATTTCTCTTTAAAGAAAAATGGTCTGGGACGGGGTCCTTACCTGTTTTCGACCAGGGATGGCAACGTAAAATTCGAGCCAAGCCCATCAAAACACCCTTGAAGCCATGTTTTTCAATAGCCTGAATCATATAGTTTGAACAGGTAGGCTCAAAGCGACAAGAGGGTGGAAAGGCTGGTGAGATAAACCGTTGGTAAAAGCGCACAGGCGCTATTAAAATTCGTTTCATTATTTCTTGGTTACAGCCATGGTGTGTAGTTGGCTGATTTCTTTTTTATTAAGACGACGGGATTCTCCTGGACGGAGTCCTGTCAAGTCTAGATGTCCAAAACGGGTCCGTGACAACTTGTCCACTTGAAGACCGACAGCTTCAAACATCTTTTTAACCTGGTGGTTACGTCCTTCATGGATGGTCAACTGCACCACAGAGCGGTTTTTGACTGGATCCACTTTGAGAATCTCATAGACAGCCGGCTTGGTTTTCTTACCATCAATCTCAAGTCCACGGGTCAAGGGGCGGAGATTGTCCTTATTGGCCACACCTTTAACACGCGCGACATAAACCTTGTCAATCTCATTACGAGGGTGAATCATTTCATCCGTAAAATCCCCGTCATTGGTCAAAATCAAGACTCCTGATGTATCCCAGTCCAAACGACCTACAGGATAGATGCGCTCCTTCACGTTGGGCAAGAGGTCGACAACCGTCTTGCGCCCCTTGTCATCTGTCACACTGGAAATGACACCGCGTGGTTTGTTAAGCAGATAATAGACCTTTTCTTCGTTGTAGATAGGTTGACCTTCAACTTCGACCTTGTCGCCTGACTTGATGGTCGTTGCTAGTTCACGTACCACCTGGCCGTTAACCGTCACCAAACCTTGCTTGATTAGCTCTTCTGCTTTTCTCCTACTGGCCACACCTGCGTGGGCAATATACTTATTGATTCTCATCTTCTTCTATCCTTTCACCAAATAATTGGCTTTCTTGGGCTTGAATCTCAAGCTCATCAATCACTGGTAATTCTTCCAAATGATTTATCCCCATGTAATCTAGGAAATAATCTGTTGTCACATAGAGATTGGGGCGTCCCAACACTTCTTTTTTTCCGTCTTCTCGTATCAAGTCAAAGGCCTGCAACTTTGCCAAGGCCCCACTCGAGTTGACCCCACGGATGGCATCAATTTCTATCCGTGTGATAGGCTGCTTATAGGCAATGATGGACAAGGTCTCAAGGGCAGCCCGAGATAAGCTCTGGTTGATAGGTGCCTTAGAGTATTCCTTCAAAATCTCTGCAAATTGAGGCTTGGTCACCAATCTATAAGCGCCCCCTGTCTCAATCAGGGCCAAACTGGAATCTGGGTCCTTTTCATACTTCTGGGCTAATTTTTCTAAACTCTGTTGGATGCCTGTCGGTGGCAGAGAGAGGAGTTCAGCTAACTGGCGGACTCTAATCCCATCTTCACCCGCTACAAACAAGAGCGCTTCTATTTTTGCTAAAGTACTCATCTTTCCTCTCTATCAAGTCTAGCTTTGGGCCGCTTGACTTTCTCCCTTCTTTTCCATGAGATAAATATCTCCGAAACTTTCCTCTTGCACGAGGATCAGCTCCTGGGTTTTGATTAACTCCAAGGTTGCCAAAAAGATGGTAATGACCTCTTGGACATTCTGGGCTTCCTTGAACAAATCTTGCAAGCGCAGTTGATCTCGTCCAACCAAGGACTCTTTCACGATAACCATCATGTCCTCGATTTTATACTCATCCCGCAAGATAGTCGTGTGATTCTGTGCAAACTCTTCTTTTTTCTTGGCTAGGATATTTGAAAAAGCCAAAAAGAGGTCAATGGTCGTCCTATCATGCACAAGCTCCGCATCTTCGTAAATCAGCTCTGTTGGCGCTTTGGAATAGTGCTGGGCCCGTTCTTGGTGCTTGGCTTCCAAGTGCTCCCCCAAGAGCTTGAACTTGCGGTATTCTTCGATTTGAGAGAGAAGGTCCTGCTCCAGGTCATCCTCCAAGTCTGTCACTTCTGCTACCTTTGGCAAGAGCTTGCGGCTCTTGATCAGCATGAGCTGACTGGCCATAACCATGTACTCACCCGTCACTTCCAGACGCATAGCCTGCAGGGTTGAGACATAGGCTAGATACTGTTCGATGACTTCCGTAATAGGCACATCGTAGATATCCATCTGGTACTTAGAAACTAGGTGCAAAAGCAAGTCCAGGGGCCCTTCAAAATCTTTTAATTTAATATCCATTATCTATATTTTTCTATGGTCAGGACTGTTTTTAATCCTAATTTTTTTGCAATTTCGTACAAATCGACCTTGTTTTCTATTTGTCTTAGAATGAACTGTTCCCGCAAGACTTGAGCGGATAAGGTTGGGAAACCTTTCTCCTTGACAAAAGCTTCTATCTGACGAAAGGCCCACTGACGAGAATAGGCTTTCCCTCCCCTTTCAAAGAGATAGGTCTGGCCCATCAAGGGTTCCAACTCTGAAAGCAAGGTCGTAGGAATGGTGACAATCCTCTGTTGGGAAGCCTTCTTGATTCGCAACACCTGAAAGTCCAGATTGATATCCGCAACTTTGAGAGCCAAAATCTCACTCGGCAAGAGCCCCATTTCTAAGATAAGAAGTGCCAGTAAGCGTCCTTCTGGATAATTACTTTCCTGCCAAAAAGAGTCTAGGTCTAACAGTTCTGGTTTTGCGGTCTTCTTTTCAGCTTGTTTGGCTAATTCCAAGCGATAAAAGCTATCCACCTCTCCTTTTTGATAGAGAAAGTAGAGAAATTGGTTACAGGCCGAAATCTTCCGCTTCTGGGCGCTGATTTTTAGATTGGCTAGTTGGGCTTGATAAATCTTGAGACTGGTCTCAGAAATCCGCTCTCCTATAATGTCTAAAAATTGCTCCAAATCATACTTATAGGACTGCTTGGAATTAGCAGATAAGCCCTGCTTTTCCTCTAAAAAGGCTGAAATCCTATCTCTCATTTGCATCGAATATCATATTCCTTACTAAAGTCATGCAAGAGGGCATTCACTGCCTTAAGGATAGACTTGCGCGTGATAATTCCTTGGAAAATACCAGACGCATCCACAACCGGCAAGAAGGACTCATCTACCAACTTGTGCAAGACCTCCGTAATAGTAAAATCAGGCGAGACGACCGCTACGTCCGTTCTCGTCATGTGGACAATGTCCGTATCCGCCATGATTTCTTGACTCAAGTCATGCTCCATCTGATAAGCCATAATATCTCTGAGCCCAATCGTCCCAACAAACTGTTTTTCATCTGTCACAACGGGAACACGGGTATAGGTCATCTGACTGAGCAAGAGGGTCGCGTGATCCGCATTGTGAGTATCAATCAACACAGCTAGATTTTTAGCAGGAGTCAAAAAAGTTTCTTCTTGCCCCAACAAGAAAGTCTCAAACTCCTTGGCAATCATCGGCTAAACTCCTTGGACAAGCCCGGATACACCTCATGCTCTCGTGTCAAAAAGTCCACTTTGAAATAACTGTCATCAATCTCCACACGAGCATAGAGACATTCTCTGATGGTACCACGTGGTTGACTGATGGAACCTGGATTTAGAAAGAGGGTCTTGCCTTCCATCCAAGCATTTGGTACATGCAAGTGACCATAGAGGCAGATATCGGCCTCTTCTTCCTGAGCCCAGTAGTCCAACTTTTGAAAGTTGAAATTGATGTCAAACAAATGACCATGGGTTTGGATAATCTTGGTCGAACCAAGCTCGGTCACCAAACGTTCTGGGTAGCCGGCGTAGAAGTCCATGTTCCCTTTAACAACACGGATGCCTTCCCAAAGGGGAGAATCAGGACGCAGTTCAGAATCGCCGTTATGAAAAACGGCGTCAACTTTGCCCACATAGCGATCACGGATTTCTTCCACAATCAAGCTATCGCCATGGGAATCGCTCATTACAATGATGGTTTGCTTTGCCATGATGGAAATACCTCCAAAAGTTTCTTAACGGCTAAGGCACGGTGAGATTGGCTATTTTTTTCTTCAAGGGTTAATTCAGCTGAGGACTTGCCTGTCTCTCCTACAAGGAAGAGAGGGTCATAGCCAAAGCCATTTTCACCCTTTGGTTCAAAGTTAATGTAGCCAGGCCAGTCTGCTTCAACAACCAAGCTTTCCTTGTTTGGACTGGCTACGACTAGGGTTGTATGGAATTGAGCCGAGCGGTCCTTGAGTTCAAAGACCATGGCCAATTCGTGCAAGAGTTTGGCATTGTTTTCACGATCAGTAGCTCCCACTCCTGCGAAACGAGCTGACCAGACACCTGGCAAGCCACCAAGGACATCGACTTTGAGACCTGAGTCATCTGCCAAAACCATCTTGCCCGTTAATTGAGAAATGGTTTCTGCCTTGAGACGGGCATTTTCTTCGAAGGTCATGCCTGTTTCTGCTACTTCAGGCAGGTCTGGATAATCATTAAGATTTTCCACATCGTAGCCTAGCTTGTCAAAGATAGCTCGGAATTCCTTGGTCTTGCCCTCGTTACGAGTCGCAATCAATAAGGTTTCTCTGACCTTGTTTGTCTCAAAGAAAGCTTCTACATCAACACCTTCTTTAGGCAATTCTACATGCAAGAGTTGCCCATTTTCAACCAAGAGCAAAGCTCCCTGACGTTGGATGACTTCCACATTTCGTCCCATTTCTTGGTTGAGGATATCTACCACAAAAGACAATAAACGGTAGAGAGAACCATAGCGTAAAACAGTAACAGAAACAGGAAAACCTCGATCCTCATCTCGAAATCTTTGGGCAAACTCCAATAGAGGAAAATCCAAGTCATCATCCGTCAACGTCCGGACGCCACCAAAAATACCATAGGACCCGACATACCAGTCCTGGTCATCCTTGTATTCATAAATTTTATTTGTCATAATTCTACATGCTCCACATGAATCTCTTTTTCAAGCCATTCTTCACCAATTTGTGCAAAACTTTGGCTGCTGGCTGTTGTGTAAAAACGGTGATGGAGTGGTCCCGCATCGCGACCACGATTGATTTCAAAATAATTAAGTAAGACTGAGATGTCCCGTACGCACTCTGCTCCACTATCGATGAGCTGAACCTTTGGTCCCATGACATTTTGAATAATAGGTCTGAGGAGTGGATAATGGGTACAACCCAAAATCAGGCTATCCACCTTTCCAACCAAGGGACGCAGGGTTTCATAGACCACTTTCTTGGTGACACTGGTTGACAGGGCACCTGACTCAACCAAGGGAGCAAACTTGGGACAGGCTAAACTCTCCACCTGTAAGTCCGGATCCAAATCATGGATTTTCTGACGGTAGATGTCTGATTGTACCGTCATGGGCGTTCCAATCACTCCGATTTTCCCACCTTGGCTAGACTTGATGGCTGCTGAAGCTCCTGGCAAAATCACACCCAAGACAGGAATATCTAGTTGAGCCTTGATTTCTTCCCAGACGACCGCAGTCGCAGTGTTACAAGCAATGACAATCATCTTGACATCCTTGGTCAAGAGAAAGTTGACCAACTGCCAAGTATATTCACGAATTTGCTCAGCAGGACGGGGACCATAGGGCGCCCGTGCCGAATCTCCAATATAGACGATTTCTTCATGGGGAAGCTGGCGCATGAGCTCGCGCACAACGGTCAAGCCCCCGACACCCGAATCCAAAAAACCAATTGGTCGATTATCCATACAGTCTTCTTTCTAGTCTTTTTTCTGATTGATAGTTCATTATGATTATTGATCCTTATGAACTGAATGACAGCCTAATCAATAACTATCTCTCTTAATCATAATCAAATATCAATAGAATGCAAGGAAAAAGTCTCATCCCTAAACCCTTAGCCAACATAGTGAGAAGTCTGGAATTTTCATCCCAGACTTTTCCTTATTTATTTTTTCTTTTTATTGTTAGCAAGGGCTGCCTTTTGTTGGCGGATGATTTGGTGGTAAACTTGTTGTACCTTAGCTTCGCTTGGTTTTTGACCATTTGCACTCAAAAGAGTACGAACTGCTTCAGCATTCAAACGTGGGTTGTCAGCGAATTCTTTTTCGATTTGCTTACGAACCAAGTACATTCCTCCCAGAGCTCCTCCTAGAAAAGCTAGCACAATCAATACAATTGCTAATAGTAAATCCATCATATTTCTCCTGTTTCTTTTTGAGTCTCTTTCATTATACCATAAACTAGCCACCCTGACTAGTTTGTTTTACGCTTTCAGGGAGGGAATAGACAGCAAAAAGAACCCTTCTTTTCTGAGAAAGAGGGCGCCAACGACCGAGACAAGATTCTCATGGATATTGGCAAAAACCCTTATGTCGTTTCGATTAAATCAAAAGTCTATCTCCAAGATGGACGCCAATTTCAGTTTACCGAAAGTCGCCATAAACTTGAGAAGTTTCGATTTGTAGATTTTGCAAAGCGTAAGAAATAAAAGACTGAGACACTGGATCTCAGCCTTTTTCTTTATCCCAAAACCAATTCATCACTGACTAGACTTTGGCCACTATTTTTCTGGAAGAGATGCATGAGATCTTCAACTGTTAGATTCTTTTTCTCTTCTCCCTTAACATCCACCACTATCTTACCCTGATAGAGCATAATGAGACGATTTCCGTACTCAATCGCATGGTTCATATCGTGGGTAATCATCAAAGTCGTCAACTGATGGTGTTCCACAATCTTTTGCGTCAAGTCCATCACCATTTGACTGGTTTTTGGATCAAGTGCCGCAGTGTGTTCATCCAAAAGCAAAAGTTTGGGTTTCACCAGAGCTGCCATGACTAGGGTCAAGGCCTGTCTTTGTCCTCCTGAGAGATATTGAGTATCTACTTTTAAGCGGTTTTCAAGACCAATATTCAACTCCTTCAAGGCCTCTTGGAACTGGATTCTGTCCTTCTCCTTCACGCCCCAGCCAAGCCCTCTCTTCTGCCCGCGTCTCAATGCAATAGCCATATTTTCCTCAATCGTCAAACGAGAAGCTGTTCCCATCTTAGGATCTTGAAAAACACGGGCGATATCCTTGGCTCTCTTTCTTACACTCAGATTTTTAATGGATTTGCCTGCCAATAAAAGGTCCCCTTCGTCCACCGATAGATTGCCAGCCAAGATATTCATCAAAGTGGATTTCCCTGCTCCATTTCCACCAATCACAGAGATAAAATCTCCCTCTTCAACCTCTAAATCTAATCCTTTGAGGACATGGTTCTCATTGACCGTCCCTGCTTCAAATGTTTTGTGAATATTTTCAAGTGTTAACAAACTTGCCATAACTTTCTCCTCCTATTCATTTCTCAATTTCAGACCACGAATCTTTAATCTCTTTTGCAATTCTGGCGCAAATAAAACTAAGGCTAACAAGATTGCATTAAAGAGACGAACTAGATTTTGATCTAGATTTGGAATTTCATAGATATTTAAAATAATCAAACGGTAAACAATAGCACCGATTCCGATGGATAACAAGCGGCCTCCAATGGTCAAGTCGTGTATCAAGACTTCCGCAATAATGACTGCACTCAAACCAACAACGATAGTTCCTGTCCCAGAAGTCACATCCGAAAATCCATCATTTTGGGCAAACAAGGAACCACATAGGGCAATCAAACCGTTTGAAATCATGTAACCAACAATCTTCATGGTGTCTACATTGACCCCATTTGCCTCACTCATCGGAATATTGTCTCCAGTCGAACGCAAGACCAAACCAATCTCTGTTTTCATCAAAAGAGTCAAGACCAAACAAACAAGTAAGAGACAGGCCAAACTGAATGAGAAAACAGCTTCTTCATTTGTCAGTCCCAAGCTAGCCAACTGTTTAAAGACAGTTGAAGAATCTCCCAAGGAAAGATTGGGCACACTTCCCATGATTTTAATATTGATGGAATAAAGCCCTGTCAAGGTCACAATACCTGTCAAGAGAGCTGGAATTTTCATCTTGGTATGGAGCATTCCTGATACAAGACCTGCTACCATACCTGCCAGCAAAGCAAGTAAGGTCGCAAGCCAAGGATTTGTCCCTGCCTGTATCTGTGATACAACGACTGCTGCCCCCAGAGGAAAGGCTCCCTCAGCAGTCATATCCGCAATATCCAAAATACGGAAAGTCAAGTAGACCCCAATCGCCATAATCGACCATAGCAAACCTTCTGATAAACTAGATAACACAAAATTCATCTCAATCCTCCTTATTCCTTGCCTTCTAACTTACTAATATCAATTCCTAGTGCATCTGCCATTTCTTGATTGGTATGCAATTCCAGTTTTTCAGGCAACTCAACTGCTATATTTTCTGGCTTCTCACCTTTTAAGACACGAACTAGCATTCTTGCTGTCTGTCTTCCCAATTCTTCATAATTGGTTCCGTAGTTATACAAGCCACCAACCGCAACCATTTCTGTTGAACCACCAAATACTGGGACCTTGTGTTTAATAGAAACCTGCTTAACTGTTTCCATGGTTGACGAAATGATATTATCCGTTGGTACAAAAACCATATCCACCTCTGCCATCAAGCTTTCTGCAGCCGCCTTGACGTTGTTACTGTCCAAGATTGTTTTTTCAACAACGGTAAAGCCTTTTTCTTCCAGAAGGCGCTTAGCTTCATCCTTTTGGACAACTGAGTTTGGCTCGCTCTGAGTATAGAGAATTCCAATTGTTTTAGCTTTTGGCAACACTTTCTTTATCAAATTGATTTGGGTTGAAATGGCATCTGATGACTGATCGCTTGTCCCAGTCACATTGCCCCCAGGATGTTCTCTTGACTCAACCAACTTGGCACTGACAGGATCTGTTACAGCTGAAAAGATAACCGGTGTCGTTTGTGTTGTATTGGCCAAGCTCTGAGCAGAAGGCGTTGCGATAGCTAGAACGACATCACTAGATTCTGCTAGTTGCTGGGAAATGGTTTTTAGATTTCTTTGTTCTCCCTGTGCATTTTGCAAATCAATCTCGATATTTTTCCCCTCAACATAGCCTTGCTTGGCCAGCTCATCCACAAATCCTTCTCTAGTAGCATCTAAGGACTGGTGGGTAATAAACTGCGAAATACCGATACGAAACACATCTTTTTTCTTATCTGCCTTCAACTGATGTAAACTGATCAGAGAGGTCAAGAGAATCCCCACTACCAAGAGGGGTGCTAGTAATTTTCGAATAACTTTCATAATGAAACTCCTTCTCAGAAAAGATAATACTCAATGAAAATCAAAGAGCAAACTAGAAAACTAGCCGCAGGCTGTACTTGAGTACGGCAAGGCGACGTTAACGTGGTTTGAAGAGATTTTCGAAGAGTATAAAACAAAAAACCGCCTAGATAATACCTAAACGGATGCTTGAAATAATCTAACAAGTTACAACTTAGCTAGTCCATTTAGATATTCATCTATATGGACCACAATCAAAAATCTTAGCCACATAGATACAAACAAATTGCTTGAACTGTTTGCATCCATGGTGACATGTCTACAAACACTATCTAAAGTAGCTAAAGTAAAAGTTTTGATTCATTGTTACAGCTTGTCTCTTATTCATTTCTTTTTCTGCTTTCTTTTTTGATGTTTCCTATCTTACCACCTTTTTCATCACCTGTCAAGAATATTTCAGAATTTTTTAAAATTTTTCGAAAATTCTTTCAGTATGCTTTCAATTCTTTTAGGATAATTTCAAAGATTTGCACATTAGACAAAATAGAACGATTTGAAGACTTTTATGGTATTTAGTTGTACTAGAGCCTTTTAAAAGTGTTTTGATGGCTTGTATTTCTTCTTTGGTTGATTTCATATCACTATTATATAATGCGTTTTGATTTTAGTATAGTATTAAACTGACTCTTGGCAGTCGAACAAAAAATCGACAGTTATTTTATACTGTTTAAAACCAATAGTCAATACGACAATCTCTTTACTTTTCGATTATCAACTCTGTAGATTGCTAACATATCCAAAATAAGCCAAGTATCCCGAGGATAGGCAACATATCTAGGTGTCCAGATAGGATTAAACTTTTGTTTATACTGTCTAAGACCACTAAATGAATAGAATCGATTAGTGAAGGCATAGATGAGATAGGCTACTTTTTCTTGTAGAAAGCTATGTTTCTCAGTTCCTACATTTGACAACGGCGCCATGCCTAATTCAAATAAACGAACTCCTTCTTCTTTAAAATGAAGTAATAATTTCACAAAGAGATAATCCATAATACCATTGGGTGCTGTCCTTAAGTAGTAGCGCATCAAATCGATACTAGCTTCTTCAGGACCATTACAAGCTAAAAAGGTAACAAAAGCCTGAACCTTATCTTCCTGATCCCTTACAAGAGCTATTGGTGCTAATTGAATGTACTTCTCATCAAAAAATCCAAGTGAAAACCCTTTTTCTTGGCGACCATCTAGCCAATTATCCGATATTTCTTTGAGGGTGTTAAGCAACTTCTTATCAAAAGGTGGTTGTAATACTTGAAATTGATACCCCTTGCTTTCTAATCGATTAACAACTGTTCTAAATTTCTTTCCTTGTTTTCCTTCGGTTGTAAATCTATCGAGTAATACCTGAGCAGTCTCCCCAAATTTCATAAAGTCGTACCCATATTCATGAAGTAATAGGGTGGTTTCTTGATTAATTTCGTAGAAAATAACAGAGACATTTGTGTCCTCCGCATCCTCTAAAAACTTCGATAAGCCTTTTTCTAAATATCCTGACTGTGCCAGTGGATCCGACATAACGACACATTTATTATTTTCAATTGCAAATTGGAAAACAACCTTGTCTTGACCATCCTCTTGGTACCAATAAAGGTATTTGTCATCTAAATAAGCCAGGGTAGCATCTAAATTTATATTTGGTATTGTTGCAATAAAGTCTTGATAACGTTGCTTATCGAAAACTTCTCCAAAATTCTCTTTGGTTTGATTGCTCTCACGGAGTACCAAAACATACGAAATCACCAATATCAGAGACGAGCCAAAAAGATGAAGCCAGTGTGTAATCAAATGAGGAAGATGTTTAACTTCAAACACATGATGAGGGTTCAAATGTCCTAACAAAACAAGGGTCAAGAAGAAACTTCCACCAATATACGATATATCCTTACAACAATCTTCCCAAGCATAAATATAATGACTGCGAACAAATGTATTTCTAATCCACCATATGATAGACAAAATAATGATTAGAAAAAAACTACTTGCTAATGAAAGACTACCAATATTCAAATAAACAAGGCTTACTAGACCTAGTACAGTAGCGAATGGTAATGTAAATTTTAAACGTCGTTTCACTAGTCTTGCAAGAAGGAAGAAGTGAACGCCGAGAATGATACTAGGAAGTTGAAAAACAAACTGTCCAGTACTAGGTGAAAGTTCTTTAAACAAAGGAAGATGACCTAATTCTTGAGGAACTATAGCTGACACCACGAGGAAGAAAGCAAACAGTCGCAACCCCCAAACCAATACTATAGTGGATAGTGATCCAATAACCTTTTGAGGAATTCCCAAATATTTCTCATTAAGTCGGCCACCCATATTTTTTAAGAATAAAACAACTCCTAAACAGAACGGAAGAATATAATAGAATAAACGAAATACTAGTAACCAACTTATCGCCTGATCTTTATCAATACCAAGGCCAACTAAACCAGATACCATAATTAAATCGAAACTACCTAGGCTACCAGGAATCATCGATATAATCCCAATTGTAATAGCAATCATAAAGAGGGGAATTACATCATAAATTGGTAAATTGTAGCCTAAAACATACCCAACCAAAAGGAAAAAACTTAATACACTAGCCCAATCAAGGGCAGAAGTTAACACTAAAGATAACATTGTCCTTCCACTCAATTGACCAAAATAGACCCATTTTTTTCTATTTGAAACAAATAAAATAATTGGAAGATAGAGACAAGCTCCCAAAAGAGCTGGCCAATATTGTTTAATCCCCATTGAAATGGGAAATATAATTGTGAAAATTAAACTTATCAGTGCAAACAGTGAGAAACCACTCATAAAATAAGGGATGACACGAGAAATTCCTTGCATACTTTTTTCAGAGCGTTCTTCATCTCCATAGAAAGAATAGCGTAAACCAACATCCACCAAACCGGCAAAGCCAATCATATTATTCAAGCTATTTATAGTCCAACTTGTTTCTAGTAAGTAAGATAATTTTTGTTTCTGATTAAGTTCTTTATTTAGGATTCTATCATAGAGCATCATTGGTGCAACAGCCATAGAACCGAGCAAAGCTAAACTAATGACTTTTATTGGAGAGAGTTCCCCCAAGATTGCTCCAATCTTATCAAACGAAATTGTCTTAAAAAGTCTGATTATCTCTACAATAACTAAACTAACAATAGATAAAAATAAGGTAATCTTGATGAGTGTCTGCCATTTTTTCATGCAATTCAAAATTGTTCTCACAAGCTCATCCTCTTATCCTAATAAAGTTTGTAATATTGGAATAACAACGATAAATAGAACCGTACTTAGAGTCACCACATTCGTAGAGAATTCCACATCTCCTTTTCCCTGATTAGCAAGGATTGGGAGAACAGCTAGAGCTGGTGTAGCGGACTGAATCATAAAGGTCTTAAATTCTACTGTCGCCATATTTGGTGCAGAGAACTTCAATACAAGAAACATAATCAGAGGAGCTAGGATAAAGCGTCCAACTAAAGTGACAATTGTATCTTTATCAAAAGTAATAGTATTCAAGCCTGCCTTTGCAAGAACGATACCAATATAAATCAGAGATAAGGGAGTGACGATATTTCCAACATAAGTTAAGGTATTTGTTGCGAAATCTGGAATGGAAATTCGGAGAAACAAAAATAGTAGAGCGACAAGAAAACCTACAAGCGGAGCTGGAAGCAATTTCTTCCAGTCAAATTTAGTTTTATTCTTGCTTTGACCCGATTTACTATCGCTCGTCATCACATACACGCCTAATGTCCAGGTAGAAATCGTGTTGGTGATATAGTAAATTAAGAAATATGGAAGAGCCTGATTACCAAAAAGAGCAACGTTTAATGGTAAACCGATAAAAATAGTATTGGCATTCACAAAGGTATTAATCATGGTTCCTCGCCGTCCTGGACGAACCTTGAAAAGCCTAACTGCAATATAAGCTACGATATATCCCAATTTAAATGCTACAAAAATATAAAAGAGTCCTCCAGAAAGACTGATTAGTTTATCTAGCGTTAGGTATTTCATCACCGACACAAAGATTGACGCTGGCAAGGCTACATTCATGATCAAACGAGATAGATTGGATCCAAAACTATCTCCAAACCATCCCCTCACCTGAAGAATATACCCCAAAACAATAATAGCAATAATCGGAATGATACTCGTAATCGAGGTTAAAAAGAGTGACATAGGTGTCCTTTCTAAATTACTTAAGTCCACAGCCCATACAAATCTGCCACTATAGAAGGATAGCGGCAGAAATGAATTATTTATACTCTGGATACCACTTCAAATCACGAACTGCTTTGGCCATATCTGTTTCCTTAGCGCGTGCAAGTCCTTGCTCTTGTGCTTTTTTAGCGACTGCTTCTGCTACTTTAATAGAAACATCTGCTACATACTTGAATGGTGGCAAGACAGGAGCTCCTGGTTGGCCTGGATTGACAATACCACTCAATGAATGCGCCGCTGCTCCAATCATTTCATCAGTCAAAAGACTTGCTTCAGATGCCAGCATACCTAGACCAAGACCTGGGTAAATCAGGGCATTATTTGCTTGACCAATCACATAGTCTACACCTTTATAAGAAACCGTATCAGCAGGAATTCCTGTTGCGACAAAAGCTTTGCCATCTGACCATTCAATCAAATCTTTGGCACTAGCTTCTGCCAATTTAGTTGGATTTGACAAAGGGAAGATCATTGGACGTTCTGTATTTTCACACATAGCTTCTACTATTTCTTTAGTGAAGGTATTAGGTTGAGTTGAAGTTCCTACAAGAATGGTTGGCTTCACAGTCTTCACTACTTCAAGCAGGTCAGTCAACTTATCTGCGTTACTAAAGTCAGCACGTTTCTTAGCAAATGGTTTTTGCTCTGGTGTCAAGTCATCCATGTCATCAAAGAGAAGTCCTTGTTTATCAACCATAAAGAAACGTTTATAAGCTTCTTCTTCAGAAAGACCTTCACTTACCATTTCACGAAGAACACGAGAGGCAATTCCTGCACCCGCAGTACCACCACCATAGCAGAGATAAACTTGATCTGTTAATTTTTCACCACTAATATCCAGCGAACCAAAGATACCACCCAAGGTAACGATGCCTGTACCTTGAATATCATCATTAAAGGTCGGAATTTGTTTCCGGTATTTTTCAAGAATATTGGCAGCATTCAAGCGGCCGAAGTCTTCCCAGTGAAGGTAAAGTTTAGGAAAGAGACGTTCTGCTGTTTGAACAAATTGGTCAATGAAGTCGTAGTAACGATCTCCGCGAACCCGTTCGTGACGATTTCCTAAGTAATTAGGATTGTTACGAAGTTCTTCACGGTTAGTCCCTGCATCAATGACTAAAGGAAGGACCATTGAAGGATCGATTCCAGCAGCACCTGTATAGACCATCAATTTTCCAACAGAAATATCGACACCATTTGTTCCCCAATCGCCAATTCCAAGGATTCCTTCTGCATCTGTTACAACAATGAGACGAATCTCGCGACCCCCGGCAGCATTTTTCAAAGTGGCTTCAATATTTTCAGGATGATTGATATCAAGATATCCCGCATATTGGGGATCTACAAAAAGATCACTATAGCCTTCAATTGTATCTGCAATGGTTGGATCATATACAATTGGATTGAATTCTTCCAAATGTTGAAAAAAGAGGTAATAGAAAAGAGTCCTGTTGGTATTAAAAATTTCCATTAGGAAAAGACGTTTTTCCAAATCATTGGCTTTTGTTTGCATTTGTGCATAAGTTTGCGCCGCTTGTTCTTCAATCGTTTGAACATACGGTGGCAGTAAACCAATAAGGCCTAGTTCCTTTCGCTCCTCTAAGGTAAAGGCAGTACCTTTATTGAGGAAAGGATTGTTTAAAATATCATGTGCAGTCATAGTGCAACCTCCTTTTTGTTTATATTATACCATATGAAAAGAATTGTTTATGAAACGTTGTTGTTTAAATAATACAATTGTATACGCATATGTTATAATGAGTCTACGAGAACAATTTCTAATAGGCTCTTTTATACTTAAAACACTATTATTGACAATACTTTAAGTTGTTATATTTTATAAATTTCTGAACCCATCAAACTCTCGATGATCACTCTTTACTAAAAGTTTCGAGTAAAAGAAACCAATCATACAAATTGACAATCCTAATTAAAATAAATATCACATAAGTATGTTATATAACACTTTGTATTTTTTAAGGTGTTTTTTTGTCATATAAAACTTGTATTCTATTTATATGACAACTAAAAACTATTTACAACAATATATTTCCCAAAAAGTGAAATATTTTCGAACACAGAATAAAATGAGCCAGGAAGAACTTTCGGAACAAGCAGGACTCGGGCTTAAATATATCAATCAACTTGAAAACCAAAATGTGAATCTGACCATTCACAGTCTTGAAAAAGTGATTGACGCCCTAGAAATGACCCCAGAGGAATTTTTCAATTTTGATAGCCTTGAATCAACCTCTGATAAGAGTGGCAATCTTTCACTCAAAAGAATCAACATGAAGATTAAACAGCTCCCTATTGATAAACGAGAAAAGATGTTGGTCATTTTTGAGAGTATCTTAGATAATCTTTGAGATTCCTGACTCACTTACATTTTAACTGGTGAATACTCGTATAGTCAAATTGTAGGATACGGATAAAAATTATTTATCTGCTGTTTTCCACTTATTTTCCTTCTCCAACTAATGAAAGTGAGCCCATATGAATTTAAAAGATCTACAATATTTTTATGACCTCTGCCAGCTTCAATCCTATACGGAAGTAGCAAAACAACATAAAGTCAGCCAACCATCTATTTCTTATGCTATCAAGCGCTTAGAGGAATCCTTTAACTGCAAATTGATTCACCATGACCCTTCGCATCGTTCCTTCAAGCTAACTCCTCAAGGACAAATCCTTCTAAAGCATACAGAACTGATTTTACCTGAGGTCATTTCTACTCGCAAAGAAATTAATCGTTCCTTGGCACAATACTCTACTGTAGGATTCCCTCCTATTATCATTCAGTATCTCTTTGCTGCCTTAAACAAAAAAGATAAATTCGATTTTTTAAAAAAGGTACGCCCTATCCGCGGTGGCTCCGTGGAGTTATTAAACCTTCTCATCAAAGGAGACCTTGATGCAAGCCTACTCGGTTTGATTGAACCTCTCAACTATCCTTCAATAGAGTCACACGAGCTATTTCATAAAGAACTGTATGTCGTTTTATCTAAGAACCATCCTTTTGCCACTGCTCCTTCCCTCGCTTTTGAAGAATTAGCAGATCAATCCTTTATACTCTTAGACGAACACTTTGTTCACCTGAAAGCTTTTGAAACGCTTAATCAAAAGTATCAAAACAAGGCAGAAATATTCTTTAAGACTGATGACATTGCCATCCTTAAAGAACTTTTAAAGAAAGGGATTGGCCTTAGTTTACTAGCTGATATCGCACTTTCTGAGGAAGATGATGATTTAATAAAAATTCCGCTTATACCGAAGGATAAGATAACTTTTACAGTTTATTACGCCTACCTTAAATCAGCTACACCGTCATCAGAAGTAGAAGCCTTATTTAATCTCCTTAAATCATATGAATAGAAAAAACTCTAACTATCAATGAACTGATAGCTAGAGTTTTTTTACATTGTAGATATTATTCTCAATGAAAATCAAAAAGCAAACTAGGAAGCTAGCCTCAGGTTGCTCAAAACACTGTTTTGAGGTTGTAGATAAGACTGACGAAGCCAGTCACATATATACGATAAGGCGACGCTGACGTGGTTTGAAGAGATTTTCGAAGAGTATTAGACTATAGTAGATTGAAACTAGAGTAATACGCCGCGACTTCTAAACCTTTTCTAGAAATTGATTTGACTTTCCTAATCGAGTTGTTCAGATTTTATTTCATCTCACTATAATTCAATGATTTTCTAAGAATTCTATTTCTTTCGAAAATTCTTTCAGGGAGCTTTCAAAGTTTTTCAAATCAGTCCAACAAAAAAAGGTTTATAATTTCCATAAAAGTTGACACGGAAATTATAAAACCATTATTAGTTTAATCCTTGTTGATAACGTGCCAATTCAGCTTGGTTCGCCCAAACATAGTGACCTGGACGGATTTCTACCATAGACGGCTTATCAGTCTCATAGTCGTGTTGACTTGGGTCGTAAACCTTCAAGACCTTCTTGCGTTCCAAGATTGGATCTGGAATTGGTACCGCTGAAAGTAAGGCTTGAGTATATGGGTGAATTGGATTGTTAAACAATTCTTCTGTTTCTGCAACCTCTACAATAACACCCTTGTAAATAACTGCGATACGATCTGAAATAAAGCGAACGACAGACAAGTCATGGGCGATAAAGAGATAGGTCAAACCAAGTTCTTTTTGGAATTTTTTGAGCAAGTTCAAGACTTGGGCACGAACAGAAACGTCCAAGGCTGAAATTGGCTCATCCGCAATAACAAAGTCTGGTTGCATGACCAAGGCACGGGCAATACCGATACGTTGACGTTGACCACCTGAGAATTCATGAGGGTAACGGGTCAAGTGCTCAGCAAGAAGCCCCACTTCACGGATAATATTTTTAACTTTCTCTTTACGTTCTTCTTCATCTTTGAACAGATGATGATTGTAAAGACCTTCAGAAATAATATAATCAACAGTGGCACGTTCATTCAAACTTGCGGCAGGGTCTTGGAAAATCATCTGGATACGACGAATCAATTCTGCAGCTTGTTCACGCGATTTCTTACCATTAATCTTTTGACCCTCAAAAATAATATCACCATTACTTGTATCATTTAGACCGATTATCGCACGACCAATAGTTGTTTTCCCACTACCTGACTCACCAACAAGCGAGAAAGTTTCTCCCTTGTTGATAAAGAAGTTAGCATTTTTAACTGCGACAAACTTCTTACTTCCTTCACCGAAGGAAATTTCTAAATCTTTGATTTCTACTAATTTTTCAGACATTTCCTTCCTCCTAGTCTTCCAGATGGGCAAATCCCATTTTTTCACGGATCTTATCATGGAGATTTGCAATCACAGCTGGTTTTTCTACTTTTGGAGCATCCTCATGAAGAAGCCAAGTTTTAGCCCAATGTGTCTCTGATACTGAGAATTGAGGAGCTTTTTGTTCGAAGTCAATCTGCATTGCATAGTCAGAACGCAAGGCAAAGGCATCCCCTTTCAAGTCAGTATAAAGTGACGGAGGTGTTCCTGGGATTGAGTAAAGATCCCCTTTATCATCAGCAAGCTGAGGTAAGCTAGACAAGAGACTCCATGTATATGGATGGCGAGGGTCATAGAAGACTTCCTCAACAGTTCCATACTCAACGATTTCTCCTGCATACATAACCGCTACCTTATCCGCAATACTTGCTACCACACCAAGGTCGTGGGTGATAAAGATTGTTGTGAAATGGTACTCATTTTGTAAAGATTTTAGCAAATCAATAATCTGAGCTTGAATAGTTACATCCAAGGCAGTCGTTGGCTCATCACAGATCAAGACATCAGGTCGGCAGGCAAGGGCAATCGCAATAACGATACGTTGACGCATTCCTCCAGAATATTGGAATGGGTATTCATCAAAACGTCTATCTGCGTCTGGAATCCCAACCTTATTCATGTAGTCAATGGCCAATTCTTTTGCTTCCTTAGCTGTTTTCCCTTGGTGTTTTACAATAACTTCTGTAATCTGACTACCAATTGTTTTAATGGGATCCAAACTAGTCATTGGATCCTGGAAGATAGTCGCAATCTTAGCCCCACGAATTTGTTCCCAATCTTTGTGAGAAGATAAGGCTGTCAAATCCTGACCACGGTAGTCAATGCTACCTTGAGCAATGCGACCATTTTCTTCAAGCATACCTGTGAAAGTCTTTGTCAAAACAGATTTCCCTGATCCTGACTCACCTACCAAGGCTAATACTTCTCCTTCAACTAGTTCAAGGGAAACACCGCGAATGGCTGTCAATACTTTGTCACGAACGTCAAATTCCACGACAATATCGCGAGCAGTCAAAATTACATTTTTTTCTTTTGTCATTTCTACTCCTATCTATGTGTACGTGGATCACTAGCATCCGCTAAGTTTTGACCAACTACGAAAAGGGACAAGGATACCAAAACAAGGGTTGTCAATGGAATCCAGAACAAGTAAGCATTGGTTGTTACGTTTTGTGAATAATCCGAAATCAAACGACCCAAACTTGGCACTGTAATCGGCAATCCAAGACCGAAGAAAGACAAGAAGGCTTCGTATGAGATAAAGCTTGGAAGCATTTGAGTCATGGTTGTCACAATAACAGATACCAATTGTGGCATAATGTTTTTGGCAACAATCTTCAAGGTTGGTGTTCCCAAAGTACGTGACGCCAAGTTGTATTCCAAATCACGGTAACGCAAGATTTGCACACGGATCATGAAGGCAATTCCAATCCATGTCGTCACACTCATAGCAAAAATTAGATTCCAGAATCCAGCTCCGATTGAGTAAGTCAAGACAATGACAATCAAAAGAGATGGGATGTTTGAGATGACATTATAAACTTCCATCATCACACGGTCAACTGATTTTGAAATTCCCCAAATACCACCGACAAAGACACCGATAACCAAGTTAATCACTGTCGCAATCACAGAAATGAGGATAGAGTTACGAGCTCCGAACCAGACACCGTCAAAAAGAGATTTACCGTTACTGTCTGTACCGAACCAATGCTCAGCATTTGGCTTGATATAACGAGCACTAAAGTCGTTTACCTTGCTGACATCATTGAAATCAAACTTAGAAAACATTGGGTAGATGAAACTCATCAAAATGATAGCTACCAAGATTCCCAACATGACTACAGTTGATTTTTTCTTCATAAATTGTCTAAACACTGATTTCCAGTAAGAATATGCTGGCGCATCAATAGTTTCAGAGGCAAAATCGTCACGTTTTACAAACTGAAATTTTTCTTTATCGATTGTAGACATTATTTGCCTCCTTTCTCAGTCAATTTAATACGTGGGTCAATAATCGTCATCCAAATATCTCCCAAAAGAAGTGAGAAGATAGAAATACATGTAAAGATGAAGACAAGACCAACGACCATAGAGTTATTAGATGCTTTTACAGAGTCAATCAACATTTTACCCATACCTGGGAAGGCAAAGACTGTTTCAGTAAGGGTTGCACCACCGATAACCCCAATAACGGCACCAGGAATTCCTGAAACCAGCGGAACCATGGCATTTTTAA
Source organism: Streptococcus thalassemiae (assembly GCF_903645285.1). GTDB lineage: Bacteria > Bacillota > Bacilli > Lactobacillales > Streptococcaceae > Streptococcus > Streptococcus thalassemiae. The sequence continues at coordinate 94,069 of NZ_CAHJXN010000003.1, read as the reverse complement.
AGATGTGTTTGTTTGAAATTTCTTTTTCAGACAAACCTTTTGCACGAGCAAAACGAACAAAGTCTTGAGATTGCAAGTCAATCATGTAACGGCGAATCCAAATAGCTGTAGCAGGAGCACCCAACAAACCAAGGATAACTGCTGGTAAAACATACGAACGCCAATCTCCAGCACCCAAGATAGGGAACGAATCTGGAAGACCAATAGATGATCCAATCAAACGAACGATGTAAACCAAGGCAATGGTTGGAAGAGCAAGCAAGAAGGTCAAAACCCCTGTTGAGAAGCTATCGATCCAAGTGTTCTTGAAACGAGCCATGGCTGAACCAAGTGGCACTGCAATCGCATAAGAAATCACCAAACCAATCAAACCAACAATAGCAGAGCTGACAATCATAGATGGATATTGGTAATTACTTTCAGTCGCTGTGTAAGGATCATCTTTCCCATAGCTAGCTACTTCACGAGAGTCAGCCTGACTAGGTGACTTGTAGGTTCTTGAGTAAATATTTACAGAAGACGTTTTCTTACCTGTTGGGAACTGAACTTGGGCAGTTTTGGTTTGTCCTTGACCTTGAGTAATAACCTGAAGAACTGGTGTATTAGCATAGGTTGGATAAGAGTCACCTAAATTGATATTCACAAAATTTTGATGCACAAATGGGAACTGACTGTTGAAGTACAAGAGATATTTATGTTTAGTACCTGAACCGACCAATGACCATCCGATAGCTGGATCATTTTCGAAACGAAGGTAGCGTTTCAAGTCTGGATTTTCAGGGTCTTGAATTTTATTTGTATGATCAATGTCAATCAAGTTAGCATAGAAGTGAAAAACACGTTCAAAAATTGGAATTTCACGAGTAGCATAGAATTGACCGCTTTCAGTAAATTCTCCCAAAGTCCAACCATGACCTAATTGATTGATGTACTTTTCATAAATGGCTTTATTGGTCGCATTTGCCTCTACTGTTACAGAAGAATCCATGCTACTTGCCTTTTCTTGCAACTCTTTAGTATCGTAATACTCAATATAGCCCATACGCTCAAACACAGTATTTTCATAGTTATCACGTTTATCAGCCGTTGTCGCAATTTTATTATAGTTAGGGTCCTGCTTAAAAATCAATTTTCGAGGAACCAAGGTATAGATAATCGTGTAGGTCAAAGTCGTTACTAAGAAAATAGAAACCAATGACCGCAAAACACGCATAAAAATATATTTTTTCATATTATTTCCTTTAAAAATCCCAAAAGAACCTTCTCCTCATGGAGAGAAAGTTCTATTAGAAATTATTTACTTCACATGACTTGCCAATTCTTTTTGAGCTTTCTCATTTGATTCAGCTTTTTCTTTCAACCATTTTTCACGAGCTTTTTCATACTCTTCTTTGGTGATTGCTTTTTCACCAACTTCAGTGTACTTCAAGTATCCTGAATTTTCACCTTTAAGACCAGATTCAGAATATGATGAGCTAAATGGTAGAACTTTTGAAACATATGAAACGGCTGTTTCTTTAGGAGAAGCCATTACTGGAATTGTCAAAGCATTGTCAGTCAACCAAGCTTGTGCTACCGCGTATTTTTCATAACGTTTTTGAACATCTTGGTTCTCGCTGTTTGCATCATCAAGTAATTTTCCATAGTCAGCTAAAGCAAGTTTGCTTACTACTGATGCATCAGTGTTTTGGTCAATACCAAGGTAAAGGCGAGTGTTTCCTCCCTTGATGACAAACTGATCTAAGAAAGTAGAAGGATCTTGATAGTCAGGATTCCATCCTAGCAAGGTGTGGATATCCCAATCTTGCTCTTTAGCTGTTGGAGCACTAAATGAAATTGGTAAAGCTTCTGCTTGAGTCATTTGTTGCAAGTCTACAACAACATTATCTGAACCCAATACTTTTTCAATTGATTGTTTCAATGATTGAACACGGTTTACAACCGCTGTTGATTCTTGGATAACCAAGGCATCCAAGTGGATTGGGAATTCAACACCTTCAGCTTGTAGGCTTGATTTAGCTTTAGCAAATGCTTCTTTCGCTTTTTCTTCATTGTAAAGTCCATTTTGAGAATCTGCTAGAGATACGTTTGACCAAGTAGAAGAATTTGTCTTAGCCAAGCTATCTTGTACCAATTCACCAAATGTTTTCTTACCAACTTGAAGATTATATGGTGCAAATGTATTACGGATGGCTACTGCAGCTCCATCAGTACCATTTGTTTGAGCTGAATAAGAATTGCGATCGACTGCAAAGTTCAAGGCTTGACGGAATTCCTTGTTTAGCAAAGCTTTTTGAGTAGATGTCTTTTGGGCATCACTTGTCTTAGCAGTGTGGTTATAAGTTGTACGGCCATAGTTCAAGCTGACAGTTGCAACACCAGCACCTGGTTCGTTAAAGTAAATGTTATCTTTGAAGTCAGCTGCATATTTTTCATATGTAGAACTTGTAGGGAAGATACGAGCCTTGCTATATTGACCATCAGAAAAACCTTTGGCAATTACATCTTGATCCTTACCGTCCCAGAAAGTGAACTTAACATTCTCAATTTTTACATTTTCTTTGTCCCAGTAAGCGTCATTTTTAGCCATCTCGATAGATGATTTAGGAGTTACAGCCTTCAAGACAAATGGACCGTTATAAAGAATAGAGTTAGCATCTGTTGGAGAACCAAAACCTTCCCCTTTTGAAGCTAAGAATTCTTCATTAACTGGCATCAAAACACCACTAGTTGTCTTGTCATTCCAGAAAGTTTCTGGCTGGTTCAAAGTATATTCTAGTGTTTGGTCATCAAGTGCTTTTACTCCAACGGTTGAAAAATCGCTTGTTTCACCCTTGATATATGCTTCTAATCCCTTAATAGAAGAGCTAACGATTGAAAGTCCTTTTGATTTTCCATCTACAGCATGTTTCAAACCAGTAACGAAGTCTTTAGCAGTGACAGGAGCATATTCTTCTCCCTCTGCTGTCACCCATTTAGCATCCTTACGGATTTTATAGGTATAAGTCAAACCATCTTTTGAAACTGTCCATGATTCAGCGATAGAAGGAACCAGATTACCATATTTATCATTAGCCAACAAACCATCTACAGCATTTGTTGTGATGAATGATGTTGAATCGATATTGCTGACAATATAATCCAAAGTTTCTGGATCTGTTTGATAAACATATTGGTAATCTTTTGCTAGTTTAGCATTACTTGAACTAGTGTTTGAACACGCAGCTAGAACTCCTGACGCTAATAAGGTAGCTCCTGCTACAGCAAGCACTTGACTTTTTTTCATTTCTTCACTCCTCGTAATAAAGTATAGGTTATTATCAATTATACCATAGATTTTAAGATGTTTCAAGAAAAATAAACGAATTTTCAGAATATTTAGGCTTATTCATACAAATTTTTCATTTTTTCTGAATATATGATTCAAATTGTCGTTCGAAGTATCAAAGGCTACAGCGAAAATAGGAAAGTTGACGCAGAAACTTTAGAGCTTAGAAAGACCTATAGTAAAATGAAATACAGACGGAACAATGTGATTTTGGAATTCAAATTAAATTATAACAATATTGTAGAAGTATCATTCTAGTATTCAAGATTCAGTTTACTATATCTTTTTCACACCAACCTTATTCCGAATTCAATTACTTTCGTGATTTACACATATAGATTAAGACTATCTTTTATACTTTAAAATTTCTCGCTACCTTATCCACTATATGCTCCTCGCTATCACGTTTCTATTCATAGCCTACGATTTCACTATCCCTTCCTCTGACAATTCTTATTTTCTGCGTCAGACTTAAAACGATCTATCCCCAGACCATTTTAATCCACTACCTCACGATAGTCAGGCTTGGGGAGCGCTATTGTATTCGCCGATAGTGGATCCCTACAGAGGACTTACACCTCAGATACACGACATGCCCAGTATATATAAAAAATCTCCTACACAAGGTAGAAGATTTCAATCTTATAAAACTTAATCCGTCATGTCCGATACCAACGTTCGATGCTCCAACGGAATACTGCACATAACTAGCAAGAAAATAAATCCTGACTGAATCCAGAAGAGGGCCAAGTCAAAAATTCCGTGCACAGCAACCACTGTAAGGAAAGATAGATAAAGACCAATAATCGGACGTTTCCCCGATTCCTGACTCATGTCCATTATCAAACGAACAGGAGCAACAGAAGACAAAACTAATAAAATAGTCCCCACAATTCCGTAACTCAGAATCGTGTCAATATACAGACTGTGAGCATGTTCATGATAAGGAGCATGTATCCGAGGATAAGAGTGCATGTAGGTCAATGGTCCTTCACCCCAGAAAGGATTTTGCTTAAACAAAGCCATCCCAGCATCCCAGATAGAAATGCGTTCTTCCATAGAAGAGTCTAAAGTCCCCATCCGAACTCCCAAATCACTAGAAAAGAGGAAGCTCAAGCCAATCGCAAAGACCCCAATACTAAGCCAAAAGGCCTTCCAGTTTTTAATAGTCGTAAAGAGATAGATGATTGCTCCAGCGATAATAGCAGGAAAGGCAGTTCGATTTTGCGTAAAATTCAATCCAAAGAGATTAACAAAGCCTGCAATCACACAGAATACTTTCAACCAATTCAACTTGGTCGTTGTAAACAGATAGAAGGCAATCATGATACAGAAACAACAAATAATTCCATAATAATTAGGATTAAAGAAGGTCACTTCTGCACGATTCTGATGCCAGACCTGCATATTGGGTGAAAGAAAAGCATAGTTGAATTTCTTCACAATTTGGAAATGCTCTAAACTCGCAAAAACAGCTGACAATACGCTACCAAACAAGACGAGCTGCAAAATCAAGCGAAAGAATCTATGTGATAAAATCGACTGATAGTGCAAAAAGAAAACAGTAAATAGAAACATTCCTACTGAAGCTACGACTCCCATCCAATTTTGTGCAAAAATGGATATTACAGTACTATAACCAAGAAAAAGAAGCAGCATCGGATGCTCCCCCATTTTCTGAAGAATACTTTTCATGTCTCCTGTAAAAATCAAACTGATAATATATAAACAGAATACAACTACAAAAAGATAAAAGGGTAAAAAGATACTCAGGATAATTCCCAATAAAATTAGCTCTTTACTAGACAACCCTTTCAGCTTTTCAATAAAGCCTATTGATTTCAAAACGAATCCTTTCTCTCCAAATCAACTGATTCAGATAATAGTAAGCTTCCTATATTGTACCACTTTTTAAGCAATTTGAAAACAAAGGAAACGTTTCCCTAGGTAAAAAAGCGAGCAAAAATACTGAAATGTCACAACTCAAGCTTAATAACTAGATTTACTCTAAAAAATCGTGCCGTAAATAGTAGGTATATGTTAAAATAGTAGTAATATAATAAAGATTTGACCAACTATCCAAACTATATTTAAATCATTTACAATTCCTAAAGAAAGGAAACACTATGAAATCCTACCAAGCTGTCTACCAAATTCTAGCAAAAGAAAACGACTATATCAGCGGAGAAAAGATTGCAGAAGAACTATCCCTCAGTCGAACATCGATTTGGAAAGCCATCAAGCGGCTAGAACAAGAAGGCATTGAAATTGATAGTATCAAAAACAAAGGATATAAACTGATGAATGGTGACCTTATTCTTCCAGAACTTCTAGAACAAAATCTTCCAATTAAAGTCAGCTTTAAACCTGAAACAAAATCAACACAACTAGATGCAAAAGAAGCAATTGATTTAGGCTATGAAGCAAACACCCTCTATCTAGCTTCCTATCAAACAGCAGGCCGAGGCCGTTTTCAACGTTCCTTCTACTCACCTCAAGGTGGCATTTATATGACACTCCATCTTAAACCAAATCTACCTTACGACAAATTACCATCCTACACACTACTTGTAGCAGGAGCTGTCTACAAAGCCATTAAGAACTTAACTTTAATAGATGTCGACATAAAATGGGTCAATGATATCTACCTAAACAATCATAAAATTGGAGGAATCCTTACTGAAGCAATGACCTCTGTAGAAACTGGCTTAGTCACAGATATCATTATTGGAGTAGGTATCAATTTCACTATTAAAGATTTCCCACAAGAATTAAAAGAAAAAGCTACTAGCTTATTTAAAACTACAGCTCCAATAACAAGGAATGAATTGATCATAGAAATCTGGCGTGCTTTCTTCGAAACACCAGCAGAGGAGCTATTATACCTATATAAAAAACAGTCATTCGTTCTAGGAAAAGAAGTTACTTTCACACTAGATCAAAAAGACCACAAGGGACTTGCTAAAGACATCTCTGAAAGTGGTAAACTTTTAGTTCAATGTGATAACGGAAAAGAAATCTGGCTCAATAGCGGAGAAATTTCTCTCAATAGTTGGAAGTAAAATAACACAATTATAATATAAGTGATATAAAAATAACTTCAGATTAGTAATCAAATTAAGTTTTACAAATCTGAAGTTTTTATTCTACTATTCTTAAAAATACAAAAAAAAGAGAGTTATAAACCCTCGTTAAAACGGAGAATAAGGGATTCGAACCCTTGCGCCAGTTACCCGACCTAACGATTTAGCAAACCGTCCTCTTCAGCCTCTTGAGTAATTCTCCAATTAATGGGCACGAGTGGACTCGAACCACCGACCTCACGCTTATCAGGCGTGCGCTCTAACCACCTGAGCTACGCGCCCAAGTTAAAAACTTGGTAATTTGAACAAAGTTCAAAGCGGGTGACGAGAATCGAACTCGCGACAACAGCTTGGAAGGCTGTAGTTTTACCACTAAACTACACCCGCATACATACTATAAGTGAAAATGGCGCGAGACGGAATCGAACCGCCGACACATGGAGCTTCAATCCATTGCTCTACCAACTGAGCTACCGAGCCTTATTGCGGGAGCAGGATTTGAACCTACGACCTTCGGGTTATGAGCCCGACGAGCTACCGAGCTGCTCCATCCCGCGTTAATATAAAAGGAGGATGTGGGATTCGAACCCACGCACGCTTTTACACGCCTGACGGTTTTCAAGACCGTTCCCTTCAGCCGGACTTGGGTAATCCTCCAATATTCAAATGGACCTTGTAGGACTTGAACCTACGACCACTCGGTTATGAGCCGAGAGCTCTAACCAGCTGAGCTAAAGGTCCGACAAGATCATTATAGCGGCGAAGGGGATCGAACCCCCGACCTCCCGGGTATGAACCGGACGCTCTAGCCAGCTGAGCTACACCGCCATGTATCGGGAAGACAGGATTCGAACCTGCGACACCTTGGTCCCAAACCAAGTACTCTACCAAGCTGAGCTACTTCCCGAGTTAAATAGAAAAATGCACCCTAGAGGAGTCGAACCTCTAACCGCCTGATTCGTAGTCAGGTACTCTATCCAGTTGAGCTAAGGGTGCTCATTAGTTTATGCCGAGGACCGGAATCGAACCGGTACGATCGTTACCAATCGCAGGATTTTAAGTCCTGTGCGTCTGCCAGTTCCGCCACCCCGGCCTCTCTAAGCGAACGACGGGATTCGAACCCGCGACCCCCACCTTGGCAAGGTGGTGTTCTACCACTGAACTACGTTCGCACTGTTTTCTTCTATCTAAAAATGCCGGCTACATGACTTGAACACGCGACCCTCTGATTACAAATCAGATGCTCTACCAACTGAGCTAAGCCGGCTCATTTATTATATCTTAATGCGGGTTAAGGGACTTGAACCCCCACGCCGTTAAGCGCCAGATCCTAAATCTGGTGCGTCTGCCAATTCCGCCAAACCCGCAGATATGACCCGTACTGGGCTCGAACCAGTGACCCATTGATTAAAAGTCAATTGCTCTACCAACTGAGCTAACGAGTCTAAAATAACTTCCGTTATCTTAAACGGTCCCGACGGGAATCGAACCCGCGATCTTCGCCGTGACAGGGCGACGTGATAACCGCTACACTACGGGACCTTTGGGAGTTAACGGGATCGAACCGCTGACCCTCTGCTTGTAAGGCAGATGCTCTCCCAGCTGAGCTAAACTCCCTAGAGCTAAGCGACTTCCATATCTCACAGGGGGCAACCCCCAACTACTTCCGGCGTTCTAGGGCTTAACTTCTGTGTTCGGCATGGGTACAGGTGTATCTCCTAGGCTATCGTCACTTAACTCTGAGTAATACCTACTCAAAATTGAATATCTATTCAAACTAAGAAAACCGTTCGCTTTCGTATTCTCAGTTACTTTGGATAAGTCCTCGAGCTATTAGTATTAGTCCGCTACATGTGTCGCCACACTTCCACTTCTAACCTATCTACCTGATCATCTCTCAGGGCTCTTACTGATATAAAATCATGGGAAATCTCATCTTGAGGTGGGTTTCACACTTAGATGCTTTCAGCGTTTATCCCTTCCCTACATAGCTACCCAGCGATGCCTTTGGCAAGACAACTGGTACACCAGCGGTAAGTCCACTCTGGTCCTCTCGTACTAGGAGCAGATCCTCTCAAATTTCCTACGCCCGCGACGGATAGGGACCGAACTGTCTCACGACGTTCTGAACCCAGCTCGCGTGCCGCTTTAATGGGCGAACAGCCCAACCCTTGGGACCGACTACAGCCCCAGGATGCGACGAGCCGACATCGAGGTGCCAAACCTCCCCGTCGATGTGAACTCTTGGGGGAGATAAGCCTGTTATCCCCAGGGTAGCTTTTATCCGTTGAGCGATGGCCCTTCCATACGGAACCACCGGATCACTAAGCCCGACTTTCGTCCCTGCTCGAGTTGTAGCTCTCGCAGTCAAGCTCCCTTATACCTTTACACTCTGCGAATGATTTCCAACCATTCTGAGGGAACCTTTGGGCGCCTCCGTTACCTTTTAGGAGGCGACCGCCCCAGTCAAACTGCCCGTCAGACACTGTCTCCGATAGGGATCACCTATCTGGGTTAGAGTGGCCATAACACAAGGGTAGTATCCCAACAACGTCTCCTTCGAAACTGGCGTCCCGATCTCATAGACTCCTACCTATCCTGTACATGTGGTACAGACACTCAATATCAAACTGCAGTAAAGCTCCATGGGGTCTTTCCGTCCTGTCGCGGGTAACCTGCATCTTCACAGGTACTAAAATTTCACCGAGTCTCTCGTTGAGACAGTGCCCAAATCATTACGCCTTTCGTGCGGGTCGGAACTTACCCGACAAGGAATTTCGCTACCTTAGGACCGTTATAGTTACGGCCGCCGTTTACTGGGGCTTCAATTCATACCTTCGCTTACGCTAAGCACTCCTCTTAACCTTCCAGCACCGGGCAGGCGTCACCCCCTATACATCATCTTACGATTTAGCAGAGAGCTGTGTTTTTGATAAACAGTTGCTTGGGCCTATTCACTGCGGCTGACTTAAAGTCAGCACCCCTTCTCCCGAAGTTACGGGGTCATTTTGCCGAGTTCCTTAACGAGAGTTCTCTCGCTCACCTGAGGCTACTCGCCTCGACTACCTGTGTCGGTTTGCGGTACGGGTAGAGTATGTTTAAACGCTAGAAGCTTTTCTTGGCAGTGTGACGTCACTAACTTCGCTACTAAACTTCGCTCCCCATCACAGCTCAATGTTATAGAACTAAGCATTTAACTCAATTCACACCTCACTGCTTAGACAGACTCTTCCAATCGTCTGCTTTAGTTAGCCTACTGCGTCCCTCCATCACTACATACTCTAGTACAGGAATATCAACCTGTTGTCCATCGGATACACCTTTCGGTCTCTCCTTAGGTCCCGACTAACCCAGGGCGGACGAGCCTTCCCCTGGAAACCTTAGTCTTACGGTGGACAGGATTCTCACCTGTCTTTCGCTACTCATACCGGCATTCTCACTTCTATGCGTTCCAGCACTCCTCACGGTATACCTTCTTCACACATAGAACGCTCTCCTACCATACCTATAAAGGTATCCACAGCTTCGGTAAATTGTTTTAGCCCCGGTACATTTTCGGCGCAGGGTCACTCGACTAGTGAGCTATTACGCACTCTTTGAATGAATAGCTGCTTCTAAGCTAACATCCTAGTTGTCTGTGCAACCCCACATCCTTTTCCACTTAACAATTATTTTGGGACCTTAGCTGGTGGTCTGGGCTGTTTCCCTTTCGACTACGGATCTTAGCACTCGCAGTCTGACTGCCGACCATAATTCATTGGCATTCGGAGTTTATCTGAGATTGGTAATCCGGGATGGACCCCTCACCCAAACAGTGCTCTACCTCCAAGAATCTCTAATATCGACGCTAGCCCTAAAGCTATTTCGGAGAGAACCAGCTATCTCCAAGTTCGTTTGGAATTTCTCCGCTACCCACAAGTCATCCAAGCACTTTTCAACGTGCCCTGGTTCGGTCCTCCAGTGCGTCTTACCGCACCTTCAACCTGCTCATGGGTAGGTCACATGGTTTCGGGTCTACGTCATGATACTAATTCGCCCTGTTCAGACTCGGTTTCCCTACGGCTCCGTCTCTTCAACTTAACCTCGCATCATAACGTAACTCGCCGGTTCATTCTACAAAAGGCACGCTCTCACCCATTAACGGGCTCGAACTTGTTGTAGGCACACGGTTTCAGGTTCTATTTCACTCCCCTCCCGGGGTGCTTTTCACCTTTCCCTCACGGTACTGGTTCACTATCGGTCACTAGGGAGTATTTAGGGTTGGGAGATGGTCCTCCCAGATTCCGACGGGATTTCTCGTGTCCCGCCGTACTCAGGATACTGCTAGGTACAAAGACTATTTTAAATACGAGGCTATTACTCTCTTTGGCTGATCTTCCCAAATCATTCTTCTATAATCTTTGAGTCCACATTGCAGTCCTACAACCCCGAAGAGTAAACTCTTCGGTTTGCCCTTCTGCCGTTTCGCTCGCCGCTACTAAGGCAATCGCTTTTGCTTTCTCTTCCTGCAGCTACTTAGATGTTTCAGTTCACTGCGTCTTCCTCCTCACATCCTTAACAGATGCGGGTAACAGGTAGTACCTGTTGGGTTCCCCCATTCGGAAATCCCTGGATCATCGCTTACTTACAGCTACCCAAGGCATATCGTCGTTTGTCACGTCCTTCTTCGGCTCCTAGTGCCAAGGCATCCACCGTGCGCCCTTATTAACTTAACCTTATTTTTCTGACCTTTCAGTCATAAACTCTTATTAATACTACAGCGTTTTCGGTTTATTTTCTTGTTACTATTTGATATAGATATTCAATTTTCAATGTGCATTACTTGGTGATCTCTCACCAATGGAGCCTAGCGGGATCGAACCGCTGACCTCCTGCGTGCAAAGCAGGCGCTCTCCCAGCTGAGCTAAGGCCCCACAAGACCTCTCAAGACTAAACAAGACCAATGCGCAGTTCCTTATCCTTAGAAAGGAGGTGATCCAGCCGCACCTTCCGATACGGCTACCTTGTTACGACTTCACCCCAATCATCTATCCCACCTTAGGCGGCTGGCTCCTTACGGTTACCTCACCGACTTCGGGTGTTACAAACTCTCGTGGTGTGACGGGCGGTGTGTACAAGGCCCGGGAACGTATTCACCGCGGCGTGCTGATCCGCGATTACTAGCGATTCCGACTTCATGTAGGCGAGTTGCAGCCTACAATCCGAACTGAGACTGGCTTTAAGAGATTAGCTTGCCGTCACCGGCTTGCGACTCGTTGTACCAGCCATTGTAGCACGTGTGTAGCCCAGGTCATAAGGGGCATGATGATTTGACGTCATCCCCACCTTCCTCCGGTTTATTACCGGCAGTCTCGCTAGAGTGCCCAACTGAATGATGGCAACTAACAATAGGGGTTGCGCTCGTTGCGGGACTTAACCCAACATCTCACGACACGAGCTGACGACAACCATGCACCACCTGTCACCTCTGTCCCGAAGGAAAACTCTATCTCTAGAGCGGTCAGAGGGATGTCAAGACCTGGTAAGGTTCTTCGCGTTGCTTCGAATTAAACCACATGCTCCACCGCTTGTGCGGGCCCCCGTCAATTCCTTTGAGTTTCAACCTTGCGGTCGTACTCCCCAGGCGGAGTGCTTAATGCGTTAGCTACGGCACTAAACCCCGGAAAGGGTCTAACACCTAGCACTCATCGTTTACGGCGTGGACTACCAGGGTATCTAATCCTGTTTGCTCCCCACGCTTTCGAGCCTCAGCGTCAGTTACAAGCCAGAGAGCCGCTTTCGCCACCGGTGTTCCTCCATATATCTACGCATTTCACCGCTACACATGGAATTCCACTCTCCCCTCTTGCACTCAAGTTAAACAGTTTCCAAAGCGTACTATGGTTAAGCCACAGCCTTTAACTTCAGACTTATCTAACCGCCTGCGCTCGCTTTACGCCCAATAAATCCGGACAACGCTCGGGACCTACGTATTACCGCGGCTGCTGGCACGTAGTTAGCCGTCCCTTTCTGGTAAGATACCGTCACAGTGTGAACTTTCCACTCTCACACTCGTTCTTCTCTTACAACAGAGCTTTACGATCCGAAAACCTTCTTCACTCACGCGGCGTTGCTCGGTCAGACTTCCGTCCATTGCCGAAGATTCCCTACTGCTGCCTCCCGTAGGAGTCTGGGCCGTGTCTCAGTCCCAGTGTGGCCGATCACCCTCTCAGGTCGGCTATGTATCGTCGCCTTGGTGAGCCGTTACCCCACCAACTAGCTAATACAACGCAGGTCCATCTGGTAGTGATGCAATTGCACCTTTTAAGCAAATGTCATGCAACATCTACTCTTATGCGGTATTAGCTATCGTTTCCAATAGTTATCCCCCGCTACCAGGCAGGTTACCTACGCGTTACTCACCCGTTCGCAACTCATCCAGAGAAGCAAGCTCCTCCTTCAGCGTTCTACTTGCATGTATTAGGCACGCCGCCAGCGTTCGTCCTGAGCCAGGATCAAACTCTCATTAAAAGTTTGAGTTCTCACTCATTTCTGTCACTGACAGATTTATTGTTTTTTCATTGTTCAGTACTACAACAGTTGTTGTAGTGCCCTGCACATTGGTTCGTCTTGTTCAGTTTTCAAAGGTCTTTGTCACTCGCTTCTCTCAAGCGACAACTATATTAGTATATCACAGCTACTTTCGCTTGTCAACACTTTTTTGAAACTTTTTTAAAACTTTTTTCATCAAGTGTTCCAACTGCAACATACTATAGTCCGTACGGGATTCGAACCCGTGTTACCGCCGTGAAAAGGCGGTGTCTTAACCCCTTGACCAACGGACCAGAGTTGTTATTTTCAACTCTTACTATTATACCGACTTTTTCAGACTTGTCAACACCTTTTTTGAATTTTTTTTATTTTTTTGCATGAATTCCTAATGGGTACGGATGTCAAACTCTTTAAACACAATACGTAAGTCCCTTAGGACTCTTTGACGCCCTCGGAAGCGTTCATGTCTTAAGACGCGTTCTAGCTCTTCTTGTTTCTCTTTACTTTGTTTGTTTCTATAATCTCTTAGTGTTTCATGAAAGAGATAATAATCATCTAGCCACAGACCGCCCTCACTTATACGATGACTTATATCACCCACTTCTTCATAAAGTTCTTTATTATATCTTCGTTTGTAGCTTTCTTGTTTACGGATATAGTCTAAAATTCGATTTCGAAACTTGGTTTTGAAATATTTCCTTAAACGTGGAATATCTTCGACTAATCCTTCTTCTTTACTAATCAATTCATGTAGACATATCATTCCCTCTTGATCCCAGTCCGATAACTCCCACAAATGAAGGTAATATTCATTTCTACACTTGTATACAATTCCTTGGACTTCTTCATACAATTCTTTAAGCATTCTTTTCCCCTTTCTGTGTACAGTCTAACAGATCCAGAAACACTTTTGGCACATTTCATCCATTCTGTTCTCTACACCGTCTCAACTGCACAAAAAAGAGAGGACAGGCCTCTCTTGGGGTTATAATTCTGCGATTTGGTTTAGGTTTACTTCTGCAACTGTGTCATTACCAAACATAGAGATAATCATTTTTACTTTGTTATTATCAATTTCTGTAATCTTACCAGTGTAATCTGCAAAAGCACCATCAATAATACGTACAGTTTGACCAACCTCAACATCGAAATCAAATTCTTGAACAGTTTGTCCCATAGAAACCAAGATATCACGGATTTCTTGTTCCAATAATGGAGTTGGTTTTGATCTATTTCCGTGAGATCCGACGAATCCTGTAACGTTTGGTGTGTTTCGAACAACAAACCAAGCTTCATCTGTCATCACCATTTCCACAAGAACATAACCTGGAAAGCGATTTTCTTCTACTTCTTTTCTCTTTCCATTTTTTTCAACTTGCACTGTTTGTGTTGGAATTTCAACACGTAAAATATTATCCAACATATTGTAGGTTTGTGCACGTTGTAATAGATTTTCTTTTACCTTATTTTCATAACCAGAATAAGTTTGTAAAACAAACCACCCTTTATCAAAACTATCCATGATATTTCCTTTCATAACAGAAGATTTCTAGTGTAAATAACTCCACTAGCCTTCTAAAAAATGTTAATAAATCGAATCAAACCTGAAACAATCAACTGGTCAAAAATGTAAATAATTACTACAAAGAAAGCTGTGTATTCCATGATAGAACGAAAATCTCTCCAGCTTTCCTTGCGAGTTGGCCATGTTGTGTCTTTAAGAAGTCTAAAAATATCTCCAATAAAACGCATCGCTCTCTCCTATCTCGTTTCTCTGTGCGTAGTGTACTTACCACAATGTTTACAAAATTTATTTACTTCTAGTCGTGTTGGCTTGGGGTTTCCGCTGATCTTGATTGAATAGTTTCTCGAACCACAAACCGCACAAGCTAGGCTTGCTTTTTTTAGTGCCATAACGCCTCCATCTTATCTATTATAACAAGAAAGCTAGGCTTTGACAAGCATCTTAACGAAATAGATTGACTACCGAATCCCATATCGTTTGAGCCTTTTCCTTAATCTTCGCATCCGAGATAGCACGGCTAGCCTCATCTACCAGATTTTGTGCACGACTTCTAATATCAGAAAGGCTATTATCCGCCTGATTTTCTTCATTACGCTGTACTTGATTTCTTGTATTGGCTGGTGCAATTCCATTTTGCTTATAAGCATTTTCAACTGTAAAGGTACTTCCTGGCGTATAAGGTAAAATGGTATTTGCAATATTTCTAAAGACATGAGCTGCACCGTTTGAAGTAGATCCTGCTAGATAGTGATTTTCATCAGTGGTCGGAAAACCAAGCCAATGACTAATCACCACATCCGGAGTATAACCAATCACCCACTGGTCACTTGCGTATTCCGGATTGAAAACAGCTTCAGTTGTTCCAGTTTTTCCTGCCATTACATAATCTGCAGGCGATGAACTAATACCGGTACCGTTTGTAAATGTCCCTAACATCATACTGGTCATCTTATCAGCTACAGACTTATCAATCACCCGTTTTTGTGAATTTTTATGGCTCGCAATGACCTGACCACTAGCATTTTCAATTCTACTAATAAAATGAGCTTCCGGCATTAAACCTTCATTTGCAAAGGCAGCATATGCTTGAGCCATTTGCAGAGGATTGGTTTCAACACCGCTTCCCAATGCGACACCAAGAACACGATCAACTTTTTCCATGTTGAGTCCGAATTTTTCGCCCGCCTCAAAAGCCTTATCAACGCCCAAATCATTAACAGTGGCAACAGCAGGCAGATTAAGCGACTCTGCCAAGGCTTGATACATAGGAACTTCTCGACTCGTTTTGATTCCTGCATAGTTATCAAGCTTATAGCTGTCGTACTGCATGGTATGGTTATCCAAGAGCTTATTCAAAGCCCAGCCTGCTTCAACTGCTGGCGTATAAACAACTAAAGGCTTAATTGCAGAACCAGGACTACGTTTTGATTGAGTTGCATAGTTGAAATTCCGGAATCCAGTTTTATCATTATCAGCAACTTGACCGACAACTCCACGAACTCCCCCTGTTTTCGGTTCAAGAGCTACACTTCCTGATTGAGCAAATGTTCCATCTTCTGCCCTAGGAAATAGCGATGTATTCTCATAGACAACCTGCATATTTGCTTGGTAGTTTTGGTCCAGCTCTGTGTAAATGCGGTAGCCATTATTGACAATTTCTTCCTCTGTTAGATTATACTTGGAAACGGCTTCGTTAACCACTGCATCAAAGTAAGAAGGATAGCGGTAATCTGAGATTTTTCCTTCATACTTATCGTGCAATTGCGAAGTCATATCAACTTCTGCAGCTTCAGTTTCTTGGTTTTTATCAATATATCCTGCTGCAACCATATTTTGCAAAACAGTATCGCGCCGATTGGTAGAATCTTGTACGGAATTCAAAGGATTATACAGCTCCGGCCCTTTGAGCATCCCTGCCAGGGTCGCAGCTTGATCCAGACTCACTTCTGACGCAGAAACTCCAAAGTATTTCTTACTCGCATCTTCTACACCCCACACACCATTTCCAAAATAGGCGTTGTTAAGGTACATGGTTAAAATCTGATCCTTACTATATTTTTTTGTTAATTCTAAGGCAAGGAAAAATTCTTTCGCTTTTCTCTCAACAGTTTGATCCTGTGACAAATAGGCGTTTTTAGCCAACTGTTGGGTAATAGTAGAACCACCACCTGAACGACCAGCAGTGACAATAGCCAAGAAGAAACGACCATAGTTAATCCCGTCATTTTTATAGAAAGAACGGTCTTCTGTCGCAATAACAGCATTCTGCAAGTTTTTACTGATGTCAGTCAGTTCAACATAAGTGCCTTTTTGACCAGACAAGGCACCAGCCTCTTTTTCTTCACGGTCAAAAATGATAGTCCGAGTTTTCAAGGCGTTTTGCAAATCATTGACATTGGTTGACTTAGCTACAGCAAACAAATAGGTTCCAACCAGCAAGCCTGCACTCAAACCTAGTATAAGGACAATCTTTGTTAGATGATAGCGACGCCAGAATTTTCGAATCGGACCCACTTGGGCTAATTTTTTTCGATCACTACGAGAGCGACGTAAGCTAGTAGAATCAAAATCCTCTAGTTTACTTGTTTCTTTTTTAAAAAGAGAAAGAAATTTCTCGAATAATTTATCTAATTTCATGCGTTTATTTTATCATCTTCATCATAGGAAGACAAGAATTTAGCAATTTCCTATCCAAATAGGGCTTTTTTTGTTACAATATCTGTATGAAATTCACATTTACATTACCAGACTCTCTACCTCAAATGACGGTAAAGCAATTACTTGAGGAACAACTCCTCATCCCTAGAAAAATCCGTCATTTTTTGAGAATCAAGAAACACATTTTGATAAATCAAGAAGAAGTCCACTGGAACGAAATCGTAAATCCTGGAGATATTTGCCAGTTAACTTTTGACGAGGAAGATTATCCCGAAAAAGAAATTCCTTGGGGCAACCCAAACCTCGTTCAAGAAGTTTATCAAGATCAACACTTGATTATTGTGAACAAACCAGAGGGGATGAAAACGCATGGTAATCAGCCAAACGAAATCGCCCTTCTTAACCATGTCAGTGCCTATGTTGGCCAAACCTGCTATGTCGTTCATCGTCTGGACATGGAAACCAGTGGCTTAGTTCTCTTTGCCAAAAATCCTTTTATCCTACCTATTCTCAATCGCTTACTTGAGAAAAAAGAGATTTCTAGGGAATATTGGGCACAGGTCGACGGACATACCAACAGCAAAGAACTTGTTTTCAAAGACAAAATTGGGCGTGATCGCCATGACCGCAGAAAACGAGTAGTTGATACAAAAAATGGGCAATATGCTGAAACGCATGTAAGCAGATTAAAGCAATTCTCAAACAAGACTTCATTAGTTCGTTGCAAACTAAAGACAGGGCGAACCCATCAAATCCGTGTGCACCTTTCGCATCATAATTTCCCGATCCTAGGTGACCCCCTCTATAATAGCAAATCAAATACAAGTCGCCTTATGCTCCACGCCTTCCGACTTTCCTTTACCCATCCACTTACATTAGAAAAATTAAACTTCACTGCCCTCTCGAATACTTTTGAAACAGAATTAAAAAAGAATGGATGATTGTGTCATCCATTTTTCCATATAAGAAAAGCAAGACCAAGAGGCCTTGCTTTTTATCGACTCAAGAATTATTTAGCGATTTTTGCGAAGTATTCAAGAGTACGAACAAGTTGTGCAGTGTATGACATTTCGTTGTCGTACCATGATACAACTTTAACCAATTGTTTACCGTCAACGTCAAGAACTTTAGTTTGAGTTGCGTCAAACAATGAACCGTAAGACATACCTACGATATCTGAAGATACGATTGGATCTTCTGTGTAACCGTATGATTCGTTTGAAGCTGCTTTCATAGCTGCGTTCACTTCATCAACAGTAACGTTCTTTTCAAGAACTGCTACCAATTCAGTAACTGATCCAGTTGGAGTTGGAACGCGTTGTGCAGATCCGTCAAGTTTACCGTTCAATTCTGGGATTACAAGACCGATAGCTTTTGCAGCACCAGTTGAGTTAGGAACGATGTTTGCAGCACCAGCGCGAGCACGGCGAAGGTCACCACCACGGTGTGGTCCGTCAAGGATCATTTGGTCACCAGTGTAAGCGTGGATAGTAGTCATCAATCCTTCTACAACACCAAAGTTATCTTGAAGAGCTTTAGCCATAGGAGCCAAGCAGTTTGTAGTACATGAAGCACCTGAGATAACTGTTTCAGTACCGTCAAGAACGTCGTGGTTAGTGTTGAATACAACTGTTTTAACGTCGTTTCCACCAGGAGCAGTGATAACAACTTTTTTAGCTCCACCAGCGTGCAAGTGTTTTTCAGCAGCTGCTTTCTTAGCAAAGAAACCAGTAGCTTCAAGAACGATTTCTACACCGTCGTTAGCCCAGTCGATTTGTTCTGGATCACGTTCAGCAGAAACTTTGATGAATTTACCGTTAACTTCAAATCCACCTTCTTTAACTTCAACAGTACCGTCGAAACGACCTTGAGTTGTGTCGTATTTCAACAAGTGTGCAAGCATAACTGGATCTGTAAGGTCGTTGATACGAGTAACTTCAACACCTTCTACGTTTTGGATACGACGGAAAGCAAGACGACCGATACGTCCGAAACCGTTAATACCAACTTTAACTACCATTAGTGATTTCCTCCTTATGAAAATCATGAAATTTTTATTGTGAAAAGAGTAACTTGAATCACTACAAATCACCTTTCAACAAACCTATTATATAACTATTTAAGTTTAATTGCAAGTACGGGCATTGTTTTTCTATGTTAGTTTCTTTTTTAAACTGTAAATCAAGTAATCCCTTACTATTCATATCGTAGCGATTCTACAGGATCCATTTTACTAATTTTACGTGCTGGGAAGTAGGCTGAGACATAACCAAGCAAGAGAGCGAAAGCTAGAGTTCCTAAAACAGATAACAAATTTAATTCAAAAACCTTCGTGATGGATGGGTAAAAGTGACTTACAATCGCATTCGCCAAACTTCCCACCCCTTGTGCAACCAAAAATGCCAGCAGCAAGGCGATTCCTACAATCCAGATAGCCTCGTAAATAAAAATTCCTTTGACATCACGATTTTGATAACCAACTGCCTTCATGACACCTATTTCCTTAGAACGTTGCATGATATTGATGTAAATAATGATACCAATCATGACCGCTGCTACCACAATAGCTTGTGATGAAAGTACAATCAACAATCCCTGAATGACACGAATAAAAGTAATCACAATATCAAGAACCTTCTGTTGAGAAAGAACAGTATACTTCTTATTTTTCTGCAATTCTTCTGTTACCGTTTTCGTCTGTGACGGATCTTTGAGTTCCAAGATAAAATAAGATACAGCTTTTGTAAATCCAGCCTCTTTCAAAATCGTTTCCATTTGATGAGACGGCATGAAACTGTTGCTGTCCTCCAAGTCATCTTCATCATTGATTACACGTACAATCTTTGTTTGAAATTGAGCAGTCTTGCTAGCTTCAGCATCATTTTCTACAATGCTGGCTGAGACTGATTTGCCAATAACATCACTAGCTGTCAGATTGTTTCCTGTCTGTTCATTCCAATTTTTTAGTAAACTGATTGGAATCGTCAAGCCCTGTTCATTTGCATCAGTATAGAGGGAGCCAGCCAACACTTTGTCCGTCTCATTACTACTAACAGAGATACTTGTATCCTCATATAGACTCACTACTTGAGCATAAGAAGGCATCGTTTGACTCAGATCCATTTCTTGCCCATCTATAGTAATATTTGACATGATCATCCCAAAAGGACTCTCCAAATATTTAATAGCTTCTTTTCCAACTGTATCCGTGATATAGTTCTTATCATCTTGGTTCAAAAAGCCTCGTCCAGCATTCTCTGTGTTTAAAGCAATCTGAACTTGAGAAGGGATTTGACCTCCATTCGTATTTTCATCAATCATCGAAATCAATGCATTTCCCAAGCCGAAAGAAATTAAGACTCCTACAAAACCGATTGAGGTTGCTAGCGCAATCAATAGATTACGCCACTTTCTTTCCATAAAGTTATTTAAAGAAAGTTTGAATTTGTTTTTCAATGATAATCCTTTATTTTTTGACTTCTTCAACGACTTCACCATCCTTCATTTTGATAATCACATCTGCATATTCGGCAACCTCTGGATTATGGGTTACGATCAATACTGTTTTCCCTGTTTGGGCTAAGTTTTTAAATACTTCCAATACCATTTCTTGAGATTGAGAATCCAGCGAACCTGTTGGCTCATCTGCTACAATCATATCAGGCTGATTTACCAGTGCACGCGCGATTGCTACACGTTGCTTTTGCCCACCAGAAAGTTGTTTAACATTTTTAGCTACAAAAGGCTCCATGCCTAAGTTACTTAATTGCTCCTTTGCAATCATTGTCATCTCCCTGTCAGATAAATCTTTGACATAGAGAGGTAGTTTTACATTGTCCAAAACAGACTGATGAGGAATAAGGTTAAAGTTTTGAAACACAAATCCAATCTTATCTTTACGAAATTGAGTTAGTTCAATCTCTGATAAGTCACGGAGGGATTCCCCTTTAAACTCTAAACCTCCTTCATATTGTCTGTCTAAACCGCTGATGATGTTTAGTAGACTGGTTTTGCCACAGCCTGACGGCCCGTAAATCGCTGTAATTTTACCTTTTGCAATCTGCAGGTTTATATTCTTTAAAGCCTGCTCTTGATGTTTACCGTCCAAGGCGTAAAACTTTGAAATATTTTTAATGGATAAAATGGACATTCTTTCCCCCTTATTTAAAACTGTTATCGTCATACATCACACTTATAGAAAATCCTTCAAGCTACATCAGCACTGATTGCCACTATGAACCCACTGCTTAGAATTTTCTCTCTATTGCCTAGTTTGCTTCTGGATGTATATCAAGTAATACTCTTCGAAAATCAAATTCAAACCACGTCAACGTCGCCTTGCCGTACTCAAGTACAGCCTGCGGCTAGTTTCCTAGTTTGCTCTTTGATTTTCATTGAGTATAAAATTCATTGTAACAAAAAAGCGGCATTCTCTCAATGACAGAAATGTCACTCCTATAAAGCATTTAACAATACCTTTCTAAGTCTTCGCTCCATTCATTATCTAAACTAACGATTAACTTCTCATTGCCAAACATCCTCGCCATCATTTTTGCTTCTTCATACTTTTGTTTGGCTGTTTCATAATCCGTCTGAATATAATATTTCCACTCCACCATCAAGACAATCGGTTGTTTTTGAAAATCTCGTGTTTTTTCAGAAATCCAATTCAGTTTTTCCACAGCTAACTTAAATAACTCTAAATCATTCAATAATTCACAACTTCCCAGCCCTGCAAATAACACATCACGAACAAGAAATAAATCGTCCGTACCGCTATTTTCTACGTTATTACACACTTTTTGAAACATTGATTGAAGTTTTGTCTGCTCGCTAATAGATAACTGTCCTTTTTTTATATTTTCTAAATAACTACACAAAAAATACAATCTAATTTTTAAAAGGTCTGAAAAGGAAAATTCTCTTTGGTTCCAAAGTTCCTCAAAAGATTCATCTAAAAGCGCTATTCCATACTGTTCATTATCCGTCGCTCTCACTTCATCTATTGCTTGAAGACAATCCACTATCATCTTCTCATCACGTGGCAAATCATCATAAAAATTTTCAAAAATCTCATCGAAATATTCTTCCTTTTGTTCCTGCAACTCCTTGTCTCCATAGTCAGGATGATGTAAAAGAAAGTACTTTAATTCTTGGTAACGCTTGGGTAATTCCTTATAATCTGGCATCAAGACATAGGATGGAATTTCTAATCGTTCTGCAATATATTCTAGTGTTTTTATAGTCGGACGAAATTCTCCTTTTTCTATCCGCACCAACTGACGGACTGATAATTCAGACTCATCCCCGCAAAAAACTGGACGACTAAGTCCTTTCTCCTCTCTAAGGATTCGTACCTTTTCCCCTAGCTCATTCATCTCTTACATTTCTCCCTCGCATGATTATAAAAGATTTGATTTTCAAATAAATATATGCGATGATTATACCATTTTTCAAATAGAATTACAAAAAAGAGACAGGAAATTCCTGCCTCTAGGCTGATAAACGATTATTTACGACGTCCTGGTCTTTCTTTGTAACCATAGTAAGAATCTTCGATGATTTCTTGCATGTGGTCAACCATTGGAAGACGTGGGTTAGCTGGTGAACATTGATCTTCGTAAGCAAGGAAGGCCAATTCACGAGAATGTTCTTTCCATTCTTTTTCATCAATTCCTTGTGCTTTGAAGTTCATTTGGATACCTACGCGCTCACCAAGTTCGTAGACAGCTTTTGCGTAAGATTCCACACCTTCTTCTGGAGTAGAAGCTGGAAGTCCAAGCATGCGTGCGATATCTTGGTATTTTTCATCTGCACGGTAGTAGTTGTACTTAGGCCATGTTGCTGTCTTAGCTGGACGTGTACCGTTGTAGCGGATGACGTATGGAAGCAAGATTGCATTTGTACGACCGTGGATTGTGTGGAATTGCGCACCAATCTTATGGGCCATTGAGTGAGAAATACCTAGGAAGGCATTGGCAAAGGCCATACCAGCGATTGTTGAAGCGTTATGCATTTTCTCACGTGAGTGGAAGTCTGCATTCTTAACTGAGCTTTCAAGATTTTCGAATACAAGTTTGATGGCTTGAAGTGCAAGACCGTCAGTGTAGTCGCTAGCCATTTGTGATACGTAAGCTTCAGTCGCGTGGGTCAATACGTCCATACCAGTGTCCGCAGCAACAAATCCAGGAACTGTCAATACCAAGGCAGGGTCTACGATTGCCACAGTTGGTGTCAATGAGTAGTCGGCGATTGGGTATTTACGGTTATTTGCTTTATCAGAGATAACGGCAAATGGTGTTACTTCAGATCCTGTACCAGATGTTGTTGGGATTGCGATGAATTTAGTCTTCTTACCAAGCAATGGGAATTTGAAGGCACGTTTACGGATATCCATGAATTTTTGAACAAGGTCACGGAAGTCTACTTCTGGTTGTTCGTAGAAGAGCCACATTACTTTTGCAGCATCCATTGGCGAGCCACCACCAAGAGCGATGATTGTATCTGGTTTGAAGGCACGCATAATCTCAGTACCACGGTTTACAGTTGTGATATCTGGATCTGGTTCTACATCAGCAAAGATTTGGTAAACAACCTTATTGCGACGAAGATCAAGTTGTTCGATGATACGATCAAGGAAGCCAAGCTCTACCATGGCATGGTCAGTAACGATCATGACACGTTCAACGTCACGACATTTTTGAAGGTATTGAATTGAATCACGTTCAAAGTATGTTTTTGAAGGAAGTTTCATCCATTGCATGTTATTTCTCCGTCTTCCGACTTTTTTGATATTCAAGAGGTTAATGGCACTAACGTTATCCCCAACTGAGTTGCGTCCGTAAGAACCACATCCAAGTGTCAATGATGGCAAGAAGGCATTGTAAACGTCCCCGATACCACCGAAAGTAGAAGGTGAGTTACAGATAACACGAATAGCTTTAACAGCTTTACCAAATTCTTTAGTCAATTCTTCGTCAGCTGTGTGGATAGCTGCTGAGTGTCCAAGACCGTTAAATTCAACCATTTGACGAGCCTTAGTAATACCATCTTCACGGCTTTCAGATTTCAAAACTGCGATAACTGGTGACAATTTTTCACGGGTCAATGGCTCGTTTTCACCAACTTCTTTACATTCTGCGGCAAGAATGTTTGTTCCTTCTGGAACTGTAAATCCTGCTTGCTCTGCAATCCAAGTTGCTGGTTTACCAACGATGTCAGCGTTCAATTTCGCACCAGCACAGTTTTTGCTGTTTGCTTTCACGCCGAAGCAGAATTCTTCAAGAAGAGCTTTTTCTTTTTTGTTTACAAAGTAAGTGTGGTAAGATTTGAACTCTGCTACAAATTCATCGTAGATTTCTTTGTCAATGATAACCGCTTGTTCAGATGCACAGACCATACCGTTATCAAATGATTTAGACATGACGATATCGTGTGCAGCTTGGCGGATGTTAGCTGATTTTTCAACATAAGCTGGAACGTTACCGGCACCTACCCCAAGAGCTGGTTTACCACATGAGTATGCGGCTTTAACCATGGCATTACCACCAGTTGCAAGGATTGTCGCAACACCTTCGTGGTTCATAAGGGCACTTGTTGCTTCCATAGATGGTTGAGTAATCCATTGTACGCAGTTTTCAGGAGCTCCAGCTGCGATAGCTGCATCGCGAACGATACGAGCTGCATGAGCAGATGATTCTTGTGCTGATGGATGGAAAGCAAAGACGATTGGGTTACGTGTCTTCAATGAAATCAATGATTTGAAGATTGCTGTTGATGTTGGGTTTGTTGTTGGAGTGATACCACAGACAACACCAACTGGTTCTGCGATAAGAGTCAAACCTGTTACATCGTCTTCTTCGATAACGCCAACTGTCTTAGTGTGACGCATGTTGTTTACTACGTGTTCACAAGCAAACAAGTTCTTAGTTGCTTTATCTTCAAATACACCACGTCCTGTTTCTTCATAGGCATGTATAGCCAATTCTCCGTGGGCATCCAAAGCTGCCACTGACGCTTTAGCTACGATGTAGTCAACTTGCTCTTGATCCAATTTACGCATTTCCTCAAGGGCAACTAGAGCTTTTTGCACCAAGCCGTCGACATGCTTTTCAGCAGCGAGTTTCTTTTCTTCTGGTGTCACAGTTTTTTTATCAGCCATATTTTCCTCCATAGCTTTCAAGGATTGACATCCTTTGTTAATTTTTTCACAAGTTTATTATAACGCATTATTTCAACTTTGTAAACAATTTCATAAACATTTCACAAAGAATTTTTAGCACCTTGTGAAATGTTTGTTATTTTCTTTTCTTAGCAAGCTTTTTCTTTAAAGTTTGTGAAATTTATTTCAAATATTTTTTATTTCACAAACTCATTTGGAAGAGAATCTTGGAAAGAAAGGGATTTGCAGGTAAGCGCTTACTTAAACATTCTAACAATACCTCCTTTGATAAGGAGGCTTTATTTTTGTTGAAAAACGCCTTGTTTAAAAGTCCCTTCATAAACGACTTCTTGTTCTGTTGTTAGTTTTCCTTTTCCTTCAGCCTGACCATTTACAAAATCACCTTCGTAGGTCCAGCCTTCTTTGGATTGAAAGGTACCTTTTCCGTTGAAGGCTCCATTGTTGAAACCACCTGTATATTGGTCTCCATTTTGGAAAGTAATGGTACCTTGTCCATTCATTTTACCACGTACAAGACTGCCGTCGTAAACAATGGTTCCATTATCAAGCTTTAAAACACCTTTTCCAGGAATATTTAGAAAAAAGACGAGTAGAGCACAGAAAACAATGGCAACTACTGCTAAAAGCTCTAAACGTGGACGAGTCAGATAGACACGGTACTTTTCGTAAAAATTCTTAAGATTTTCCATCTTCACTCTCCTTTTCTAAACGTTCTAGCCAAGTTTGACAACCCTCTTGAACACGTCGATAGGTTTCCTCAAAATCTCCTGTATACCAAGGGTCTGGAACACTTTCTGATGCGAATGAGTAAATCTTATCTTGACAGTCTGCTGGACACATCTGACGTAAGTCAGAAACATTTGAAGCGTCCATGCCGATAATATAATCAAAGGCTTCAAAATCTTCCTTACTAATCTGAAGCGATGTTTTGCCTTTGTCGTAAGGAATCTCATACTGTTGAAAAATTCCCTGAGTCCCCTTATGAATCGGATTGCCATGTTCCCAAGAGGAAGTCGCTCGACTTTGGATTTCGTAATTATCTGTCATTGATTTCATAACAAACTCGGCCATAGGACTACGGCAAATATTTCCCAGACAGACAAAGACTAATTTTTTCATCCCATTTCCTTTCTTTTATAGAAAAACGGGAGTTCGTGATCCCGTCTTATTTTTCAATTGCGCCTTCTAGTGAAGCTGTTTCTTTCAGCGGTAATACTGTCTTGATAGCAGCTAGTTCAAAAGTCAAGTAAACTCCATCTACGTCAAGAACAATTGTTCCCTTCTCCGTATCTACTTCATCGACTGTTCCATAAAGTCCACCGATTGTAATCACTTCATAGCCTTTTTGTAGTTTATTCAAGCTTTCCATACGCTTTTGTGCTTGTTTCTTTTGAGAGCGTTGCGTAAAGAACATCAAGCCCACCATAAGGGCTAGCATGATTAAAAATGTATAATTTGGATTCATTGTCTTCTCCTTTGTCTTTTACATAGGACTACTATATCAAATTTCAGCTACTTTTACAAGATTGTACCTTGCTTTTCTAGTAAGAAAAACCAGAGCTCGCGCCCTGATTTTTAGAATTATTTCAAGTTTTGAACAACTTTCACAAGATTTTCTACAGTAAAGCCATATTCTGCCAATACTTTTGGTGCTGGTGCAGAGGCTCCGAAGGTATCAATACCGAGAACGGCACCATCGAGACCAACGTATTTGTACCAGTTTTGAGTTGCACCCATTTCGACTGCAACACGACGGCGAACTGCATTTGGAAGAATTTCTTCCTTGTATGCTGCATCTTGTTTATCAAAGACATCTGTAGATGGCATGCTGACTACGCGGACTTTTTCACCTTGACTAGCCAATTCTTTGGCAGCCGAGACAGCAAGATTGACCTCTGAACCTGTTGCAATCAAGATTGTATCAAAGTCTGCTGCATTTTCATAGACAACATAGGCACCTTTAGCAACCTTGTCGAAGTCTGTTCCCTCTTCGACAATCAAGTTTTGACGGGTCAAGACAAGGGCAGTTGGTGTTTTCTCACTTGTCACTGCAAGGTACCAAGCTGCTTGCGTTTCACGCGCATCTGCTGGACGAAAAACATTTAGATTTGGCATAGCACGAAGGCCGGCTAAGTGTTCAACTGGTTCGTGCGTTGGACCGTCTTCCCCTACCGCAATAGAATCGTGGGTAAAGACATAAGTCACAGGAAGACCTTGTAAGGCTGACAAGCGAACAGCTGCCTTCACATAGTCAGAGAAGACGAAGAAAGTTCCACCATATACACGAAGTCCACCGTGAAGGGCCATCCCGTTCAAGATAGTTCCCATTGCAAATTCACGAACACCAAACTGAATGTTACGGTTCAAGCGATTGGCATCGTCTTGAAGTCCGTCAGTCTTGATATAAGTCATGTTTGAGTGAGCTAGGTCGGCTGATCCACCTAGGAAGGTTGGTAACTTAGCTGCCACAACATTCAAGGCATCTTGGCTTGAATTACGAGTTGCTTGAGAGAAACCATTTTCTAAAGCTGGGAAGTCTGCTGGAGTCACTTCAACTGGATCGCGTCCATCAATAATTGCTTCCACTTCTGCAGCCAATTCTGGATACGCTTCTTTGTAATCTGCGACTAGTTTTGCCCATGCTTCATAAGCTGATGCACCACGGTCTGCAACATGTTCTTTGAAATCAGCATATACTTGTTCTGGGATTTCAAATGGTTCGTAGTCCCAACCAAGGGCTTGACGAGTTGCTGCAGTTTCATCTGCTCCAAGAGGAGCACCGTGTACGGCATTAGTTCCCTGTTTGTTTGGAGAACCGTATCCAATAACAGTCTTCACTTCAATCAAAGATGGTTTGCCTGAAGCTTTAGCTGTTTCGATAGCTGCATGGATAGCTTCCAAGTCTGTCCCATCTTCAACCAAGGCTGTATGCCAACCGTAGGCATTGTAACGGTCACGAACACTTTCTGTAAAGGAATCTTTTGTCTCACCATCCAAGTTGATGTCATTTGAATCATAAAGGACAACCAACTTATCTAGTTTTTGCAAGCCTGCGTATGAAGCTGCCTCACTTGAGACACCTTCCATCAAGTCTCCGTCTCCACAGATAACGTAAGTATAGTGGTCAAAGATATTGTAACCTTCACGGTTATATTTAGCTGCCAAGAAACGTTCTGCTTGGGCAAAACCAGTGGCAGTTGAAATCCCTTGACCTAGAGGACCTGTCGTAGCATCAATCCCTGCTGTATGGCCAAATTCTGGGTGACCTGGTGTTTTTGAACCCCATTGACGGAAGCTCTTGATCTCATCCATACTAACATCTTCAAAACCAGAAAGGTGAAGAAGGGCATAAAGGAGCATTGAACCATGACCAGCTGAAAGAATGAAACGGTCGCGGTTAATCCAGTTTGGTTGAGCTGGATTGATACGAAGTTGTTTTGTAAAGAGGCTGTAAGCCATCGAAGCTGCTCCCATAACCACACCTGGGTGACCTGAGTTGGCTTTGTTGATAGCGTCAATACCTAGGAAACGAATTGCATTAACAGATAGATTTGACATAGAATTTCCTTTCTATTTGAGGTGATTATTGTATCACACATTCTATTTTACTATTATATGAAAAAATACATAGAATAGCAATTAAACAATTCGACGTAAATAAGTATTCTATTTGCTACCCTCTGGTCGCCTGATAGTAGGGAAGTAAGCGTTCATAAGCTTCTTCTAATTTTTCTAAAATCACTTCTAATGATTGATTTTCTATAAAAGAAACATCTGCCTTAACTAACACTTTTCGGATTTCTTGGCTGCCTATCTTCTCGACTAAAGTACGACGATTTTCTTCGTTCGCCTCCCACCGTTGACTTTGACCATCGGAGTAGGCTAGATAATAAATTCCTTCAACGGTTGGAATTTCTAAAACTTTGGCTTGTTGCTCCAAGGTTTGCTCATCTTTCTTGCGCTCGATAAGACTAACTTCTAAGGAAATACCAAAATCAGAAGAATTCCCGTACAAACGTAAGGCTAGCATAGGCTCTGTCACTTGTCCGTCTCTCTGTAGATAAACCCAAAAATGTGGTCGCAAACGCTGCGCTTGGTTCATCCACTGGCTAGTCTGTTGAAGTTGCCATTCTGGATGATTTGCCTGAAAGACTTTAGCCAGTTCTGTAAAAGCCTTTCGAGCCTCTTGGCCTTTGTGGCGCAATTCCAGCATTTTCTCTCGCTCTGCTCCCGCTTTATCAGGATTACGGTACTGGATCCCTGCAAAGTCTAAATAATCTCTTAACTTATTCAACATCTGTTTAATCTCCTCTAGCTAGCAAAAAATCAGGTCAAGCCTGATTTTGTTTATTCTGTATCTACAACGACATAGCGATTTGGCTCATCACCCTCAGAATAACTAGTCACGCCATCCATACGTGAAATAATACGGTGGATAATCTTGCGTTCACTATTCGACATGGGATCTGTTTGATGACTACGCCCTTCGTCTAAAACACGAGTCGCCAATTTTTGCGCATAGGTCTGCAAAACTTCTGCACGGTGTTCGACATAATCATTGACATTGATTGTAACGTAGAAGGTTCTGGAATAGCGGTTGTAAAGATAATTTTGAGCCAACAGTTGCAAGGCCTTCAAGACTTTACCATGGTAGCCGATAATACGACCTGGTTCGTTAGTATCAATTTGCAAATTGATGCTACGACGGTTATAATCATTTGAAAGTGTGGCTTCAACATCCATGTCATCCACAATCGCTTGAACATAGGCAGTCACATCCGTAGCCACCTGAGCAATATCAAAGCTCGGTTCAACTTTCAAGCCCATCTCTGTCAAGTCTTGATTTTCAGTTTGGTCTTGCTCAGTTTCAAGGTCATCAGCGCCCGCTTCTTCCCTCATCGCTTCCTCGATTTGAAGTTCATTTAAAATCTCAATGTGGCCAGTTTCTTCTAAGATAGTGCTGGCATGTCTTTCATGTTTTAAGATTTCAGCCTTGACTTCATCAGAAATACCTTGACCTTCCTCTTCAATCTTTTTAATTGCTTCTACAACATGACCCAAATCAACAGTTGCTTCACTGACTGTTTTAACAGGCTCATTCAAATCATTGATTTGTTTTGGAACTCCCTTTACAGCTTGTTGATTTGCTTTGACAACAGTCGTTTCACTAATCGCTTCAATATCTACTTGGGCTGGTTTTTTACCAAATAAACCAAGAAATCCTTTTTTCTCACGAGAAATGACTTTAATATGTGCCTTCTTCCTTGGAATATCTAATTCCTTCAATCCTTTTTGGATTGCTTCTTCAACAGTTGAACCTGTAAATACTACCATTACCAGATTCCTCCTTATTATTTCGTTTTCTGAGCCTTTTTCTTGGCTTTTCTTTTTCTATTTTCCAAATCTTTCTGTGCCTGTACTAGAGCCTCGCGCTCTGCGATAATCTTGAATGGATTGTTCAAGAAATAGGTTTGCAAGACTTGGTAAGCATTGGACACTGCCCAGTAGAGAGCGACTCCGCTCGGAGCATAGACTCCAAAAACAAAGATCAAGACTGGAATCCCATACATCATCGCAGTTGTAGCTCCGTTACGCTCAGACAAGGCTTTATTGGACAACCAAGTACTTAAAAAGGTGAATACTGCTGCTAAAATCGGGAGAACAAGGGTTGTATCTACACCACCAAGGTTAATCCATAAGAAATGACCTGTCTTCAAAAAGTCAACTCTTGAGAGAGCTTGGAACAAGGCTAAAATAACCGGCATCTGAATCAAAATCGGCCAAAGAGAATCTGACTGTCTGACACCCATTTCCTTAAAGACTTTACGCATTTCTTGCTCTAGCTTGGTTTTGCTTTCCATATCTCGACCTGGATATTGTTCTCGAAGCGCCTTAATGCGTGGTTGAGCTTCTTGCATTTTTCTAGAAGCCACCATTTGCACTTGAAAGACTGGCAAGAGGACTGTACGAATCAAGACCGTAAAGAGAATAATCCCCACTCCGATACTGATATCAAACGATAAAAAGCGAATGATTTCCGCAAAGAAGTAAACAAATTTACTCCAAAAATCAGCCGAATTGGCTGTAATATCGCTAGTTGTCCCATTAGTCGCACAGGCTGTCATGATAAATAGGGACAGTCCTAGCAAACTAGTCAACTGTAGTTTCTTTTTCACTCCCATTTCCTTCCTGGTAAATCTTTGATAATTTTAATACGTGGAGTAGATTTTTCTCCATCTCTGCGTATCCCAAGGTTTCGACTCCTTTTCGAGCAATGACAACAAAGTCGACATCTTCTACCAGACTCCCTTTTGCATTCTGGATAATATGTCTAATCCGTCGCTTGATTTGATTTCTAGTGACGGCATTCCCCAGTTTTTTGCTAACTGATAGACCTACTCGAAAATGGTTTTTCTGGTTTTCTAATTGGTAGACAACAAATTTGCGATTGGCAAAACTTGTCCCCTCCTTGAAAATCGCCTTAAAATCTTTCTCTCTTTTTACACGAAAGTTTTTCTTCAAAACTCAACTCCATCTATTAAATTACTACTATTATACCATATTTTTCAAAAAAGCCAATCATAGCAAGGTTTTGGACAATTTCATCAGAAAAAGGAGCCGGAAAATCTCTTTCCCAACTCCTTGTCCTAAATATTTTTTCTAGTTTTACTTATTTTTTCAAGCGTTCAACGTCACGGGCAATGACCAATTCTTCATCAGTTGGAATAACCAAAACACGGATTTTCGCTTCATCTGTTGAGATGTCTCCTGTCACACCAAAGACATTCTTTTCATCATCAACATCACAACCAAACCACGAAATTCCTGAGATTACATCACGTCGGAAATTCGCTGCATTTTCACCGACACCTGCTGTGAAAACAATGGCATCTGCTCCATTTAGCACTGCAAGGTACTGACCGATATGTTTTTGGATACGGTCAACATACATTTCATAAGCCAAGCTAGCGTCGTGATTCCCTTCTGCTACAGCTGCTTCTATATCGCGCATATCGCTAGAATTAGCAGAAACTCCCAAAAGACCTGATTCACGATTCAGAACACGACTAATATCTTCTGGTGTGTTAAAATCATCTGTATATTGCATTAAGTAAGGAATGATAGCTGGATCAATGTCCCCTGTACGAGTTCCCATCATAATACCACCCAGAGGAGTGAAGCCCATAGAAGTGTCGACAGACTTACCAGCTTTCACAGCTGTAATTGAGCCTCCGTTACCAATATGACAGGTAATCAACTTCAAGTCTTCTAATGGACGTCCCAAGAGTTTTGCAGCTTCTCCTGCTACAAACTGGTGACTTGTCCCGTGGGCACCATATTTGCGAACCTTGTTTTCTGTGTAATATTTTGTTGGTAGAGGGTAGCGATAAGCTTTCTCTGGCATACTTGTGTGGAATGAAGTATCAAACACAACTACACTGGTAATGTCTGGCAACAATTCCTTGAAGGCACGAACACCTGCTGCATTGGCTGGATTGTGGAGAGGAGCCAACAAGCTCAACTCTTCAACTTTTTCTAAAACATCTCCCTCAACGACTGTTGATTCTTTGAAATATTCTCCACCGGCAACAACACGGTGTCCAACACCAGTAATCTCGTCATAAGCCTTGATAATGTCGAAACGAATCAAGTCATCCAATAAGATTTTAACAGCTTGTGTGTGATTTTCGATATCCAAAATTTGTTGTTCAGAACGGCCATCAAATTTTACAGTTGAAATTGAATCTTTCAAACCGATACGTTCAATCAAACCTTTCGCCAATACTCTTTCTTCTGGCATTAAGTATAATTGCCATTTCAAACTTGAACTTCCTGCATTGATTGCAATTGTTTTTGTCATAACATGATACCCCTTTTTAAGCGTTTTCATCTATTATAACAAAATCTATTTTATATTTCAGTACCTTGAGTCCATTTTTGAAAATTTTCTTTAAATTTCATCAAAACACTTGCATCTTGCAAGCTAGCAAGTGGATAAACAAAAGGCTCCACTACTATTTCACTTTTCTTCTTTAGGATAAAAATAGTCTTAGATTGTTTAGCATTGGCAAAGAGATTTTCAGGCAAACTAATCATAGCAACCAGACTTGCATCCTCTTTCAACCACCCCTTTAACAAATCACTTTGAGGACTGGTCAACAAATCACTCGGAGCGAGAAAAATAGCGTATCCATCTGACTTGAGGTACTTAAGTCCTTGTTCTATGAGCAAGTGATGAGCATAAGTATGTTCTTGACTAGAAGCAACTTGATGGCGCGACGCAACGGCGTCATCAGGATAATAGCCGACAGGCAAGTCGCTGATAACCACATCGCTTTCTTTGAGCATTTGTGGACGAACTGCATCTCCTTGGACAAAGCCAGCCTGCAAACCAATTACATCTGCCATACTAGCCGCCAAATCAATCAGCAAATCATCCACTTCCATTCCCAAGTAATCCACCTTTTTATCAAGCGAGGTCAAGAAAGTAGCACCTAGAATTCCCATCCCGGAACCCATTTCGAGGATAGTGATTTCCTCTTCTTTAAACAACTCTTCCACAATAAACACCAAAAGCAAAGCAATGGCATCTGGCGTAAACTGGTGATTGGCCTGCAAGGGTTCTGTTTGCCCAGCCTTCATCAAGAGAAATTGGTAGGTCTTGAGCCATTCTTCTTTGCGAAGCGCTAAACGCTTAAGAGCTTGATTGTTCCCTTTGACCTGCTCTAGCTCAGTTTCACCGTCCAGATAGATGCTATTTTGCTCCACCAAGGCGTCATAAAAGTTGGTCGCCAAATCACTTTGGATGACTTGGACATTCTCTAGTAAATAGGTATAAGCTTGTTCAATTTTTTCAAAATCCATATTCCTATCTTATCAAATTTCCCTTCTTTTTTCCATCCTTATAGAAAAATCACTCCCTGACTAGGCGAGTGATTTTTGGGCTACTGTTAAAAAGAGTTCTGAGTAATTTCCTTGAAACAGGTCTTCAGCACTATAGAGAATCTGACTATGCACAGATGAAAAACCGTGCTGAATTAGCTTGTTTTCCAGTTCAGCTAAATCAAATCCATGATGGTTAGCTTCTGTCTTGGTAAAATCAGCAAGTAAAAGTTGTCCGTTTTCTCTCAGATGTTGATGAAACAGTGAGAGAGCCGCATCCAAATCAGGCATATGATGAAGAACACGACAAACAACAATGAGATCAAACTCTTTCTCCAAGGGGTTTTCCAGTAAATCTTGCTCCAAAAACTGGATATTCTTGATGTCTTGCTGCTCCGCTTTCAAACGAGCTTGCTCCAGCATTTTCTCCGAAATATCCACCAATGTTACAGACTTGGCCTGCTTGGCTAGGGGCAAGGTTAACAGGCCCGTCCCTCCACCGAAATCCAAAATTTCTTTGTCTGATAGAAGATCAATCTGTTTCTCGACTGCTTGACATACCAAATTTGCAAGGAAGATATTTTTAGGCGAATCAAAAGTTTCTGCTTTGTGGTTAAAATCATGTTTCATATTTTTAGTTTAGCACAAAGTAGTTTGATTGGCTAGGAATTCTCTTTCTTTTCTGATTTTTTCTTCTCTGCTTTTTCGCTTGGATCGGTCACTATCTCCTCCTTGTTATCCTTTTTCTCTTCTTTGATTTTGATGGAAGGAAAGATAAATTCATATTGGCTCTTAGGCGTATGAACCGTCGTCACCAAGCTTGTTTTCTTGTTTTGATAACTCACCTGACCCAGATTAAAGACCTGTTCCCCAGTTTCCTTATCAACCTTATCTTTGGTTCGTTTGGCCATGGCAAAAGCGACCAGCTTTTCTTTATTCAAAGCATAGTCTTGATAGTGGGCGACTTGTCGGTTCAAGTAAAATTGTAACAAAAGACTAAAGATGGCTGCCATGGTGACTGCATAGAGGAGAACACCTGCCTTAACTTTTTTCTTTTTCCACACGATAGATGAACTCCCTTTCTAAGCCTTTTTGAAACTGAAAACGAAAGCGAACCAGTTGATTGTCCTCTGTAATCTGTGCAGATTTGAGTCCATAAACCATAGGCTGATAACCTCGTCCACTGGCATCAGTTTTCCGAAAATCATCCGATTTTGACTTACCAATAGAGATATCCTTGCCATCCTGCTTCATATAGAGGCGATTGCCCTCCACTTTTTCGAACTGCGAACGGTCTAATTCTGCCTCCAACTGGTCCACAAACAAGAGCCACTCCTTTTGCTCGCTTTGTTGCTGGTAGCGAACTTCTGAAATGAGAAGCTGACTCATAGCTTGAAAGAGAAGTAAACTTCCACTGATGACAATGAGGGCAATCAGGGATTCCAACAAAGTGAAAGCCTTGACCTTATGGCTCTTTGATAGCCAACAACTGTTCTGAACCATGGTAGACCTCCAATCCTTTTTCACTAGAAAACACCTGAATCTCAACTCCATTTATGTTTACCTGATTTTGACCTGTCTGCAAGGCCATCTTAGCTACTCTCAAGACTTCTTCCTTTTGCAAGATTTTTGCTTCTTCTTGTCTATTTTTCTGAATTTGTCCCAAAAGGAGGGTCGCAATGCTGGCAAAGATAGCTAAAGCAACCACTGCTTCCAGTAAAATCACTGCCCTAATTTTTTGTTTCCTTAATGCGTTTAATTTTTCCATTTCCTAGATATAATTGATAGCGAATCGCTCCTTTACTTGTCTGAAATTCAACCTTAGCCAGGGACGAATTGCCCCCAGCACGGTCAAATGTGATACTTTGTCCTGATGGCGCCTGAATTCCTTTAGGAACTGTCAGCTTTTGACTGCCATTGCTAATCGTCTGCCCATCTAAGTTCAGACTAGTCTTTTGCTGACTGGCTACACTGTGTTTTTGAGTTTCCCGATAGAGTTCTTCAAATTCCATAAAGAAAATCTGCTCCTCTACCGCCGCAAAAGTGGACTGGACAGAGCCGGACAAGCCCAAGGCAAGGATACTCACAAGCCCCAAAACCAATAGACTTTCCAGCATGGTAAAGGCCTTAATCTGCAACGGTTTGACTGGTATTTTGTTTAGCATGGTATTCTTTATAAGCTTTAGCCTGTTCTTCTGTGATGCGATCATCTGCTTGTAATTTGCTTAGAGTAGCCTCTTCATTTTTATCTAAACTATAAAGCTCTGCCTGACTTTCCACCACCTTAACAACAGCAGCTTTTCCTTTGTCATTGACCGCCTCTTTTTGCTTGGTCAGATTAGGTACAAAGAGCAAGAGAAGCACGCTGATGATGAGCAAGACCACCAACATCTCCACAAGTGTAAAAGCTTTAACCTTAGCTTTTTTCAAGAATGTCATCATTTTTTTCATTTTAAAAATTTACCTCCATATTTTGATACATGGGCATGAGCATTGCCGCATAAAGTAAAACGATAATCAGTGCCACAAAGATAAAAACCAGTGGCTGCACTAAATTCATGGTGCGGTTAATTCGGGTAAAAAAGGCTTCCCAAGTTTTTTCAGCATAAATTTCCAACTCACTACCCAGCTTGGACTTGACTTCCCCATACTCGATGATGAGACTCAACTCCTTCTTAAAGAAAGGATAGGTTGCTATGGTTTGAGAAAATTCGCGACCATTTTGTAGGGACTGAGCCAAGTCTTGACCGATTTCTTTAAAGAGCTGGGAACCTTGTTCCTGCATCATGTGAAAAATCTGCGTCAACTCCATTCCCTGCGAAATCATATTCCCCCACTCACGCGCATAATAGGCTGTCAAATAGGTCTGCACAAAGATTCCAAGGAAAGGAATCCGTGCCAAAATAGAAAAGACGCGCATCTTAGAACTTCTTTTATAAAAAGTGTGTGCTAAAAGGGCAAGCACGGAAACAAACCCTACCATTCCTAGAAAAATTTGTGGCAGATTGCCAATAATTTGGGTAGCGATATTGCTACTATCCAGTTGTGGTAATAGATAGTTACGGAGTCCCAGCATGATTAAGAGAAGAAATCCCAGTAAAATCAAGGGATAGGTCGCTACTTCAATTAACTTTTTCTTGACCTTGGCCAGATTGTCCAGATATTCTTCTATCTTTCCCAAACTCAGGTGAAGATTCCCATGGACTTCTGCTAGGGATAACTGGGTGACAATAGCACTTGAAAAGCCCAAACTTTCCATCATTTCTGAGAATGATTTTCCCTGAGACAAGCCCGTGCGCATCTGGGTCACACACTGCTTGTTCAACAAGGCACTCCTATCTAAAAAGGAGATGGTCTCCACCAGATGAAAACCGCTGGAAAAGAGACTGTTAAACAGGGTGATGATATTTTTTTGCTTAGCTGTAGCTAATTTTTTCCGTCTCAGCCTGAAGACTTGTGATATGTCCATCTTTAAGAAGCTGGTCAATCTGTTCATTCCAGCTAGTTGGCTGGTGTTCTTGATAGTCTTTGTTTGCAAAATCAACAATTCCTCCTCCCCCGATCAATCTCTGGTAGCAGACACCTTGCAGAACGACTGCTAATTCCTCCTCACTAACACCCAACTCCAGCAAGCGCTCATAAACACCTCGAATACTCTTGGCATGAATGGTTGAAAAGACTGTCGCACCTGTCAAACTAGCTCTGACCACTGCACGCGCCGTCTCGCTGTCCCGAATTTCTCCGATAATCAAGAGATCAGGACGATGACGCAAAGAAAGTTTGATTAGATTTTCATAGGTAAGCCCAATCGCCTCATTCAACTGCAACTGGAGCATGTCGTCCTGCTTGATTTCGACTGGATCTTCAATAGACATAACTTGTTGCCCCTTAAAGAGAGACTTGGCCAATTCGTGCATCAGGGTCGTCTTGCCACTGCCGACTGGGCCAGCAAAAAGATAAAGCCCCCGTTGTCTATACTGCTTGCCCAATTCGTCAATATTCTGAAACCAAAAATGCAAATCCTGCTCCTCATCATGCAACAAACGGATCACCAAACTCTCATGACCTCGATAATCGCCTACGGTAGATAAACGTAGTGACGCCATCTTATCGTCATATGCATAATCACAGGAACCAAGTTGACTACGTCGCTTTTCTCCAACATTCATACCCGCCACAAACTTAAAGTGACTGATGACAGCCGCAAACTTTTCAAAATCATAACAACCGATTTTACAGCGCTCGTCTCCTACCCTCATATGAAGCTCATAGGCGTCTAACTTAGGGACAAAATAAATATCCTGCGCCCCTTTTTTCCGGGCCGAACGAATGATTTCTTGTGCAATTTCTTGAACCATACTTACCTCCTCACCTATACTATTCGCAAAGATTTGGAAAAATAAAAAAAGCAACTCCAAAAAGTTACTTTTCTCTATTTTAATTTCATACGGCAAGAACGGTGCCTTTCCTTACCTGTTTGTTTTTCATAGCCTGGGCGTAGTTTTTCATCTGGAATAACCTGCTCATCCTGCAAAAGAGCCAACGAATGGTATTGTTGTAAATACTCATCACATTCATCGCACCAGCGTTGGTCTTCTGGATCCCAAAAAATGGTCATCAAGTCACTTCTGCTTTTATAAAGAGGGGATTCTTGTTCTAATTTAAACCAGCAAGTTTTGTAGTATTTGAGAGCATCATAATACTGGTCAAATTTCTTACTAGCTACAATATCTTCTTCCCAACCTTCTAAGAACCACCAAGGTTCAAAATCTCCGTACATTTCTATAACACGATACATATTCATTCATTCCTTTGTACCGTATATTATAACCAATTCAGACAAACAAGGAAAGAAATATGCTCATTTCTTAATTTCTTGATAAAAAATCCAGCCATCTTATGATGACTGAATTTCTATTTGCTCATGTTCAAAAATATTTTTACGACTTAAGCTTCTGAGATATCGTTTTCGATAATGACCTTAATGGCATGGTGGTCTGCTGCCTTACCGAAGACTTCATAGGCTTTTTCAATTTCACTTAGTTTGAAATAATGAGTTACCAATTTTTCTGGTTCAATCTTATGACTTTCAAGTGCTTTCAACAATTGTGGAGTGGTATTTGTAGATACCAAACCAGTTGTTACATTGATGTTGCGAATCCAAAGTTTGTCTAAATCAAATTCAACTGGTTTACCATGCACACCACAGTTGGCAACTGTTCCGTCTACACCGATAATCTTTTGACAGAAATCAAATGTTGCAGGAATACCAACAGCTTCGATAGCGACATCCACACCACGACCATCTGTCAAATCATAAATTTCTTTAATGGCTTTTTCAGGGTCTGAAGAATTAATCTTGTGAGTCGCACCAAATGATACAGCAGTTTCCAAGCGGTTATCGTCTAGGTCTACCATAATCAATTTAGCTGGTGAATAGAATTGAGCTGTCAATAGAGCAGCCAATCCAACTGGACCTGAACCGATAATGGCTACGCTACAACCAGGTTCTACTTTTCCTTTCAAGACACCAATTTCATACCCAGTAGGCAAAATGTCTGATAGCATAACCAAGGCTTCATCTGACAAGTCTTCTGGAGTATGGTAAAGAGTGTTATCTGCATGAGGGACACGTAAATATTCAGCCTGCATACCATCAATCAAGTGACCGAAAATCCAGCCCCCTTCGTCTTCACAGTGGGCATAAATTCCTTTTTTACAGTAGTAGCATTTACCACAGGCACAGACACAAGAAATCAAGACCTTGTCGCCTTTTTTGAAGTTAGAAACTCCTTCTCCAACTTCTT
The DNA here is from genome assembly GCF_903645285.1 of Streptococcus thalassemiae. GTDB lineage: Bacteria > Bacillota > Bacilli > Lactobacillales > Streptococcaceae > Streptococcus > Streptococcus thalassemiae. The sequence continues at coordinate 54,072 of NZ_CAHJXN010000003.1, read as the reverse complement.
CAACAATCCCAATTCCTTCGTGGCCAAGAATGGTACCACTTTGACAAGCAGGAACATCTCCTTTAATGATATGGAGGTCTGTTCCACAAATAGTGGTTTTTACGATACGCACAATAGCGTCTGTTGGCTTGCGAATAACTGGTTTGTCAACGTCAACAAAAGAAGCAAGTCCTGGTTTAACATAAGTATAGGCTTTCATAAAGCAATCCTCCGTTTTTTTATTTGTACTATTTATAATATAATTGTAAGCCTTTTCAATTGTTTGTTCAAGTTTTTTTGTGATTTTTCTAACTTTTTTATTTACTGGTAAAGCAATACAGATAAAAAAGCAGAAGCTAATCTCTAACTTCTGCTTTCTCTCTTATGCTTGATAACGTTTCACACCGTCTAGGTAGGTTGCTACCAATTCCAAATCTTTATCTAATACGATGAAGTCAGCGTCGTAGCCTTCACGGATTTGGCCACAAACATCATCAATGTGAACAGATTTTGCTGGGTTAAGGCTGGCCATCATGACTGCTTCGTGTGGATTTGCAATCCCCCACTCGACTACATTTCTCATACCATCTTTAAGTTTAAGGATAGAACCTGCCAAATTACCAGTAGATTTGAGACGTGCAGTTCCATTGGCAACTACTACTGGGAATTCACCCAACATATAGTCACCGTCTTCCAATCCACCAGCTGTCATACAGTCCGTAATAAGAGCGATGTTTTCTGTCCCCTTTTGCTTAAGTAAAATCTCACAAGCTTTTGGATCTACGTGATAACCATCACAAATCAATTCTGCGTAAGTATGTGGGAGCTCATACATAGCTCCTACCATACCTAGTTCGCGGTGTGTTAAACCACGCATCCCATTATAGGCATGTACCCATACACTAGCTCCAGCATCAACTGCCTTCTTAGCTTGTTCAAATGTCGCATCTGAGTGTCCAAGTGCAACTGTCACACCTTCACCTGTAATAGTACGTACAAAATCTTCCACCCCATCACGTTCTGGTGCAATAGCGATTTTATTTAGCATCCCTTTTGCAGCATCTTGCCAAGAATGAAACTCCTCAACACCCGGGTCTCTCATATAAGTTGGATTTTGTGCCCCCTTAAAAGTTTCTGTGAAATATGGACCTTCATAATAAATCCCACGAATCTTAGCACCTGTTGCTTCTTTATAATGGTTTCCAAGATTTTCAGTGACTGCAAGCAATTGCTCATAAGTGGCTGTTAAAGTTGTGGGCAAGAAACTGGTAACACCGGTACTAAGAAGTCCTTCACTCATAGTATGCAATGTACCTTCAATATTGTTGTCCATCACATCTACACCTGCATATCCATGAATATGAGTATCCACAAGACCTGGTGCAATGCTATAACCAGTATAGTCAAGAACCTCTGCTCCTTCAGGAATTTGATCCACATGTTTCCCAAATTTGCCATCAACAAGTTCTAAGTACCCACCGCGACGAATGCCAAATGGATAGAAAAACTGATCCGCTTTAACGTAATTAGGCATAATAATGACCTCCTTAAAAGATTACTTTTGATATTTATTATGTCAATTACATTATAAACCTTTCTGATTCATTTGTAAATGGTATAGACCTATTTTCTAAAGATATTTTAAAAGAGCTGGATTTCTCCAACTCTTTTCTCTGTAATACAGGTTATTTTGATTTGACTGGCTTGTCTTGAGCCGTCTGCAAGGCTGTGGCAATGGTATCTGCATACAATTTTGCTCCTGCTTCAATAGTGCTAGTGTCACTTCCGAAATGGACTTGGTCTGTTCCTGCCCAGATTTCTGGATGTTCCTTAGCAGCTTGATTCCAATCTGCTATCGTGATGTAAGGAGTCTTCTCTGCCAATTCTCTCATATAGGCAGCAGCCTTCTCAACGATGGCATAGGTCTCTTTTGTCTTATCTCCCTCATAAGGAGTCACCAAAACCATATGGTGGCCCTTAGGAAGATTTTTTACGATACTATCCCAATCTTCCTTGTAATTTTCAGGATTATTTACCCCAGTCGCAATGACCACCATCTTAGGTAAAAATTTATTCTGGCTATTATTTAGCATGATTTCATTGGCAGTCTTGGTTGTTCTGCTGACCTGCGCGTTAATTTGTGCTCCAGGAAGAGCTGTCTGCAGGGCTGTATTTGCCCTTAAGGCCACCGAGTCACCAATTAACATAGTACCATCAGCAATCCCCAAACTATCAGCTTCTGCTCGTTCTGCCATCACTTTTGTTTGGGCAATATTACTAGCAGCTTGCTTCAAACCATTGACAGTTAAGTCTGTCTCAAACGCTCCCACTTGTGGTGCCAACAAAGTCACTAAGAGGACAATGAAGGCCAAGATTCCTGTACTTGTCGCAAGAATTGCGTGAATATAAGGCAGGGGACGAATAGTTTGTAAAATAGGTGTGTTCTTGCCTGCAATCCACGGCTCCAATACATAAAATGAAAGACTGGCAAATCCATAAGAACAAATCAAAGTCAGTAACACAGCAAGAAAATTTGAGGTCAACTGTGAGAAAATAATATAGAAAGGCCAATGGAAGAGATAAACTGCATAGCTAGTATCTGCTAAAAAGCTAATCATCTTTGGCTCCTGCACGTTAGGTGTCTTTTCATGTAAGACACGCGCCGCCAGAATCATAGCAAGGGCTGCAAGACTGGCAAGCAAGAAGCCAATAAGATAGGCAAAGAGATAGGTAAATTTGACAAAGAAGGTCAAAATGAGTAAGAAGCCAAAACCTCCTCCAAAAACTAAAAGTGTCTTGCGTAAATCCCAGATTTTATCCAACTGCTTGACGAGAGAAGTCGTCTGACGAACGCCTACAATCGTTGCTAGGATACTTCCCAAAAAGAATGGATAGACATGAGTTAAACTAGAGAAGTAAACAGAGGAATAAGAGGTTACTAGAAAACTACCAATAAACATGGAGAAGAAGCTGATCAAGAAGGCAACAGCAGATAAGAGAAAGACCATTCCTCTCAACTGACCATTTGATCTGGACTGTTTAGATAAGAACCAAACTGCCAATCCCCAGAGGATATAGTAGTGAACCTCAACAGCCAAACTCCAATTATGAACAAACAAATGAGGAATGAACTGAGATTCATAACTCCCCCCTGTTAGAAGTTCATAGAAGTTGGTCATAAAGCCTAAGACACCCGCAATCTGACCTCCAATTCCAGCAACATAGTCTTGGCGAACTAGGAAGGTAAAGGGCATGGTTACCAAGACCATCAAAACCACAGGTGGCACGATCCGATAAAAACGTCTCCTAAAAAATCCTATCAAATCAATCTCACGATTCTTAGAAAATTCTTCGATGAGTAGAGCTGTAATCAGGAAACCTGAAAATGTGAAAAAGACATCTACCCCGAAAAAACCTCCAGGAAAGATGGTCTGAAAGAAATGATACAAGAGTACCAAAAGTAAACCTGTAATCCTAATCAAGGAAAACCATTTAATGCGCATACGAGTTTATTCTTCCTTTCATTGTACACTTTATTCTATCAAAAAAAGAAGAAAAATCCCAAGAGAAAACTTAGGATTTTTAGCTTATATCAATTCCATTTTAGAAATTACGTCCTGATTTATTATAGCCATATTTTTCCACAAAATACTCACGGAATTCCAAGAGATTGTCATCCATGATGGCTTGTCGCACTTGCTTCATCAGGTTAAGCAAGAAGTAAAGATTGTGGTAGCTAGTCAAGCGGATACCAAAGGTTTCATCAGCCTTGAGGAGGTGACGAAGGTAGGCGCGTGTATAGTTCTTACATGTGTAGCAATCACATTCAGGATCCAGTGGCGTAAAGTCCTCAGCAAACTGGGCATTTTTTACAACCAAACGACCTTGACTGGTCATACAAGTTCCGTTACGAGCGATACGAGTCGGCAAGACACAGTCAAACATATCTACACCACGAATCACCCCATCAATCAAGCTATCTGGCGCTCCCACACCCATCAAATAGCGAGGTTTATTTTCAGGCAGCAGTTGAGTTGTAAAGTCCAAGACTGCATTCATCTCTTCGTGGGTTTCTCCCACCGCCAAACCACCGATAGAGTAACCTGGGAAGTCCATGCTTACAAGGTCATGAGCCGATTGGCGACGCAAGTCCTCAAATCCTGCCCCCTGCACAATTCCAAACAAACCTTGGTCATGTGGACGACGGTGAGCCTTCAAACCACGCTCAGCCCAACGGCTGGTACGCTCGATTGATTTCTTAACGTAATCATAAGGTTGATAAAACTGAGGACATTCGTCAAAGGACATCATAATATCTGAGCCTAGATTATTCTGAATAGAAATGGCTTTTTCTGGGGACAAGAACATCTTAGAACCATTGAGATGGTTTTTAAAGGTTACTCCTTCTTCTGTGATATTACGGCTATCTGCTAAGGAATAAACCTGAAAACCACCACTATCTGTCAAGATAGGCTGGTCCCAATTCATGAACTTGTGGAGACCACCTGCACGTGCGATGAGTTCATCTCCAGGACGAAGCCAGAGATGATAAGTGTTTGATAGGATAATTCCCGACCCCATCTCCTTCAATTCTTCGGGCGACTGAGTTTTGACAGTGGCTTGTGTCCCAACTGGCATAAACATAGGTGTTGGGAAGGTACCATGGGGTGTGATGATTTCTCCCAGACGAGCTCCTGTATGTTTTTCTTTCTTAATCAAACGGTATTTGATTGGTGAATCTGACATTTTTTACCTCCGAAGCTGGGAAAGACAGTCCCAGTTCATACTTTGTGCCCAAGGGCATACTGTATGATTTTATCAAAAAAAGCAGGAACTGTCACGAACTATGTATAAGAACTATGGTATAATGAGAGAATGAAATACCCAAAAATTGATTTAAAAACCATTCGTCTACAGTCCAGACAATTTCAGGCTGAAAATCCCCGCCTCTTTCTCGTCTATCTCTTACCTAGCATGCTGGTCATCTTGTCTGGCTTCCTCAATCCCTTAGAGCGCATCAATGAGTCTATTTTAGAGCAATCCTTTTTAAGCGTGTTTGGCCATGTATTCCAAGCCTACCTTTTTCCGCTATTAGTCTCCTTTATCGGAACGATTCTTCTAACCAGTTCAGTTTATACAACGCTGAAACTCATCAAGAATCCAGATACAGAACTATCCGTCAAAAATAGTCTTACTCTCTTTAATGAAGCACACTTTTCACAAACCTTTTTGACTCTTCTCCTCAAACGTTTCTATCTCTTTTTATGGAGCATTCCTAGCTTACTCGGGATTTACTTCCTCTTTTACAGTAGCTTTCTAGCAAAGAAATTCGTTGCAATCCATCCTGAATTTCCTAATCTGGATCTCACGTCAATTGAAACCGAGCGTTTCCTCATGACCTTTGGTCTTTATTTTCTAGCAAGTATCTTCTTAATGATTATCGGAAATGGTCTCTATATTCCACAATACTATGCCTATTCGCAGGTAGAATTTCTCCTCTGTGACACCCTAGACTTAGGACAAGCCAGACCAGGACAAATCCTTAAGACCAGCCGTTTCCTGATGAAAGGTTACAAGTTTCAGCGCTTCGTCCTAGACTTACAACTCCTTCCTTGGTATTTCCTCAATTGGATTACCTTTGGAATTGCTAGTTTCTCACTCCTACCCTACATTCAAATCAATAAAATAATTTTTTACCGAGCAGTATTGGCTCGAAAACGTCCAAAAGCTTGAAGGTTTTCCCTCAAGCTTTTTTCTATCAATGAGTTTCTCCGCCTACCAACTTGAGGTCCTGATCTCCATGTTCTATAATAGCGCCGATTGCTGCTTCTATCCCTCGCCTAATATCCACTAAACTCATAGCTGGGGTAGTCGGTCGATTCACCACCTGTTCCATCATATAAGGAATATGCATAAAACCCGCCTTAATATGTGGAAATTTCTTTTCTACCAAATAGAGGGCCTGATACATCAAATGATTGCAGACAAAAGTCCCTGCCGTATTGGAAACAGAGGCCGGCAAGCCCTCTTTTTTTATAGTTTGGACCATCGCTTTAATCGGCAAACTACTAAAGTAGGCCGGAGCACCATCTGGACGAATAGGAAGGTCAATCGGTTGATTACCATCATTATCAGGAATGCGTGCATCGTCTTGATTTATGGCCACTCGTTCAGGCGTCAAGCTAGTTCTTCCACCCGCTTGCCCGATACAAAGGACAAAGTCAGGTTGATAACGGTTCATCTCTTCTTCCAACACTTGGGCCGATTTGTGAAATACTGTCGGTACTTCTAGCCAATGAACCTCAGCACCATGGATTTCAGCTGGTAAACCTTTAATGGCCTCCAAGGCTGGATTAACCTTTTCCCCTCCAAAGGGCTCAAAGCCTGTCACTAATACTTTCATTTCTAACTCCTCAAAACCAATTCAATGAGACTTTTTTCTTAAAAACAAGTATAACATATTTCTCTTCTTCTGGAGCAAAAAGGACTAGAGAGGCTAGGATTGGTCTCTGATACTCAATGAAAATCAAAGAGCAAACTAGGAAGCTAGCCACAGACTGTACTTGAGTACGGCAAGGCGACGCTGACATGGTTTGAATTTGATTTTCGAAGAGTATGAGTTTATTTAAAGAGTAAAATACTCATCAAGGCCAAAATAGCTGGTCCACCTTGCTTCAAAATAATTTTCTTATCTGCTGTGAGAGAGCCATAAGCTGCAGCACCAATCACAAATAAAACAAAAATAGTCACAATTTCTAAATTCTGCGAGAAATAAATCCCATACAAGAGAAAGATACCTAGCAAAGCGTTATAAATCCCTTGATTTTTAAACAATGAACTTACTGACGGACGAGCCAGTTCTTCCTTTTCCATGTTAAAGACACGACTAGTCGCATCTGATTGCGTTGTAATACTTTCCAAATAAAAAATGTAAAAATGCTCCAAAGCAACAATTGTTGCTAAAATGATTGTCATAATTGACATCTATTTCTCCTTAAATTTCTATATTCTCAATACCCAAAACCAATTTATTTAATAAACGGCTGAGTTCTGTTCTTTCAGACTCTGTTAAGATACTTTCCATCTCTTCCTTAACCTTGATATGTTGCAGAGGGGGATTCACCACTAACTGCTCCTTGGCATACTTCGTAGCCTCTACCAACACTTCTCGCTGATTTTCAGGATTGCGATGACGCTCCACCAAACCTTCCTTTTCCAGAATTTTGAAATGTCGGGTCAAAGCAGCCTGATCAATCTTCAAACGCTCCTGAACCGCTATTTGATTACAAGGGGAATGCTTCAGCAAAAACAGTAAAATCTGATATCGTGTCAAACTAATCCCAAGTATTTTTTCAAACAATTGCGTACTCGCTTGCTCAGACAAGCGGAGTTGATACAGTAAATCTTGAATCTCTAACATTTCTTTTCCCTTTTTCTTGATTTATCAATAGTTGACTTATCAATTATAATGCAAAGTAAAATAGATTGCAAGAATGTTGCTTGGATTATTACAAGATGATAACTTTCCATTTTCCATTCAAATTGATACTCAATGAAAATCAAAGAGCAAACTAGGAAGCTAGTCGCAGATTGCTCAAATTTCAGATAAAACTGACGTGGTTTGAAGAGATTTTCGAAGAGTATGAAAAAGAAAAAACGAACGAGACTTGCTTCCTATCACGAAAGCTAGACCTCATTCGTCAAAATGATATTACAAAGTCTGGTTTATCCATTCATTGAAATGTGAACATGATCATAGTGATTTTCTGTCACGCTACCACGGTCTGGCATTGGGTTCCAAGTATTAGCTGGCCCATATTTGCTATCGAATGGTGCATAGAAACGTTGTTTCCAGATGATGTAACTAATGCCGCGGCTAGCCATGTTTTGAATAGCGTATTCCGCAATCTTATCCCCTAGTTCTGAGCTTTCTGGTACCATAAAGTCAATAGCCAAACCTTTTCCGTGATCTCCACTGTCTCCTGGACGGTAACCACTAAAGGATGTGATGCCAAACAAGTTGGCGATTTCTTCTTTAAAGGCAGCCGTTTGTGGTTGAAGGCCTGCATTTTCAGATTTCGCTACTGCAAGTCCAGCATAATCGGGCGCAGCTGGAGCTGTGTAAGTTGTTGAAACTATCTTCGTCTCTTCTGGTTGATAAGTAGAAACTGCTGTTATAGCTTCATTTGATGAGGCTTCTTTTGCTTCTTCTGAACTTGTCGCAAGTGTTTCAGGCGCTTTTTCTTCTACTGGCGTTGTAGTTGCTTCTACTGCTGATTCAGCTTGAATGCTTTCTTGTATTTCCTGCTTCTCAGCTGGAGTCGTTGCCTGAGGAGCTGCTTCTGAAACTGCACTGCTTGTTTCGGCTGTTTGCTCCTCTGAAACAGAAGTTCCTGTAGAAGGCGTGGCTTCTTCTGCAGTAGCAACTTTCTCTGCAACTTCTGAATTTGTTGCTACTTCTTTTGTACTTGTAGTTTCTACCGCTTTTGGAGCTTCTGCAATGGTGCTCAAGGTATCACCATACTGAACGGTATAACTTGTTTTGTTGTCCGTTTTAGTCAAATCGTTTTGGATTTGCTCAACACTACGTGCAGTCCAAAGAACTTCTTCTGCTTGAGTTGCCAATACTGGGGCAAATGACAAGGCTACTGTTGAGGCTAATAATATTCTTTTCTTCATTCTTTCAAATGAGTACCTGTCTATGATAACACAAAAAAAGCAGAAAAAAAGCCCTCTCGGGCCTATTTAACAGAACTGTCTATTCCTTGTAACAAACTCGATTACTTGAAATAGTTTGTTAGGTCTCTGTCACAAAACTGACACAATCTTTTTATCGCTCAGACTCAAAAATACGGGAAATATCTGCTAACCCTTGAATCCTATGATTGCCTCCATAAGACGACTCTAAAAAGTTAATACTTTGAATCCCACTATTCTGGGCAAATTCCACATCCAGAGTCCGGTCCCCTATATAATAGGTTTTCTCAGGATCCAACTGATACTTGTCTAACAGATAGGTAGCCGCTTCCGGATTAGGCTTGCGCGCAAAGCCACTCTGACTGGTTAAAATCTCTGTAAAATAAGATTCCAAACCCAAGTCTCTTAGAATAGTAAAAGCATTGTCTCCCTTATGAGTGTAAACAAATTGCTGAATCCCTGTCTCGTCTGCCCAAGCTAGCACCTCACGCGCACCTGGCATCAAAACTACCTGAGCATTCTTCTCAGCCAGACTCTGGGCACGTACCTGATTTAGCACTTCCACATCTAGCTTTCGCTCTTCTGCTACCTGCACAAGCAAATCCTGCACAGAAAACTTGAGGATAAACTCTCTCACCTTCTCCTTATCATAAGGAATAGAAAACTGACCAAAAGTCTCCTCAATCCCTGATAAAATCGCTTCGTAAGAGTCCAATAAAGTCCCGTCTAAATCCCAAATAAAAGCTGTTTTTTGCATTTCCTATCCTTTCAAGCTCATATAACGCTGGTAACGGTAACGTAGAAATAACCAACGAAAACCATTATCCAAAAGGGTTCCGGCCCAAATACCGGGCAAGCCCCAACCAAGCACAATCCCCATCAGATATCCTGTTCCAATGCGGATACACCACATTCCTATACTTGTCGCATAAAAGGGAAGCCGAGCATTGCCCAAACCCTGCCAGACTGCTGTATAGATGACTGTTCCTATCGTCATAGGAGTTCCAAGTAGTGAAAAAAGTGTCACTAGAACACTAGCCTCCACCGCTAGAGGATCAGTCGTATAGAGATGAGTCAGTGGTATTCCTAAGGCATAGACACTAAGCGTCAAAGGCAACATGAGAATCAGAGAAAGCCAAAAGGTTTGTTTGCTCAAACTAGTGACTCTTTCCCAATTATCCTCTCCAACTGCTCGAGCTACCAGCATGACCGTTGCCGTAGCAACGCCAAAGGCAGGCATGTAGTTAAACTGGGTCAAGACTTCTCCGATTGCATTTCCAGCCACGGCCTCTGTCCCAAAAGAAACGACCAAGGCAATGATAACGACATCACCAGCCCGCATCATAAGCCGCTCTCCAGCTGCTGGTAAAGCCAAGGTCAATAGTTCCTTATCTAAACCAAAAGTCGGTTTCTCAAAATGCAACTTTAATTTCGACCATAAAATCACAAGACCTACCAAACGAGACAGAATTGTCCCCCAAGCAACACCAGCTATCCCCATATCCAGAACAAAAATAGCTATACTTGAAAAAAGAATATTCAAGGCATTGGATAAAAGACTCACATAGAGAGGCAAACGTGGATTATGCGTTGCACGAATCAAGGCACCAAAACTAGTCATTAAACCTAAGAGAACAATCGATCCGCCTACCAAGGATAGGTAGAGTCCACCACTCTCAGCTACATCCCTCTCCGTCCCCAAAAGTCCTATCATCTCTTGACCAGCGAAGAGGGACAAAGCTCCTAAAAGGAAACTTAATAATAAGGTAATCTTCAAGGCCTCAGTCACATGATAGGCTAACTTAGACTGATCCTTCTGCCCCAAACTTTTTGAAATAACACTAGAAATAGCCGCTCCCAGAGCAATGAAAATAGCCTGATAAATCGTGATAATATTGCCAGCTACTGATACACCCGAAATGGCAATCAATCCTAAATGAGCAACCAAATAACTGTCCACCATCCCCATGAGCATCTGCAAAAAGTTTTCGCCCATAGCCGGCAAGGCAATATTAAGAATGTCTTTATTTTTCTTAAACAATCTCTCCTCCTGATGAAAAGAAACTCAGTTGGTTTCCCAACCGAGTTTACTTCCTCTGTCTTAAAGTCCTAAATAAGCCTCAACCGCTACTTGCATATCAGCAGCTGCCACTGTTGTCTTATGACGAACAGGAGCTATCTCAAGCCCATCAACTGCAGGTGGCACAGCCACTCCTGAGATTTCATGTAATTGAGCCAAGGCTTCAAAGTCAGTCAAGCCTGCTTTTCCTGTTACCGCTTCTACTGCAACTACTGGGAACTTGTATGGACTCGCTGTTGAAGCAATCACTGTCTTAGTCACATCGCCAGTAGCCGCTTGGTATTTTCTATAAACTGCCGAAGCAACCGCTGTATGAGGATCCTCGATATAAGAATCTGACTCATAAACACGCTTGATTTCTGCTGCCGTTTCTTCCTCAGTCGCATATTCAGCTGCAAAGAGTTCAAGAATCTCTTCATTAAAATTAGTCAACTCATATTGACCTTGGCTATTCAAAGCATTCATGAGTTCGGCTGTCTTAACCGCATCATTACCCAAAAGATGGAAAATCAAACGCTCCAAGTTTGAAGATACTAAAATATCCATAGATGGACTAGTTGTTACCTTAAACTCACGCTTCTTATCGTAAACACGTGTCTTGAAGAAGTCTGTCAAAACATTGTTGTCATTTGAAGCACAGATCAATTTACCAACTGGTAGACCAATTTGCTTAGCATAAAAGGCAGCCAAGATATTTCCAAAGTTTCCTGTTGGTACTGTGAAGTTAATCTTATCACCAGCTACGATCTCACCAGTCTTGACCAACTGAGCATAGGCATAAACATAATAAACAATCTGTGGCACCAAACGACCGATATTCATAGAGTTAGCAGATGAAAATTGCAACTTATTGGCCGATAATTTTTCACGAAGAGCCACGTCGTTAAACATGTGCTTCACATTTGTTTGCGCATCGTCAAAGTTCCCATCAATGGCGATAACATGAGTATTGTCGCCAGTCTGAGTGGTCATTTGCAACTCTTGAACCTTGCTGACACCATCCTTTGGATAAAAGACGATAATCTCAGTACCAGGCACATCCGCAAACCCCGCCATAGCAGCTTTCCCCGTGTCGCCAGATGTCGCTGTCAAAATGACGATTTTGTTCTCCAAACCATGTTTCTTAGCAGCAGTCGTCATAAAGTATGGCAAAATAGACAAGGCCATATCCTTAAAGGCAATCGTTAAACCATGGAACAGTTCCAGGTTGTATTGCCCGTCTAATTTCACTAATGGCGCGATAGCTGGAGTATCAAATTTACTATCGTAGGCATTGTTGATGCAGTAGTCCAACTCTTCAGCTGTAAAGTCATCTAAAAATGCTGACAAAACTAACTTAGCAACTTCCTGATAAGAAGCATCTTTCAATTTGTCAAAGTCCAAATCTACCTTTGGATAAGTAACCGGTGTAAACAAACCACCGTCCGTCGCCAAACCTTGCAAAATAGCTTGGCTAGCAGTTACTGTATTTTTCGTATCACGCGTTGATTGATAAACTAATGTCATTACTCTCTATCCTTTATCTATAGTCTCTACCATTATATCATGATTTTTCAGAAAATTCTCCCTTTATAAGAGAAATTATAGTCCCAATTCTTCTTTCAAAGGCTCTAAATAAATCATTTCTTGCTTATTTCTCATCTCCAGTCCTTCCTCAGCTAACAGGAGTAAGTCTTTTGAAAACTCTATAATCGCAGTTTTCTCCTCATCTGTTAGCTTTTTCTTAGAAAATTGTCGTCTTAAAGACTTATAATTTCTCCCAAATGCCTTAAAGAAAGGTGCGATTTCTAAGTAAGATTCAAGTTTCTCTAAATTAACTAATAATCCCAAATGAAAGGCTGCAGAAGCAAAAGTCCTATCAAGTGGCTGTGTACACACACTACGAAACTCAACCGTTCCTCGAGTCGTTAAGTCTTGGTACTGATAACTACGATGAGTTTCAAAATCCTTCTCTTGAGGGTAAATAAGAATCTCATCCCCATTAAGAGCATATGCTTGGATTTCAGATGTAGCCAAATAGTCCCTAGTCTGAATCGGATAAAAATAATAGGTTTGTCCATCACGTTCCGCAGTAAAAATCGCAGAATGATCTAGATAGTCAAAAAAATCATCCTCATCTTTAAAAAGTCTAGCATTGACCCCAACATTCTCTGGATAGATACCATGCATGGATTCTTCCCAAAAAATATCCCTTGAAATTTTCGTATCCCAATCCGCACCCGAAAACTCAGAATTTGCAAATAAATACGCCTTAGCCGCTTCAATTTGAGTAAAAGCATTCATCACACGTAAGTAGTTGTATTTTGAAATATCCAGCTGAACCTGGCTCCCACAGATAAAAGCACCATATTCAGGGAAATGATGTAAGTCTGATTCAATCACATTCCTACTCAAATTCAAATAATCCATCAACATCTGATAACGTGGATAAACCACTGGACTATTCTCATTTTTATCCCAGTTGGGATGAATTCCACAGCCAACAATAGCATGATTGGATTCAGCTAACTTCTTCTGGATTGCTTCCATATAAATACTAAAACGTTCTTCAACTTCTTGTATCGTTTTAGCCTTACCAAATGCAAACTCAATCGTTGTATAAGAAACTTCAAATAAAATAGCATCCTGACTTACCGGATCTACTAACTGGATAGGATTGCCAAAATCATCTACCTTTTCTACAGTGAAATCCAGATCGGAAACTAAATAATGAAATAGATCCTTTATAATTTCAACATCTGTAGCATTCCCTTCCAAGTTTACCACAGGATATTCCAGCTCAATCCCAACAAACAATTCAGGGTTTTCTTTAATATTTTTCAAATACCGATGTTTTAATAAATCGATAGAACGAGACATACTTCCCTACACTTTCATAATCTAAATAAAATTTGAATAACTATTATTATAGCAAAAATAATATAAAAAAGGAACGAAGATTAACTACGTTCCTTAGCTCTTTACTATACCGGCGGCCGGGGTCGAACCGGCACGTCCTTTCGGACACTGGATTTTGAGTCCAGCGCGTCTGCCAATTCCGCCACGCCGGCAAATAGTAACTGGGGTAGCTGGATTCGAACCAACGCATGAGGGAGTCAAAGTCCCTTGCCTTACCGCTTGGCTATACCCCAATAATATAAAATAGGCGAGTGATGGGGATCGAACCCACGCATGCCAGAGCCACAATCTGGTGTGTTAACCACTTCACCACACCCGCCATAATTCTATTAACACGGGCAGTAGGAATTGAACCCACACTGAAGGTTTTGGAGACCTTAGTTCTACCTTTAAACTATGCCCGTAAAATGGAAGGGGA
>NZ_CAHJXN010000003.1:0-37500 GCF_903645285.1 Streptococcus thalassemiae | reverse complement strand
TGCGTTCCAGCACTCCTCACGGTATACCTTCTTCACACATAGAACGCTCTCCTACCATACCTATAAAGGTATCCACAGCTTCGGTAAATTGTTTTAGCCCCGGTACATTTTCGGCGCAGGGTCACTCGACTAGTGAGCTATTACGCACTCTTTGAATGAATAGCTGCTTCTAAGCTAACATCCTAGTTGTCTGTGCAACCCCACATCCTTTTCCACTTAACAATTATTTTGGGACCTTAGCTGGTGGTCTGGGCTGTTTCCCTTTCGACTACGGATCTTAGCACTCGCAGTCTGACTGCCGACCATAATTCATTGGCATTCGGAGTTTATCTGAGATTGGTAATCCGGGATGGACCCCTCACCCAAACAGTGCTCTACCTCCAAGAATCTCTAATATCGACGCTAGCCCTAAAGCTATTTCGGAGAGAACCAGCTATCTCCAAGTTCGTTTGGAATTTCTCCGCTACCCACAAGTCATCCAAGCACTTTTCAACGTGCCCTGGTTCGGTCCTCCAGTGCGTCTTACCGCACCTTCAACCTGCTCATGGGTAGGTCACATGGTTTCGGGTCTACGTCATGATACTAATTCGCCCTGTTCAGACTCGGTTTCCCTACGGCTCCGTCTCTTCAACTTAACCTCGCATCATAACGTAACTCGCCGGTTCATTCTACAAAAGGCACGCTCTCACCCATTAACGGGCTCGAACTTGTTGTAGGCACACGGTTTCAGGTTCTATTTCACTCCCCTCCCGGGGTGCTTTTCACCTTTCCCTCACGGTACTGGTTCACTATCGGTCACTAGGGAGTATTTAGGGTTGGGAGATGGTCCTCCCAGATTCCGACGGGATTTCTCGTGTCCCGCCGTACTCAGGATACTGCTAGGTACAAAGACTATTTTAAATACGAGGCTATTACTCTCTTTGGCTGATCTTCCCAAATCATTCTTCTATAATCTTTGAGTCCACATTGCAGTCCTACAACCCCGAAGAGTAAACTCTTCGGTTTGCCCTTCTGCCGTTTCGCTCGCCGCTACTAAGGCAATCGCTTTTGCTTTCTCTTCCTGCAGCTACTTAGATGTTTCAGTTCACTGCGTCTTCCTCCTCACATCCTTAACAGATGCGGGTAACAGGTAGTACCTGTTGGGTTCCCCCATTCGGAAATCCCTGGATCATCGCTTACTTACAGCTACCCAAGGCATATCGTCGTTTGTCACGTCCTTCTTCGGCTCCTAGTGCCAAGGCATCCACCGTGCGCCCTTATTAACTTAACCTTATTTTTCTGACCTTTCAGTCATAAACTCTTATTAATACTACAGCGTTTTCGGTTTATTTTCTTGTTACTATTTGATATAGATATTCAATTTTCAATGTGCATTACTTGGTGATCTCTCACCAATGGAGCCTAGCGGGATCGAACCGCTGACCTCCTGCGTGCAAAGCAGGCGCTCTCCCAGCTGAGCTAAGGCCCCACAAGACCTCTCAAGACTAAACAAGACCAATGCGCAGTTCCTTATCCTTAGAAAGGAGGTGATCCAGCCGCACCTTCCGATACGGCTACCTTGTTACGACTTCACCCCAATCATCTATCCCACCTTAGGCGGCTGGCTCCTTACGGTTACCTCACCGACTTCGGGTGTTACAAACTCTCGTGGTGTGACGGGCGGTGTGTACAAGGCCCGGGAACGTATTCACCGCGGCGTGCTGATCCGCGATTACTAGCGATTCCGACTTCATGTAGGCGAGTTGCAGCCTACAATCCGAACTGAGACTGGCTTTAAGAGATTAGCTTGCCGTCACCGGCTTGCGACTCGTTGTACCAGCCATTGTAGCACGTGTGTAGCCCAGGTCATAAGGGGCATGATGATTTGACGTCATCCCCACCTTCCTCCGGTTTATTACCGGCAGTCTCGCTAGAGTGCCCAACTGAATGATGGCAACTAACAATAGGGGTTGCGCTCGTTGCGGGACTTAACCCAACATCTCACGACACGAGCTGACGACAACCATGCACCACCTGTCACCTCTGTCCCGAAGGAAAACTCTATCTCTAGAGCGGTCAGAGGGATGTCAAGACCTGGTAAGGTTCTTCGCGTTGCTTCGAATTAAACCACATGCTCCACCGCTTGTGCGGGCCCCCGTCAATTCCTTTGAGTTTCAACCTTGCGGTCGTACTCCCCAGGCGGAGTGCTTAATGCGTTAGCTACGGCACTAAACCCCGGAAAGGGTCTAACACCTAGCACTCATCGTTTACGGCGTGGACTACCAGGGTATCTAATCCTGTTTGCTCCCCACGCTTTCGAGCCTCAGCGTCAGTTACAAGCCAGAGAGCCGCTTTCGCCACCGGTGTTCCTCCATATATCTACGCATTTCACCGCTACACATGGAATTCCACTCTCCCCTCTTGCACTCAAGTTAAACAGTTTCCAAAGCGTACTATGGTTAAGCCACAGCCTTTAACTTCAGACTTATCTAACCGCCTGCGCTCGCTTTACGCCCAATAAATCCGGACAACGCTCGGGACCTACGTATTACCGCGGCTGCTGGCACGTAGTTAGCCGTCCCTTTCTGGTAAGATACCGTCACAGTGTGAACTTTCCACTCTCACACTCGTTCTTCTCTTACAACAGAGCTTTACGATCCGAAAACCTTCTTCACTCACGCGGCGTTGCTCGGTCAGACTTCCGTCCATTGCCGAAGATTCCCTACTGCTGCCTCCCGTAGGAGTCTGGGCCGTGTCTCAGTCCCAGTGTGGCCGATCACCCTCTCAGGTCGGCTATGTATCGTCGCCTTGGTGAGCCGTTACCCCACCAACTAGCTAATACAACGCAGGTCCATCTGGTAGTGATGCAATTGCACCTTTTAAGCAAATGTCATGCAACATCTACTCTTATGCGGTATTAGCTATCGTTTCCAATAGTTATCCCCCGCTACCAGGCAGGTTACCTACGCGTTACTCACCCGTTCGCAACTCATCCAGAGAAGCAAGCTCCTCCTTCAGCGTTCTACTTGCATGTATTAGGCACGCCGCCAGCGTTCGTCCTGAGCCAGGATCAAACTCTCATTAAAAGTTTGAGTTCTCACTCATTTCTGTCACTGACAGATTTATTGTTTTTTCATTGTTCAGTACTACAACAGTTGTTGTAGTGCCCTGCACATTGGTTCGTCTTGTTCAGTTTTCAAAGGTCTTTGTCACTTGCTTCTCTCAAGCGACAACTATATTAGTATATCACAGCCGCTTTCGCTTGTCAACACTTTTTTGAAACTTTTTTAAGTTTTTTTCATCAAGTGCTTCAACCGCAACATACCATAGTCCGTACGGGATTCGAACCCGTGTTACCGCCGTGAAAAGGCGGTGTCTTAACCCCTTGACCAACGGACCTGAGTTGGTATTTTCAACTCTTACTATTATACAGGCTTTTTCAGACTTGTCAACACCTTTTTTAAAATTTTTTAATTAATTTTACAACTGCTTCAGTTCGAGCGGTGTGTGGGAACATATCGACCGACTGGATATAATGTAGATCATATACTTTTACTAAGCGCACTAGATCACGAGCCAAGGTCGAAACATTACAAGAAATATAAACCATTTTTTCTGGTACATAAGTAAGAATAGTATCTAATAACTTATCGTCCAGACCTGTACGTGGTGGATCCACAATCAAAGCATCTGCTCGGTATCCTTCCTTGTACCAACGAGGAATAATATCTTCCGCTGTTCCTGCTTCGTAATGTGTGTTGTCAAATCCCATTCTTTTAGCATTTCGCTTGGCATCTTCAATAGCTTCTGGAATAATATCCATACCTCTGAGTGTTTTAACTTTCTTTGCAAAGGCAAATCCAATTGTGCCAACTCCACAATAAGCGTCAATCAAATGGTCTTCTTTATTAACATCCAAGGCTTTTACCGCCTCGTTATAAAGAACTTCTGTTTGTTCAGGATTTAGTTGATAGAAAGCTCGAGGAGATAGTGAGAATTCATAGTCGAGTACACCTTCTTGAATACTCTCTTCTCCCCAGATAATCTCTGTCTTTTCACCATAAATCTCACTGGTTTTAGCTGTATTTGTATTCACAGCTACTGTCACAACTTCTGGAAAATCTTTAATTAAGTCTTTTACTAGTTGGGTTAAATTAAGCTGACGATTTGTAACAATAATAATCTGAACCTGTCCAGTCTTTCTTGCTCGTCGAACCATAATAGTCCTAACACCTAGAACTTTTCTCTCATCCGTGATTGGAATCTGGTGATAAGTAAGCAATTCTGCTAGACGATTAGCAATCACTTGGGTTTCCTTGTCTTGTACCAGGCAATCTTTCAACTCTACTAAATAGTGAGAGTTTTGTGCATATAAGCCCGCCTTGACCTGATTCTTAAATTTTCGAGTCTGAAATTGTAACTTAGCACGGTAGTACTTTGGTTCCTGCATACCAACCGTCGGGCGGATTTCATAATTTTCATATCCTGCAGGGGCAAATTTTTTCAGCGCTTGATGAAGCAAGTCCGTCTTGAACTCCAGCTGCTTATCATAATGCAGGTGCATGATCTGGCAGCCTCCGCATTCATTATAAATAGTACAAGCTGGCACAACTCGAAATTTAGACTTCTTGTTAACCTTTAGTAATTTTGCTTCAACAAAGTTGCGTTTAATAGAAGTAATCTGACAATAGATATCTTCTCCTTTGAGAGCACCGGGTACAAAGACTAAGGTTTTTTGATAAAAGCCAATTCCCTCACCATTAATTCCCATACGCTTGATTTTTAATGGTATTTTTTGTTTCACTTTCAGATTCATACCCCTATCTTATCACATTTTGAGTTATAATAGAACTATGAAAATCACAAAACTTGAAAAGAAAAAAAGACTCTATCTGATGGAGCTTGATAATGGCGACAAATGCTATATCACCGAAGACACAATTGTTCGTTTTATGTTATCGAGAGATAAGGTTATAAGCGAAGAGGAATTGAAAGAGATTCAGGACTTTGCTCAATTTTCTTATGGTAAGAATCTGGCCCTCTACCATTTATCCTTTAAGGCACGTGCCGAAAAAGAGGTCAGAGAATATCTAAAAAAATACGATATTGATGAAAACATGGTTTCTCAAGTCATTGCTAATCTTAAAGAAGATAAGTGGATCAATGATAGCCAATACGCTTATGCTAGCATCAATGCCAATCAACTTTCAGGAGACAAGGGGCCTTATGTACTGACTCAGAAACTAGCACAAAAGGGGATTTCAAAATCTACTATAGAAGAGAACTTGAAAGAATTTGATTTTTCGGAAGTTGCTCAACGTGTAGCTAATAAACTATTGAAAAAATATGAAGGAAAACTTCCAACTCGTGCTTTGCAAGATAAGATTATCCAGAATCTGACCAATAAGGGCTTCTCCTACTCTGATGCTAAAAATGCATTTGACCAATTAGATAGTCAAGTTGATGAAGAAACGATTCAGGAACTCATCTTCAAAGAGCTTGATAAGCAATATACTAAGTATGCGCGAAAGTATGAAGGATACGAACTGAAACAGCGTTTAACTCAAGTTTTAGCACGAAAGGGCTACGATTTTTCGGATATAGCAAGCGCTCTTAGAGAATATCTTTAATATTTCCAAGTGAAATTCACAGATTTTAGGTAATTTTATGGTACAATAGTAAATGATAAACTTATAAATTGTAGAAAGTTGGTTAGTTATGAAGCTTCCAAAAGAAGGCGACTTTATTACAATTCAAAGTTATAAGCATGATGGGAGTCTCCACCGAACTTGGCGGGACACCATGGTACTAAAAACAACAGAAAACGCCATTATTGGTGTCAACGATCATACACTTGTTACCGAAAGTGATGGTCGTCGTTGGGTCACTCGAGAACCGGCTATTGTTTACTTTCACAAGAAATATTGGTTTAATATCATTGCCATGATTCGTGATAATGGAATTTCCTACTATTGTAATATGGCTAGCCCCTACTATCTGGATGAAGAAGCACTGAAGTATATTGATTACGATTTGGATGTTAAAATTTTTACAGATGGGGAAAAACGTCTCTTGGACGTTGAGGAGTATGAGCGTCACAAACGCAAAATGAATTATTCTGATGATTTGGACTATATTTTAAAAGAACATGTCAAAATTCTTGTTGATTGGATTAACAATGGACGTGGGCCTTTCTCAGAAGCCTATGTAAACATTTGGTACAAGCGCTATGTAGAACTAAAGAATCGGTAAAGTTGTCAAACTAGGGTGAAAGCCCTGGTTTTTTTATTTGAAAAACCCAGTTTTTCAGCTGGGTTGGTCTCTATATATCTAATTTCGTAACAGTAAATTTGATCTGGGAATAGTCTTTTTCAACATCCTTATCCAGCAAGAATGCAGTGGCGTCCTTCTTAACCTGAACCAGATCAATATTCTGAGCTTGGGCTGCATAGACGCATCCACAATAACATTGACGATAGATATCATACTCTTCACACATCTCTACCGAACGTTTGTAGCCTTGATTTTTCTTGAAATCGCTGGGAAGATAGTGGGTGGTATAAATTTTTTGCACGTCGATTCCGATGCTGTTAATGGTTTGAGAATTCTTATGAGGACTGATGGTCAAGGCTGAGCCAAAATAGTCAAAACCTAAATCCATAGCCACTTGCGCTGTTTTATCCAGGCGGTAGTCAAAGCAAACCTTACAACGGTCACCACCTTCAGGCTCTTCTTCCAAACCTCGAACCAGTTTACGATATTCGTTAGGTTCATAAGGAGCTTCTAGGTATTGAACGTTATTGCCAGTTCGCTCATTGAAATCACTAACAAATTTCTTGGTGACATAGGCACGCTTATGGTATTCTGCCTTGGGATGGATATTAGAATTGGCAAAATAAATAGTCACATCTGCATACTTAGTCAAATATTCTAGAGTATAGGTACTGCAAGGGGCACAGCAAACATGCATGAGAATGGTTGGCCGTTGCTCATTTTTCTCCCATACTTGTACCATCTTCTGCATGACACGGTCATAATTAATCTTCTGATTGGGGTTCATCTTGCTCAGAATTTCTTCTACATCGATCATGTTCTTCTCCTTTTTCTAATCTTATTTTATCATATAAGTTAGGAGAGCTCAAATCAATTTAGAAGTGAATATCATAAAAAGGAGGGGTAGGCATTCCCTCCTTTTGTGTTTTTTATAAGTTGTTTTCTATAGAAAGCTTACATCATGCCGCCCATCATGCTTGGATCCATGGCTGGAGCTGGGGCTGCTGGTTCTGGTTTATTGGCTACAACTGCTTCCGTAGTCAAAATCAAGCTGGCTACAGATGCTGCATTTTGAAGAGCTGAACGGCTAACTTTAACTGGGTCAATGATACCTTGATCAATCATGTTAACCCACTCGCCAGTTGCTGCGTTGAAGCCTGTACCAAGCTCAGCATTCTTCAAACGATCGATAACGATAGTTCCTTCAAATCCTGCATTGTGAGCAATTTGACGAACAGGTTCTTCCAAAGCACGGAGAACAATATTGCGGCCCGTTGCTTCATCTCCTGTCAATTCCAAGGCAGCAACAGCTGGGATGACATTGACAAGGGCTGTTCCACCACCAGCAACAATTCCTTCTTCCACAGCTGCACGAGTAGCGTTGAGGGCATCTTCAATGCGGAGTTTCATTTCTTTCAACTCAGTTTCAGTTGCAGCTCCAACCTTGATCACTGCGACACCACCTGACAATTTCGCCAAGCGTTCTTGCAATTTTTCACGGTCAAACTCAGAAGTTGTGGTTTCGATTTGAGACTTGATAACCGCAACACGGTGAGAAATCGCTTCAGGATTTCCAGCACCTTCTACGATAACAGTGCTATCTTTGTCCACAGTTACTCTCGCTGCTTGGCCAAGTGCTTCAATTGTAGCATCTTTCAACTCAAGACCAAGGTCTTCTGTGATAACTGTTCCGCCTGTTAAGATGGCAATGTCTTCAAGCATGGCTTTGCGACGGTCACCAAAACCAGGTGCCTTGACCGCTACCACGTTGAAGGTTCCACGAATCTTGTTCAAAACAAGAGTTGGAAGAGCTTCACCATCTACATCATCCGCAATAATCAAGAGTGGACGATTGCTTTGGAGAATGCTTTCCAAAAGTGGCAAGATTTCTTGGATATTTGAAATCTTCTTGTCGGTAATCAAGATGTATGGATTTTCAAGGTCAGCCACCATTTTTTCGCTATCTGTCACCATGTACTGTGAAAGGTAACCACGGTCGAACTGCATTCCTTCTACGACTTCAAGTTCTGTTTCCATACCACGTGACTCTTCGATAGTAATGACTCCGTCTTTGCCAACTTTTTCCATGGCTTCAGAGATGTATTCACCTACTTTTTCGGAACGAGAAGAGACGGCGGCAACCTGAGCGATGGCTTCTTTGTTGGCAACAGGAATAGCATTGTTTTTCAAGGCTTCAACTGCTGCAGCAACTGCTGTTTCAATCCCACGACGAATTCCGATTGGATTGGCACCTGCTGTGACGTTTTTGATTCCTTCGCGGACAATTGCTTGGGTCAAAACAGTTGCAGTTGTAGTTCCATCACCTGCGATATCATTGGTTTTTGAAGCTACTTCTGATACCAATTTGGCACCCATATTTTCAAAATGGTCTTCTAATTCGATTTCTTTGGCAATGGTCACACCGTCATTGGTAATCAATGGTGAACCGAATGATTTTTCCAACACAACGTTACGACCTTTTGGTCCCAAGGTTACTTTAACAGTATCTGCAAGGATATCGACACCACGAACCATGGCTGAACGGGCATCTGATGAAAATTTAATTTCTTTTGACATACTTACTTTCTCCTTCTATTCTTCAATGATAGCCAAAATGTTAGCTTCGCCTACGATGATATACTTTTCATCACCATCTTTGACATCAAGACCTGCGTGGGCTTCAACTAAGACACGGTCTCCAGCCTTAACACTTGGAGCAACCAAGTCACCGTTCAAGGTACGAACACCTTGTCCAGTAGCTACAACTTGGGCTGTTTTTGTTTTTTCTTGAGCTGAACCTGCAAGGACAAAACCTCCAACAGTTTGTTCTTTTTCTTCGATTTTCAAGACCACACGGTCTCCTAATGGTTTCAACATCTGTTTTCCTCCATGATGAACTACATATTATTAGCACTCTTTATATCCGAGTGCTAATTCATAGTTCTATTGTATCACTTGGTCAGAAATAGTCAAGAAAAAAGTCTGACTTTCTCAAGATAAAAAGCCTGAGACCAACTCAGACTTTTTAATGTTTAAAATGGCAATTCCTCCTCTTCCAAAACCAAATCTGCCAAATCCTGTCCTGCATTATTTTCACGCATAGCACGTTGGGCACGACTTTCCAAGAGTTGGAATCCAGTAACAAGTACTTCAGTCACATAGTTCATCTGGCCATTTTTCTCAAAACGACGGGTACGTATTTCTCCATCCACTGAAATGAGACTACCTTTAGTTGCGTAGCTGGCCAAGCTTTCTGCTAGTCTGCCCCAAAGGACGATATTGACAAAATCAGCTTCACGTTCCCCGTTTTGGTCTTTGTAACGACGGTTCACAGCGATAGTTGCTCGCGCTACTGACTTGTCATTGTTGGTTTTGTGCAATTCTGGTGTAGACGTCAAACGCCCAATCATGATAACTTTATTATACATATTTTTTCCTCCTACTTATCTATTCGTAGGAAATCAAAAAAAGTTACAGAAATTTGTAACTTTTCGAGAAAATTTTTTACTTTTTATGAACCATGAAACCTGTCGCTTGTTGATTGGCCATAATGGTCATGTCTGTAATCTGCACACGACGAGGTTGACTGGTCACATAGACTACTGTGTCTGCAATATCCTGAGCCTGCAAGGCTTCTATTCCTTGGTAAACGGACGCAGCCCGCTCTTTGTCACCATGAAAACGTACCGTTGAAAAATCTGTTTCGACAATTCCAGGCTGAATGGTCGTCACCTTGATATCCGTTGCGATGGTATCAATTCGCAGTCCATCCG
The DNA here is from genome assembly GCF_903645285.1 of Streptococcus thalassemiae. Classification (GTDB taxonomy): domain Bacteria; phylum Bacillota; class Bacilli; order Lactobacillales; family Streptococcaceae; genus Streptococcus; species Streptococcus thalassemiae. The sequence continues at coordinate 27,475 of NZ_CAHJXN010000003.1, read as the reverse complement.
AAAATATCTTAACTGCCGCCTTGGTGGCTGAGTAAACAGCTGCACCCGCATAGGCATAAATTCCTGCGGTTGACCCCATGTTGATGATATGTCCTTGATTGGCTTTTACCATTGCTGGCAAGAAACAGCGAGTGACTGCCATCAAACCTTTGACATTGGTATCCAGCATGGTCAACATATCTAACTCTTCATAGTCCTGATAAGGTGCTAAACCTAGAGCCAGTCCGGCATTGTTGACCAGAATATCAATCTGACCTATCGTTTCTAGAATATCAGAGCAGACAGTCTTTACAATGGTCATATCCGTGACATCTAGCGGAAAAGTCCAAACGGTTTGATTTTGGAAGGTCTCTGCAAACTCCGACTTTAGGGTTTCTAGTCTGTCTATCCGTCGTCCAGCTAGAACGACATTCTCACCCTGCTCTAGATAAGCACGCGCAATCGCTTCACCAATTCCTGATGTCGCCCCTGTAATCACAACATTTTTTGCCATCTTATTTCCTTCTAGCTAGTCTATCAGATACTGACAACTTCCTAAACAGTCCAGTGCTTAGCTGGGTCAAATGGAGTTCCGACAACTTGGTCTTCTGATAATTCAATAATACCACGTTTTTGCGGAGCGTTTGGCAAATGCAATTCACGAGGACTACACATCATGCCAAAACTCTTTTCACCACGAAGTTCGCCTGGGAAAATAAGATTGCCTTTGGGCATCATGGCTCCCGGAAGAGCCACAATGGTTTTCAGACCGACACGCGCATTGGGAGCCCCTGCAACGATTTGCACAGTCTTGTCACTTGAAACTGCAACTTGGCAGATGTTGAGGTGGTCACTATCTGGATGGGCTACCATCTCGACAATTTCACCAACAACAAACTTAGGTTCCTTGTCGTTGATAATTTCTTCTGTAAAACCTTCCGTTTGCAACTCTTGGTTCAAACGAGCAACTTGCTCATCTGTCAAAAAGACTTGACCGCGCTCTGCAATTTCAAAGAAACTTGAAACTTCAAAAATATTCCAAGCTACTGTTTTCCCATTCTCTTTGAGGAAAACACGAGCTACCTTACCTTTGCGTTCCACATCTAGTTTGGCATCTCCGCTGTTTTTCACGATGACCATAAGGACATCACCGACATGTTCTTTGTTATATGTAAAAATCATTGTTTCCTTTTTCTCCTATTTCAGTCCTGCTAAAAAGTCGTTAATTTGTTGCTTACTTTTACGGTCGCGATTGACAAAACGACCGATTTCCTTGTCCTTTTCTAGAACAACAAGGCTAGGGATTCCATATACATCCCAGAGTTTGGCCAAATCCATATACTGGTCTCGGTCCACACGAATAAAGGTGAACTCTGGATTGGTCTCCTCAATTTCTGGCAAGGCAGGATAGATATAACGACAATCGCCACACCAGTCTGCTACAAAAAGAAAGACCTTCTTGCCATCTTTTTCCACTAAAGATGCTAATTCTTCTAAACTTGCTGGTTGTATCATAAAACTTCCTCCTCATAGACTAGGTCTTCATTTTCATAGACAAAGGTATAATGACGGCCATCCTCAAAAATGACGCCACCAACCAAGCTCTCTAGACTGCTTTCATAGACTTGAACATAGAGGGTCGCAATTTCCCCCATGTCTGAAAAATGGTCTCGCACAATCGCTGTCAACTCTTCCTGAGTCTTCATGAGCTTATGGTCATCTGCAACTTTTTTCGTAGCAAGGGCAAGGCTCCCAATACCAAGCAGAGCCAGACCTGCCATCCACATTTTTTTAGCTTTCATACCATTCATTTTAACACAAAAAAGGTTTTAGGACAAATGAGGAAGCAGCAGAAAAGCAAGTAAAAAGCCTCTTCCTTTAAGGAAAAGGACTTCTTATACTCAATGAAAATCAAAGAGCAAACTAGGAAGCTAGCCGCAGGTTGCTCAAAGCACTGCTTTGAGGTTGTAGATAGAACTGACGAAGTCAGCTCAAAACAGTGTTTTGAGGTTGTGGATGAAGCTCACATGGTTTGAAGAGATTTTCGAAGAGTATTATTCTTATTGCCAAGCACCTGAGTTGTCAACGTAGTAACCATCAGGGGTGTAGGTATTGCGAAGCATCTTACCTGATGAAGCCAGATAATACCACTTGCCATTATCTTTGACCCAATCATTCGCTAGCATGGCACCAGAAGAACTTACATAATACCATTCTCCCTTGTCATAAACCCAAGCGCTTGCTTTCATAGCTCCTGAGCAATTAAAAGTTCAAAAAACTGTCCAATATCATTCATTTTTTTAAAAACATTTGACACTACATCATCCACGCTGTAAGACATAGATACATCAAACGTAAGAGCCAAAATATCGAAAAATATACAACTTTTAAAGGCAACATTTCATTTTTTAAAGTCTAATAACCATAGAACTGAAATCAGAGCAAGGCATCAACTTCCTACTCTTAGTACGTCTATTTTGATGGTTTAAGTGAAGATTTTTTATTTAACGTAGACAATCCCCAACTTCCCAAAGGCCACATCTCCACGGATAATCAAGGTTTTGCTGGTTGGAGCTAGAGTGGTATCTGTCTTGGCTACACCACAGAAAGTTTCCACCTTCAAATCAACTCGCCAATGTTGAGGAACATAGATAACTGCATTGCCAAAACCAACCTCCACTTTCAGGGTTGCGGCATCTCCTAAAATCTCTGCATTGTCATAATATATCTTAGCATTTCCGAAGCCAACTTCTACTTGGTCTTCTACCAATTCTTGATTTTGTTTGTAGAAAGTCCCCGTCCCAAAAGCGACTTCCTTGTCTATAAAAATGGTTTTTTCACCATCGGACCACCATTTCTTGCCATTCCAAGTTCTGTTAGAGTGAGTCAAAGAATTAACTCCAAGAACAATTAGAATACTAGCCAAAATAAGAGAAATAGGAGATAGCTGAATCCAATCATAAAAAAGATTCACTATATTTAATGCTGTTAATGCTAAAAAAGTGGCACTTGTCCAATGATGCCTAAGGGAAGATTCTATTGCCTTATACAAGAGAAAAGCAATAAAAATGAAGGGAGAATACTTAGTCTCCAAGGATGGGACACCATAATGTCCCTGAAACAGAATCCATGCCGCCAAAATAAGCAACACAATACCAAATGCTTTCTTTTTCATGTTCTTACCTCATGTTTCTTAGATTTTCTTTTAGGAGGGATTGGTAATGCCGTGACACATGAACCTCCTTGTGGGTCTGATAAAAGGAAATGGTGCCCGTTCCTGAAAAGGACTTGTCCACCGAGTAAACCTGACGGATATTTGCAATAGTTGACTTGGATACCCGACTAAAATAGCGAGGAAGGATAGCCTCTAACTCATAGAGTTTAAGCCGAACCTCGTAGGCATCTTTCTGGGTATGGGCATAAATCTTGCTACCTTCCGTCTCAAAGAAGAGAATTTCCGACAAATCCAGATAATATTCACCCGTCCCCTTGTAAAAAATCAACCGAGGAGACTTGGACTCTTGCAAGAGACGTTGCAAATCCGCAATCTCATCTGTCAGGGCTGCCGCCTTTATGATAATTTCAGTTTCCTCTAAATTACTGTCAATTTCGATTCGTAACTTCATTCCATCTCCTTTCTGACTCTACTATATCAAAGCTAAAATAAGAAAACAAGAGCAAAAAAGCAAGTGGTTACTTTAGCCACGTAAGTGGTTCTAGGACCGCCTTATACTCTTCGAAAATCAAATTCAAACCACGTCAGCGTCGCCTTACCGTACTCAAGTACAGCTTGCGACTAGCTTCCTAGTTTGCTCTTTAATTTTCATTGAGTATTAACTTACAGGTCAAAATAGAAAGAAAAGCACACCCCACACAAGACCACAAATATAGCCAACCACTACATCCTTGGGATAATGCACACCACCTAGGACTCGCACAAGGCCGAGGAGGGCTGACAAGACCAACAAGATAACCCCTACAGATAAACTAGCATGTAAGCAAGCCATGGAGATAATGGTTGCTGAAAAGACATGACGACTGGGCATAGACTGACCAGGACTATCTCTGTCAAGCAAGGGTTTAATATCCCATTCCTCATAAGGCCTAGGGGCATTGATTTTCTTACGAAGAAAGGACAAAATCACAAAACCTGACGCAGGGACAAACACATAGATCAAGACCTGTTTCCCAAGTCCTTCTTGGAGATAGGTAGTTGCTAACAAGGTTAGATAAATCATAGGCATAACTACCGTCATGAACCGATTGAAAGTTCTTAACAAGCTCAGAAGAAAGGGCTTATTTTCAATATTAGCAGCAATGTGGTCATACCACTCTTGATAATTTTTCATATATTTTCTCATTACTTACTCAAATTTTGCTTATAGGGAAGCACTCGTATACTAGTATAGTGCAGAAAAAGAAGGCCGTCAAGCCTTCTTTGGGTTTATTCTTCTGCTTCGTCTTCTGTAAATTGACTGTTGTAGAGGTCAGCGTAGAAACCAGCTTGTGCCATCAGCTCATCATGATTGCCTTGCTCGATGATGTTTCCATCTTTCATGACCAGAATAAGATCAGCATTACGAATGGTTGACAAGCGGTGGGCGATGACAAAGGAAGTTCTTCCCTCCATCAATCGGTCCATAGCTTTCTGAATCAATTCCTCCGTCCGAGTATCAACAGAAGAAGTCGCCTCATCCAAAATCAAGAGTGGTGAATCTTTCAGCAAAGCACGAGCGATGGTCAAGAGTTGTTTTTGTCCGACAGACAAGGTCACTGTATCATCCAAGACGGTATCGTAACCATCTGGTAGGGTCATAATAAAGTGGTGAATCCCCACAGCCTTGCTGGCTTCAATCACGCGCTCATCACTAATCCCCTCTTGGTTATAGATAAGATTGTCGCGAATAGTACCTTCAAAGAGCCAAGTGTCCTGCAAAACCATTGAAAAGGCATCGTGTACTTCCGAACGCTTCATATCCTTGGTATCCACACCATCGATACGGATACTTCCCTTATCAATCTCATAGAACTTCATCAAAAGATTGACAATGGTTGTCTTACCAGCTCCAGTCGGTCCAACAATGGCAACCTTTTGACCTGCATGAGCTGTCGCAGAAAAGGCATGGATAATGGTTCGCTCTGGTGTATAACCAAAGGAGACTCGATCAAAGACCACTTGACCTTTCATATCGCTCAATTGTCTTTCTTTATGGGATTCATCTTCCATTTCCTCTTCAGCTAGGAATTCGAAGACACGTCCCATGGCTGCGCTAGCCTGCTGCAAACTAGTAATCCCTTGGGCAATTTGTGAAAGAGGCTGAGAAAAGATACGAACGTAGGCCATAAAGGCAACGATAATCCCGATACTAATCTGCCCATTCAGAGCCAAGGCTGCACCAACGATAATCACCAAGGCATAGCTAAAGTTCCCAATAAACATCATAATCGGCATCATAATCCCTGAAATAAATTGAGATTTCCAGATACTATCATACAGACGATGGTTTAATTTCGCAAACTCTTCTTTCGTACTCTCGATGGCATTGTAACTGGTCACCACATTATGGCCAGAGTACATTTCCTCCACATAGCCATTGACAGCTGCCAAATCCTGTTGCTGACTCTTAAAGAAACCCTGTGATTTGCCCATAAAGACGGACACGAAAACAAAACCAATAAGGGTTGAAACAACCGTCACCAAGGCTAAAATCCAGTTCATCCCAAACATGGTTACCAAGACTGCCACGACCAGTAAACTAGATGAAAGAACTGTTCCCAGACTTTGATTGAGGGACTGGGCTGCAGTGTCAACGTCATTGGTTACACGAGACAAGGTATCTCCTTGAGAATGTCCATCAAAATATCCCAATGGCAGGCTATTGATTTTCTCTGCAATGGCTCTTCTCAAACGCTCTGAAAAACGTTGAATAGCTGTTGTAAACAGAAAGGCCTGTAAATAATTTGATAGGAGTCCGATCACATAGATGACGGCAAAAAACCCACCAATGGCTGCAACCGCCGCGACATCCACACTTGTTTCCAGACCATTTGCAATGATATTGGTCATTTCCTTGATGCGAGTCGGCCCATAAACAGTAACGATATTGGATACGATTGTTGCTAGAAAGGCTATCAGAAGGGCAAACTGGAGGCCTGCAAGATAGGGTTTACTCTGTTCCCAGAGAGACATTTTCTTATTTTCCATGTTCCAATTTCTCCTTCGATAGTTGTGAGTAGGCGATTTCTTGGTAAACTTCGTTATTAGCTAGAAGTTCCTTGTGGGTGCCTTGTCCCACGACTTTTCCTTGATCCAAGACCAAAATCAAATCTGCATCCATAATCGTTGAAATGCGTTGTGCAACGATAAGCTTGGTCATAGACTTGGTTTTCTCTGCTAGCTCTTGGCGTAGGACACGGTCTGTCTTGTAGTCCAAGGCTGAGAAGGAGTCATCAAAGATGAGGATTTCTGGCTTCCGAGCTAAGGCACGCGCAATTGCCAGACGCTGTCTTTGCCCCCCTGAGAAGTTGGTTCCTCCTTGGGCCACTTCTAACTCTAAGCCCGCTTCCTTGTCTTCGATAAAGTTCTTAGACTGGGCCAATTCCAAGGCTTGCCACATAGCCTGCTCACTAAGCGGTGTTTCTTGACTCTGTCCAAAGTCTAGATTGCCCTTGACATCCCCTGAAAAGAGAACCGCTTTCTGAGGAATATAACCAATCTTGTTGCGCAAATCTTCTAAGGCATAGTCTTGAACATTGACACCGTCCACTAGGATTTCTCCTGCTGATACATCATAGAAACGTGGAATCAGATTAACTAGAGTAGATTTACCAGAACCTGTTGACCCAATAAAGGCCACTGTTTGACCAGCGTCTGCTCTAAAGCTAACATTCTCAATAACCGCCTCCGAATTTGCCGCATATCGGAAGGTCACATCCTTAAACTCGACCTGACCCTTGAGGTTTTCATCAGCCATCCGCACTTGAGCAGGGTTTTGAATAGAAGAATACAAATCTAAAACCTGGTTGATCCGCTTGGCAGAGACCATAGTTCGGGGAAGAACGATGAAGAGCGCTCCCATGAGAAGGAAGCCCATGACAACCTGCATGGCATAAGACATGAAAACAACCATGTCACTAAAGAGAGGCAGACGTGCTATCGGAGCAGCGTCGTTAATCACATAAGCCCCAATCCAGTAAATCGCCACACTCAAACCACTTGAAATCCCCATCATGATAGGGTTCAAAATAGCCATAAGACGGTTGACAAACAAATTCAAGCGTGTCAATTCATCATTTGCTGCTGCAAATTTTTCATTTTGGTATTCTTCAGCATTGTAGGCGCGAACGACACGAATACCTGTTAAACTCTCACGTGTGATACTGTTCAGTTTGTCTGTCAACCCCTGAATCAAGGACTGTTTTGGAAAGGCTAGCGTCATCAAAACTGTCGTCATCAAAACGTTGACAATCACTGCCACAAGTACGGCCCAGAGCCAGTATTCCGAATGGCCTAAAATCTTCCCGATAGCCCAGATAGCCATAATCGGACCACGCGTAACCACTTGCAAGCCCATGGTAATCAACATTTGAACTTGAGTAATGTCATTGGTAGTACGCGTCAAGAGGCTAGGAATAGAGAATTTCTTAATCTCTGTCTGCGAGTAATCCAAAACTCGGTTAAAAATATCACTTCTCAGCCTACTAGTATAAGAAGCCGCCACTCGGGATGCAAAAAATCCAACTGCAACTACGGACAAGAAGGCAAGAAAGGACATTCCCACCATCATGCTTGCTGGCTGCCACAACTCATCTAAATTAGTTCCTTGACTTCCCAGCAAATCCGTAATTTTCGAGATATAGGTCGGCACTTCCAACTCCAGATAGACCGAAAAGCAGGTAAAGAGAATGGCTAGTAAAATCATCCCCCACTCTTTTCTACTAATTCGTTTGGCTAATTTCTTCATTCTCTCCTCCTATCCCCTTGATATTTTCCTGTAGTTGACCGAGAACTTTCTCAAAAATCAGTAATTCATCTTCATCAATGTCTTCCATCAACTGCTTGTCTATGCGTTCAAAGAAGGCCTTAACCTGTTTCATCTGAGAACGTGATTTGTCCGTCAGACGAACAAATTTAGCCCGCTTATCGCTAGGACTCGCCTCCAATTCCACCAAACCATTTTGCACCATACGCTTGACCAAATTACTAGCAACAGACTTGGTAATATTGAGTTCCTGCTCGATATCTTTAATCAAGACCAAGTCTTGGTTTTTCTCACGATTATCCAAAAAACGCACAACCTGACCTTGAGGTCCACCCATAAATTCAATACCACAACGTTTGGCTTCCTTTTGCACCATGAGATGAATCTGATGACCAAAACGCTTAAAGACTAACATCGGTTTATCCATACTAACTCCTTTCTAACTATCACATTTAGTTCTCCTAGGAACTAAATAAGTTTCAATGAGAACTATTTTACCACTTTGAAAAGAGATGTCAAGAAAAAGTTTCCTAGAGAACTATTTTCTTGATTCAAAAAATCCCAAGTGATTTTTTCACTTAGGATCATGTTCTCTAGGTTAAATTAGAATCCGTCTACGTTTGTGTAGATTTTTTGTACGTCTTCGTCGTCTTCAAGAACGCTGTAAAGTTTTTCAAAGGTTTCAAGGTCATCGCCTGACAATTCCACTTCTGACTGAGGAATCATTTCCAATTCAGTCACTTGGAATTCTTGGATACCTGACTCACGAAGGGCAACGATAGCCTTGTGAAGGTCAGTTGGAGCTGTGTAAACTGTGATTGTACCTTCTTCTGCTTCTACATCATCCACATCCACATCTGCTTCTAGCAATTGCTCAAAGACCGCGTCCGCATCTTCACCTGCAAATACAATAACACCCTTGTTATCGAAGAGGTATGAAACCGAACCTGAAGCGCCCATGTTTCCGCCATTTTTACCAAAAGCTGCACGGACATTGGCTGCTGTACGGTTAACGTTTGAAGTCAAAGTATCCACGATCAACATAGAACCATTTGGTCCAAAACCTTCGTAACGTCCTTCTGTAAAGGTTTCGTCTGTGTTTCCTTTAGCCTTGTCCAAAGCCTTATCGATAACGTGTTTTGGCACTTGGGCTTGTTTAGCACGGTCGATAACGAATTTCAAGGCTGAGTTTGATTCTGGATCTGGATCACCTTTTTTAGCTGCTACATAGATTTCTACACCAAATTTTGCATATACTTTAGAGTTAGCTCCATCTTTAGCCGTTTTCTTGGCTACGATATTGGCCCATTTACGTCCCATTAGGAATCTCCTTTTTTCACATTTTAATCTTTCTTATTATAACACAAGTTTTTTCGATTTTCACTAGAGGAAATGGATTTTATTTAGCAAATCAAGCTATGATGACACTTTTGTTGCCAAGATGACCTTACCTTTCCATCCCTATCAACATTCAAAAAACAAACTAGACCATTATCTGAAAATAGAAAGTTTGACAAAGTCCGCTCAAATTACTATTTGAAGTTTGTAGATATAAGCGACAAAAACAATCATACTGCACCTTTTGTTGACAGTCTACTCCAGACATATGATAGTTCAAGTAAATACTTTGAAATTCAACAGTTCTTATAGGCGCTATTGTATTCTAAGAAGTCAATAGAAGAGTTTCTAACCAAAACTATAATTTATGTATTCCTGAAACAGAAATTTATGCTCTTTTTGATTTCACATGATATTGAAGTTAGACTAGTACAACGGCACTTCTAAAACAAGTAAAAGGTAGCTAATCCCCTGTATAGCAAGGAGTTTCACTACCCTTTTTACTTTTTCTTACAGCCACTATTTGATAGACTCATTTTAACATCACGAGCCTACTCCAATGGCAATCGCTAGGCAAGAGATAAACTTTCAGATATTCGCAGAGAGATCATCGCCTCTTTTTGTCGCAAGCATTCTTCTCTCCTAGTCATTTTCTACCTTATCTTCTACCTGAGGATAAAGAGTCGTTCCCCAAATAGAAATCGTCCGCTTACGCACTAGTGGCAAATCGGTTTTTTCATAAACCGTACGCCACCATTCCCAGGCAAGTCCTGTACACTCCCTAATTTTGATAGAGAGATTGCGAACATTCCCTTTTAAAGGAATACTAGTGGTAAAATGAGCCGTCAAATCCTGCCCATTTCTGTCCCAAACCTTAGGAGTCAAAACTTCTTTACCTTGATGATCATAGGATAATTCATCCCAAGTAATGTAATATTGGGCAACATAGGCACCACTATGATCCAACAGTAAATCTCCGTTTCTGTAAGCTGTCACCTTAGTCTCAACATAGTCTGTACTGTTTTGAAAGGTCGCAACTACATTGTCTCGTAAAAAAGAAGTTGTATAGGAAATCGGCAAGCCTGGATGATCGGCTGTAAAGCGACTGCCTTCTTGAATCAAGTCCTCTACCATATCCACCTTGCCTGTTACAACTCGGGCACCCGAACTCGGGTCGCCCCCTAAAATAACTGCCTTCACTTCTGTATTGTCCAAAATCTGTTTCCATTCTGTCTGAGGAGCTACCTTGACTCCTTTTATCAAAGCTTCAAAAGCAGCCTCTACTTCATCACTCTTACTCGTGGTCTCCAACTTGAGATAGACTTGGCGCCCATAAGCAACACTCGAAATATAGACCAAAGGACGATCGGCAGAAATTCCTCTCTGCCTCAAATCCTCTACCGTTACAGTATCTTGAAACACATCTCCTGGATTTTTAACAGCATCTACGCTGACTGTATAATAAATCTGCTTAAAATTAACAATCTGAATCTGCTTTTCGCCCGAATGGACAGAATTAAAATCAATATCAAGAGAATTCCCTGTCTTTTCAAAGTCAGAACCAAACTTGACCTTGAGTTGTTCCATGCTGTGAGCCGTAATTTTTTCATACTGCATTCTAGCTGGGACATTGTTGACCTGACCATAATCTTGATGCCACTTGGCCAACAAATCGTTTACCGCTCCGCGAACACTTGAATTGCTGGGATCTTCTACTTGGAGAAAGCTATCACTACTTGCCAAACCAGGCAAATCCATACTATAAGTCATCGGAGCACGATCGACCGCAAGAAGAGTGGGATTATTCTCTAACAAGGTCTCATCCACTACGAGAAGCGCTCCAGGATAGAGGCGACTGTCGTTGGTAGCTGTCACGGAAATATCACTTGTGTTTGTCGACAAGCTCCGCTTCTTTCTTTCGATAACAACAAACTCATCGGGTAACTGATTCCCCTCTTTGATGAAACGATTTTCAATACTCTCTCCCTGATGGGTCAAGAGTTTCTTTTTATCGTAATCCATAGCTAGTATAAAGTCATTTACTGCTTTATTTGTCATCTTCTACCTCCTAATAAGTTCCTGGATTGAGTTGCATAAACTCAGACTTGTTCAGCGAAATCAGCCGTGGTTGGACTAAGTGATCCAAAATTTCCTCATATAATTCTTCTGAGACATTGCGTCGCCGTCTGGCTAGATAAGAAGTCGGAATGACCGTATTATCCAACATAAATACCTTATCTAAGTCAATCAAGGTTGGTCTTGTAAAAGGATTACGAGCTAAATCCGGCTCTTCTATCATAAAGTTCTTGACCAAACGTCTGGTCAAGAGAGCTGGTTTGAAGGTCTGATTTTTAACTAACTCTTTGTTTTTAGTCATGCTGTTGTCAATACAGATATACATATGATTCTTCACAGCCAAATCGCTACTAATAGTCGGAAAAGGCAAATAAAGAGCCACAACATCTCCTCTCTTAATCAAGCAAGAGTACCCCCTTTTCTCCTAATGTAACATAGACAGGATTGACCAAGTCTTCTGATTGACTCAGAATTTCCAACGTTTGAGTTTGGCGCGTTGTCAATTTAGTAGCATCTTGTCTCTTCAATACAAAATGCTTGTCGCCAATATCCTTGACACTATAATCCTTCTCCAAAGCTGACTGGTAAATCCACATCAGATATTGTCTGTCCTGAGAACTCAAGAGAGAAGGATGTTCAAGTCTCCCGATAGTCTGATAAAAATCAAAAACAGGAGCCAAAGCCTGCCAATCTGACTGGCTAGTTGTCAAGGCTAGAAAAAGGGCTTTGCGAGCTGATACTTCTTGATTAGCCTTGAGAGTCCCCTTGCCCTCCAAGTTTTTTAGAAAGTGGAAAACTCCAGAAAGCAAATCTTTCTCTAACTGCGAGAAATAAAAACCTTGCTTTCCCAGACATAAGTCGCTCAAGTCGCTTTCTCTAGCAAATAAGAGTTCAAACAGTTGATAGTAAAAGAAAAATATCTGGCACTGAGTCGCGCTCATCTTTTCCTTATCGGCTTCTTTTTTTAACCAGAGCAAGGGCAATAGGTAGCTGGATTGAGACATTTCCTCCACCTCCTACTCTTTTTGCCCTGGAGCTTCTGCACTAGCTGCCACTTCTTTTGACTGGATACTTTCCCACTGGTTAATTTCCTCTGAGATAAGACCTTCGCATGTCTTGACAAATAGGGCAAAAGCCTTGGTCTTTCCTGCATATTTCTCCGTTTGGCATTGATAGAGGAATTTTTCTCTCTCCAGGAGTTGCGCAGTCTTTTGGTAAGAAATCCAATGTTCCTTGGCATTATACAAATTGAGGATCCCCTCACACAGCAAACCGAGACTGGATAAGGCAACCGAAATCAAACGGTAGCGATCACCTGGCATAGGAATAGCACAAAAAACAGCTATGAGAAAACCTGCCACGATTTCTGTTATTTTTAATACCTTATAGCGTCTACGATGTTGAACGCTTTTCTTTAAAAAATGAGCTATCTGTACGTCCAATCGATCTGTCAGGTACATTTCTTCTGGCGTCATGTTCGTAACCCCTTTCATTTACTTTGATAATCATAGTATAACATATTTGAATATCAAAGTATAGTAAAAACTGGACTATAACTTATTATAAAATCCAAATATGAAATGTTTGTGAAATAAGGGAAAAATATCACAAAAAGAATGGAACAAAAAGTTTCAAAATAATAAAAACGCATAATACCTTGCCTTAAAAAGCTTGATATTATGCGTTTTATCAGAGAAAGATTTTCTAAATGTTCACCTCAAATTGAGTTTTTCCAACATTCTTTCAATCACTATTCTAGCTAGTTTCCAACTCGTCTAAACTTTGCTTATCTTAGCTGAGCAAGAATAGCTTTGAGTTTCTCAATCAACTCATCTTCTGTGTGGTCAGACTCTTTCTCATTGGCTAGGAAGGCAACTGCTTGAGCGAGAGCTTCTCGTGCTTGGTCGAGAACTTTCGCATCTACACTTGTAAGGTCGCTTTCTTGCAGAACCTTAGTCAATTCCTTAGTCAATTTCTTGAGTTCTGACTCTTTCTTGCGACGAGCGATGAGGAAGAGAAGGAGACCAAGAAGGGCGAGCAGGCTAGCAATCATGGTACCGTATGGAAGATGACCTTGCTCTTTCCTTGTTTCTTTCATTTCTTCTTCATCCTTAGTCGCTTGCTTACCTTTCAAGGATTCGAGTGCTTCTTTGACCTTAGCAGTCATCTCTTTCAAGCCTGCCTCTGTCAAGTCAGCATTTCTAAGGGCTTCTTGACTCTCTCCGAGAATGACCTTCGCAGCGTCGATGACAGATTGATCAATACCATCCAAGTCTTTCAAACGAGTTTCCAAGTCTTGAATCAAATCTCTTAAGACGGATTTATCAACCTGTTTCTCTTGACTCGATTGAGCGCCTCCAGCGAAAGCTACACTTCTACGGCTACGAGCTGGAGCCGTCACAGAATTTCCAGATAACCCTTGTGAAGACGATGAAGTTGGCGAATTATTTCCTGCTTCCCTCTGTTGAGTAGATTGACCAGCAGCTTGATTCGTCGAATCACCTGAATTAGCTGGAGCGCTTGGAGTAGTAGGTTGATTTTGGTTGTTTGAACCACCTTGACGGTTATCATCAGATGGAGCTGGTCTGTCTCCCTGACTAGCCGTATTTCCTCTACTATCTGAACCAGCTTGGTTGGTAGCGTTACCTGGTGTGGATGAGTTTCTTTGGTTAATACGATCAGAAAGATTTTCAAGGATTTTATCTAGGGCATTTAAACCGTTTGTCTTGGCTTGGTTAACACCTTCTTGGTTTTGAGCGGTCTGAACAGCTTGTTTCGCATTGCGGACTGCTTCTGCTACTTGTTCTTTCGCTGTTCTCTTCTCATCTGCTGACAAGTTATCGTTGCCATCAATCGTTTGGTCTTGCCTTGTCTTCGCTTTGTCTAGCTCATCGTTGGCTTTGTCGCGTCCGATTGGATTCACTCCGTTGATATTTTCCAACCCCTGTCTCAAGGCATCCTCCACCTTAATAAGGCTGTCGGCATTGTCAATCTCTCTTGTAGCATTCCGTGCATAAATATCAACTTTACTAGTGGCACTATTTTGCTCCACTTGGGATAAATTTTTATTCTTGCTAATAGAGTCGTTTTTTACTCGTTTAGCTTGTTCTATTTCATCCTTGGCATCACCTTTTGCCTCGACATATGTTCTACTATGCCATTGGTTTACCAGAAACAGTTCTCTCCCTTCTCTCCCTCTTAAACCAGCAGCATAGTCCAACTTTTTAATATCATTATTCCCAATAGTGTCAAATGAAAACGTATATTTTTTATCATTATTCGCCAATTCAAAGTAATACAACTCTCCCGAACTCGAGTTAATTTGGTTGAACTTCTCATCTGAAATTTTTTGATTTTCCCGACTTTCAGCCCTTCTTTCATAAGGGTCAGTCCCTCTAGGACCTCTCCTTGCCAAATCGTTTAGACTTCCAGATGGCATTGGATCAAATCCAAACCTATTATTAACACCACTAGACTGAGGGGTTCCTTTAGTAACCTTACCAAATTGTGTTCTGGGTTGCTGTAGTAGATGTAAAATACTACTACTATTTGGAGACGTAGATGTACTTCCTCCACTTTTTTCTGTTATGGTCAAGCCATCTGAATTGGTTTTGAAGGTTTGACCCGAAGGTATAGTAAACCAGACCTGAGTATTCCCAGGCATCATCCTATGACCTCCATTAACCTCAAATAGCCAATGGAAGCCAGTAGCCGTTCGAGTTACTGTAGCTTTAATATATTTTTCAGCATCTGATACATTTGCCGTAGCTTCATTTCTCGGACGTCTGTCTGAGAAGAATACATAGGTGTACTTATCATAAGGAGAGTTTCCCTTGTTACCTGACCTTTCAAAGTAACTTTCTCTAGCGCGTTTAAAGTCCTCAGAGTAGTTTTCGGCAGCTCTTGTAACTCTCGAACTACGAAAATCAGAGTAGCCACCATCACGCGGTTGAGGGGTTACTCCTCCAGCTGTAGTTTCCTCACCATATTTTTCTTCCAGCACTCCTTCGATAAGGTCTCGGGATTTTTTCAGGTCGACTAGGGCAGCGGCAAAATCTTCTTGGCTGATGGTATTACCCTTAGAAAAGGCTTCATTGAACTTATCAGCTGCTGCTTTTGCTGCTTGGATTTTATCTTCCGACGCTTGATTTTCTTTAAGTCGTTTGACAATAGACTCTAATTCATCTTTTAGTCCATAGACGCCGTTTTCACCTTCTGTCGTATTAGTGTAGGTTGGGAGTTCTCGTGGAGTAGATTGAGAGTTGGCTTCAGGTGCTGCTTCCTTTCCTCCATCAGTTGGACTAACTTGGTTCGCAACTGCTCCAGGCTCGATTGTTCCCCCTCTTTTACGACGCTTTCCACCAGTTGCTTGCTCAGTCACAGCCCCATCTGGAGCGCTAAGCTTATTATTTGTCGAACTTGCTTCACCCAAGTCTATCAATTTTGGTAGCGATGGCTCCAAGGCTTGATTGACACGGCTCGTCAGTTCTTCCATAGCTCTTACTTGCTCATCAACTTGCGCTTGCGTCGCTTTTGGATTTTCTAAGACAGCCTTAGCTGCTGCTAGACGCGATTCCACTTCATCGTGGAGCGCTTTCATGGAGCTAAGAGTTAGTTTTTCCAACAAAGCTTGCAGATTGCCTTGGAGTGATTTAGCTTCTGTCGTTTTAGTGGCAGATGTGGGCTGGTCTTGCTCTTTTACTGCTCCTCCTTGAGAAGTTTCTTGAGCTGCTGGTTTCGTCTCTGGTTTGGTAGGAGCAAGGTCAGCTGTTTCCTGCCCCTTACTAGCATCCTCGGCTTTAGTCTCTGGAGAGTTTGACTCCCCTGTAGACTGGAGCTCAGCCGACGGTTCAGTCTGAGAGACCTTCTCTGGCTCTTCCCCATCTGAATTTCCAGCAGATCCAGCAACTACATCACTGGCTGTTGCCGAAGATACTGCAGGTGCCTGCGCTTGCACCCCATTTGCAAAGAACATCAGAGCCGCAACCGCAACGCTAGCAGCCCCAAAATGGTATTTACGAATGGAATAACGGAAAATTTTCTCTCCATTACCATCATTCTTTTTCTTGAACATAAGTGAATCCTTTCCTCGCCTGAGGCTTTCTCCGAGCTTAGAAAGCGCACAAAAAGCCGATAGACGATAATATATCAACTATATAGTAACATTTCTGACATACAAATCAACCCTCTCGCTGATAAGATAGAATCAGGAAATACAAGAAAAAAGCGACATTATATATATATGCACAGACATATAAAACCTTTTGATACAGCCTATTTTTTAACAAATAGACGAGAGTTATACTATATTTATATATGTACAACATCCTCTGCGCCAATATTACAATATTGTTACATTTTGATTACACAAACATTTCAAAATATATGATAGAAGCCTGAGTATTTTATAGTAATTCCCTTCCTATCAATTGGGTCAACAGTTGAGTGTTACACCCTATCCTCAGCAAAGGACTATGATCAGCATTTCCTAGCCACTAGGACGCTCCAAATCACCTATTTAAGTCCATCATAGCTTGGTCAGTAAGATACAGACTGCAAGGCGACGCTGACGTGGTTTGAAGAGATTTTCATTGAGTATAATTTTAACTTCTTATTTTTCATTCCTATTCCTTAAATAAAAAGCTCACTAAAAAAGTGAGCAACATTTCCAATGAGATACTTCTGTTGACGAGCGCGTCTCTCCGCCCCCTCATTGCCTTGCGAAGAGGCTTGGCGAATCGAAAGGAGGTGTTTTTTCCTGTTTTCAATTCTACTTATTTTTGCACATTTTTTTAATTTTATCAAACAAAAAAAACGCAAGCCGAAGCCTGCGAAAAGTTTTTTTATAACCATTTAATTTCTTTCACATCTGTTTTACGAACTTTAGCATATTTCTTAGCGCTTGTAAAATGTAGAGTAACTGGTTTAAATACTCCACTTTTGTCTCTTCGTAAACCTAAAACTGCGGATCTTTTATTTCTATCCTCAAAAAATATGACGTCCAACTTCATAGTGTTTTTAGATAAATCTTTGGCTAGGATACAACAACTTGTTATCTTAGAATAGAAGATATCACCGATAAAACTATACAAAGATATCCTTTCTATAACATCGTTGTACATGGGATTATTTTTATATTCTTCCAAAATAAAAACACCAGCTTGAATAGCAGGTATTGTTTGACTAGCATAATCTCGTGTGATTTTGTGCAAGCCAAATAAGTGATGTAAATCAGTCAAGCAAAAATCTACTTCGAAAGTCTCTAAATGCTTATAATTCGTTGATACTTGACATGTTTTTCCATCGAATTTCTCTTGATAATCTAAAATACAATCAAGTAATTTCAACGACAAACTCCATATTTTCTCAAAATAAAAAAAGCACGGGGCAGTTCTCACTACTGCCCAAAGTGGATGATTAGAGTCGGCTTCTCTAACTCCCTATGTTGTGCTTATTAGGCTTATCGCAAGGGAACAGTTTTTAGCTCTGCCAAGCCACATAGCGTGCTTACTACTATGTGTCCATGTCTCCATGGATTGCCGAGCGGTTTAACGACGTTTTGGGAGTCGGGATAACGAGAAAAGTGATACTTTTACGTTTTTTCCAACTTAATTATGACATCTTTCTTTCAAAAAGTCAATATTTATCGCTTTCTTTAACGAAAAAAATCCCACAAGAACGAATCCTGTGGGGAGATACACATTTTAGAAAAGCTTTCCTTTATTCTACTATTTTTCTTGTATTTTATCATTCAGTATGATAAAATACAAGTTTTTTGATAAAATAACCAAAAACTACTCGCTATCCCTTCTCACATTACCCTACATATCGTTTGACATGCGACTGATCGTTCAAGGAAACTTCAAGGACAACTTTTCTCTCATCCCCTATGTAGGTCATTTCTACTCTTATAGGCTCAATTTGACACTTTTCTTCTTCGAATTGCTCATATTCCTCCTGAATAGTAAGTTCGATTTATCCAAATTTATTTTTGTCTATTTTGATGAACACTTCCACGAAGATAGTCTGAAAATGAATTTGCACCAATTTTTCTTCTCTTTTTAAGCATATTATTCCAGATATGATGCCATCTTGTTCAGTAATAAATTGCGCTTTAAACGCTTCAATCGGTTTACATTGTCAAATTTAGATTTTATTTGAGCATAGCTTTCTAGTTTGCTTTTGATTTTTATTTAATATAGTAGCAAAAATTAAAGGAAATATCTCTACCAGAAAACGCATACTATTAAGGCTTTTCAAGACCTAATAATATGCGCTGTTCTGATTTGAAAGACATTCCATTATTATTTTACTGTTATCAAGCCTTCAGGCTCGACTGTAAATTCTGGTTTTTCTGCTATCGTGCCATCTTCTTTAAGGTAATACCATCCATCATTTGATTTGACAAAGGCATTAGAAACCATGTCCCCATTTTGACTATCAAGATAGTACCAAGTCTCCTTGTATTTGATCCAGCCTGTTTTCATAGCACCT
Source organism: Streptococcus thalassemiae (assembly GCF_903645285.1). GTDB lineage: Bacteria > Bacillota > Bacilli > Lactobacillales > Streptococcaceae > Streptococcus > Streptococcus thalassemiae. Next base: position 8,606 of record NZ_CAHJXN010000003.1, on the reverse strand, counting down.
TCTCCATCGAAATAGTACCACTTCTCAGCGATTTTCTTCCAGCCTGTCGCCATTTCGCCTGACTGGTCAAACCAGTACCAGTTGCCGTCTGTGTGCTTCTTCCAGCGGTCTGCAAGCATATATCCTGAACCGTCAAAGTAATACCAGGTACCATTGACTTTCTCAAACTTATCTTTTGGATAAGAACCATCTGAGTGTACATACCAGGTGCCAGTATCGTTCTGTTGCCATCCTGCTTCAATCGTCAAGCCGTTTTCAATATCCTGCTTGAATTGCTCACGGCTAATACCCCATTTGGCAAGATAAGGATAAGGGTCAACATGATCTGAGTTATTATTGGGTTGGTTATTGGTGCAGTATTCGTGTGTCTTGATACCTGCCAAGTCGTCTGTATCAAGTGTTTTCGGTATACCAGCTTCATCCGCTAGATTGCGCAAGAGTTCGATATAGAGACGATAGTCAATCAGAAACTCTTCTTTCGATTCATGGCTTTCAATCAGTTCAACTTGTGCATAACCTTCTGCATTCCAACCGCCCCCAACGTCCCAGGCACCATTATCAACAGGTCCTACCTGCATAACACGACCATTACCGACTACGTGAGAAAAGAAGCCCAATTCAGGATCTTTTCTGTAATGGTAGTCAGCCTCATTTTGAACCGTTGAGTTACGGTTGCCTGTGGAATGGGCATGGACTTGCCTATATGGTTGCACGCCGACTTGAGGCAAATCTGTTCTTAATTTACTCACATCAATTTCCATATTCTACTCCTTATCGATTAAGACAACTTATTTTTTACAATCCAGAGCTAGAAACTCCTTTATTTATACCTCATAAAGAAGACAATCCTAGTCACGATTAGGCTTGTAGATAGAACTTTAAAATGCACTATTTTGACACTGTAAATAGGACTGATAAGGTCTGCATTCTATCTACAATAACACCCCAGACTAAAAAGCTTTTCAAAAGTATATTTTTACAGTCTCTATATGTCCTTTTCATAAATACTATACTTTATTATATCATATAAAAGAAGTCAAAAGTCTGTTAAACTATTTTCAAGACCAAACTAAAAGAGGAGAACACAAGTTTTTTCGATTTTCACTAGAGGAAAAAGATTTTATTCAGTAAATCGAGCTATGATGACACTTTTGTTGCCAAGATTTCCTCGCCTTCTTTTATCAAGGGGTGACGGAAAAGCGAAAAGTACAGTTGAACTGTCATGGCAACCCAGATGAGGGGTTCGCAAAGAATAACTCCCTTATAGCCTGCCCAAGGGATAATCAAGACCACAAAAGCGATTTTCCCGATTAGTTCTATAAAGCTAGAAACCAGCGGAAGGACTTTTTGCCCCAAGCCCTGCAAACAATTGCGATAAATCAACAAGAGACTCAAAATGGGATAAAAGGCTGAACTGATTTGCAAGTAGAGACTACCATTTTCTACCAAATAGCTATCCGTCGAACTAGCCAAGAAGGAAACCAAGGCTGGACTAGCAAAAAAGAGGAAGATACAAACAAAAACTGCCCAGGATATACTTAAACGACTGCCGATTCGAAGACCTTGAACAATGCGGTCTGGTCGCTTAGCCCCAAGATTCTGAGAGGCAAAGGTCGTCATTGATGCAGAAATAGCGGTCATGGGAAGAAGGGCGAAGGCCATAATGCGTCGAGCCGCCGTCTGGGCACTAATAATCACTGCACCAAAGGTATTAACAGAAGACTGTAAAATCACACTGCCAATTGACACAATTGAACTCATCAAGCCCATAGCCAAACCTTGTTCCAAGAGATCGGCGTATAGGGCCTTGTCCCATTTGAAATGCTTGAGTTGAGGCAAAAGTTCTGGCACACTCTTACGGAGATAATAAAAGCAGAGAACCGCTGATAAGCCCTGCGAAATGATGGTGGCAAGGCCCGCAGATTGAACCCCCAGTTGCAGTTGCGTAATAAAATAGAGATCCAGAACCACATTAACCAGAGCAGAGAAAATCAGAAAACCAAGCGCAGCTAGACTGTCCCCAATGGACCGCAACAAGCCTGCAAAGAGATTATAAGCAAAGCTGACACCAACACAGGTCACAATCATAGAAATATATTGATAGGACTGGGGAAGGATTTCTACAGGAGTATCTAAGTATTGCAAGAGAGGATACAAGCCAAGAAAGCCCAGCAACATCACTAGAATGCTCAAAAGAGCACCTAAAATCCAAGTTGCTGCTACTGCTTCCTTTATTTTAGTGAAATTTCGAGCCCCATAATAGCGAGCAATGACAATTCCCATGCCATTGCCAACACCAAGAGTAAAACCTACAATCAGGTCAAAAATGGCAGTTGTCGTCCCTACTGCAGCCAAGGAATCTTGACCAAGAAAACGCCCAACAATCAAGACATCAGCAGTGTTATAGAGTTGCTGAAAGATATTAGACAGCAAGATTGGGAAGGCAAAACTCACAAGCGAGGGAAGAATAGGACCATGAATCAGGTCCACTGTTCGTTTTTTATTCATAAGGCTATTATATCAGCTTTCTAGTGGAGCCACAAGAAACAGCAAACTATGCGTGAGCTGAAAACCAGAAAAAGACAACGAAAAAGCAGCGGATTTTCTCCACTACTTTAACAGCTTATTCTTCAATTTCGATTTCAAGTTCATCACCTAAGTCAAGTGTGACTTCTTCATTCACAGAATCTGCTTGAACTGCTTCTTCTTTTTTAGCTTCAACACCTTCTACAGAAGCTTCTTCTCCATCAATCAAGCCAAATTTAGAACGGACTTGCTTATCAATTTCATCAAAGATTTCTGGGTGCTCTGCCAAATATTTCTTAGCATTCTCAGAACCCTGACCGATTTTTTCATCCTTGTAAGAATACCAAGCTCCTGCTTTTTTGATAATATCCAAATCGCTTGCAATCTTCAAAAGCTCACCAGTCTTAGAAATTCCTTCTCCGTACATAATTTCAACTACGGCTTCCTTAAATGGTGGAGCTACCTTATTTTTTACAACCTTAATCTTAGTTTCTTTACCGACATTGGTTTCTTTTTGGTCACCAGTTCCCTTAATTTGTGTATTACCACGAACATCCAAACGCACTGAAGCATAGAATTTCAGAGCACGTCCACCAGGTGTTGTTTCTGGATTTCCAAACATAACCCCAACTTTTTCACGCAATTGGTTGATAAAGATGGCAATTGTTTTGGTTTTATTGATAGAAGCACCGAGCTTACGCATAGCCTGGCTCATCATACGAGCCTGCAAACCAACGTGGCTATCTCCGATATCGCCATCAATTTCCGCACGAGGGACAAGGGCCGCAACTGAGTCGACCACGACAAGGTCAACTGCACCTGAATCAATCAATTTTCCTGCAATCTCAAGACCTTGCTCTCCTGAGTCTGGTTGAGACAAGAGCAATTCGTCAATATTGACACCAAGAGCCGCAGCATAAGCTGGATCAAGGGCATGTTCCGCATCAATAAAGGCTGCAATCCCACCTTCTTTTTGCGCTTGCGCAACTGCATGAAGGGCAACCGTTGTCTTACCAGATGACTCTGGTCCATAGATTTCGATGATACGTCCCTTAGGATAACCACCTGAACCAAGGGCAATGTCAAGAGCCAAAGAACCTGAGCTCATCACTTGCACCTTTTGCTCGGCACGTTCACCCAAACGCATGATTGATCCTTTACCAAAGTCTTTCTCAATCAATTTAAGAGCGTCATTCAAGGCTTTTTCACGTTCTGCCCCAAATTTTTTTGAAATTTCATCTAATTTTTTTGGTTTTTTCGCCATTCTATTCTCCTACATTCTAATGGTCCTTAGACCTATCTACTATTATATCAAAAGTTAGTCACTTAATAAAGCCTTGCGAACTAGGTTAAAGGCATGCATAACCGCAATGTGGCGTACATCTGCTCGACTTCTACCTCCAATATTCACCTTTATGACCTTAGTTCCATGCTCTTGAGCCAAGCCTATGAAGACTGTCCCAGCTGGGTGCCCTTCTAGACTGTCTGGCCCTGCCACTCCAGTCAAACTAAGGCCAAAATCAGACTGGGTCTTGATTCGTGCCTGCTCAGCCATCTTCTGGGCTGTAAATTCAGATACCACACCATGTGCTTCCAAATCCTTGGCAGGAATATCCAACATTTTTGATTTTTCCTCCAAGCTATAGGTTACAAAACCACCCTTAAATATACTTGAAGCACCCGAAAAATCCGCTACTCTAGCTTGGAAAAGACCAGCCGTCAAACTCTCTGCAGCCGTGATAGTTTTCCCTTGTTTTTTCAGTTCTTCTATCACAATGCTAGCCAAGCTAGCCTCCTCTCCATAACCATAACAGAGGTCTCGTAAAGGAATTCCTTCGAAAGTCTGGTAATCCAAGATTTGATTTTCCAAGATATCCAGCGCCTGATTTGCCTTTTCTTGACTGCTAGCCTTTGTTGACAGGCGCAGAGTGACTTCTCCTGTCTTAGCATAAGGTGCCAAGGTAGGATCGGTTTGATTATCAATCAAATCAGCCAAAATCGTAACCAGCTGGCTCTCGCCAATTCCAAAGAAACGAAGAACTCGAGAATACAACTTGCTCCCTGTCATTAACTTGGGTAGAAGGTGGTTTAAGACCATGGGTTTCAATTCACTTGGTGGACCTGGAAGGACAACGTAGGTCACTCCATCGACTTCCAATATTCCTCCCACAGCCAGTCCTGTTTCGTTGGGCAGTGGAGTCGCCCCTTCTACAATTTGGGCTTGTCTTTCGTTATTCGGTGTTCGGGCATAGTCTGGTCTCTGGGCAAAAAAGACATCTAACTTTTCTTGTGCCTGAGGATCGAAGACTAATTCTTTCCCTAAAAATTTAGCTAGGGTTTGTTTGGTCAAATCGTCCTCAGTTGGTCCCAAACCGCCTGCCAAAATCACCAGACTGCTACGTTGACTGGCAATCTCAAGTAAAGACAAGAGACGAGCTTCATTGTCTCCTACAGCCGTCTGAAAATAAACATCTACCCCAATCTCTGCTAGTTTTTCCGATAAAAACTGAGCATTGGTATTGACAATCTGTCCTGTCAAAATCTCTGTTCCAACAGCAATGATTTCTGCTTTCATGTTTCCTCCTACCTATCTATTCGTATTTTTTTGAAAAAATCGCAGGAATTTTCCTACGATTGATTTTTTATTTGTATCAAAAGTTAATTATCTTCATCACCAACAGGGGCTCTGCCAAATAAATCTTCAAATAAGACCGCATTGGTTTCAAGCTGAGTGACTTCTTCTTGTCCCAAAGAACGTCGGAGTAGATTTTGCATTTCCAACATATGGGCTCTCGAAACAATCTGGTAAGAAACACCTTGAAGCATCTCTCCTTCACCCTGCAACTGCTGAGTTTCAATGGTTTTAAATGAATCTTTATAGCCTAGCAAGTTAGGGATACTTTTTGCAGACAAATCAATATTGGTCTGCATATTGTCACTCAAAGCTTTTAGAATCTCTTGATAATGACCAACGCTATTTAAACTGAGAGCTTTTTCCATGACTTTTTGAATAACTTCACGTTGACGTTTTTGACGACCATAATCTCCCTCAGGATCTTGGTAACGCATTCGTGCATAGACTAGGGCTTCTTCTCCCCCAATATGTTGCTCCCCAACACCGATAGAAATGGTATTAAATTCTTCTTGGTCACTGATAGAAATTGGGAAACCTAGGGTATTATTGACTGTAATACCACCTACTGCATCCACTAGTTTTTGTAACCCTTTCATATTGACCATCACATAGCGATCAATATGGATATTCATCATTTTTTGAATAGTTTCTATAGCAAGCTCTGCTCCACCATCTGCATATGCTGAATTCAGTTTCGCTTCATGAGCCTGACCATTCCCTGATTCAATGCGGGTCAGAATATCCCGCTCTAAACTCATCATCGTTGTTTTTTTCGTTTTAGGATTCACTGTCATCAAGATCATGCTATCACTTCTACCGACCCAAGTTTCAGTTCGTTCAGCATTTCCGGTGTCCACTCCCATTAACAGAATGGTTAGAGGTTCAGTCGCTTCAATAACCTTGGTTTCTTCGCCGATTTTTTTATAGGTTTTAGCTAAGGTTTCTGTCCCTTGTTGATAAATAGTATAAGCAAAAATACCTGCTCCTACTACAGTTACAGAAAGTAAAGCTAGCACCATTCCAATAATTTTTTTAACCATATTTCTACTAATCGATCAGTTTACCCATCAAGTAAATATCGATAAATTTCCCTTCTTCTATATATGCTCCACGCTCTTGGCGACCTTCAATGACAAAGCCATGCTTTTGATAAAGATGAACTGCAGCCTGATTACGAGTTTGGACAGTCAGTTGGAGACGACGCAGAATGCCACTTGCTTGTGCCCACTCTATCGCTTCTTCTAGCAACAAACTTCCCAATCCATTATTCCAATATCTTTTTCCAATCACAATGAAGAGATCTCCAATATGACGGACTCTCTTACGCTGGTCAGCTGTAATATTTACAATACCAGCAATTTCATCATTCAGCAAGGCAAGTAAGATTATCTGATTGTCCGAACTAGCTTGCTTGTTGAGGAATATTCCCATCTCCTCACTGGTCAAGAGAATACCATCTCCGTCTAAGCTGGTAAAATCTGTTTCTACACTGACACGATTTAAAAAAGCCACTAATTCAGCTGCATCTTTAGGCTCTGCTTCCCTAATGAGCAATTCATACTCCATGTTGAAGCTCCTCTAAGAGTTTTTCTGCACGCAACCCCTTTGCTTGGAAATGTAATCTGCGACCGTCTTCTTCTTTTAGAATTTCCAATTCTAAATAAGTATCGGGTAAGGCATCTCCTAAGAGATTGCCCCACTCAATAACAGTCACCCCGCCACCAAAGAGAAATTCATCTAAATCAATAGAATCCGCATCTCCTTCAATACGATAAACATCTAGGTGATAAAGTGGCAGTCTGCCTTCATACTCTCTTACGATAGTATAGGTTGGACTTTTAATCATCTGGGAAATCTGTAATCCCTTTGCAAGTCCTTTAGTAAAGGTCGTTTTACCTGCGCCCAGTTCTCCAGTTAAGATTAAAACATCATTCTTTTCTAATAAATGGCCCAAACGCTCCCCTAAGGCTTGTAGCTCTTCTTCATTTTTTGTGTACATATTCTTATTATACCAAAAACTTTTCTTTTGTGTCTATTTTCCTGCTAAACTTATACTCAATGAAAATCAAAGAGCAAACTAGGAAGCTAGCCGCAGGCTGCTCAAAATACTGTTTTGAGATTGCAGATAGAGCTGACGTAGTTTGAAGAGATTTTTGAAGAGTATTACCATCATAACATCCATAAAAACAAGCTTTCTCTAAAAGAAAATGAGCGTAGCAATGACCAATACAAGATCTCGGAAAATATGACCATAAAAGGAAACTTCCTTCTTAACCGAATTTGGGACAAGATAGGCTGCAAAAAACAAACCCAGTCCAATATAAATCAAAAGAGAGACAATGGTCATTGGATTTCTTAAGAAGAGAAGTGTTGCTAAAATAGTCACCAACACTGTCTTTTTTCTATCTAGCATAGCAAGCAAATCACGCATGTATTTTTTTAAGGGTAAAAAAATCAGCAAATCTAGCCCAAATAGAAAGAAAAAGGATGGCAATAAAAAGTCAACTAATTCTTGCTGCAGCGTATTTTTGATGAACAAGTTATCTGACAGGACAAGAACAGCTCCTAACAAATTAATTAAGAGCAGGATACTGTAAAAAAGCTTCACTGACTGCTTACTGGCTAGGACACTATGGACTTCTTGCTTACGGGTATAAAGATAATTTACTCCAGCACAGATTCCTGAAACGAAGACCATACTTCCGATGAAAAAAGCTGTACTTTGTTTAAAGGACAAGATGCATTCTTTCCATAGGAAACAGCTACTCAAACTGATTTGAATTAAAGCTAACAAAAATAAGATTCTCATTGATTTCATCTTTTCTCTCCCTTCCTACCAATCATTATACTAGGAGAAAAGAGAGAACTGTTTCTAATCTTCTCAAATGTCTCTTTAAGACGCTAAACAAACACCAGAGACTAATACTCAATGAAAATCAAAGAGCTGACGTGGTTTGAAGAGATTTTGGAAGAATATAAATTTGAAATAAGGCTGATAGTATTCATTTCACTATCAGCCTTACAGGTTATTTAACGTTTTAGAAAAACTATAATGTCAAGATTAACTAAACAGTATCTAATTCCTTCAAATAATTTTCTATCTTCATCAACATTAAAGGATTGTTATAAATCTTACATAACTCTCTTGCTTCTATATAATAATTTTTGACTTGTTCTTTGTCTAGAAATTTGGCCCCAGCATTTCCTACAAGAATAAGTAGGGGAGCCAGTTGGTAGCTTGTCTGTCTTTGTTTACAGAGTTCAATCGTCTCAAGAGCTTCTTGGATGGCTTCGTTATATTTTTCCTTTGACACTAGATAGTGAGCGTAGTTGTAACGAACTCTGATGTAGCCAAATAAAAACTCTTGATGCTCAAAATTTTTTGTCTGATATAACTCCATCAAATGAGAGTAGTTTGCCTCATATTCTTGTTCGCGACCCACTA